>JAXDPB010000061.1:0-9636 GCA_034668585.1 Sphingomonadales bacterium | reverse complement strand
AGTTGCCAGCCCATATAGGAGCGCGCGTTGACGCCCATGCCCTGGAGCGTGATGGCGAGCAGTCCGCTCGTCACCTGCTCGCCGCTCGCGACCACGACGTCATATTCGCGCGGATCGTAGAGGCTGGAGGCCTCGCGACAGAACTGGACCAGCCGGTCGGTCTCCCCCGCCATCGCCGAGACCACCACCGCCACCTGGTTCCCCGCCTCCGCCTCGCTCTTCACCCGCTGGGCGACATGCCTGATCCGCTCGATGCCCGCCATCGAGGTGCCGCCGAATTTCATCACGATGCGGGCCATGACGGCGGCTGATAGGTTGGCGGTCGCGCCCGCGCAATGCGCTCCCGTCACCCAGGCGAAAGCCGGGGCCTCTTTTCGCCTCGGGGCATTATGTGCATGGAGGTCCCGGCTTTCGCCGGGATGACGGGATTGGACCAATGACGAGCACGATCGACCCGAAGGAAGCCGCCCATTTCGGCGCCCTGGCGGGGGACTGGTGGGACCCGAAGGGCTCGTCGGCCATGCTCCACCAGCTCAATCCGGTCCGCCTCGGCTACATACGCGACCGGATCGACCAGCATTGGGGCCTGGACGAATGCAGCCTGAGGCCGCTCGAGGGGCGGCGGGCCGCGGATGTCGGCTGCGGCGCCGGCCTGCTCGCCGAGCCGCTCGCCCGGCTCGGGGCGGAGGTGACGGCGGTCGACCCGGCGCCCGAGAATATCGCCGCGGCGCGCGAGCACGCGCTCGGCCAGGGCCTCGCGATCGACTATCGGGTCGGCGGAGTCGAGGCGCTGGAGGGGAAGTTCGACCTCGTCACGTCGCTCGAGGTCGTCGAGCATGTCGCCGAGACCCGCAGCTTCGTCCAGGGCCTGGCCGACGCCCTCGCCGAGGACGGCCTGATCATCCTCTCCACGCCCAACCGCACCGCCATGTCGCGGCTGATGCTGATCCTGATCGGCGAGGGCACCGGCCGAATCCCGCGCGGCACCCACGACTGGGAGAAGTTCCTCTGCCCGGAGGAGCTCTGCGCCCTGCTGAGGGACTCCGGCCTCGAGATAGTCGACTGCCACGGCCTCGCCTGGGGCCCGGCCCGCGGCTTCCACCTCTCCGACAATAAGAGCCTCGATTATTTCGTCACGGCGCGCCGTCATTCCGGCGAAAGCCGGAACCCATGAACACCTAGGTCAGGGGTTTCGAACGACGGTGTTCATGGATCCCGGATCAAGTCCGGGATGACGACCTCTTCCGTCATCCCGGTGAACTCTACCGTCATCCGGGCGAACTCCTCCGTCATCCCGGCGAAGGCCGGGACCTCGGCGAGGAAGAGGCCCTGCAAGATGACCCGGGACCCCGGCCTCCGCCGGGGTGACGCTCACCCCGTGAGCGTCAAAAATCCACCTTGTCGTAATGGCTGGGCGGAGCGATCACCTCCATCCGCTCGGCGAGCAAGGGCCGGAAGCTGGGCCTCGACTTCATCACCGAATACCAGTCGGCGGTCTGCTTGTGCCCGCGCCAGTCGATGCCGCCGAGATAGTCGGCGACCGAGAGGTGCGCCGCGGCGGTCAAATCGGCGAGGCTGAGCACCGGCCCCGCCAGCCAGCGGCGATGGTCGAGCAGATAGTCGATATAGTCGATATGGTTGTTGGCGGTCTTCATCGCCTCGCGGAGCACCCGAGTGTCGGGCGGGTCGCGGGCGACGAGACGCTTGGTCATCCGCTCCTCCATCAGCGGCGCGACTACCTCGCGGTACAGCCCCTCGTCGAACCAGGAGACCAGCCGCCGGACCTCGGCCCGGTTGGGGGCGGTGCCCGGGATCATCGGCGAGCGGTCCACCGTCTCCTCGAAATATTCGCAGATCGCCTTGGAATCGATGAGCACGATGCCGCGCGCCTCCTCGACCAGCACCGGGGTCTGGCCGGCGGGATTGAGGTCGGTGAACTCGTCGCGCTTCAGCCAGGGCGATTCGCGCACCAGCTCATGCGCGACTCCCTTCTCGGCCAGCATCAGCCGGACCTTGCGGGAAAAGGGGCAAAGCGGGAATTGGTAGAGCTGCCACATCGCCCCCGCCTTTAGCGGCGGCGCGTGAGCCGCGTCTACACGTCATCCCGGCGAAAGCCGGGACCTCGGCGAGAATGATTATTGCCGGATGAGCCGGGGTCCCGGCCTGCGCCGCGACGACGGCTCAGCGCGGCTCGTCTTCCCGATCGTAGCGATCGTCGTCGTCGCGCGGATCGTAACGCGGGTCGTAGCGGCGCTCGTACCGATCGTCATAAGGCCGCGCCGCCCGCCCGCGGGCGATGGCGTCCTCCATCCGGCGGACCGAATCCTCGAGGCTCCGGCGAAGCAGCGGAGTCATCACCGCCATCTGCTCGACCGCGGCGCCGAGGCCCATCGTGACCGCCCCGATCTCGCCTTGGATTCGCTCGCGGGCATAGGGGTCGCGCCGGCCGGCCAGGTCGCCCAGGGTCTCGCGGCGGCCGTGCCGGTAGCGGCGCTGATAGGGATCGAGAGCGTCGGCGACCGGGCCGACGTCGACGTCCATCAAGGCGTCGGTGGCGGCGCCGAGCGCATCGCCGATCCGCTCGACTTCCTGAGGAGGCGGCAGCCGGCGGACGATATCCTCGTCGCGCGGGTCGGAATAAGGCTGGGCGGCGACGGGCGCGGCCGCGGCGAGCGCCGTCAGGGCGATGATCAGCTTACGCAAGACAGGCCTCCTCAAAGCATGGCGCACGGGGCGAAAACGCGCCAGGGTGCGACTCGGTTGCCCTTATCGCTCCGAAAGCCTGAGCCTAATCTGAACGCCCGGTCGGTCTAGCGCGCCAGCAGCCAGGCCAGGGCCAGCGAGCCGACCGCGATCCGGTACCAGGCGAAGGGGGCGAACCCGTGGCGGGTGACGATGGCGAGGAACGCCTTGATCACCAGCAGGGCGACGATGAACGAGACGACGAAGCCGATCGCGATCGTTCCCCAGGCGCCGCTGTCGAGGCCCGCGCCGGTCTTCAGGAGGTCGTAGCCGCTCGCCGCAAGCATCGTCGGAACGGCGAGGAAGAAGCTGTATTCGGCCGCCGTCTTGCGCTCCACGCCGAGCCACAGCGCGCCCATGATCGTCGCGCCCGAGCGGCTCACCCCCGGAATCATCGAAAGGCACTGGATGAGGCCGATGGCGAGCGCCGTCTTCCAGCCCATCGCCTCGACGCTCCATACCTTGGTCTCCCGCATCCGCCGTTCGAGGACGAGGATGAGGATTCCGCCGACGATCAGCGCCACCGCGACGATCGTCGGGCTGCCGAGCATCGCCTTGACCGCGTCGTAGACCAGGAAGCCGACCGCCATCGAGGGCAGGAAGCCGAGCGCGATGTTGCGCGCGAAGCGAAGCGCTTCGGGCTCTCGGCGGAGGATTCCGACGCCCGCGTCCCGGAAGCGCCGCCAGTAGAGCACGATCACCGACAGGATCGCGCCCAGCTGGATGACGATCTCGAACGTCCCCTGCGCCTCGCTCCTGAAGCCGAGCAGCTCCGCCGCGAGCACGAGATGGCCGGTCGAGGAGACCGGGATGAACTCGGTCACGCCCTCGACGATTCCGAGCAGGATGATGGTGAGGAGCGAGGCTTCCATCTAGTTCGTCATCCCGGCGAAAGCCGGGACCTCGGGTCGAAAAGTCACGGTGCAGATTCTCCTGGGACCCCGGCCTCCGCCGGGGCGACGCCGCGCGTCAATATGGCGATTTCGCCGCGAAGCGGCCGTGGCGGCGGTAGCGGGTCAGCCAGCCCTCGGAGACGGCGGCGAGCGGAGTCTTGCCGAGTCCGAAGGCCTCCAGCCCCCTGGCGCCGGGCGAGACGACATTGTCGCGCCTCAGCATCAGCCACTGGTCCCAGGTGATCGGCGCCCCCGGCAGCCAGCCGGTGAGCCGGGCGATCAGCCGGCCGACGGGATCGGGTATGTCGATCAGCGGCCGCCCCCGCTCGGTCGTCTCGCAGACCCACTCCATCAGCTCGCGCATCGTCAGCACCTGCGGCCCGCCCAGCTCATAGGTCCGGCCGCCATGGCCGAGCGGGTCGAGCGCCGCCGCGGCGACCGCCCGGCCGACGTCGGCCGCGTAGACCGGCTGGAACCGGGTCCCGCCGCTGATCACCGGAAGCACCGGCGCCAGCCGCGCCATCCCCGCGAAGCGGTTGATGAAATTGTCCTCGCGCCCGAACAGCACCGAGGGCCGAAGGATCGTCGCGCCCGGAAAGGCGCTCCGAACCGCGGCTTCTCCTTCCCCCTTGCTCCGGCCGTAAAGCGATTCGCTGTGGGCATCGGCGCCGATCGCCGAGACGTGGACGAGCGCGGCCGCTCCCGAAGCGGCGGCGGCCTCGGCGACGTTGGCCGCCCCGGCGACGTGGATCCCCTCGAAATCGCCTTTCAATATGCCGACCAGGTTGACGACCGAGTCGCTCCCTTTGACCGCCTCGCGAACCGCGGCCGAGTCGCGGATATCGGTTCGGACGAACTGGACCTGGCCGACGGCGGCGAGCGGGTTGAGGAAGAAGGCGCGGCGCGGGTCGCGCTGGGCGACCCGGACCCGGGCGCCGGTACGGAACAGCGCCTGGGCGGCGTAGCGCCCGAGGAAGCCGCCGCCGCCGAACAGGGTCACCACGCGGTCTCTGGCGTCCATTCTCGATCCCTTGGAAAACGCATCGAATATGCGGCGCCCCCATGCCCGCCCGCCGGCGCGTTGACAAGCGCGGGCACGCCCCCTAGTTCGCGCCCCCTACCGGATTGTTCTCCTCTTGGGCCCAGGTGGCGGAATTGGTAGACGCACCAGCTTCAGGTGCTGGCGCTCGCAAGGGCGTGGAGGTTCGAGTCCTCTCCTGGGCACCAACGTCATCCCGGCGAAAGCCGGGACCTCGACGAGACCCCGATAAAATGGGGACAGTATACATTTCCCGATGAAAGCGGCCCTCTCGCCGCCGACGAGAAATGTATACCGTCCCCGTTTTCGAGCCGCTTGCGCGAAGCGCCTTATCCGAGCCGCCGGATCGCCGAGCCCAAGCAAATATGCGGGGCGACCGATCGCGCCTTCGCGCCTTCGCGCCTTTTCTAAAAAAACATCGTCGGCTGCCGCGCGGAGAAGACGGAAGAAGGGAATCTAGTGACAGTCACGGAGCGCCTTCGCGCCTTTGCGCCTTTGCGTGAACCCGGAGCGGCGGCTGTTCCGGCCGGCGGCCGCCGACAGCGGTCACCGCCTCATCCGCCCCACTCGGCCCCTTCGCGTCCTTCGCGTCCTTCGCGTTCTCCGCGTGAGTCCATTTGCTGCCGAAGGACCCGACGCAGAGAGCGGTTCGCTGCCGCCGGTCCGCCCCCTTGGTTTTCTCACGCGAAGGACCGCGAAGCACGCGAAGGCGCCGGAATGGTGCAAAAACACATTTCCTGGACTGTACCCTTTATGTTCTAACCTTGGGATGGACCATATCGAGTCGCGCAATGCGCCATCGCCCGAGGCGGCGTCCGATGATTTCGCCTCGCTTTCCCACTCCCGGACCGGCGAGGCGCCCGATCGCCTCGCCTTCGAGCCCGTGCCCTTGCGCCACCGCGTGGACGGCCTCACCCCGGAGAAGCAGCGCGCCTATGTCGAGGCTCTCGCCGACACCGGGGTCGCCCGCGAGGCGGCTGGCCGGGTCGGCGTCAGCGAGCAGAGCATCAACCGCGTCCGCCGCCGCGCCGACGCCCGCTCGTTCGACCACGCCTGCGAGGCCGCCCATGTCCATGGCGCGCGCCGGCTTCGCTCGGTCGCGTACGAGCGCGCCGTCGAGGGCACGCTCAAGGGCCATTATTATCACGGCGAGCTGATCAGCCAGGAGCGGGTCTACGACAACCGGCTGCTCATCCACTTGCTCGGCAAGACCGAGCATCTGCTCCAGCCGCCCGGGCAAGCCCTCGCCATCTGCGAGAATTGGGAAGCCCATATGGACGCTCTCGAGCAGGGTGCGGAGCCGCCGGAGCCCGAGCGGGAGGATTGGCGCTCGGCGGTGTGGGAGGAGCGGGAGACCGGCGCCCTGCGGACCTGCTTTCCGCCTCCGACAGGTTTCAGCGGCGACGAGGAAGGCGTCTGGGACGGCGTGAACTGGTATTCCCGCTCGCTGACGCCCGAGGAGCAGGCCTCTCTCGACGTCCTCGAAGCCGCGGAAATGGCCCGGGATCGCGCCACCGAATGCGCACGCCGCGACCGCTTCTTCGGCTTCGCCGGCGACGGGATTTCTTCTTCCAGGCAAGCCGAACCTTATGAAGCTTCCGCCGACGAAGGCCCGATCGAGATCAAGTCGATGGCGGGGCTGCGCCTGCGAAATCCCGAGGATAGGCGAATAAGCGGCCTCTCCCGTCCTCCCGGCGCAGGCTGGGATCCCGGCGAGAAGCCGCGCCGAGCATTTCACCCCCCGGGGCCGGCCTGCGCCGGGACGACGCGCCGATCCGTCATTCCGGCGCAAGCCGGAACCCATGAACACGCAGGTTCAAGGCTCCCGCCGCCGGAATCCATGGATCCCGGATCAAGTCCGGGACGACGGATACATCCAATCCGCCCCTCCCCGGCATCCTTGGAGATGAACCACCGGGAGAGCTTGGGTGAGACACGTCGCGAGGAAGCAGGGACCGCTCAGGATCTTCGACGAGGACAAGGACCGGCTCGTCCTCCTCTTCCTCGCCAAGCACGCATTGTCGGGCGGCGAGCCGGACGCTGAGGACGGAACCCACGCGGTCTATCATCACGAGATGCTGACGACGCTTCGGACGGCCGGCCTGTTCGTCGCCGCGGCGAACAGCTACGATTCGATCTGGGAGCGCCCGACCGCGGATTTCGTCGTGCCTTTGCTCAATCGCGGCGGCTTCCTCAATTCCGAGATGCTCGCCCCCCTCCTCCTCACCCGCCACGGCCTCCCTTTCCTCGGCGCCGCTCCGATCCTTCGCGGGCTTTCCGACGACAAGCATCTGATGAAGACGGCCGCCCGCCTTCGCGGCGTTCCGGTCGCCGACTGGGCGATCGTCCGCCGCGGCCAGGGGCCGGTCGTGGCGCCGGCCTTCGCCTGGGAGCGGCTGGTGGTGAAGCCCAATGCCAGCTCCGCCTCCTGGGGGGTCGGGATCCTCGACGATTGGGCCGAGGCGAAGGCGCATGCCGAGCACATCCTCGCCTCGGGCCACGACGTCATCCTCGAACCCTATGCGCCGCTGATCGACATCGCCGTCCCGGTCGTCGGCGCCGACGGCCCCTGGCTGCTGCCGCCCATGGCCTACCGGCCCGAGCTGCCGGGCCTGCCGCGCAGCTACGAGGAGAAACGGGGCCTGGTCGAGACCGGGGACGATCCGCTCGAGCCGGTCGACGATGCCGAGCTCGTCGGCCGGCTCCATCGAGCGACCCGGCTGATGCTGCCCGAATTGTGGCCGTTCGACTATGGCCGCTTCGAGTTCCGCTACGACCCCGCCACCGGCGACCTCGTCTTCATGGAGGTCAACCTCTCCTGCAACCTGTGGTCGAAGAAGACCATCTCCCGCTCCGCCCGGACCCTCGGGGTCAACCATGCCCGCCTCGTCGAGACGATCCTCGCCCACAGCCTGATGCGCCAGGGCGTGGTCCGCAACGTGGTCAGGCTCTACTGATGGGCGCCGCAAGATTTCGCTGTCGCGCGGCCGCCGCCTCATCCAAACGGGGCGGTGCCGGCATCCACGCAGAGGCCGGACAAGCTCGGGGAGAGTGGGACATTGGATCAGCAGCTACTTCTGGCCTTCATGGCGGCGGGCCTGTTCATCGCCGCCTTCCACTTCATGCGCCTGCGCCACGACAATCAGGACCAGAAGACCCTGCAGGAGGCGATCCGAGCCGGTTCGCCGATCGCGCCCGAGCTGTTCGAGCAGTTGCGCGACCGGCCGAGGCGGCGAAGCCAGACCACCGGCCTGGTGCTGGTGGCGCTGGCCGCGGCGATCCTCGGCTCCGGCATCATCCAGGGCGGCGAGCAGAATATCCGAAGCGCCGCCTCGGCCGCGCTGTTCCCGGCGCTGATCGGAATCGTCGTGTGGTGGCGCTCGATGCTGAAGAGGCGCGGTGGCTGAGCCCCCCGCGGACGAGCTTCTCGCCGCCGCCGCCGCCCGCGGCGACGCCGCCGCGTTCGAGGCGCTGGTGCGCCGCCACGAGCGAGTCGTGAGGGGCTTCCTGACCCGCCTCGCCGGCACCGGCCGGGCCGACGACCTCGCCCAGGAGACCTTCCTGACCGCCTGGACGAAGGCGGCCGGCTTCACCGGCGAGGGGCGCTATCGCGGCTGGCTGCTTCGAGTCGCCTGGCGGACCTTCCTGATGGACGTTCGCCAGCGCGGCCGGCGCCCGCCCGCTTACGCCGGCACCGGCGAGGCTCCCGAGCCGGCGGGGCACGGCGACGCCGAGCGCGACCTCATCGTCGAGGACGCCCTGTCGCGCCTGCCCGAGGCCGAGCGCGCCGCGGTCGTCCTGTGCCTCGTCCTCGGCCATTCGCACAGCGAGGCCGCGGCGATATTGGAAATGCCGCTCGGAACGCTCAAGACTCGCGTGGCGAGGGGCAGCGCGAAGCTGCTCGAGCTCCTGGGAGACGATGATGAAGCCGACGCCTGAGCGCCTCGCCCGACTCGCCGGCCGCCTCGCTCTGCCGGAGCGCGAGGCCGACGAGGCCTTCGTCGCCCGGATCCAGCTGGCGCGCCGCGCCCGGGTCCTCGAGCTCGAGGCGGCGCGCGACCGCCGCGAGCAGGTGGTGGTCGAGCTCGGCGCCGGCGGCGCCCTGCTCTTCGCCGTCCACCAGATCGCCGCCGTCGGCGAGCAGGCGGCCGCCCTTCTCGCTCCTCTGGCCACCGGCCTCGGCGGCCTCGCCTTGTTCAGCCTCGCCGCGGCGATGCTGGTCTCCACCTTCGCCGGCGAACGCGAAGGCCTGGCCTGAGCCACGGGCCGACCGCCCGGCGGCGCTGCGCGGCCCCTTCAACCTGCGCCGTTCCGGAGTATGTTCATTTTTTGTTCTGTTCTGTGTTCGCTCTATGTTCTATATCCGAAGCAGGATCCGATTCGCGGATTTTGCATAGGAGGAGCGAATTTGAAGATATTTCGACCGTAGCAATCGCGAGATGACGCGTCCGCCCTAGTCTTGCTTGCTCCAGCGGCTGGCCAGGCCGTCGAGCGGCGATCTTACGCTTCGTACGCGTAAGGAGTCGGACCCAACTCTCAGCCGAGTTGAAGATAAGGAACGATGCAATTTCGGACCGGAAATCAGTGTGATTTCCGGAAGTGGATTTTGCGTCTTCGTTAATTCGGGCCGACCGCTGACTATAGGTGGGTTCTCCGCGTCACCGTCGCGAACTGCAAAACGACGACCAGTAAGACGCTGCCCAGTTTGTTACCTTGTCTGCCGAACTCCACAAAAATAGCGGCGCGAAGCAGTCAGTCGAGTCAGCGGCCTTGCCGATTGGCAAGCATCGGCGTAGTTCCGTCAAGCGCTCCTAATCTTGATCGTGATGGAGCGTCCGCACTCGCGGTGAACACAGGCACCGGCTTCGGTCGGGTGGCCTGCGGAATACAAGACCTTCGGGGAACACGCAGGGCGCGGTTCCCTGTGTTCACGCGCGATCAACCGCCCGGCTTGTCGGGCGC
>JAXDPB010000060.1:0-31483 GCA_034668585.1 Sphingomonadales bacterium | reverse complement strand
TACCGTAACTGTCCCCTTTTTTGCCTATGTACGCTGCCGCGCCGCCTGGCAGCTCAAGAGAAACTTGATGCGTAACGCTCGCACCCGGAGCGGTCGGCCCGAGCTGAACTATTCCTCCGTCCGGATCAGCACCGTCTCGCCGATCAGAAGGAACAGGACGAACGGAGCCCAGGCCGCGAGCAGAGGCGGGTAGGCGCCGAGATTGCCCATGGCGAGGGCGAAATTGTCGGCGACGAACCGGCGAAGCCCAGCTCTTGAGGCAAAATGGGGACAGTTACCGTAACTGTCCCCTTTTTTGCCTATGTACGCTGCCGCGCCGCCTGGCAGCTCAAGAGAAACTTGATGCGTAACGCTCGCACCCGGAGCGGTCGGCCCGAGCTGAACTATTCCTCGGTCCGGATCAGCACCGTCTCGCCGATCAGAAGGAACAGGACGAACGGAGCCCACGCCGCGAGCAGAGGCGGGTAGGCGCCGAGATTGCCCATGGCGAGGGCGAAATTGTCGGCGACGAAATAGGCGAAGCCGAGCGACATGCCGAGGATCGCGCGAAGGAAGAGCAGCCCCGAGCGGGCGAGGCCGAAGTCCGCGACTCCGGCGAGCAGGGGCATCAGCACCGCCGAGAGCGGTCCGGAAAGCTTGTGCCAGAGGCCGGATTCGAGCTCCGCGGTCGGCCGGCCGGCGAGCTTGAGCTCCCGCACCGAGTGCCGGAGCGTGGCGAAATCCTGCTCGTCCGCGGAAACATGGGCGAGCGTGAACTGGCTGGGATCGAGCCCCCGGCCGTAATCGGCCGCGGCCGCCCGGGCGGTCGTGCCGGAATCGACGTCGAACGTCTCGACCTTCTCGAGCCGCCAGCCATTGCCCCGGCGAGTGCCGCGGGCGGCCGTCATGATCGACTTCAGAGTCTCGAAATGACGGTCGTAGATGCTGAGGTTGCGGAGCTCGGTGCCGTCCCCCTGCCCGCGCACCTCGCGGGCCGAGATGAGGTCGTCGCCCCAGCGCACCCAGACATTGGGGCGGATTCCGCTGTCGCGCGGCACCGGACCGTAATCGACCTTCTCCCAGCTCGACAAGGTCTCGGTGGCCCGGGTGACGACGCGCTCGTTGAAGAGGAAGCTGACCGCCGCGATGGCGAGGCTGGCGACGATCAGCGGGGCGATGATCTGGTGGGCGGAAATGCCCGCCGCCTTCATGCTGACGACCTCGCTGTTCTGGTTCAGGGTGGCGAGGGTGATCAGGGTGCCGAGCAGCACCGCGAAGGGCAGGAAGCGCGAGACGAGCTGGGGGATGCGCAACGAGACATAGCGCCACAGCTCGGCGTCGCCATTGCCCGGAACGCGCAGGATCTTGCCGGATTCGCCGAGCAGGTCGAGGGTCATCAGGACCACGACCAAAGCCGCCAGCACCGCCAGCGAGCGCATCACGAACATCCGCGCCATGTAGAAGGCTATCCGCTTCGACGGGAAGAAATCGAGATTGATCATTCCGCAGGCACCGCCTCGCGCCGTCCGCCGCCGAGGCGAAGGATCCGCGCCATCCCCCTGGCGAGCTTCGAAAAGCCCCGCTCGAGCGCTCCGATCGGCTGCCCGCCCGGCCGGTAGGCGAGAGTCCAGTACATCCACAGGATCAGCCCGGCGAACAGGAAGAAGGGCGTCCACAGCGCGATCACCGGGTCGACCCGGCCCTGCGCCGCCATCTGCTCCGCATATTGATTAACCTTGTGATAGGCGACGACCATGAAGATGGCGAGGAAGATGCCGAGGCCCGAGGTGCTTCGCTTGGGCGGGACGGCGAGGGCCACCGCGAGCAGGGGCATGAGAAGCATCATCACGATCTCGACCACCCGATAATGGAAGTTGGCGCGAACCGCCTTGCGGGTCGCCGGCGGCACCGCCTTCGCGCCGCCGGTCCGGAACAGCTCCGGGATGGTCATCTCGTCCTCGTCGCCATGCCCGCGCCCGCGGAATCGAGCCACCGCCGGCAGATCGACCGGAAGGTCCTGGATCTTGAAGCTCAGCACCCTCGGCGCCCGATATTTGGGCGAATTATGGACCAGCCGCCCGTTGGACAGCCGAAGCAGGATGACGTCGGGATCGTCGGTGGCGAGGAAGGTGCCGTGATCGGCGGTGACCGCGATCGTCCGCCCGTCGCGGGTCTCGGCGCGGACGAAGACTCCGTGCAGGAGCCGCCCCTTGTCCTCGCTCGCCTCGACCCGAAGGGTCATCCTCTTGCCCAGGTTGGTGAACTCGCCGACCTTGATCGACGCCCCCAAGGCGCCCGAGCGAAGGTCGAAGCGCAGTTGCTCGTAGCCGTAGCGCGCCACCGGCTGGACGAAGCCGACGATGGCGACGTTCAATCCCATCAGCGCCACCGCGAACAGATAGGGCATCCTCAGCAGCCGAGTGTAACCGAGGCCGACCGCCCTCAGGCTGTCCAGCTCGGTCGACAAGGCCAGCTTGCGAAAGGCGAGCAGGGTGCCGAGCAGCAGCCCGAGCGGGATTCCGAGAGCCAGATATTCGGGAACGAGATTGGCCAGCATCCGCCACACCACCCCGACCGGCCCGCCCTCGCTGACGACGAAATCGAACAGTCGCAGCATCTTGTCGAGGATGAGCAGCATTGCCGCCAGCGTCAGGGTCGCCAGCAGCGGCACGAGGATCAGCTTCGCGAGATAGCGGTCGATCTGGGTGGCCAGTTTCACGAGCGGATCAAAAGGTCGGTTTGATCCGCTTTTCAAGCGCTATCCGCTCCGGACGGGTGTTTTGAATGGGGAGGGATCGGAGCCGTGCATGGCGGCCCCATAAGCCAAGGCCGGCGCCGAACGGCGGCGCCGGCCTTGCGCAACCTGAGGAGATTGCGTGCAGGCGGGACATTTCCCCCTCCTGGCGAGGGGTAAATGTCCCCTGCCGACTTACTGGGCGTTGGCGGAGGCGTTGGCCTCGATCGCGTCGGCCTTGTTCTCGGCCTTGTCGCGGACGACGTCGGCCTTGTTCTCGAGCGCGTCCGCGGCATTTTCGGTGGCGGCGTTGTCGGCGGCCTCCTCGTAATTGTCGGCGACGTTCTCGGCCGAGTCGCGGACATTGTCCGCGGCCTGGTCGGCGGGCGTGTTGTTGCAGGCGCCGAGCGTCATCAGGCCGGCGATCATCGCGCTTTTCACGATCAGTTTCATAAACTTGCCCCTTCTAATCAACCAAAAGAGACGCTCCGGCCGCGCGTTGCGGCCGAAGCGCAGTGGGACCTAGCGTGACCTTGGAACCCGGGGAAAGGCTAACATGTATGAACAGCTTGGGATAGTCCGCCGAGCGCCGCTCAAAAAGGCGACCCGAAAAAAGCCTTCGAGCCCGCCGGAGCGCCGAGCGGTCATTGCGGAAAGCGTCAGGAGCCGCGCGACGGAGAAGCACCTTAACTCAGGTGGGTTCCGGCTTCCCGCGCGGAATCGGCCGAGACCCGGACGGCTGCCACAATCGTAACGATTCAAACGCATTTCGGCCCTTCATGACCATAATTTGGCCGCAAGCCTGGGCGATCAGGGCGTCGATGGGGGCCCATCACAGTCCGCCCTGCCGCCCCCTTGGCGGCATGGCGCAACCGCCCGGGAGTTTGAGCGGCGATGTCGAGACTCTTCCTTTCCGCCGCCGCCTTCGCGGCCGCCTTGACCGTCCCCGCCTTGCCGGCCGCGGCGGCGCTCGGCCCCGACGCGGCGGCCTGCAGCGCCGGTGCCAACCGGCCGGCCTTGCTGGTCAGCGTCAACGGCTTCAAGAACCGCATCGGCAAGCTGAGGATCCAGCTTTACGGCAGCAACCCGGCCGAATTCCTCGAGCGGGGCAAGAAGCTGAAGCGCATCGACCTCCCGGTCACCCGCGCCGGAGCGATGAACGTCTGCGTCGCCGTGCCGCGCTCCGGCACGTATGCGATCGCCGTCCGCCACGACGCCGACAATAACGGCAAGACCAACTGGAACGACGGCGGCGGCTTCTCGAACAATCCGAAGCTGTCGCTTCTGAAGCTGAAGCCCTCGCACCGTTCGGTCGCGGTGACGGTCGGCAGCGGGATCAGAACGGTGCCCGTCGTGCTCAATTACCGAAGTGGCCTTACGGTCGGCCCGGTCCAGTAGGAATGGCCCGGGTCGCGCTCCTCTCCAACCCGCGCTCGACCGGAAACCGGGAGCTGCTTCCGAAGGTGCGGAGCTTCTGCGCGGCGCACAAGGACATCTTCCACTACGAGGTCGAGCATGTCGACCAGATCGGCGCCGCGCTGAGGACGATCGCTCTCGTCGAGCCGCGGGTGCTGGTGATCAACGGCGGCGACGGCACGGTGCAGGCGGCGCTGACCGAAATCTACAACGGCCGCCATTTCGGCGACAATCCGCCGCCGGTCGCGGTTCTGCCCACCGGCAAGACCAACCTCATCGCCTACGATCTCGGCGCCGGCGCCGACGCGCTCGAGACTCTCGACCGGGTGCTGGCGATCGCGCGCTCCGATCTCGCGCCGCACATCGTCCAGCGCGAGCTTATCACGCTTTCGGGCGGCTCGGGGCACGGCAAGCCTGTGCTCGGAATGTTCCTGGGCGGCGCCTATCTCGCCGACACGATGCTCTATTGCCGCAACAAGCTCTACCCGCTCGGCCTGCCCAACTGGCTCGCCCATGCGCTGGCTTTGCTGCTCGGACTGCTCGGGGTGGTGCTCGGCCGCCGCGCGAGCTTCCTGCCGCCGCCGCCGGCGGCTTTGCGGGTATCGGGCATGAAGGGCGGCGATTTGAACGGCAAGTTCGCCTTCCTGATGGTGACGACGCTTCAGCGGCTGCTGTTCAAGGGCTCGATGCCCGGCGCCGGGGCCCGGACGGGGGCGATGCAATTGCTCGTCATCGACCGCAATCTCGGAGCCCTGCTCGGCGCCTTCGTCGCGGCGGTGCGCGGCCGGCTCGGCCGCAAGCGGCTGAGCGGGGTCCATCTCGAGCGCGGCGACGAGATAAGGATCGAGGGCGAGGCTTCGAACGTCCTCCTCGACGGCGAGCTCTTCCAGGCGGCCTGCGGCCGCCCCATCGTCCTCAGGAAGAGCGCGCCGGTGCCGTTCGTCGCTCTGATCGTTTAGTCCTCCCCGTCGGAGACGGGGCGGGTGATCAGGCCGAATCGTGGAAGATCAGGCCGAGGGTAAAGCGCTCGCCCGATCGGATCGTGCTGACTCCGTGCTTCATTCGGACGCGGTACCAGCCGCGGCTGCCGCGGACCGGGCGCTCGCTGACGGCGAAGATGATTGCGTCGCCCTGGCCGAGCGGCACGACGGTGGCCCGCGACTGGCGGCGCGGGCGCTGCTCGGCGAGGACGAACTCGCCCCCGGCGAAATCCTCGCCGGGTCGGGAGAGCAGGATCGCGACCTGCAGCGGAAAGACCTCGGCTCCGTAAAGGTCCTGGTGAAGGCAATTATAGTCGCCGGCGCCGTAGCGAAGCAGGAGCGGAGTCGGCCGCGCCTGGCCGGCGGCGCGGCAGCGCGCGAGATAGTCTTCGTGTGCGGCGGAAAAACGGTCCGGCCGGCCAAGCGCCGTTTGCCAGCCATTCGCGACCTCGGCGAGCGGCGGGTAGAGCGCCGTCCGCAGGGCCGCGACCTCGTCCGGCAGCGGGTACCCGAAATAGCGATATTCACCCTGGCCGAAGCCGTGCCGCGCCATCACCACCCGGCTTCGGAATCGCCCCTCCTCCCGCCACCTCGACGCCGCTTCGAGGCAATCGTCGGGGCCCAGAAGATCGGGCAGAATCGCCCAGCCCTGCTCGTCGATCGCCGCACCCGCGGCTCGCCAGTCGATGCTTTCTCTCGCCATGCCGCCCTCTAGGCGACGCCGGCGGGGACGGCACCCCGAGTCTTGCCGTCAATGTCCGCCGGCGGACAGCGGCGAGTCCGCGAGCGGACAGCACCGGCCCGGCTTCGACCGGGATCGCCTCGTTTGCGAAGGCCCGCATCTGGCGCGCTCCTTGCAGCGCCGGCCGAACGCCCATCGAACGGAGCCCAGCATGCGCCCTGCCCTCATCCTCCTCTTCGCGTCCACTTTGGCCTTGCCGGCCGCCATTCCCGCCGCCTGCGCCGCTCCAGGCCAGAGCGCGGAAGCCGAGGCCGATCAGGGGGAGGTCGGCTGGTCGATCGAGGCGGATCCCGGCCAGCGCGCGAAGAACCAGGTCCAGTTCAGCCTCACCCGGCGCACCGCCAACCAACGCTGGATGCACAGCGACACCCGAATGCTCGCCGATTTTCCGGGCCTGAGCGCCGATCAGCTCGCTTCCGCGAGCGCAACGCCCGTCCGTTTCCAGCTTCGGCGAGACGCCGGAACGATCGACTGCGAGGGGGCCGCCCGGCGCTGGCGAGCCACCGGCGACTGCCGCTTCCTGCCCAGCGCCGCCTTCGCGGCGGCACTGGCCGAGCGCGGCCACGGCCAGGCCAGCGACGGCCAGCTCTTCTCGCTCGCCCTCTACGACCTGGGTTTTGCCTATCTCGATGAGCTCGACCGCCAGGGCTATGCCCGGGCGGGCGTCACCGACATCGTCCGCGCGGGCGACCATGGCGTCGACGTCGCCTATCTCAAAGGCATGGGCGGCCGCGGCTACCGGGTCGGCAGCCTCGAAGCGCTGATCAGGATGCGCGACCATGGCGTGACTCCCGATTACGTCGCCGAGCTTGCCCGCCTCGGCGTCGCCGACCTCTCCGCCGACGAGGTGATTCGCCTTCGCGATCACGGCGTTACCCCCGATTTCGTTTCCGCCTTCCGCAAGGCAGGCTACCCGCTGCCGCTCGACCAGCTGATCCGGCTGCGCGATCACGGGGTCACCCCGGATTATGTCGAGCAGCTCGCTCACTACGGGATAAGGAACCTCGCCTCCGACCGGCTCGTCGAGCTGCGCGACCACGGCGTCACCGCCGATTTCCTCGGCGAGCTCAAGACGCTCGGCTATGGGGGTCTCGCGACGGGCGAGGTCATCGAGTTGCGGGACAACGGAGTCACCGGCGACTTCATCCGCCGAGTGAACGCCTCGGGCGGCCACCCCCGAACCGCGGCGGAGCTGGTTTCGCTGCGCCGGGGAGGCTGGGTGGAGCGCTAATCCATCCTCCCCCATCGCGGATGGGGAGGACGAGGCGCTTGCCAAGGGGAATATGCCCCGGATAGTGACGTCATGACGTTCGACGCCCAGCCGGTGCTGACGGGGGAGCGGGTGGCGCTGAGGCCGCTTGCGGCGGGCGATCGGGATGCGCTCTACGCGGCGGCGTCGGATCCCCTGATCTGGGAGCAGCACCCCGTCCCCGACCGCTGGCGGGAACCGGTCTTCCGCACCTTCTTCGACGAGGCGCTGGCTTCCGGCGGCGCTCTCCTCGCGCTCGACCGCGGCGACGGGCGGGCGATCGGCTCGTCGCGATATTTCGGCTACGACGCCGAGCGGCGCGACGTCGAGATAGGCTGGACCTTCCTCGCCCGAAGCCATTGGGGCGGCGCTTATAATGGCGAGATGAAGCGGCTGATGCTGCGACACGCCTTCCGCTTTGCGGACAGCGTCCTGTTCATCGTCGGGCCGCACAATCTGCGCTCGCAGCGGGCCGTGGCGAAGCTCGGCGCCGTCCTCGAGGGGCGGACTCATCGCTTCGGCCGGGAGAGCCTGGTTTTTCGGCTCCGCTCGGGCGACTGGCCGGGCTGATGGAGATGCTGGTCGCCTTGCTTCTGACCCTGCTGGGCGGGCTCGCGCCGGGCGGCGAGCGGGCCCAGCGGGACGAAGGCGTTTCCGTCGCCCTCGACCGCAGCGACCCCCTCCCCGGCCTGCCGCGCATCGCCGGATCGACCGACGGCTCGCGGCCGCTGGTGGTGCTCGACGCCGGCCATGGCGGCCGCGATCCCGGCGCGACCTCGCCGTTCGGCTCGCGCCGCGAAAAGGACGTCACCCTGGCGATCGCGACCGCGATCCGCGATGCGCTCGCCGCCTCCGGACGGGTGCGGGTGGCGATGACCCGGGAGGACGACCGTTACCTCGTCCTCACCGACCGCTACGAGATCGCCCGCAAGATGGGCGCGGCCCTCTTCATCTCGATCCACGCCGACGCCGCGCCCGCCAACGACGGCGCCCGCGGCGCCACCATCTACACCCTGTCGGAAGTGGCCTCGGACAAGCAGGCCGCCCTGCTCGCCGAGCAGCAGAACCGCTCCGACCGGATTTCGGGCGCGGCTCTGAGCGGCGACGCCGGAGTCGACCGGATCCTCATCGACCTCGCCCAGCGCGAGAGCATGAACGTCTCCGCCGACTTCGCGGCGCTGCTGAAGCGCGAGGCTTCCGCCTATTTCCCGTTCCGGCCGGAATATCACCGCTTCGCGTCGCTGGTGGTGCTGAAGGCGCCGGACGTGCCCTCGATCCTGTTCGAGACGGGCTACCTCACCAACGCCACCGACACGGCCTATATCGATTCTGCCGAGGGGCGCAGGGAGATCGCGATGGGCATGAAGAGCGCGATCGAGACCCATTTCGCGAAGCGGCTGGTCAGGGTGGCGGCGCGGTAGCTAATCGGCGCACCGGGCCGCATCGACATGGCTTCGCAGCAACTCGTCGATACGCGACTGCCAGCCCGGCCCGCTCGCCCGGAACCAACTCAACACCTCGGGCGAAAGCCTGAGCGATACCAGTTCCTTGCGCTCATCTTCGGGCTTGGGCGGCCGCCCACGGCGCGCGCGCAGAGATGGACCTTTTTCCGCCGGAGAGTAGGGAACGACCCCTTCGCGCGTCAGCCTCCCCGTCGGTTCGCGAATGACGACATTGCCGCGCCGAATCCCAGCATGTTTGAAAAAGTCGTCGTCGAGCTCGACAGGCTCATCCTCATCGAATTCCGGCGGCGGCGGGAGGAAGGGCTTGCCTTCCTCAGCGACCTTCGATGAATCTGAAGTATTTCTTTTGCTCACTGCGGTTCGCCCTCCACATTGTTACAACCCGAATTGTGTCGTCCTCTCCCATAGCCCAGACGCAGGCAACGACTTCGCCGCGAAGGAGGCCGAGGGAAACCCATCGCGCTTCACCATAAGGAAATCGTTCGTCAGGCATCTCATAGCATTCGTCGCTCAGCACCTCGGCGGCGTCGGCCAAGTCGAGCCCCCTCTCCCTCAGCACTCTCTCGCGCTTCGCCGGGTCGTATTCGATTTTCACATAATTATTGTATATACGATAATGCCGGAAAGTCAAGCCCCGGAGCCGCTTCACCGCGCCGCGAGGATCGGCTAGAGCTTCCTCGAATGTCCGCTGACGCCGCCCCGACCCGCCTCACCCTCTATCGCGACGCCGGCAGCCGCTTCGGGGGCGCCGCTCGGCGGGCGTGGGGCAAAAGGTGGGTCCGGATCCTCGCTTATCTGGCGGCGGTCCCGATCCTCCTCTATTTCCTGCTGTGGCTGCTCTTCGCCCGCAACCTGCCCTCCGCCGAGACCCTGCTCACCTACCAGCCGCCGCTTCCGACCAACGTTCGCGGCATCGACGGGCTTCCGGTGCAGAGCTTCGCCCGCGAGCGGCGGGTGGAATTGTCCTACGACGAATTCCCGCAGCGGCTGGTCGACGCCTTCACCTCGGCCGAGGACAAGACCTTCTTCACCCATGGCGGAATCGACTATCCGGGCCTGGTCGGAGCGGTCGGCGACTATATCTCCAAGGTCGGCAGCGGCGAGCGGGCGCGGGGCGGCTCGACCATCACCCAGCAGGTCGCGAAGAATCTCCTGCTCGGCGACGAATATTCGGTCACCCGCAAGATCAAGGAAGCCTTCCTGGCGCGGCGGATCGAGAATGTGCTGACCAAGCAGCAGATCCTAGCCCTCTACCTCAACCAGATTTTCCTCGGGCGGAACGCCTATGGAGTGCAGGCGGCCGCGCGGGCTTATTTCGACAAGGATGTGGCGCAGCTGGAGCTGCATGAGGTCGCTTATCTCGCCATCCTCCCCAAGGCGCCGAGCAATTACGACCCCGAAAAACGAACCCAGCGGGCGCTCGACCGGCGCAACTGGGTGCTCGCCGAGATGGAGCGCAACGGCAAGATCAGCGCTTCGCAGCGCTTGGCCGCGCAGGCGCAGCCGCTCGGCACGGTGCGCTTCACCAACAACAATGTGCGCAACATCGGCGGCTATTTCGTCGAGGAGGTGCGCCGCCAGCTGATGGCGCGCTGGGGCGAGCAGACCGAGAAAGGCCCCAACGGCGTCTATACCGGCGGGCTCTGGGTGCGCACCTCGCTGGACGTTCCCAAGCAGAAGGCGGCCGAGACGGCGCTTCGCGACGGGCTGATGCGCTACGACCGCGGCAAGGGCTGGCGCGATTCCGGCCTGTCGGTGGACGTCGGCGGCGACTGGCGCGGGCAGCTGGCGCGGGCGCCGTTCGGTGTCGGCTATCCGGACTGGCGGGCGGCGGTCGTTCTGTCGCGCGAAGGCCAGAGCGCGACGATCGGCTTCACCGACGGCTCGACCGGCACCTTGCCGGCCTACGCCGCGGCGATGCCGAAGCGCGGCACCGCGACCTCGGCCTTCAACTTCCTTCGCCCCGGCATGGTGATCGCGGTCAAGCAGGACGGCGGCGTCTGGTCGCTTCGCTCCATCCCCGAGGTCAAGGGCGGAATGGTGGTCGAGGAAGTGGCGACCGGCCGGGTGCTCGCCATGCAGGGCGGCTTCGACGCGCGCGGCGACGATTTCAACCGGGCGGTCCAGGCCCAGCGCCAGCCCGGCTCGACCTTCAAGCCGATCGTCTATTCGGCAGCGCTCGACAACGGCATGACTCCGGCCTCGATCCTCGTCGACGGGCCCTTCTGCGTCTGGCAGGGCGCCAATCTCGGCAACAAATGCTTCCGCAACTTCTCGGGCGGCAATGCCGGGCCGCAGACGATGCGCTGGGGAGTCGAGCAGTCGCGCAACCTCATGACCGTGAGAGCGGCCAACCAGACCGGAATGGACAAGGTTACCCGCCTTGCCCGGATCCTCGGAGTCGGCGACTATCCCAATTACCTCGCCATCGCCCTGGGCGCCGGCGACACCACCGTGCTCAAGATGACCAACGCCTTCGCCATCATCGCCAATCAGGGCCGGCAGGTGAAGCCGACGCTCGTCGACTATGTCCAGGACCGCAACGGCAAGGTCATCTACCGCGCCGATACCCGGCCGTGCGAGGGCTGCAACGCGCGCGACTGGGACGGCAAGCCGATGCCTCGGCCTCCGCTGCGCACCAAGCAACTGCTCGATCCGCTCACCGCCTATCAGATGGTCCATATCCTCGAAGGCGTCGTCCAGCGCGGCACCGCCGTCGTGCTGAGGGACCTCAATCGGCCCCTTTTCGGCAAGACCGGAACGACTTCGGGCCCGACCAACGTCTGGTTCATCGGCGGCACGCCCGAGATCGTCGCCGGAATGTATATGGGCTTCGACCATCCCAGGCCGATGGGCGGCTACGCCCAGGGCGGGACGCTGGCCGCGCCGATCTTCAAGCAATTCGCCCAGGCCGCCCTGAAGGACCTGCCGAAAGTTCCGTTCCGGGCGCCGGCCGGGATCCGAATGGTCCGGATCGACCGCCGCTCGGGCAAGAAGGTGTTCGGCGCCTGGCCCACCGACGATCCCAAGGCCGCGGTGATCTGGGAGGCGTTCAAGCCGGAAAGCGAGCCGAGGCGCTCGATCCGCCGCGACGAGATGGCCAACCGGCCGCCGGAGAAGGCGGCGCCGAGGCTGAAGGTGCAGCGCACCGACAGCCAGCGGGACAGCGACTTCTTGCAGAATCAGGGGGGAATCTACTAGGCCCCGGCCAAACTCGTCATCCCGGCGAAAGCCGGGACCTCAGGACGAGAAGTCGCGGCGGGTCTCCCCGAGGTCCCGGCATTTCGCCGGGATGACGAAAGGTACGGATAGATGCGCGCCGAGGCGCAAGCCCATGTCGACCAGATCCGGTCGGCGCTCGATCTCCTCCGCCGGTTCCTCGACTGGGACCGGGCGCTGAGGCGTCTCGAGGAACTGAACGCCAAGGTCGAGGACCAGGCGCTCTGGAACGATCCCAAGGCCGCTCAGGACGTGATGCGTGAGCGTCGGCGACTGGAGGAGGCGATCGGCGCCACCCGCGCCATCCAGCAGGAGCTGGACGACACCGTCGAACTTCTCGAAATGGCGGAGGCCGAAGGCGATCAGGCGATGGAGGCCGATGCGGTGGCCTCGCTGGCCGAGCTCGCCGATCGGGCGGAGCGGGACAAGGTGACCGCCCTGCTGGCCGGCGAGGCCGACGCCAACGACACCTATATCGAAGTCAATGCCGGCGCCGGCGGCACCGAGAGCCAGGACTGGGCCGAGATGCTGCAGCGCATGTACAGCCGCTGGGCGGAGCGCCGCGGCTACAAGGTCGAGCTTGTCGACCATCACGCGGGCGAGCAGGCGGGGATCAAGTCGGCGACCCTGATGATCAAGGGCGAGAACGCCTACGGCTATGCCAAGACCGAAAGCGGAGTCCACCGGCTGGTTCGGATCAGCCCCTACGATTCGAACGCCCGCCGCCACACCAGCTTCTCCAGCGTCTGGGTCTATCCGGTGGTCGACGACGATATCGACGTCGACGTCAACGAGAGCGATTTGAAGATCGACACCTACCGCTCGTCCGGCGCCGGCGGACAGCACGTCAACACCACCGACAGCGCGGTCAGGATCACCCATCTCCCCTCGGGAATCATCGTCGCCTGCCAGAACCAGCGTTCGCAGCACAAGAACAAGGCGGAGGCGATGAAGATGCTGAAGGCCCGGCTCTACGAGGCCGAGCTTCAGCGCCGCGAGGCGCAGGCCAGCGCCGAGCATGCCGCCAAGACCGACATCGGCTGGGGCCACCAGATCCGCTCCTACGTCCTCCAGCCCTACCAGCTGGTCAAGGACCTGCGCACGGGAGTCACCTCGACGGCGCCGTCCGACGTGCTCGACGGCGACCTCGACCGCTTCATGGCGGCCGCTTTGTCGCAGCGGGTGACGGGCGAGAAGGTCGAAGTCGAAGATGTGGATTAGGGCGCCCCTCCTCGCCTTGGCCCTTCTCGCCGCATGCAAGGAGAAGACCGAGGAATCGCCCTTTCCCAGGCCGAAGCGGCCGGTCTCGCCGATCGTCTCGGCCTCCTATTCCAACGAGGATGCGCGCGATTCCGTTCGGGAGGCGGAGACGGTGATGGACCTCGCCGATATCGAGGCCGGCATGTACGTCGCCGATATCGGCGCCGGCGAAGGCTATTATACGGTGCGCCTGGCGCCGCTGGTCGGCCGGCGCGGCCGGGTGCTCGCCGAGGATATCGTTCCGGCGACCCGCGACGCGCTCGCCAACCGGGTCACCCGCGAGGACCTGCACAACGTCGCCGTGAAGCTGGGCAAGCCGACCGATCCGCTGCTCCCCGACGGATCGTTCGACCGCATCTTCATGATCCACATGTATCACGAGATCGAGCAGCCGAGCGAGTTCCTCTGGAATCTGCGCGCCGACTTGAAGAGGCACGGCCGGGTCGTCGTCGTCGACGCCGACCGGCCGACCGACCGCCACGGCACTCCGCCGCGGATGCTGATCTGCGAGTTCGCCGCGGTCGGCTACCAGCTGACCCGTTTCGAGCGCCTCCAGGATTCGGAATCCTATTTCGCCCAGTTCGAGCCGAGCGGCGCCCGGCCGGAGCCGAAGGACATTCCGGTCTGCCCCGCCACCAGCGGCTAGAGCAGGCCGAGCTGGCGGAAGCTTCGGCATTCGGCGCCCGCGAAGATGAAGTAATCGGCGAGGCGGATGCCCGCGGCCAGAGCGGCTTCGGCGAGAAGCCGGGCGCCGGCGCGGTCCGCTTCGGAGGGCGCGGCTTGGCCGCCGGCATGGGAGCGGGCGACGATCACCGAAGCGGCGCCGGCGGTGAGGGCGGCCGCCACGATGTCGCGGATCGGCAGGTCGATCCCGGCGCCGCGGTCCGGCTCGGTCACGGTGGTGGCGAGCAGGCGCTGGCCGTCGTCGAGGTGAAGCACGGCCACAACCTCGCCGCCCTCGGCGAAATGGGGCGCGAGAAGCTCGGCGGCCGTGCGGGCCGTTGCGACGATCATGACCGGCCCTTGGCACCGCTCCGGCCTCAAGCCCAGCCGATGCATCCGATTTGGACCTAATTGCATCCGTTACCGGATGATATCGCTCGCTCAGCCCTTGAAGCCCTGAGCCACCACATACCATTCCGACGAGCCCTTGCGGCTCGCGGGCGGCTTGGCGTGCTTGACGCTCGCGAAACGCCGCTTCAGCTCCGCGACGAGGTGATTGTCGGCGCCGCCCGCCAGCACCTTGGCGACGAACGCTCCGCCGGGGCGCAACACCTCGCCGGCGAAATCCAGCGCCGCCTCGACCAGGGCCATCGTCCGCAAATGGTCCGTCTGCGGGTGGCCGACCGTGTTCGCCGCCATGTCGGAGAGGACGAGGTCGGCGGGGCCGCCGAGGGCCTCGCCCAGCCGCTTCGGGGCCTCCTCGGCGAGGAAATCGAGATGGAGGAGAGCGGCGCCGTCGATCGGGTCGGTCGGCAGCAGGTCGATCCCGACCACCGCCGCTTTCGGCACCCGCTTGCGGACCACCTGGGTCCAGCCGCCCGGGGCGACGCCGAGGTCTACCACCCGCTCCGCGCCCTTGAGGAAGGCGAAGCGGTCGTCGAGCTCGATGAGCTTGTAGGCGGCCCGCGAGCGGTAGCCTTCGGCCCTGGCGCGCTTGACGTAGGGATCGTTCAATTGCCGCTCGAGCCATTTGGTCGAGCCGACCTTGCGGCCCTTCGCCGTCTTGACTCGGGTTACCACCACGCTCCTCCCCGGAACGGGAAGGGAGACCGGCCGGAGCAGCCGGACGGTGGAGGGGGTCCGGCGTCGGGAGCGGCGCGGACGCGGGCCCCCTCCACCATGCTTGGCATGGTCCCCCTCCCCGTTCCGGGGAGGAACATGATCACAATTTGTGTCCGTCCCGGGCCATCAGCGAGCGCAGGATCCCCTCCCTGATCCCGCGGTCGGCAACTCCCAGGGTCTGCGCCGGCCAGATGTCCATGATCGCCTCGAGGATGGCGCAGCCGGCGACGACCAGGTCGGCCCGCTCGGCGCCGATGCACGGCAGCTCGGACCGCTCGGCGAAGCTCATCTTGGAGAGCATGTGGTTCACCGCCCGCATCTTGTCGACCGGCATCATCAGCCCGTCGACGGCCCGGCGGTCGTAGCTCGGCAAAGCGAGGTGGACGCTGGCCAGGGTCGTCACGGTGCCGCTGGTGCCGAGCAGCCGGATATTGCCGTCGCGCGGCGGCAGCAATTCGGCGAAGCGGCGGAAGGCGTGACGGACCCGCTCCTTCATCCGACCGTAGGCGGCGAGACGCTCGTCGGCGTCGGCGAAGTCGCGGCCCTCGCTCTCGGTCAGCGAGACCACGCCCCAGGGCGCGCTCCACCAGCATTTGATCCGCGGGGGCCCGCCCTCGTCGTCTGTGTCTATGAGAATGAGCTCGGTCGACCCGCCGCCAATGTCGAAGATGAGCGCGGGCCCGTCGCCCGGCTCGAGAAGGCGGTGGCAGCCGAGCATCGCCAGGCGCGCTTCCTCCTCGGGCGAGATGATTTCGAGGCAGATCCCCGTTTCGAGCCGAACCCGCTCGACGAAATGGCGGCCGTTGACGGCGCGGCGACAGGCCTCGGTCGCGACCGAGCGGGCCAGCGAGACGTGGCGGCGCTTGAGCTTCTCGGCACAGACCGAGAGCGCGGCGACGGCCCGGTCCATCGCCCCGTCGGCGATTCGGCCGCTGGCCGCGAGCCCCTCGCCCAGCCGGACGACTCGCGAGAAGGCGTCGATGACGACGAAGCCGTCCTCGGCCGGTCGAGCGATCAGAAGCCGGCAATTGTTGGTGCCGAGATCGAGCGCGCCATAAGTGTGCCGGGGAGAGCGGAGCGGCCGCTGCGCGAGCGCATGCGCGGCAAGGTCGGCCGGACCGGATGCCGGCGGGAGCGGGGCCGTCGCAGCCTGCTGCGCCATAGCGGAAACACTCTTTTTTTCTCGTTCCGACGGGGCGGGCCCGCCGGTGACTTGGCTCCCTCGTACCCCCTGCGCTCGGGATCGGCAAGGGACCGGCTCCGCCGGTTTCCGCCCGGGCAGAATTTGACGCGGGATTTTATCCGGGTAAATAGGCGGCGAAGGAGACGCAGAGATGGAGCGAGTGACCGCCTTTCTGGGCGACGAGATGATCGCCCGCGGCGAGCGTGATGCGGTGACCCGCGAGCTCGAGCGGCTCTACCCGGCCGATCATGGCGAGATCCGAGTCTTCGAGGACGGCAGCGGCCGCGTCGTCGACCTCGATTATTGGGACAGGCTGGCCTCGACCGCCCGCCCGGCCGAGGCTAGGGCGCGCGGCCGCCCGCGCCTCGGAGTCACCGCCCGCGAGGTGACTTTGCTTCCCGCCCATTGGGACTGGCTGGCAGGGCAGCGCGGCGGCGCCTCGGCGGCGCTTCGCCGCCTTGTCGACGAAGCCCGGCGCAAGGGGGCCGGCCCAGGGAAAAAGCGGGACTCCGCCTATCGCTTCATGCAGCAGATGTGCGGCGACCGTCCCGGCTACGAGGAGGCGCTTCGGTCGCTTTACCGGGGCGAGGAGGAGAGCTTCCGCGAACGGATCGCGGCCTGGCCCGAGGCGATCCGGAACTATGTGGAAGAGTTGCTCGCCCAAGCAAATCCGTCATACCGGACCTGATCCGGAATCCGTGGACGGAGCGGTGGAACTCTCGATCGAATGAAGAGCTACTGCCCGTTCCCGCCCGCCGCCTCCCCGGTCCTCACTTGTGGAGGAGGCACCGGGTCGCCCGGAGCGTGGGGCTTGGCGCCCCGAGTGGGAGGTGGGCCGGCCGCCTGGGCGTTGCCGGCGGCCTGCAGGGCGTCCTGGACGTTGGCGCCGCCGTCGGCGGCGTTGCGCAGGATGTCGGCCGCTTCGGGCGTGCTCTGCTCCGCGGCCCGTTCGAGCGCGGCCGCGTCGTTCTCGGCCGAGGAGTTCGAGCCGCAGCCGGTGAGCAGCGCGGCGGGCAGCGCAAGAAACAGCATTTTCATCAGGGGTCGCTCCTCCGCAGCCTCGGCTCCCGATCAACGTGGCCGCGGCGCAAGGGTTGCGGCGCTGCAACAGCCCGGCAGAAATTAACCATCTCGCGGCTTTTTTGCCGTTTCTCAACTTCTTGGCTTGATACACTGCGATCGTGACTCGGATCGACGACCTCGCCCTCGCCAAATTCTTCTCGCCGCTGGCGGGATGGGCGGAGCATCGCCTCGGCGTCAGCCAGTGGCGAGTCGCGCTCGAATGCCTGAACGGCCATGTCGCTTTCTACCTGGCCGGGCTCGCCCTCTCGATCGGCGGCAAGGGCATGACCGACGGCATTTTCGCCAATCTCCTCGTCGCTCTGGCCTGGCTTCTGCTGATGGAGGCGGTTCGGCGGGTCGCCCGGCAGCAGGCGGGGTCCTCGCTCGGCGTCCAGACCGCCCGCATGCGCGAATGGCTGTTCCGGGTGATCCTGCTCGTCTCGCTGCCGGTCAGCGTCGCCAGCATCGACGAGCTAGCCGGCGCCTTCTACAGCGCTTCGCTCTTCCTCCTTCTCTGCCACCTCGGCTTCAAGGCCTGCGATGCGCCGCCGCCTGCGAGCCGCCGCCGCCTCGCCTATCAGGGCAATCGCTAACACCGGCTCTCAGAGCGATTTCGCGAAACGGTAGCTCGTCCGCTCGAAGCCGAGCCGGCGGTAGAAACCGTGCGCTCCGGACAGATCGACGTTGCTGGTCACCTCGATGAGGCCGCAGCCTTTCTCCCGCAGCCGCCCGCAGGCCGCGTCCACCAGGACTCGGCCGACGCCGTGGCGGCGCTCGCCTTCGGCGACGACCATCATGACGATCCGGCCGACGGGACGGGGCCGGTGCAAGGTCGGCATGACGTGCCAGGCGAGGATTCCGATCACCTCGCCCCGCTCGGCCACGAGCGGCACTTCGCCGGCCTTCTTCAGGGCCGCGAGCCGAGGGGCGATCCCGGCGGCCGAGGACTCGAAGCCGAGGCCGGTGACGAGGGCCGCGATCGCTTCGGCGTCCGCCGGCCGAGCCGGCCGAATCTCGAGCTTTGGCGGCTCGGGTTCGGGTTCCGGCTCGGCCTTCGGGGGCGGCGGGGATTGGGCCGCGGGCCTCGACTTGCGGCGCGCCGGCGGGTTGGCGCCCGCGGCCTTCAGCGAGCTCTTCCAGTCGGCTGCTGCCCCCTTGTGGAGATATTCCTCTATCTCCTCGGGAGTCGCGGTGAGGCCCGCGCTGCCGAAGCCGAGCAGCTTCTTCCCGCCGGTATCGATCAGGCCGTAGCGGCCGTAATCGCCCTTGCCGGGCGTCCGGACCCGCGACTTGACGAGCTTGAGGCCGCGATTGGCCGCGGCTTCCCGCAGCCTCTCGTCGCGGTCCGAATCGTCCATCCCGTCGCCGGTCAGCTCTTCTTGGTCGAGCTCGTCTTCCTGGCGCCGCCACTCTTCTTCGCCCCGCCCGAGCCCGAGCGGCCCCGGACCAGCGGGATGGCGGCGGCGGCGATCGCCCCGGCGGCCAGGGCGACTCCGGCGGCAATGGCGGTCTTCGGATTTTCGCGGGCATAATCGCCCGCCTGTTCCGCGAGCTTGCCGGCGCGCTCGGTCAGGGTGGCGCCGCCGCCCTGCTCTTCCTGGGGCTCGGCGGCGGTGGCATGGGGCATGGCGCTGTTGGGGATGCTGGACATGGTTACGCTCCGTTTTGCAGGGGTGGATTGCGGATGCGGAACGATGGCGAAGGCGCGCCGGTTCCGGCCGCTCGACCGATCCTTGACCCGGACCGACCGGGCGCGGGCCACCGCCTGACGCAAAACTTTGTCGCGGCGACGTTTTCCGCGCAACCTTGATCCATGTTATGCGCTGTTGCCGGGCCATCATGCCCACTTATTATTTCACCCTTCGCGGCGAGAGCTTCGAGCTTCCCGATCTGGCCGGAAAGACCCTTCCCGACGACGCCGCGGCGCGCGCGGAGGCGGAGCGGCTCGCGGCCGAGCTGATCGAGACCGCGCTCGTCGCCGGCACCCTTCCGCCCGACGCCGTCGTCGAGGTCGACGACGAGGAGATGCGGCCGGTCCTGGCTTTGCCCCTCAACCCGGCGGAGGGCTGATCATGCTGGCTTATCCGGTGCGGCTGGTGCCGACCAGGGATGGCGCCGTCCGCGCCGTCTTCCCCGACGTTCCGCAGGCGGTGGCGGAAGGGCGCGACGAGGAGGACGCGCTCTATCGCGCCAAGTTCGTCCTCGAAATGTGCCTCGGCCACATGCTCGCCCGCGGCGAACGCCCGCCGCCGCCCTCCGACATATGCGGCGCGCCGACGGTGACGACGGACAAGTTCACGCAGGTGCGGTAGGCGGTCGCGGAGCGGTTACCGAACGCAGATCCAGGTCGCTTCGTGCTTCTCGAGCGCCCGTTCCTTGTCGCCGCCGATCGTCACCCGGGCCGGCCAGCCCATTCCATATTCCGCGGCGTCGTTGCCCGAAGGCTCGGTTCGGCCGACGCTGACGGTGATCCCGGGCGCGGTGAAGAAGCCGCCGGTCGGACCGACGGGACCTGAGACGGCGAGCGGCACCCGGGCGCCGTCGATCCGGGCGACGGCGCCGACGGCGTTGACGACAAGGTAGAGCCGGCCGTCGCGGTGAAGCCGGCAGGCCGGATCGGCGCCCAGCCTCGGATCGAGGTCGGTGTTCTGGAGGAAGCCGAGCCGGTCGGGCGGCTCGATATCCTCGCTGGTGCGGTCGGCGAGCTTGTCGAGCCGGTTGCTCAGCTCTTCGACGCTGTTCGCCTGCGGCTGGACATCCTCTTCCGAGGCGCCGCAGGCTGCCAAGAGGAGGAGGAGCGGGAGGGGGACGGGGCAACGGATCATGGCGCCTCAACTCGGAACCGCCACGACTCGATCCGCCGCGCCGGCGGTGTTACAGATCGGCCGCCAGTCTCCCGGAGGTCCCGATGCGCCGTCTGCCGCTTTTGCTCCTGCCCCTGATCGCCGCCTGCGCCGCCACCGGCCGGGACGCCGCGCCCGCCG
Organism: Sphingomonadales bacterium; assembly: GCA_034668585.1. Taxonomy (GTDB): domain Bacteria; phylum Pseudomonadota; class Alphaproteobacteria; order Sphingomonadales; family Sphingomonadaceae; genus Allosphingosinicella. Next base: position 11,427 of record JAXDPB010000060.1, on the reverse strand, counting down.
CGACGCCCCGCGCCGCCGAACCGAGCGCCGCCGAGCTGATCGCCGCGCGCCAGACGATGATGCACATGGCGGCGACCCTGCTCTACGAGAGCATCGTCCCGGCCGCGAAGAACGGCACCGACGTCAAGGCGCAGCGTCACGCCGCGGACGGGCTGGACCTGTTCGGCCACTCGATCGCCGGGCTGTTCCCCGAGGGAAGCACGGGACCGGACAGCCACGCTTTGCCCGCCATCTGGGCCAACAAGGCGGATTTCCAGGCCAAGGCCAACGCGTTTGGCGACGCCGCCGCTCGGCTGAACGAGCTGGCGACGGCGGGCGATACGGCCGGCTTCGCCGCCCAGGTTCCCGTGCTCCAGCGCGGCTGCTCCGGCTGCCACGGCCTCTACCGGGCCGAGCTCCGCAAGCACTGAGCCCATCGTCATTCCGGCGAAAGCCGGAACCCTCGAACACAACCGCCTGAGTCCGGTCTCGCGCACCGGTGGTCATGGATCCGGGGTCAAGCCCGGGAGGATGTGGGACGCCTCGGCGGCGCCGGCTCGAAGCGCCATGCTTCGCCGCCCGCGCCCTTGACCCCGCCGAGGGTGGCCGTTCCGCCCGCCTGAAGCGCCGCGATGAAGGCCGCGAGCGCTTCGCCCCTCGGCTTCGCGCCGGGCGCCAGGCTCCGCAGGCACCGCAGCACCAGCCGGCGCAGAAGCTCGGGCGGCAGGCCGTGAGGGCGTAAGGTCACCGCGCCCTCAGCCGCCTCGGCCCGAGCCGCGAACAAGGGGCCGGCCGCCCATTCCAGCGCCGACTCGGCTTCGGAGAGCAGAGCGGCGCTTCGGGCGAGCGCGGCGGGCTCGAGCCACGGCGCCTCGCCGAGCCGGCGCCGTATACGCGCCCGGTCATAGGCCTCGTCGCAATTGCCTGGATCCTGCGCCGCCTCGAGCCCGGCGGCATCCACGATCGCCTGAAGCTCGGCGCGGCGCCAGCCGAGCAGCGGGCGGCAAAGGCGCAGCCGGCCTTCCGTGCCGGGCACGCCCCCCTCGGCCCGGACCCCCGCCAGTCCGGCCACTCCCGAACCCCGGTTGAGCCGCATCAGCAGAGTCTCCGCCTGGTCGTCGGCATGGTGCGCGGTGAGGAGGACCCCTAGCCCTTCCGACTTCATCCATCCGGCCAGAGCCGCGTAGCGGGCCGACCGCGCCGCCGCCTGAAGGCCCTCCCCCGCTTGCTCAACTACCGCCGCAAGCACCCGGTGCGGGACTCCGAGCCCGGCGCACAGGCGACCGACCTCCGCCGCCTCGGCCGCGCTTTCCGCGCGAAGCCCGTGGTCGACCGTCGCCGCTTTGACCCGGCCCGGAAAGGCGGCGTCGGCGAGAAGCAGCAAGGCGAGGCTGTCGGGCCCGCCCGACACGGCCACTCCGAAAGGCTCCGCCTTCCCGGCCGGCGCCGCGAAATCACGGCGGAAGCGCTCGACCTGGACGGGGGGCGGGAGGGTGGCCATCGGCCCACCTTAACGCGAGGAAACCACTGGATACAGGATGCGTTCAGCCGTCCTGGCCCAGCCCGCCGCCTCATCCCACTGGGACCTGAAAAACAAAAAGGTAGTATCGTGGCTTCCCGTAAAGCATTCGTTCTTGCCCTCCTGCTGGGCTCCGCCCCCACTTCCCTTCTCGCCCAGGAGATACCGCCGCCCGAGCCGGAAGTGGCGGCCTCCCCAACTCCCGAGACTCCGGCCGCCCCCGCTCCCGCGGACTCTCCGGCGACCGACCCGGCCGATCCGGACGACGAGATGGACGACGAGGAGGGCGAGACGATCGTCGTCACCGGCCAGCGCGAGCGCGGCGCCGTGATCGGCGACATCCAGCCCGAAGTTCAGTTCAACCGCCGCGAGATTCGAGCGCTCGGCGCCGGCAGCCTCACCGAGCTGCTCGACGCGATCGCGCCGCAGACCCGCAGCGGCCGCGGCCGCGACGAGGGCGGGCGGCCCGTCATCCTGCTCAACGGGCGCCGAATCTCGGGCTTCTCCGAGATACGCGACATCCCCCCGGAGGCGATCACTCGAGTCGACGTCATGCCCGAGGAAGTCGCCCTCAAATACGGCTATCGCGCCGACCAGAAGGTGGTGAACTTCGTGCTCAGGCGCCGCTTCCGCGCCTATACGACCGAGGTCCAGGGCGGGATCGCGACCGCGGGCGGCCGCGAATCCTACGGCTCCGAAGTCAATTATCTGCAGATCGACCCGAACGGCCGGGTCAACCTGGGCGCCGAATATCAGCACTCCAACCCGCTCTTCGAGAGTGAGCGCGACATCGTTCAGGCGGATCCGGTCGACGGCATCGAGCTCGGCCGCTTCCGCACCCTGCTGCCGGAGACCGACCAGCTCGAACTGAGCGGCACCCTCAACCGCGCCGTCTCCGACGACGTGTCGGCGACCCTCAACGGCAGCTTCGACGTCAACTCAAGCACCGCCTTCCTAGGCCTGCCGCGCCCGAGCCTGACTCCGCCGGGCCTTCGCCGCGAGAGCGACAGCCGCGCCGGCCATCTCGGCCTTTCCCTCAACGGCACGCTGGCGCCGTGGAACTGGTCGCTGACCGGCAATCTCGACCGCAATGCCGGCGAGACCGAGACCCAGACCAATGCCGGCATCGACCGCAGCCGCTCGGTCAACCAGGCCGGCGCGGCCGAGCTGGTGATGACCGGGCCGCTCCTCCAGCTTCCCGGCGGCGCGGTCACCGCCACCGCCCGGGCCGGCTTCGATGCGCGCGGCCTCGACAGCGTCGCCGAGCGCGGCGGTCTCTTCACCGTCCGCGAGCTCTCCCGCACCCGCGAAAATGCGCAGGTCAATGTCGACATCCCGATCGCCAGCCGCCGCCGGGCGGTGCTGAGCCCGCTCGGCAACCTTTCCGCCAATCTCAACGCCGAGGTCGAGCATCTCTCCGACTTCGGGACGTTGAGGACGCTCGGCGCGGGCCTCAACTGGTCGCCCATCTCGCAGGTCAGCCTGATCGCCTCGGTGACCGACGAGGACGGAGCCCCCTCGATGCAGCAGCTCGGCGACCCCGCCCTGTCCACTCCGGGCGTGCGCGTGTTCGACTTCGTGCGCGGCGAGACGGTCGAGGTGACCCGGATCGAGGGCGGCAATCCGGCGCTCGTCGCCGACAACCGGCGGGTGTGGAAGCTCGGAGCGACCGTTCGGCCGCTCGAGAAGACCGACTTGTCGATCAGCGCCAATTACACGTCGAGCCGAATCGTCAACGCCATCTCCTCCTTCCCGGCGGCGACGGCCGAGATCGAGGCGGCCTTCCCCGACCGCTTCCAGCGCGATGCCGAGGGTCGGCTCCTTCTCATCGACACGAGGCCGCTCAATTTCGCGCGCCAGGACCGCTCGGAGCTGCGCTGGGGATTCAACCTCAGCCTGCCGATCGGGCCGCAGCCGCAGCCCGGCCAGTTCCGCGGCCGCTTCGGCCGGGGCGGCCAGGGCGGTACGGGCGCGGCCGGCGCTCCAGCCGCCGGACCGGGCGGGCCGCCGCCTCAAGGCCAGCCGGCGCAGGGCGGTGGTGCGGCTCGCCCGGCCGGCGAGGGCGCTCAGGGCGCTCGCGGCGGCGGCGGCGGACGCGGCGGTTTCGGCGGACGCGGCGGCTTCGGGGGCGGGGGCGGCGGCTTCGGCGGGCGCGGCGGCGGAGCGGGGCGCCTGCAGCTCGGCCTCTACCACACCTGGCATTTCACCGATTCGGTGCTTATCCGCCCCGGCGTCCCGGAGCTCGATTTCCTCGGCGGCTCCGCGTCGGGAAGCCGCGGCGGCCGGCCGCGCCACGAGCTCGAGCTTCAGGCGGGCCTGTTCAAGAACGGCCTCGGCGCCCGGCTGACCGGCAACTGGCAGAGCTCGACCTTCGTGCGCGGCGGCCCGGCCGTGGGCGGAGGCACCGGCGACGACCTCTTCTTCGACGATTTCGCGACGGTGAATCTGCGCCTGTTCGCCGACCTCGGGCTTCAGCCCTTCGCCCGCGAGCATCCGTTCCTGCGCGGCATGCGGGTCAGCCTGTCGATCGACAATCTGCTCGATTCCCGGCAGCAGGTCCGCGACCGCTTCGGCACGGTGCCGCTGAGCTACCAGCCGGGCTATCTCGATCCGCTCGGACGGTCGGTGCGGCTGAGCGTCAGGAAATTGTTCTTCTAAGTCCCGTCATCCCGGCGAAAGCCGGGACCTCGGGGAGACCCACCGAGACTTCTCGTCCTGGGATCCCGGCTTTCGCCGGGATGACGACTCCTACTGCCCCAATATCTTCCCCAGCCCTTTGCGAAGCTTTTCCTTCTTCGTCCGCGGCCTCTCCTGCGACTGGTCCGAACCATCGTCGTCGTCGCCCATTCCGGGCATGGTCATCCCGAGCAGGCCCATATGCGTGGACTTGGTCCTGAGCTTCACAGTCCATTCCGGCCGCCAGGTGCGCGGCGCGGCGGCGGGGCGGGGCTGGGCGAAATTGCTCTCGCCGCCGAAGGCGACGAGGCTCAGCATGGATTGCGGAGCCGCTCGGCCGACCTCGGCCGGAACGGTGCAATGGTCGGCCGTCGCGGGCATCAGCACCCGGCTCTGCACCAGTCGCGCAATGTCGGAGTCGGCGACATAGTCGAGGGCCATCATCGCCGCCTGGGCTTCGGACGAGGTCCAGATGATGAAGTCGCCATTCTGCGCCGCCCCCATCACCGAGCCGAACCAGGCGCGGGCGCCGGGCACCGGCCGCCAGACGAGCGGGATCGACCCCGAGGCCCCGGCCGTGTTGGAGACGAGCGTTACCGGAGCGAGGAAATCCTGGCCCGCAGCGAGGGTGAAGCGGATCTCGGGGGAGTAATTGCCGCGCACGACATGCTCGCCGACCAGCGATCCGCCCGCCGGCACCCGAGTCTCGGTGCGCTCGTTGGGCCATTCGCCGTAGGTCGTCGAAGTGGCCGCGGACGGCGGGGTCATCGGCTTCAGGGCCATGTTGGCGAAAGCGGGGGGCATCCGGCCGGCGGCCATGGACGCGAAGTCGATGACGGTGGGCTGGCCGGGACGCGCATGCTCGCCGCAGCCCCAGTAGATCAGCATCCGCCCGCGCGGCCGCTCCATCTGGCCCCAGGGCTGGGCGGGGCCGGTGGTGCGCGGCGCCGCCTGCGGAGTGAGAAGCGGCAGCACCTGGCCCGCCTGAAGCCCCGCCGGCGGGACATGCTCGGCGCTCGGAGCGCCGGCGGCGCGGCGCGGGCTGCCGAGCTGGAGGGTGAGGTTGTGGACATAGGAGGAGCGGCCGCCCCGGCCGCCCCGGCCGCCGAGCATCGCGCCCATGACCGAGCCGGCGCTCGGCCGCGCGCCCGCGCCCGCCATTCCGGCCAGGCCCGAGGCGGTATCGGCGCTCATCCAGTAGACCGCCGGCCCGCTGGCGGAGCCGCGCGGCTGGGCCAGGGCCGTCGCTCCGGCGGCCAGAGCGACCAGGGCCGCACCCGCCAAAATCATCCCTTTACCGACCATCGTTCATCCCCTGCTGCAGCTCGCAAGACTTATAGCGCCACCGTCACGATCCGCAAAATAACCGTATCGGTTGCGCAAGGTCCGTCGTGAAGAACCCCCCACCGCTGAAAACGGAACAGTGGCAACGCTTTTTTCGCTAAGCGTCGCATGAGCGAGGACGCCGACTATCTAAGGGAGCAGGCCCGCCGCTGCCGCCGCCTCGCGCGCGGCGTCCCCGACGTGGCCGACACTCTGGAGCAGATGGCCGACGAATATGAAGCGCGGGCGAAAAGGATGGAGAAGCGGGAATCCTGATCCTCCCTGGCGGCGCGGCCGGTAAGGAGGGCTAACGGCATTTCGCCTGCCGCCGGGCCTCCGGAAGCCGCTGCCTGAGCCAGTCGCGCATCGTCGCGCCGTAGACGTCCTGGAGCTCGTCATAGGCCTTGCAGGCGTCGGCCGGCTTGTCGAGCGTGACCAGGGCCTGGCCGAGGAAATAGAGGCTGTCGGCGGCGCGCTCGCCCTTGGGATTGCCCTGGTAATTGGCGAGGAAGGTCTTGGCGGCGGTCGCCGGCTTGCCGGCGTCGAGATAGGCGCGGCCGGCGAGGTTCGACGCCCAGCTCGCCCATTTGCTGTTCGGGTAGCGCCTGGCGGCCGCCTCGAGCGCCGTCTGAGCGTCGCCGTAGCGCTTCGCCTCCCACAGCCGGAAGCCGGCATTGTACGCCTGCTCGGCGGCGGAATCCGCCGAGCCGGTCGAGGCCGCCGCCGGCGCCGCCCGGTCGGAGCCGGTCACCGCGGCCGAGGGGCGGGGGAGCTGCGGCGTCGACGCCGTTTCGCGCTCCGGTTCGGCCGAGGGTGCGCCGCCGCGCTCGAGCGCGTCGAGGCGGCCGCCGGTGCTGTCGCGAAGCTGGGCGAGCGCATTCTCCATCTGGCGCAGGCGGTTGCCGTTCTGCTCGGTCTGCCCGGTCAGCTCGCGAAGCTGAGCCTCGAGCGAATCGACCCGGGCGGTGAGGTCGGCGACCGCGCTCGAAGCGGGGACTCCCGCCTGGCCGCCGGCGGGCTGCTGCGGCTCGATCTCGGGGGCGACCTGCGCCCCGTTCGGGAAGACCTTGCGCTGGACGGCTCGAAGCTCCTGCTCGAGCCGCTCGATCCTCCGCTCCGGGCTTTCATTGCGCTGGGCCGCGGCCGGAGCCGCCGCGCTCGCCAGCAGGAGCATCCCAACAAGATGAAAACGCATGATTATTCCCCCGCCCTAACGGTCCCGCCGGGCATCCTAAACGGCTTGGCCGCGCCGTAGAAGAGTGAATTACTACTGGGCCGGGGCCGGGGCCGCCGGCGGCGTCGCGGTGCCCCCCTGCGACCGCGCGAGCAGATCGGCCGCCGTCAGACTGACGTCGGAGATGGTCGTCTCCGCCGGCCCGAGCGGCGGAACCGGAGTGCCGCCGACGCTGACCTTGAGCACATTGGCTCGGGCGGTTCGGATTTTCGGCGTCTGCGCCCCGGCCGGGACCTGATAGCTCTGCCCGGCCTTCAAGGTGCCCATATAGAGCGGCCCGCCGCCGCCCGCCTGGTCGATTCGAAGCCAGACGTCCTCGGTGGCGGTGAGCACGACGGGGCCGTTGCTCGGCGCCGGCGCGGCGAGGGTCGGCTGGCGGGGCGCGGCGGTGCCGGCCGGCGCGGGCGGCGCCTCGCTCTGGGTGATGGCGACGTCGGCCGGGGAATCCTCGTCGACCGCGCTGCTCCGCCAGATGAGATAGCCGGCCAGCAGGAGGATCGCGATGACCGCCGCCGCGATCAGCAGGGAGCGCGGCGGCACCCGCGCCGGATCGGCGGGCTCGTAATAAGGCGCGGCGGCGGTGTTGCCGAGGCGGGCGCCGCCGAGCTGCTGGCGCACCTCGGCCCCGATCTCGGCGCCGTCGAGGTCGACGGCATTGGCATAGCTTCGAGCGAAGCCGACGCTGTAGGTGATGGCGGGCAGCGCGTCCCATTCCTCGCGCTCGATATGCTCGAGATGGCGGACCGGAATTCGAGTCTGGCGGCCGACATCGTCGAGGCTGAGGCCCTTGGCCTCGCGGGCGACTCGAAGCCGCTGCCCGACCGATTGCGCCGACAGCTGATCCTGCTCGATATCCGCCATCTGCCTTATATCTGCCTCGCCGAAATCGGTTGTAATCATAGAGACGGGGAGCGCGGGCAAAGTCAACCGGAGTACGGCACGATTGGCCACCCCGCCCCGTCGTCCCGGCGAAAGCCGGGATCCCCTCGAGGCCCGCCGGGACTATTCGCGCCGAGGGCCCGGGCTTCCGCCCGGACGACGGGCTAGACCTGAACCCCCTGCCCGTCCGCCCAGTCGCGCAGCGCGCCGCGCATGTCGGCCGGCGGCCTCGCCAGCAGATCCTCGACGAACGGCATCAAGGCCCCTCGGTCGAGCGAGCGGATCATCGCCTTGATCGGCCCGACCGCGGCGGGCGTGATCGAGAAGCGGGTGAGGCCGATGCCAATGAGGGCCATCGCCTCGAGCGTCCGTCCGCCCATCTCGCCGCAGACCCCGACCGGCACGCGCGCGGCATCGGCCTCGCGCACGATCCGCCTCAGGAAGCGAAGGATCGACGGGCTCAGCCAGTCGTAGCGTTCGGCGAGTTTGGGATGGGCGCGGTCGGCGGCGAACAGGAACTGGGTGAGGTCGTTGGTGCCGATCGACAGGAAATCGACCTTGGGCAGCAGGATATCGAGCGTTTCCGCCAGCGCCGGCACTTCGAGCATGGCGCCGTAGCGGATGCTGGCCGGAAGCATCTTCTTATGCCCAGCCAGCCATTCGCGCTGCTGCTCGACCAATGCCCGAGCCTCGTCATATTCCCAGGGCTCGGAGACCATCGGGAACATCACGTTCAATTCGCGGCCGGCGGCGGCCGAGAGCAGGGCCCGCGCCTGGGCCTTCATCAGCCCGTCGCGATCGAGAGCGAGGCGGAGCGCCCGCCAGCCCATCGCCGGATTCTCCTCCAGCCCGCCGTCGCCCATGTCGATATAGGGCAAGGCCTTGTCGCCGCCGACGTCGACGGTGCGGAAGATGACCGGCTTGTCGCCGGCCGCGTCGAGCACAGCCTTGTAGAGTCGCTGCTGGCTCTCTCGGCTCGGCAGGGTTGCGGAGACGAGGAACTGGAACTCGGTTCGAAACAGGCCGATTCCGTCCGCGCCGACCATGTCGAGCGCGGCGACGTCGTCGCGCAGCCCGGCATTGACCATCACCGTCACTCGCACGCCGTCCTTCGTCACCGGCGGCACGTCGCGCAGCGCCGCGAACTCGGCCCGGCGCTTCTGGGTGATCAGCAGCTTGGCCTTGAACGCCTCCTCGACCGCTCCGGTGGGGCGGACGAAGGCGACCCCGGCGTCGCCGTCGATCAGCACTTCGTCGCCGTCGCCGATCACCTGGCGGACGCTGCTCACCCGCCCCAGCATCGGGATCCCCATCGCCCGGGCGACGATGGTGACGTGCGCGGTCAGCGAGCCTTCCTCGAGGATCACGCCCTTCAGCCGGCGCCGGTCATATTCGAGCAATTCGGCGGGCCCGAGGTTGCGGGCGATGAGCACGGCATCGTGCGGCAGCCCCATCTGGGCGGCGGTGCCGAGCTGGCCGGCGACGATCCTCAGAAGCCGGTTCGACAAATCATCGAGGTCGTGCATCCGGTCCTGGAGCAGCGAATCGTCGATCTCGCGCATCCGCATCTGCATGCGCTGGCGGACCCGCTCGATCGCCGCCTCGGCGGTGAGGCCGCTGTCGATCGCCTCGTTGATCCGCCTCGACCAGCCCTCGTCATAGGCGAACATCTTGTAGGTCTCGAGCACCTCCTGATGCTCGCCCGCCGTTCCGAACTCGGCGAGGTTGGTCATGTTGTCGATCTGCTCGCGCATCTTGCGGAACGCGGAATAGACCCGGTGCCGCTCCGCCTCGACGTCCTCGGCGACGGTATGCTCGATGAGGATCCGCGGCTGGTGATAGACCGCCTGCCCCCGCGCCATGCCGGCGACGAGCTTCAGCCCCTGCAGCCGCTCGGGCCCTTCCTCTCGCTCGGCGGCGCCGGCCTTGGCCGCCTTGTCGGCAAGGCCGGCGCCGGCGATCAGCTCGCTGAGCACCATCGCCACCGTCTGAAGCGCTTCGATCTCCAGCGCGTCATAGGCCCGGGCGTCGGCGTGCTGGACGGCGAGCACGCCGATCGCCCGCTCGCGCCGGATGATCGGAACGCCCGCGAAGCTGTGGAACAACTCCTCGCCCGTCTCGGGCCGGTAGGCGAATTCGGGGTGGCTCGGCGCCTCGGCGAGGTTGAGGATGCTGACGTCCTTGGCAATCGTCCCGACCAGGCCCTCGCCGAGCGCGAGCTTGGTGACGTGGACCGCGCTCTGGTTGAGGCCGAGCGTGGCGAACAGCTCAAGCACCCCGTCGCGCAGCAAATAGATGGAGCAGACCTCGCTCTCCATCGCCTCGGCGATAATCTTCACGACCTTGTTCAGCTTCGCCTGAGCGCTCGCCCGCGAGGCCATCACGTCGTGCAGCCCGGTCAATATCTCGCGGGCGGAAGCGGCGGACTGCGGCATGGCGGAAGGGGGTAGCAGGAAGGACTTGCCCCGTCATCCCGGCGAAAGCCGGGACCTCATCGAGACGCGCGCGGACGTCGCCCCAGCGGAGGCTGGGGCCCCAGCGAGTGAAATGCATCGGCGCTCTTCACCCGCTGGGATCCCGGCCTTCGCCGGGATGACGGGCTGGACCCAGTGTGGATGAGCGTATATGATCTACATCGAATCGAACGTATATCCGGGATTGAATATGAAGGTAGCAAAGTGGGGCAACAGCCTGGCGATCCGCATCCCTAGGGATGTAGCAATCGCGCTGGGTATCAGCGAAGGGGATGAAATCGAGTTGAAGCCCGCAGATAAGCCGGTGATTGGCATCGCGCGGCAGATGACCCGTGAAGAAGCCATTCGTCAGCTCCGCGGCCTCAGAGGCACCATGCCAACGGGTTACAAGTTCGACCGAGACGAGGCGAATGCCAGGTAGCTTCTTGGACAGCAATGTCCTGCTCTATTTTGCCTCCGCCGATCCGGCCAAGTCCGGCCGCGCCGAGGCGCTCATGGACGCGGGAGGCACGATCAATGTTTTGGTGCTGAACGAAATGGCATCCGTGATGCGGCGTAAGTTCGCTTACTCATGGGATCAGGCGGCGCGGGTGCTGGACATCGTACGGCGCGCGTTTCGAGTGGAGCCTCTCCTGCTGCCAACCCATGAGCGGGGCCTGCGGGTGGCAGAGCGCTACATGCTCGGAGTCCATGATGCTATGATCGTCGCAGCGGCGTTAGACGCGGGCTGCGAAACTTTGTGGTCCGAGGACATGCACGAGGGTCTCGTCGTCGAAGCGACCCTGACTATCCGCAACCCATTCCGCCAGGCCTAAGCCGACCGCCGCTCCAGCGCGTGCGCCGCCTCGTCGACGAGCTGGCGCAGGATCTCGGCGACCGGGGCCTCTTCCTTCACCATTCCCACGGACTGTCCCGCCATCACCGAGCCGGTCTCGACATCGCCCTCGATCACCGCCCGCCGGAGCGCGCCGGCCCAATAATGCTCGATCTGGAGCTGCGCCTCCATCATCTCGATGCCGCCCTCGTCGAGCCGCTGCGCGACCTCGCGCTGCTTGGCGGCGAAGCTCTCCATCTCGCGGTTCTTGAGGGCGCGGACGGGGATGACCGGGAGGCGCGGGTCGATCTGGACGCTGGTGATCGCGTCGCGGGCCGAGGCGCGGATGAAGGCCTTCTTGAAATTGGGGTGGGCGATGCATTCGGTGGCGCAGACGAAGCGGGTGCCGAGCTGGACCCCGACCGCGCCCATCTCCAGATAGCCGGCGATGAGGCCGCCATGGCCGATCCCGCCGGCGACGAAGATCGGGACGTCGGCGCTGAGCGGCGGCAATATCTCCTGGGCGAGC
>JAXDPB010000059.1:0-54048 GCA_034668585.1 Sphingomonadales bacterium | reverse complement strand
GCGGCGCAGTGGCTGGATTGCTTCGCTTCGCTCGCAATGACGTCAGAACGCCCGCAGCTCCAGCCTGAGCACTCCGCGCGGCCGGCAATTGGGCCAGTGATACCAACGCGGCGGCCCGGGCGAGGCGAGGACGAGCTCGTGCCCGTCGAGCAAGGTCCGCAACAAGGCGCGGACCTGCAGGCAGGCGAAATTGGCGCCGAGGCAGGCATGGGCGCCGCCGCCGAACGGCACGAAGGCGAAGCGGTGCCGGCCGCGCGATCGGGCGGAGGCGAAGCGGCCGGGGTCGTAGGCCTCGGGCCTTTCCCAGATATCCGGCAGCAAATGGGTCAGCATCGGGTTGACGCCGGTGATCGTCCCGGCGGGAAAATCGTGGCCGCCGAACCCGAAGGGCTTGATCGCCCGCCGCCAAAGGACCGGCGCGGCCGCGTTGAGCCGCAAGGCCTCCTTCACCGCCCATTCCGCCTGCTCGCAGCGGCCGAGGTCGGCGATTTCGATCGAGTCCCGGTCGGGGACCTGCTCGCACAGCTCCGTCCGTACCGCCGACTGCCACTCGGGATTGGCGGCGAGATAATAGAGCGTGGAAACCGTCGCCGACGACAAAGCGTCGAAAGCCGCCGCGATGACGAAGGTGAGATGGGCGAGGATCTCGCCGGCGTCGAGCAGCCCTTCGTCCCGCATCCGGCATAACGAGGCGAGAAGATCGGTCCGTTCGCCGGCCACCGGCTCCGCCAGCATCGGCCGGATCAGCTTCTCGATGTGGCGTTTCGCCCAGGTCGCGCGGCCCTCGGCGGTGCCCGGCAGGGGCATTGTGACGATCCCGGTCGCCGAACGCATCAGGTAGCGGAAGGCGAGCATGTCCTCGCGCGTGGCCAGCGCCGGGTCGCGGCCGAGGAAAGCGGCGTAGCCGTTGGCGAAGGTCAGCTTCTGGGCGAGCTCGTAAACGTCCAGCGACCGGTCCGCCCAGCGCGCCACCACCGCCTCGTTATTGCGGACGAAGATGTCGAGATAGGATTGCAGCTGCTCCTGCTTGAAGGCGGTGGCGATCAGCTTGCGGTGCCATTGATGATCGGCGCCGTCGCGGAGCAGAAGCCCGCCTCCGAAATGGCGTCCGAACACCGGCCGCCAGCCGCCTTCGGACGAGAAATTGCCGTCCCGGTCGAACAGGACGAACTCGTTCGCCTCCGGGCCGACCAGCTGCACGTTCCAGCTGCCGCAGGCGTAGAAGCGATGCACCGGCCCATAGCGCGCATGCATTCGCCGGGCGAAGGCGAGCGGATCGAGCACGGCCTCGGGAAGGATCCCGAACAGGGGCAGCCCGGCCCTGCCGGGGACGGACTCGAGATCGCGGCCGCGCACGCGCGGGAAATGGTGGCGGACGACGGCCGGCTTCTCCCGGCGCGCGATCGGCGGCAGCGAATGGACGTTCAAGGCGGCTCCTTTGGCTGCGAGCCTAACAGCACGGGCGCGGGCGCCCTCACCCGGTAACTACCGGGGTGGGAATATGCGGGCCGATGCGGGATTGAAGGGGTCGTGGAGGCCGAATGAATGATTGACCTGGTTCTTCCTGAGACCCGCCTCGGCTACGCGGCGGCGCTCATGGAGATGCATCATGACCGCAAGCAAGTGTTCGTCGACCGATTCGGATGGCACCTGCCGGCAAAGGGTAGCTGGCTGGAAGTCGACCAGTTCGACGACGATTATGCGATCTACCTGCTCGCCAGGTCGCCCCAAGGCCGCCACCGGGGGTCAGTGAGGCTTCTCCCGTCCTCACGCCCCCACATGCTCGACAGTCTCTTCAGTCATCTCTGTCCGGGTGGGGTCCCGAGCGGGGATGACTGTTGGGAAATATCGCGCCTGGTCACCAATCCCGCCGACGCGAACGGTAACAGCGTTCTCAAGGTCCATCGCCTGCTCGCTCTCGCCCTGGTCGAGTTCGCCCTCGACAACGGCATCACCCGCTACACGCTCGTCGCCGAGGCGCACCGGGTGCCGGCCCTGCTCTCGGTCGGCTGGTCGGTGATCCCGCTGGGGCTCCCGACGGTGGTTGACGGCGAGCAGCTCCAGGCGCTGCAGATCGATCTGCATCCCGAAACGCTCGAGGATATGCGGCGCCGTCTGCGTATCGAGCAGCCGGTGCTGCGCGTGCTCGAAGCGCCGCGGCGAGCGGCCTGATGCAGGCCCGTCTCGCTCCACAGCCGACGGCGGCGACGCCCTGGGCGGATTCCTTGAGGCGCGACGGCTATTGCGTCGCCCGCAATCTCCTCGCGGCCGGCGAGGCGGAAAGCCTCGCCGCCGAGCTTTCACCCCGATTCCGCCGCACGCCCTTCGCCGAGGGCCTGTTCAGCGGCGCCCGCACCAAGCGATTCCACGGCCTTCTCAAGCGCAGCCGCGGCGCGGCCGCTTTGGTCACGCATCCGCTGGTGCTGGCCATCGCCGAGGATATTCTGCTGCCGTTCTGCGACACGCTCCAGCTCAACCTGACCCAGGCGATCGAGCTTCATCCCGGCGGCCCGGCCCAGGTTCCCCACCGCGACCAGGACATGTGGGCGGGCGAGAAGGGGCGGACCGAATATCTGCTGAACGTGATGTGGCCGCTCTCCCGATTCACGCCCGAAAACGGCGGCACCCTGGTCTGGCCGGGGAGCCACCGGCGCCAGGACGAGAGGAGGCTGCCCGAGCGGGAGGCCGTCGCTCCGGAGCTCGACGCCGGCGACGCCTTGCTGTTCCTCGGCTCGACCCTCCACGGCGCCGGAGCGAACCGCACTCTGGTCCCGCGCGCCGGCATTATCGTCAGCTACTGCCTGGGCTGGCTCAAGCCCTATGAGAATATGTGGCTCACCTACCCGCCCGAAACCGCGCGCGGCTTTCCGCCGGCGCTGCGCGATCTCGTCGGCTATCGCCGCCACCGGCCGAATCTGGGCAATTACGACGGCCAGTGCCCGTCCATCCTCTTCGAAGAGGATGGCGCCGAATTCCGGCCCGTCACCGACGCCTTCGCGCCCGACCAGCAACAGCGCCTCGAGGCTTTCGTCAAAGCGCAGGCGGGCGCCGCCTCGCCGCGCGGCCTATAGGAATCGGCCCGATGGCCGCGCACACGCCGGGTCGGCCCGGTCGAGGCGAGGGCGGCAAGGTCGCCAACGAGACCGAGCGAATCATCCTCGAGATCGAATCGCGCCTGCACCGGCTGATCGAGAGCTCGCGCCGCCAGGCGGGGCCGGGCGCCCAATCCTCGGTGCTGGCCGCCGCGGCGGAAGCCTGCGCCGCCCGGCGCCGGCTCTACGCGTTGTTCGGGCGGCGCCTGTTCAGCGACCCCTCGTGGGACATATTGCTCGAATTGTTCGTCAGCACGCTCGAAGGACGCCAGGTCACGGTGTCCACCGCGTGCATGGCGGCCTGCGCGCCGACCACGACCGCGCTGCGCCACATCGCCTATCTCGTCCAGGAAGGGCTGGTCGTGCGCCGCCCGCATCCCGCCGATGCGCGCAGCACCTATCTCGAGCTCACCGAGCAGGCGATCACCCGGCTCACCCAATATTTCAGTGAATCGCGCTGAGCTCCGGATGGTCGCGCAGCATCGTGTCCAGCGCCATCGAGACGTAGGCCGCCGGGCCGTGCAGCTCGGCGCGGTCGAGCGCGACGAGCAAGCCGTTCAAGCGCGCGTGCAGTTCCTCGACCCCGCGCCGCGAGGCCCCATTTCCCGATAATTTGGCGTCCATCAGCCGCAAATCCCCATTTGCCCCGGTCGAACGCGCGGCCCCAGTAGCGCAATACTCCTCCCATAGCGCAGCTTTACGCGCACGTCACCTGACTGTTAGTCCGATTTGGGACTCTCTATGGAGTTGGGCTGCGCAGGCCTCCGCGCTCGAAGGGTGGGTGACCCGGGCGAGCGCGATCTGTCCCCGCGGAGATCCGGCCGATGCGCTCAGCGCCGCCTCGAGCCGGTGAAGCGCCGCTCGACGCTCAGCACCTTCAAGCTTCCCTGCATCCGGTCGCCGTCGATCCGCCCGCTTATCGTGTAGGGCACGGCAAGCCGGCTGCCGCGCAGGCTGAAGGCCGTCCCGGTCGCGCTGCCAATCGCCCGGACGTGGCCGCGGCCATGGATTTCGGCGGAGAGGCGGCTTCCTTCCTGCCGCATGACCAGCCAGCCGCTGCGTTCCGGCCCGTGGCGAGTCGCCCAGGTGAGGTCCCAGGTGCCGGTCAATCCCGCCGGCGCCGGTGCCGCCGCCGCCGCCGCGGTAATCGCCGCCGCCAGCCAAGCCGCCGCCAGCCGCCGAATCATTCTTCGTCCCTCGAAACCTCGTCGAGCCGGGCGAGCTGCGCCGCCGTCAGATCCAGCTGCATCGCGCCGATCAACTCCTCGAGCTGCTCAGGCGTCCGGGCGCTGGCGATGGGGGCCGCGACGGCGGGCTGCGCGGCGAGCCAGGCGAGGGCGATCTGCGCCGGCGTCGCCCCGGTTTCCGCACCGATCTCGTCCAGAACCGCGAGGACGGCAGGACCGCGGCCTTCCACATATTTGGCCATCCGGTCGCCGCGGACGCTCTTGCCGTAATCCCTTTCGCTTCGATACTTGCCGGTCAGATAGCCCGAGGCGAGCCCGTAGAAAGGAAGAATTCCGACCTCCTCCGCGAGGCAGAGTTGCTGCAGGCTGCCCTCGATCTTGCCGCGCTGGAGCAGATGATATTCGTTCTGGAGCACCTCGTAGCGGCTCACCCCCATCTCCCGAGCCAGCGACAGCGCCCGGCCGAGGCGCTCGGCGGTGAAGTTGGAGGCGCCGAGGGCGCGCACCTTGCCGGCTTTGACCAGCCGGCCGAAGGCCTCCAGCACCTCCTCCATCGGCGTTTCGGGATCGTCCTGATGGGCGTAATAAAGGTCGATCGTCTCGACTCCGAGCCGCTTCAGGGACGCTTCGACCGCCTTCTCGATGCGCCAGGGCTCGAGCTTGCCGCCGCCATGGCGGTGGAGCATCCCGACCTTGGACGCGACCAGCAGGCGGCGCCCCGCCCCGCGACGCTTCAGCCACTCGCCGATCAGGCTCTCCGATTCGCCGCCCCGGTGCCCGGGCACCCAGGCCGAATAGACGTCGGCGGTGTCGACCATGGTGCCGCCCGAGTCGGCGAAACGGTCGAGGATTCGGAACGCCTCCTCTCCGGTCGCGGTCCAGCCGAAGACATTGCCGCCGAGCACGAGCGGCGGCGTTTCAAGGCCGCTTCGGCCGATGGGACGTAGCTCAGCCATGACCGCCTCCCTTCACGTTTCGCTGCTGTGCGGCCGCCGCGCCTCCAGCGCATCGATCGCTTCGCGGACCCGCTGGCTCTCGCCTCGAGGCACCACCAGCACCGCCCGCTCGGTGGCGACGATGACCAGATCCTCGACTCCCAGAGCGACCACGACGGGCCCGTCGGAACGCACCAGGCAGTCGCGGCTTCCAGGCGCGACGACGTCGCCGGTGAGGAGGTTGCCGGCGCCGTCGAGCGGCCCCAGCGCGTGCAGGGCCTCCCAGCTGCCGATGTCGGACCAGCCCATCGACGTGGGCACCACCGCCACCTTCGCGGCTTTTTCCATCACCGCTTTGTCGATCGAAGCCGCCGGCGCCTCGGCGAAATCGCCTTTCACCGCCGCCAGCACCTCCGAAGCATGCCGGCCCAGGGCCTCGAGCAGGGCCTCGCGGGCGAACAGGAAGATGCCGGAGTTCCAGTCCCAGCCGCCTTCGTCCAGCCAGCCTGCGGCGGTCGCCCGGTCCGGTTTTTCGGCGAAGCGCTCGGCGCGATAGACGCCGGGCGCCAGCGTCTCGCCGCGCCTGATATAGCCGTAGCCGGTCTCCGGCCGGTCGGGGGCGATCCCGAAAGTGACGAGCCAGCCGTCCCGCGCCACCGGCTCGGCGAGCGCTACCGCGTCCCGGAACGCGGCCTCGTCCTCGATATGATGGTCGCTCGGCATGACCAGCAGGAGCTCGCCAGCCGCCGCGGCCAGCGCCGCCAGCGCCACCGCCGCCGCGGTTCCGCGAGCGCAGGGCTCGAGCACCAGCCGAGCGTCCGGGACCTCGGCCCGCACCGCCAGCGCCTGCTCGCGCCCCGCCACGACGATCGGCGCCTCCCAGTAAGCCGCCCGCCGCGCCGTCGCCTTCAACAGGCTCTCATCGCCCGCCAGCGCCAGGAATTGCTTGGGCCGCCCGGCGCGCGACAGCGGCCAGAGCCGAGTCCCCGCGCCTCCGGAAAGAATGACGGGCCTGATCGTGGGGGCGCTCATGGCAGGCGGTGTAGGGATAACGTCATTCCCGCGAAAGCGGGAATCCCGGCGCCGGCGCTCAGCTTCGAACGATCGCCTCGCCCATCCGCAGCCGCTTGCCGCGGGTCACGATGACGAGGTCTCCCAGCTTCGCCGCCTCGAACAGCTTCCTTGCGAAGGCCACCGGCACGGCGACGCAGCCGTGCGTGGCATAGCCCGGGGCGACGCTGTCGCTGCCGTGGATGGTGACGCCGTCGTTGGTCAGCCGCATCATATAGGGCATCGGCGCTCCGTAGAGATTGGAGACGTGACGGGCGTCTTTCTGGCTGATCGGGAAGGCGCCGAGCGGCGTCGGCTTGTCGTCCCGCCCGTAGAGGATGGCGGCCGCGCCGATCTCGTAGCCGCCGCGGAAGATGGACAGGGTCTGCGCCTCGAGGTCGACGGTGATCACCACCGGCCCCTCCGCTGGAGCGGCGCTCTCGTCCCAGTGGAAGGCACCCATCCTGAGCGGTCCCTCGATCGGGAGGACTCCGCGCACCACGAAGTTCGGGTCGGCCGGGGCAGGGGCCGGCCTGGGCGCCGGAGCCGCGGGCGGCCCGGGGCGGACCGGGGGAGCCGACGTTCCCGCGGACAGGCTCGTCACCGCGAAGGCGATGCTCAGCATCGCCGCCGCCACCAGCGACCACACGATCCGTACCGCCGTCCTGCCCGTCATCTCATCGTCTCCCGAACCGCCGAACGAGCGAATGACAGAGGCGCTCCCGCCCCGCCAGTGCCTCGTCCCGCCCGTCCCGCCGCGGGACGCGGGCGCGGCAAAGGCTAAGGCCGTGATACGGTATTCTTCCGGTCTTATCCGATCCGCGGCGCTGGCCTATTACCTCAGGCACCGGTCCCGGGTCGCCGCCGCGAGAGGCGCAAGCGGTCGGCGACACGGAGCCTCTCATCTTTTTGAGCCGATACGGACCTTTTTGATCAAGATCAGGCCCTTTCGACCTTCCCCAATAAAATCAATCTGTTAGATGTGCTGCAGCCGCCCCACCGCGGTGAGGAGCCGGGAGCCGCAAATTCCCCCCAGGAGCCACGCTCCCGGCTCCGTTAGCCCTTCGGTAATCAGGATCGCTCTAGCGTCGCCGTCGGGCACCCGCCCTACCGTGGTGCCTGTTTCGAGGGTCCGTCGCTGTCGGGTTCCAGTGGCGGACCCTTTTTCTCCAGGTCCGGAACATTGGTCCGGATCGGATGTTTCGCCCCCGACTCTCCGGGGCGGCCAGTGACCAACGCGAACGACGACAGCTTCACGAGCATCGAGCGGACTCAGGCCGCGCTTCGGGACAGCATCGAGAAAGCGAAGGCGCTGGCCGAGGAATCGGAACGGCGGATCCGCCGGCCCCGCGACGAGCCTCGCGACGAAGCGCCGGAAGAGAGGCCTTCCAACCCGGCTTAGGTCCGGCTCAGCGACCTCAGGAAGTGCGGAGTGCCGAGCCCGTCGACGATCTTCACCGCAGTGGCGCCGAACCGGCTCTGCATCTCCGGCAGCTGATCGCCCGCATAAAGGGTGGCGGCGTCGAGATCGTCGAAGGATTCGCTGCCCATAGTCAGCGGTCCCCTCATCCACATCACTTTGAAGCTCATTCCTCGCCTCGCACCGGTTGCAACCTCCCACCTAGCGCAAATGCGTTAAGCGACCCCTCACGCCCGATGCGCGACCGGCGTTGGAACCCAATACGGCTCCGAAACGTCTTGTCCTCATCGGCCGCATCTGAGGCGGCCCGAGCGGGAGACGGAATATGGGCCTGATCATCATCCTCGTCGTCGGAGCGGTCGTCGGCTGGCTTGCCGGGATCATCACCCGAAGCGGGGGCGGACTGCTGTTCGACATCCTCGTCGGAATCGCCGGCGCCCTGATCGCCGGATGGCTGTTCGGTGGCGGCGCCTCGATCCTCAACGGGCCGATCAATCCGATGTCGTTCCTCTATTCGCTGCTCGGCGCGGTGATCCTGCTCATCATCGTCAAACTGATTCGCCGCGCGACCTGAAACAGGATCCGGTTTTCCGCGAACCGCTCGGCCCAACCCGGATGAGCGGATCCGGTGAACAACCTCCAGGAAGCTTGCTGATCGCGCCGGGGTTGAGCGCTGGCACCCCCGCGCTCGATCTTCGCGGTCCCCGGCTTCGATCGTCGGCCGCGGCGAAAGGCCTTCAAAAAATATCCAAAGCTATGATTTCAATTTCTTGATTCGACGCTCCGGCCCGCTACAAGGAGCGCGTCCGGGGGCGGGCATCATCGGTGGCTGGGGGACTTACCGATGTCGCGGGACCATGCTCATTTCAATCGCCGGATGCTGCTCGCCGGTCTCGGCGCGGGCGCCGTCGGAGCCGCCGCGGCCGCTGCTCCGATCCTCAGCCTTCGCCTGGTCGACACCCGTGTCGGCCGCCCGGCCTCCTGGTGGGACCGAACCTACCTCTCCCTTCAGTCCGCCGGCCTCGCCGAATGGACCGCGATCGTCGGCGAGACGTTCACGCTCGAGACCCCGCGAGGCTCGCACATGCTCCGGATCGCGTCGGTCACCGCCTTCCCCAGATCCGGCCCGCGCCCGACCTCGCTCGCCCGCTCCCAGGCCTTTTCCGTGCTCTTCGAGGCTCTGGCCGGCCCCGCTCTGCCGGGCACCGACAGGCTCTACCAGCTTACCCATCCCTCCTACCCGCCCCTCCCCATCTACATGGGCGCCCCCGTCTCAGCGGGGCAGAAATCGCGGCTGATCGCGGTGTTCAACTAGCGGCTCGGCGGCAGGCTTTCAGCACGCCCAGGGCGCCGGCGATGGCGCCGGCCGCCTTAAGGTGGACGATGGCGCGGCGGCCCTGCTAGCGCGGAGGCGTGAGTGCCATTGCCTATATCGGAGCGGCGCTGGCCGAGATTGCCGGATGCTTCGCCTTCTGGGCCTGGCTGCGTCTCGACAGGACGCCTTGGTGGCTCGTCCCCGGAATGGCTTCGCTGGGGCTGTTCGCCTACCTGCTGACCCTCGTCGAGACCGAGCATGCCGGCCGGGCCTATGCGGCCTATGGAGGGATCTACATCGCCGCATCGATCCTCTGGCTGTGGATCGTCGAAGGGGCGAAGCCCGACCGATGGGACGCGATCGGAGCCGCGGTCTGCCTTGGCGGCGCCGCGATCATCCTGTTCGGACCGCGCGCCGCTTAGTCTCGCCAACGTCCCTTCGACGTCTCCACGGCACCTTCATTCCGCATCGGCGCCACACCCATATGCGCGGGGCGAACCGCTTTTCACGCTTTCTTTGTCAATTTGAGCGACACTAGAACCCTGTCGGCAGACTTTACACTCCACGAGGCGACCGCCCTTTGATCAGGCTGTTCAAGCATTACGTCCCCCACAGCGTGCTGATGCTGGGCGTGATCGACTTCCTGCTGCTGCTCGCGGCCGGGGAGGCGGGGTGGCTGCTGCGCCTGTGGCAGATCAACGGGGTGGCGGATCCCAACGTTCAGAGGCTTCCGCACCTGCTGACCTTCGCAATCGTGCTTCAGCTCGCCATGGTCGGGGTCGGCGCCTATGGGGTCGACGCTCTGCGCTCGATGCGGCTGGCGGCCGCCCGGCTGGTGGTGGCGGTGTCGCTCGGAGTGCTGCTGCTGACCCTGGTCTTCTTCCTGCTGCCGGCGGTCACCTTCTGGCGCTCGAACCTCGTTTACGCCATGGCCTTCGCGCTGGCACTGCTCTTCGTGGCCCGGCTGGTCTTCGGCCGGGCGCTCGGCGGCGAGGCGTTCAAGCGGCGAATCCTCGTCCTCGGCGCCGGCCCGCGCGCGGCCCGGCTGGAGGCTCTGGCCCGGACCGAAGGCGCGGGCTTCGCCATCGCCGGCTATGTCGGGATGAACGACGGGCCGCAGGCGGTGCCGCACGCCGTCAACCGCGACGACATCGCCAATCTGACCGCCCATGTCGTCCGGCTGAGGGTCGCCGAGGTGGTTTTGGCGCTGGAGGAGAGGCGCAACGCGCTGCCGCTCGCGGACCTGCTTCGGATCAAGACGACCGGGGTCCACGTCAACGAATTCTCCTCGTTCATCGAGCGCGAGACCGGCCGGGTCGATCTCGACAGCGTCAATCCGAGCTGGCTGATCTTCTCGGACGGATTCTCGTCGGGGCGGCGGCTGTCGGCGGCGGGCAAGAGGCTGTTCGACATCAGCGTGTCGGGGATCATCCTGCTCATCTTCGCGCCCCTGATCGCTCTCACCGCGCTGGCGGTGAAGCTCGAGAGCCGGGGCCCTGCTTTCTTCCGCCAGCGCCGGGTCGGGCTCTACGGGCAGAGCTTCGAACTGGTGAAATTGCGCTCGATGCGCGAGGACGCGGAGGTCGGCGGCCAGGCCGTCTGGGCCCAGAAGGACGATCCGCGGGTGACTCGCGTGGGCTCGGTGATCCGCAAGCTTCGGATCGACGAGCTCCCCCAGGCCTGGACCGTTCTGACCGGCAAGATGAGCCTGGTCGGGCCTCGGCCCGAGCGCCCGCAATTCGTCGCCGACCTCGAGGCGCGGCTTCCTTATTATGCCGAGCGCCACGTGGTGAAGCCGGGGATTACCGGCTGGGCCCAGATCAACTTCCCCTACGGCGCCTCGGTGGAGGACGCCCGCCAGAAGCTCGAGTTCGACCTCTATTACGCTAAGAACTACACCCCGTTCCTGGATCTCCTGATCCTCCTCCAGACGGTGCGCGTGGTGCTGTTTCCGGAGGGAGCGCGATGACCGTGCTCCTCGGCTTCTGGGCGCATGCGCTCGCCGCCCTGCTCTACGGCGCGCTGGCGCTGTGGCAGCTGCGGCGGTGGAACGAGGACGGCGGCAACCGCCGCCTCGTCGCCGCCTTCGCGGTAACCTCGGCCTGGGCGATCTTCATCGCCATCCAGGGACCTGACGGCCTCGGAGCGGGAATCGCGGAGGCCGCCCGCAACTTCGCCTTCCTCGGCTTCATGTACGCGATCGTCAGCCGCGCCGCCGACGAGCGCGGACAGCGAGGGGTGAAGCTCGTCTACACCGTCGTCGCCGGGGTGATCGGGCTCCAGCTCACGCTGGCGGGAGTGATGCCGCAATTCGCCAACCAGCCCCTCCTCCGCGAGGCGCTGGCCTCGACCGCCCAGGTCATCGGCCTCACCATTGCCGCCGGGTCGCTGATCCTCGTCCACAACCTCTACGGCCAGGCGGCGCACGAGAGCCGCTGGGGCCTGCGCCTGCCGATGATCGCCCTCGCCGGCATGTGGACCTACGATCTTCACCTCTACACCGTCGCCTGGCTGACCCGGGCGCCGGTCGATGATCTCTACGCCATGCGCGGCGCGATCCTGTCGATGCTGGTGCCCCTGTTCGCTCTCGCCAGCCGCCGAAGCGCGCGCTGGCGGATGCAGCTGTCGCGCGCCGCCACCTTCCAGTCGCTCTCGCTGATCGCCATCCTCGGCTACCTGATCCTGATGATGACCGCGAGCCGCGCGCTCGAGGTGGTCGGCGGCAATTGGGTGCGGATCGGCCAGGTCGGGCTGGTCCTGGCGATCACCGTCGCGGCGGTGATCCTGCTGCCGTCGGGGCGGATGCGGGCCTGGTCGCGGGTGATCGTGGCCAAGCACTTCTTCGAGCATCGTTACGATTACCGCGAGGAATGGCTTCGCTTCACCCGAACCGTCGGCGGCGACGCACCGCTCGGCGAGCGAATCATCAAGGCGATCGCGGACATCGCGGAATCGCCGTCCGGCCTGCTGCTCGTTCCGGAGGCCGGCCGACTCAGCGTCGCCGCGCGGTGGAATTGGCGCGACGAGCTGCCGGATTCGACTTCGGGCGACTCGGAGCTGGTCGGTTTCCTTGAAAAGAGCGGCCACGTCATCGATTTCACCGGCTTGCATAGCGGCCTGCTCATGACTCCCGAAGCGGAAGTCCGAGTGCCCGCCCCCCTCGTCCGGCTCGACGCGCTTTGGGCGGGCGTGCCCCTCATTCACGGCGATCGGCTGGTCGGCCTGGTCCTGCTCGAGCATCCGCTCGTCCGGCGGCCGCTCGACTGGGAGGATTTCGACCTGTTCCGCACCGTCGGAATTCAGGCCGCCAGCTACCTCGCCGAGGCGCGAACCCAGGACGCGCTCGCCGACGCGCGGCGGTTCGACGAATTCAACCGGCGCTTCGCCTTCATCATCCACGACGTCAAGAACCTGGTCAGCCAGCTCAGCCTCGTCGTCCGCAACGCCGAGCGCCACGCCGACAAGCCGGAATTCCGCGAAGACATGATCGCCACCCTGCAAAGCTCGGTGAGGAAGATGAACGACCTGCTCGCCCGGCTTCATCGCGGCAGCAACAATATCGAGGCCGAGCCGGTGCGCGCGGTCTCGATCGGCCAGGCGGTTTCGGCGGTCGCCGAAGTGAAGCGGCGAGTGCATCCGGTCGAGGTCGAGGGCAACCCCGCCGTCGCCGCATTGGCGGACCCCGTCCGGCTCGAGCAGGCGCTGGCCCATCTCGTCCAGAACGCGATCGACGCCAGCCCGGGCGGCGCCACCGTCTCCATCCGCTGCGGCGCCCGCGGCAACGAGGCGTCCATCGAGATCGTCGACCGCGGCGAGGGCATGTCGGCCGACTTCATCCGAACCCGGCTGTTCCAGCCCTTCGCCTCGACCAAGGAACGCGGCTTCGGCGTCGGCGCCTTCGAGGCGCGCAGCCTGATCGCGGCGATGGGCGGGCGGATCGAGGTGGACAGCCGCCCCGGCGAGGGGAGCCGCTTCACCGTCTATTTACCGCTGGGTGACACCAGCTTCACCCAGTTCGAACGGAAGATCGCATGAGCGCGGACACCAGGGCCAAATTGCTGATCGTCGAGGACGACGAAGGGCTGCAGCGCCAGCTGCGCTGGGCCTATGACGATTATGAGGTGCTGGTCGCCTCCAACCGCGACGCGGCGATCAACCTGCTGCGATCGGAGGAGCCGCCGGTGGTCACTCTCGATCTCGGCCTGCCGCCCGATCCCAACGGAGTCACCGAGGGCTTCGCGACTCTCCAGACGATCCTGTCGCTGAAGCCGGACACGAAGGTGATCGTCGCCTCGGGTCACGGCGCCCGCGAAAGCGCGCTGAGGGCGATCGCGTCGGGAGCCTATGATTTCTACCACAAGCCCGTCGACATCGATCAGCTCGGCCTGATCGTCCGCCGCGCTTTCCAGCTGCACGGCATCGAGACGGAGAACCGCAAGCTGGAGGAGCGGGTGGGCGAGGACCAGACGGTGCTCGGAACGATGATCACGTCCGCGCCGGAGATGCTCAAGGTCGCCCGAACCATCGAGCGGGTCGCCAATACCGGCGTCTCGGTGATGCTGCTGGGCGCCAGCGGCACCGGCAAGGAGCTGCTCGCGCGCGGCCTCCACAGCGCCAGCAACCGCGCCGGCGGCGCCTTCGTCGCGATCAACTGCGCCGCCATTCCGGAAAACCTGCTCGAGGCCGAGCTGTTCGGCTATGAGAAGGGCGCCTTCACCGGGGCGATCAAGACCACCGAGGGCAAGATCGAGCTCGCCCATGGCGGCACGCTCTTCCTCGACGAAGTGGGGGACATCCCGCTCCCCCTTCAGGTCAAGCTGCTGCGCTTCATCCAGGAAAGGGTGATCGAGCGGATCGGCGGCCGCAAGCCGATCGCCGTCGACACCCGAATCGTCAGCGCGACTCACCAGGACCTGCCCGAGATGATCAAGAGCGGAAGCTTCCGCGAGGACCTCTATTACCGACTCGCAGAGATCGTCGTTCGGATCCCGAGCCTGGCGGAGCGGCACGGCGATTCGGTGCTGCTCGCCAAGCACTTCCTCCACCGCTTCGCCCGCGAGATGAACCCGGCGGTAAAGGGGCTTAGCCCCGGCGCTCTGGCGGCCATCGACGAATGGCCCTGGCCCGGCAACGTGCGCGAGCTCGAGAACCGGATGAAGCGCGCGGTGATCATGGCGGACGGCAAATTGTTGACCGCGGAGGATCTCGACCTCGATGAGCGCGACGAGGAGGCGCTGCCGGTCAACCTCAAGTCCGCGCGCGAGCTCGCCGACCGGCGGGCGATCCGACAGGCGCTGGCGCGCAGCGAGAACAACATCTCGAGCACCGCCAAGCTGCTCGGCATCAGCCGGCCGACGCTCTACGACCTGATGAAGCAATACGATTTGCAGCCGTGAGCGCCCGCGCCGCCCTCGCCGCCCTGCTGCTGCTCGGCGCCTCCGCCTGCTCCAATGCGCCGGCCTCGCCGGCCGATTCCTATCGGCGCGGCCTCGAGGCCCTGGCGCAAGGCGAGGCGCGCACGGCCCGCATCGAGTTCCTCAACGCCATCAAGGCCGATCCCGACAACAAGGCGCTCCGTGTCGCTCAGGCGCGCACCTATTTGCTCCTCGGCGAGGGCGCCGCGGCCGAGGCTGAGCTGAAGCGGGCGAACGCGCTTGGCGTCCCGCCCGGCGAGACGGGCCACCTCATGGCCCATGCGCTGCTTCTCCAGGGGCAGGCGGAACGGGCCGTCGCCGAGGCCGGCAAGGCAGGCCCCGCTCATGCCGCTTATGCCGACCGAATGCTCGGCCGCGCCTATCAGGCGCTCGGCAGGCAGGAGGATGCCGAAGCGGCGTTCGGCCGAGCCCTCGCGGCGACTCCGGCCGACAGCCCGTTATGGACGGACATCGCCCGTTTTAGGCGGCAGACGGGCGAGCTCGCCGGCGCGATCGCTGCGGCCGACCGCGCCGTGGCGCTCGATCCGCACAACGTCGAGGCGCTGACCCTTCGCGGCGAGCTTACCCGCGGCCAATATGGCCTCGCGGCCGCCATGCCCTGGTTCGACCGGGCGCTGGAGATCGATCCGTCCAGCGTTCCTGCCCTGATCGAGCGCGCGGCGACGCTGGGCGACCTCGGCCAAACCCGCGAGATGCTCGCCGACACCCGGCGCCTCCTCAGCATCTCGGCGGACAATCCCTCGGCTTACTATCTCCAAGCGATGCTGGCGGCGCGCGGCCGCGACTATGCGCTGGCACGCAGCCTCTACCGCCGCACCGGCGGCGCCTTCGACGGCCGGCCGGCGGCGATGCTGCTCGCCGGAACCATCGAGCTCGGTTCCGGCAACGCCGCTCTCGCGCTGCCACCGCTGAAGCGATTGCTCGCGGTCCAGCCGGGCAACCTCAAGGCCCGGCGGCTGCTCGGCTCGGCGCAGTGGCAAAGCGGCGACTTCGCCGCCGCCGTGGCCACGCTGCGGCCGCTCGCCGATCGGACCGATGCCGATTCCTATACGCTGAGCGTCATCGGCAAGGCCTATGCCCGCCTCGGCGACGACGCCGCCGCGTCGCGCTACCTCGCCCGGGCGGCGGCGCCGCGGCCGTCCGCCATGGCGGCTCTCGACGACCCGCTCAGCGAGGGCGAGATCGAAGCGCTCCGCCGCGACGCCGATGCGCGCCCCGACGCGGCGCCGGCCCAGATCCTGCTCATCCGCTCGCTGCTCGGCCGCGGACTCGGCGACGAAGCGCTGCGGCGGGCGCGGCAATTGCAGGCCGCCAATCCGGGCGCGCCCGACGCCCATGTGCTGGTCGGCGACGCGCTCGCGGTGGAGGGCGACTATGCGGGCGCCGCCGTCCAATACCGGCGAGCCGCGAACCTCGCCTTCAACGAGCCGGTGGCGCTTCGGCTGGTCGAGGCGCTTCGCAATTCGGGCGACCGGAAGGGCGCGTCGCAGGTGCTGGCGCTGTTCCTCCAGCAGAACCCGCAGAACGTCTCCGCCCAGATCGTGGCGGCCGATTCCTACCTGCAGGCGGGGCGCTGGAGCGACGCGATCCCGCTCTACGAGGCGGTACGCAAGCGCATCGGCAATGCCGACGCGACCCTGCTCAACAACCTCGCCTGGGCTTATGCCGAGACCGGCGACTACGACCGCGCGGTGCCGCTGGCCCGCCACGCCTGGGCGCTCGAGCCGCGCAACCCCGCCACCGCTGACACGCTCGGCTGGCTCCTGTTCAGGAGCGGCGAGGACCGGGTGCAGGGGCTGGCGCTGCTCGAGCAGGCGGTGCGCGGGGCGCCGACCGACGCCGACATCCGGGCCCACCTGAGGAGCGCTCGGGGCGGGTAAAATTCCTCTCCCCTATAGGGAGAGGGGTTCAGACCAGCAGCAGGAAGCCGTTCAGGGTCAGCAGCGAACCGGCGATGCCGAGCGCCAGCGACAGGACGAGAATCCAGCGGTTGACCGCCAGGATGGCGACCGAGCCCAGGACGAGGGCGAGCTGGAGGGCGACTTCGGCGAGGTCGAAATTGTTGTCGCGCGCCGAGGCCTGGTCGAAGGTCGCTTCGTAGGACTGGGCGCGGGCCTTGATCTCTCTCTTGCCTTCGCCCTTGAGGGGGTCGCCGGGATTCTTCGGATCGGGCTCGCTGTCGTAGCGCTCGATCGTCGCCTTATATTCGGCGAGCCTCTTGTCGGCCCCGGCTCGAGCCTCGCCGGACAGCGCCGGCAGCCGGGCCTCGAGGTCGTCCGCCGCCACCTCGTACATCGTCTGGCGGACGTTCTTGGCCTGGTAGAAGGCCCAGCTGTCCGACGCCTTGATGTTGTTGGCGACCATGTCGTCGGTGGCGTTGCCGCCGCCGAGCCCGCCGACGGCCAGCACCGCCGCCAGCACGGCGATGAGCAAGGCGGCGCGGTTGCGGAAGCCCTCGGCGGCGGCGTTGTCCGCGCGCTCCTCGTGGATTTCGGCGATCAGGTCGGCAGCGTCGGTCGAGCCCATATTCCCCCCTTTTTTCGAGCCCGCTCGCAAATTTCCCGGTGCAAGTCGAGCCGCTTGATGTAGAGGCGGGAGCCGAAACGACATCAGGGGGATGATGATGAAACTGGCCCGGCTCGCCGCTCTGCTCGCCCTTCCGCTCGCCGCCGCGGCGGCGCCGGCGGCCCCCCCGGCGAAGCCGAAGCTGGTGGTGGTGATCTCGGTCGACCAATTCTCCGCCGACCTCTTCCAGCAGTACCGCCAGCATTTCGACGGGGGCCTGAAGCGATTGTCCGAAGGCGTGGTGTTCCCGATGGGCTACCAGTCGCACAATGCCACCGAGACCTGCCCGGGCCATTCGACCATCCTGACGGGATCGCACCCGGCGCGGACGGGGATCATCGCCAACAACTGGTTCAACCTCAATGCGGCGCGAGACGACAAGAACGTCTATTGCTCCGAGGACGAGCGGATCGCCGGGACCACCCACGAAGCCTATACCGTCTCCACCTACCACCTCCGGGTGCCGGCGCTCGGCGATTATATGAAGCGGGCCGACCCGAGGAGCCGGGTCGCCGTCGCCTCGGGCAAGGACCGGGCCGCGATCATGATGGGCGGCTACGGACCCGACCAGCGCTGGTACTGGAACGGCACGGAATATACCGGCACGGGCACGCCGAGGGCGCAGGCGGTGGACTCCGCCAATCGCGACGTCGCCGATCTCCTGACCCGGCCGCGCGAGCCGCGCTCGCTGCCGGGCGTGTGCGAGGCGCACAGCCGGGCGGTGCCGGTGATCGGCGCCAATCGAAGCGTCGGCGACGGCCGCTTCGCCCGCGACGCCGGCGACCGCAACGGCTTCCGCGCTTCGCCCGACTTCGACCGTGCCACGCTCGGGCTCGGCGAAGCCCTGCGCCGCGAGATGAGGCTGGGGGAGGGGCCGGCGACCGACCTGCTCATCCTCGGCATGTCGGCGACCGACTATGTCGGCCATACGTTCGGAACCCAGGGCTCGGAGATGTGCATCCAGCTGATGGCGCTCGACGAGGCGCTGGGCGACTTCTTCAAACGGCTCGATTCGACCGGCATCGACTATCTGGTGATGCTGACGGCCGATCATGGCGGAATCGACATACCCGAGCGCGCCCGCGAGCATGGCGCGCCCGACGCTCAGCGGGTCGATCCGGCGCTGAACGCCGGGACGATGGGCGAGACGCTGGGCAGGAAGCTCGGCCTCAAGGGCCCGGTCCTGTTCGGCGACGGCGCCTTTGGGGACATGTATGTCGACCGCAAGCTCACCACCGCCCAGCGGGCCCGGACGACTCGCGAGGCGATCGCCGCCTACAAGCGCCATCCGCAGGTGGCGGCGGTGTTCACCCATGCCGAGCTCGCCGCCGCCCGGGCGCCGACCGGCTCGCCCGACACGTGGAGCCTGATCGAGCGGGCGAGGGCGAGCTTCGACAACGAGCGGTCGGGCGATTTCGTCGTGCTCCTGAAGCCGAGGGTGACTCCCATCTCCGACACCAGCCGCGGCTATGTCGCAACCCACGGCAGCCCGTGGGATTACGATCGCCGGGTGCCGATCCTGTTCTGGAGCAAGGGCATGACTCCCTACGAGCAGGCGCTGCCGGTGGAGACGGTGGACATATTGCCGACTCTGGCCTCGCTGCTCGGCATCGCGATCCGGCCGGGCTCGATCGACGGGCGCTGCCTGGATCTGGACGAGGGGCCGGGGAACAGCTGCCGGCCGTAGAGCACCATCGTCGCAGGTTCACTCCGTCATTGCGAGCGAAGCGAAGCAATCCAGAGCGGCCTCCGAGGCCCACTGGATTGCTTCGTCGCTTCGCTCCTCGCAATGACGGATCCGTCAAAGGCGACCATTCTCCAGAACGCAATTCACCCGGCCAGCGCATCGACGCGTTCGGCCAGCTCCAGCCAGCGCTCCTCGGCGGCGTTGCGTTCGGCCCGCGCCTTCTCGATCGCGGCCGTCAGCGCGGCGAATTTCCCGGGGTCGCGCGCGTAGAGGTCGGGATCGTGGAGCGTGTCCTCGTCGCGGGCGATCTGCGCCTCCAGCGCGTGGATCCGGTCGGGGAGGAGGTCGAAGTCGCGCTGGTCCTTGTAGGTGAGCTTGGTCTGGGCCTTCGGCCCGGCCGCGGCCGGCTTCGGGGCCGCCGACGCCCGCACCGCCGCCGGCTGCCGCCGCTTCCTCTCCCAATCCTCGTAGCCGCCGGCGACGATGTCGACCTTGCCGGAGCCGTCGAGCCCGAGGGTGATCGTCACCGTCCGGTCGAGGAAATCGCGGTCGTGGCTGACGATGAGGACGGTGCCGTCATAGTCGGCGATCACCTCCTGGAGCAGGTCGAGAGTCTCGAGGTCGAGATCGTTGGTCGGCTCGTCGAGCACCAGCAGGTTGGAGCGCCGCGCGAATTCGCGGGCGAGGAGGAGGCGAGAGCGCTCGCCGCCGGAGAGGGTGCCGATCTTCGCATCGACCAAATTGGGTTCGAACAGGAACTCCTTGAGATAGCCCTGGACATGCTTCTTGTGGCCGCGCACCTCGATCCAGTCGCCGCCGTCGGCGAGGATGTCGCGGACGCTCTTGGCGGGGTCGAGCAGTCGGCGCTGCTGGTCTATCATGATCCCCCGAAGAGTCTTGGCTCGGGCGATCCTGCCCTCGTCGGGCTCCAGCTCGCCGGTGAGCAGCCTGAGCAAGGTGGTCTTGCCGGTGCCGTTGGCGCCGACCACGCCGATGCGGTCGCCGCGCTGGATTCGAAGGGTGAAGTCCCTGACGATCGTCCGCTCGCCGAAGCGCTTGGCGACCTTCTCGGCGTCGATCACCATCCTGGTCTTAACGTCGTCATTGGCGAGGCCGAGCTTCGAGGTGTCGGCGGGGCCGAGCATGGCGGCGCGGGCGGCGCGCATCTCGTGCAGCTTGGTGAGGCGGCCCTGGTTGCGCCGCCGGCGGGCGGTGACCCCGCGCTGCAGCCAGTGGAGCTCAAGCTTGAGCTTCGCGTCGAGCTTCTCGGCGGCACGGGCCTCCTCGGCATAGACGGCTTCCGTCCAGGCGTCGAAGCCGCCGAAGCCGATCTCGGCGCGCCTGAGGGCGCCGCGGTCGAGCCACAGCGACGAGCGGGTGAGGCGCTTCAGGAAGGTGCGGTCGTGGCTGATCGCGATGAAGGCGCCGGTGTAGCGGGAGAGCCAGTCCTCGAGCCATTCGATCGCGCCGAGGTCGAGATGGTTGGTCGGCTCGTCGAGCAGAAGCACGTCCGGATCCTGAGCCAGAGCACGGGCGATGGCGGCGCGGCGGCGCTCGCCGCCGGAGGCGGTGGCGGCGGGACGGTCGAGGTCGATGCCGAGCTGGTCGGCGATCGCGTCGACCTCGTGCGGGGCGGGCGCCTCCGGGCCGTGGAGCGCGAAGTCGCGCAGGGTGGCGAACCGGTCCACCTGCGGATCCTGCTCGAGCAGCACCACCCTGGTCCCGGGCTGGATCGTGCGCCGCCCCTCGTCGGTCTCGATCAGGCCGGCGAGGCATTTGAGCAAAGTGGTCTTGCCCGCGCCGTTGCGCCCGATCAGCGCCAGCCGGTCGCGCGCTCCGACGAACAGGTCGAGGCCGCGGAACAGCCAGCCGGCGCCCTGGACGAGGCCGAGATTTTCATAAGCGAGGACGGGAGCGGCCATGGCGATTCGCTCAGCTCCAGGCCGCCGGAAGTTTCATCAGTTTCATAAGTTTCAGCTTCCCAGGGAGTGGAAAAACTTCCGGCCCGACGAGGCGGTCGGAAAGGGTGAGGGGGGTGCGCGATAGGTAGGGCGTGCAGTCATAAGGCCCAAGGGGATCAGACAAAGCCCTATTTTGGAAGGGGGATTTGACTCCGTTTCCGAGACTTCTCGCCTGGCTGGCCACACTCGCCGCCTTCTGGCAATCTGCCGGAATGGCTCGGACCATCCTTCTCTATGCGCTGGCGCTGGCCGCCGGCGCTGGGCTGCTGCAATGGCTCGAATATCGCTACGTCACCCGGGCCTATTCGACTGAAATCTACATCGCGTTGCTCGCCGCCGGCTTCGTCGGCCTCGGCATCTGGGTGGGGCGCAGGCTCACCCCCGCTCCGCCGGCCGGCGAGTTTATCCGCAACGAGGCGGCGATCCGCTCGCTCGGCCTCAGCCCGCGCGAATGCGAGATACTGGCGCTGCTCGCTTCGGGGCAGTCGAACAAGGAGCTGGCGCGAACGCTTTCCGTCTCGCCCAACACGATCAAGACCCACGTCGCGCGGGTCTACGAGAAGCTGGAAGTGGCTCGGCGGGTGCAGGCGATCGAAAAAGCGCGGTGGCTCCGGCTCATCCCTTAGGCGGACCGGGGCCCAATCACCCTTTCGGGCGATAGGCCCGAGCCTCGGCGTGCGCTAAGCCCGCGGCGCACGAGAACGGGGAGACAGGCCATGAAATACACGCTCATCTACGGCGGCATCGCCGGCGCCATCGCCGTCACCCTGATCAGCGCGATGATCGGGATGGGCCTGACCGGCCACGATTCGACGGCGATGTGGGTCAGCTATCTGATCATGCTGATAGCGCTGTCGCTGATCTTCGTCGGAGTGAAGCGCTATCGCGACGTCGAATGCGGCGGAGTCATCCGCTTCGGCCGGGCCTTCCTCCTCGGCCTCGGAATGGCCGCCCTCGCCGGCCTGATCTACGCGATCGGATGGGAAATCTTCCAGGCGGTCTCCGGCTACGACTTCATGGCCGAATACAGCGCCAGCATCCTCGATCGAATGCGCTCCGAAGGCGCGTCCGCGGCCGCGATCCAGGCCAAGGCGGCCGAGATGCGCGACTTCGCGGAAACCTACCGCAACCCGCTGTTCCGCCTGCCGATGGTCTTCGTCGAGATCTTCCCGGTGGGGCTGCTGGTGGCTTTGGTGTCGGCGGCTCTGCTGCGCAACCCGAAGGTGCTGCCGGCGCGGGGGTGAGGAGCCGGCACCCGCAAGGCGGGGCTATTCACGCGGCTTCTTTGTTCGCTTTGTCCGCCCCCCGATCAGCCCGATAGGTAGGCTCGGGGATTGGAATAGCCTCATCCCGCGCCACCTCCAGCCAGAGCGCCATGGCTACCTCAATCTCGGCGGCCGCTGCCTGAGGCGTCTCTCCATGCGCCGAGCAATAGCGCAGGTCGGGAACGTCGGCGATCCAGCAGCCGTCCTCGTCCGACCAGAAGATGTTGATATGGTAAC
Organism: Sphingomonadales bacterium; assembly: GCA_034668585.1. Taxonomy (GTDB): domain Bacteria; phylum Pseudomonadota; class Alphaproteobacteria; order Sphingomonadales; family Sphingomonadaceae; genus Allosphingosinicella. The sequence continues at coordinate 31,899 of JAXDPB010000059.1, read as the reverse complement.
GGGGATCCATCACGTATCCAATTCCAGATGGAATTGCACCTTCATATCGAGAAACTTACGGACTTGGTAGGGGCGGGCATCCTTTCCTTCGGGCTGTATCGTGAGCACATCCGGGACGCGCGGGTGCTTGTAGGCTCGATGGCTGCCGCGTTGCCGGACGCAGACGAAACCGAAGGCCACCAAGAGCCTTTCGAAGTCGCGAAACCGCAGAACCTTTCGCGGCGAGCGCATGAGATTGTCATAGAGCGCGGCGTCCTTGACCATCGGCCCTCCCGAGCGGGGTCAGTGGCATGAATCGTCGTTTTCGGCAAGATCGAACCAGGGATATTACGATTTCCGATGCAATCGATGCGTTGGATTTGAATATGCTGACTATGTAGCGCGGGATCACGCAGCCCGCGGGACGATCCGGTCCAGATCGCCGTTCAGTGCGCGCTTGGCCTCCAGCAACTCGTAATCCGCCTGGAGGCTGAGGAAAAGGCCATCCGACATGCGGAAGTAACGGGCGAGGCGCAGGTCCAGCTCGGCATCGAGCGGCTTCCTGCCGACAATGACGGCCTCTACACCTGCGCGAGGCGCGCGCCGATCGCCTGTGCAAGCTGCGCGGCATCCGGCCCCAGCGGTCCATAAACTCGCTGGCCAGAATCTCACCGGCATGCGGGTTGTGCAGCCAATCGGGGCTAGTGATAGTCCGTGATCTCGACACCGTCGGTGCTTCACGCGGCATAGATCGCCGGACGGTAGCGTGGCTCGGGAATCGGAAATCCTCGGTCAAGCGCCACTGCGAGCCAGCCCTGCATAGCGTCGCGAACATTTGAGAGGGCCTCGGCGGGCGTGTCGCCATGGGCTGAGCATGGTTTCAGGTCGGGCACGTCCGCGATCCAGCAGGCGTCCTCGTTCGACCAGAACAGATTGATATGGTACCGAGGCTCGCTCATTCTTCGATATGTAGTCCGTACCCCTCGACCATATCAAGAAACTGCCGCACCTGATACCGTTTCGCATCCTTTCGCTGCGGCTGCACAGGGAAAGACCGTGGCACAAGCGGATGAACGTATTGCCGGTGACTGCCCGTGGTTCGGTCGAGCTCGAAGCCGAACGCCTTCAGTAGGCGCTCGAAATCCCGGAAGGCGATGATCGCATCCGGGTTAGCCAGGATTCGCTCGTAGAGCTTGGAGGGGCCGGTCATATCCCGGCGCGCTCCAACGCGGAATGAACCGTCGGGGGGAGACGGTATTGATAGCAATCAGCATCGTAGTTCCACTCCACGTCGAATAGCCAAGTGTCACGTAGGTAGCCGTCCGTCCCCGCAACGCGTTTGCCGAACGCGCCGAACAACCCAGCGAGCTGATTGCGATTATAGCCTGTTATTGTTTGGAGGTCCTTAGCTAAGGTCCAAGCAGGATAATCTGCCTTCAGCTTAGACAATACTAAACCCTGCGGGACTGAAAGGGACCGACGCTTTAGCGCCCTAAAGGCGACCTCCTCAGAGACGTAATGTCGTCCGGCAGTCGCCGGCGGCTCCGGAGGCAATCCTGCACTCCGGCCCTCGAAATTGATGCGCTGCAGCAGAGTAGCGATCTCGTCGGGCGTGCCCTCAACCTCGATCGATCCGATTTTAGCCTTCATAAGGCGAACCTCCTAGAGAGGCGTGTCTATATCGAAGCAACAGCTAAAGCAATAGCTATAGAGATAGCTACAGCGGCTAAGTGCGCCGTCCGCCCATCTTGCGCCCCATCCGGATCGCCTGCTGTTTGCCGTAGCGGGTCTTCCTCGTGCCCGGCTTGCCCTCGGTCGAATGGCCCAGCAGCGGCGCCTTTTTCTCGTGGTCGGGGATTCCGAGCTCGTCGGCCTCGAGCCTCCGGATCTCGTCGCGGAGCCTTCCGGCTTCCTCGAACTCGAGGTCGCCGGCGGCCTTGCGCATTCGGGCTTCGAGGTCGGCGATATAGGCCTTGAGGTTGTGGCCGACGAGGTGGGGGCGGTCCTCGTCGCCGGTGTCGACCCTGACTCCGTCGCGCTGGGAGACGTCGGCGAGGATGTTCTGGATGTCGCGCTTGATCGTGGTCGGGGTGATGCCGTGGGCCTGGTTATACTCCTCCTGCTTCTGGCGGCGGCGGTCGGTCTCGCGGAGCGCGCGCTCCATCGAGCCGGTGATCCGGTCGGCGTAGAGGATGACCCGGCCCTCGACGTTGCGGGCGGCCCGGCCGATCGTCTGGATGAGGCTGGTCTCGGAGCGGAGAAAGCCTTCCTTGTCGGCGTCGAGGATGGCGACGAGGCCGCATTCGGGGATGTCGAGGCCCTCGCGGAGCAGGTTGATCCCGACCAGGACGTCGTAGACTCCGAGGCGGAGGTCGCGGATCAGCTCGATCCGCTCCAGAGTCTCGACGTCGGAGTGCATGTAGCGGACCTTGAGGCCGGCTTCGTGCATGAACTCGGTCAAATCCTCGGCCATCCGCTTGGTCAGGGTGGTGACGAGGGTGCGGTAGCCCTTGCGAGCCGTGATCCGGGCCTCGTTGATGAGGTCGTCGACCTGGTCCTCGACCGGCTTGATCTCGACCGGCGGGTCGATAAGGCCGGTGGGGCGGATGACCTGCTCGGCGAAGACTCCGCCGGTCTGCTCGAGCTCCCACGGCCCCGGAGTTGCCGAGACGGCGACGGTCTGCGGGCGCATCGCGTCCCATTCGTTGAAACGAAGCGGGCGGTTGTCGATGCAGGAGGGGAGGCGGAAGCCATATTCGGCGAGGGTGATCTTGCGGCGATGATCGCCGCGCGCCATCGCTCCGATCTGAGGCACGGTCTGGTGGCTCTCGTCGACGAACAGGAGGGCGTTTTCGGGCAGATATTCGAACAGGGTCGGCGGCGGCTCGCCGGGCAGGCGGCCGGTGAGGAAGCGGCTGTAATTCTCGATGCCGGCGCAGCTGCCGGTGGCGGCGATCATCTCGAGGTCGAAATTGGTGCGCTGCTCGAGCCGCTGCGCCTCGAGCAGCTTGCCCTCGGCGACCAGCTCCTTGAGACGCTCGGAGAGCTCGTGGCGGATCGCCTCCATCGCCTGCTTGAGGGTCGGGCCGGGGGTGACGTAGTGCGAGTTGGCGTAGACCTTGACGTAATCCAATGCGGCGATCTTCTTGCCGGTCAGCGGATCGAACTCGACGATCTCCTCGATCTCGTCGCCGAAGAAGGCGACCCGCCAGGCCATGTCCTCATAGTGCGAGGGGAAGATTTCGAGGCTGTCGCCGCGGACCCGGAAATTGCCGCGGGCGAAGGCCTGGTCGTTGCGCTTGTACTGGAGGGCGACGAGCTTCCTGACGATCTCGCGCTGGTCGACGGTGTCGCCCTTCTTGAGGCTGAAGGTCATCGCGCTGTAGGTCTCGACCGAGCCGATGCCGTAGAGGCAGGAGACCGAGGCGACGATGATGACGTCGTCGCGTTCGAGCAAAGCCCGGGTCGCCGAGTGGCGCATCCGGTCGATCGCCTCGTTCACCGAGCTTTCCTTCTCGATGTAGGTGTCGGAGCGCGGGACGTAGGCTTCGGGCTGGTAATAATCGTAATAGCTGACGAAATATTCGACCGCGTTGTCGGGAAAGAAGCTCTTGAACTCGCCGTAGAGCTGGGCGGCGAGGATCTTGTTGGGGGCGAGGACGAGGGCGGGGCGCTGCAGCGCCTCGATCACCTTGGCCATGGTGAAGGTCTTGCCCGAGCCGGTGACTCCGAGCAGCACCTGGGTCTGCTCGTCCTGACGCGCGGAATCGACCAGCTCGGCGATCGCGGTGGGCTGGTCCCCCGACGGTTCGTAGTCGGAGACGATCCTCAATTTCCTTCCGCCTTCGGCCTTTTCCGGGCGCTGGGGGCGGTGGGGGACGAAAGACTGCCCCGTCTCCGGCTCGTCGAGGCCGGTCCTGATCGCGATTGGCATGGCCGACATATGGCTATTGCGTCGCCGGAGCGCTAGCTTGCGCGAATAACAAAAGGGGGATGAGAGATGCGCGCACTGATCATCGTACCGTTGTGCCTGGCCGCCGCCTGCTCCGACGGCGGGCAGGAGAATGAGGCGGCGGAGGATGCCGTCGCCCTGCAGGCCGGGCAGTGGGAGATAAGCTCCGAGGTCACGAGCTTCCGTTCGACCGACAAGGCGACCCCCGCGCTCAAGGCGGCGGTCGGCGACAAGGCGACGTCGCCCGCCTGCATCGAGTCGGGCAAGGAGGACAAGCCGCCCGCGGAGATGTTCGCCGGAATCGGCTATGAGTGTCACTACAAGGACCGCTATTTGCGGGGCGGGCGAATCAACGTGTCGCTGGAGTGCGAGCGCGACGCGCTCGAGGGGAAGATCCAGATGACGTTCGAGGGCACCTATACCGGCGACTCGTTCACGGGCACCGCGAACGCCAATTCCTTCCTGTCGGGCGACGGCGACTTCGCCATGTCGACGAAGATGAGCGGCCGCCGCACCGGCCCGACCTGCGCGGCGCCGCCCGAGGACAAGAAGGGCAAAGCCAAGGCCTGATGGCGTCGATCCCCTGCCAGCGCACCCTCTTCGACATCCCGGAGGGGGTCGCCTATTTCGACTGCGCCAAGATGTCGCCGCTGAGCCGCGCCGCGATCGAGGCGGGGCGGCTCGGGCTGGAGCGCAAGGCGCATCCCTGGGAGGTGCGCGCGGAGCATTTCTTCGACCAGTCGGAGGAAGTGCGGACGCTGTTCGCGCGGCTGATCGGGGCGATGGCGGACGACGTCGCGATCGTTCCGTCGGTGAGCTACGCGATGGCGACGGTGATGGCGAACGTGCCGGTCGCGGCGGGACAGAAGATCGTCACCCTCGCCGAGGATTTCCCGTCGGGGATTCTCGCCGCGCGGGCGCTCGCCCATCGGGCGGAGGCGCGGGTGGCGACGGTGCCGCGCCCCGGGGAAGGGGACTGGACGGCGGCTTTGCTCGAGGCGATCGACGGCGGCACCGCTTTGGTGGTGGCGCCGCACACCCACTGGGCCTGCGGAACGATGATCGACGTCGAGGCGATCGGCCGGCGCTGCCGCTCGGTCGGAGCGGCCCTGGTGCTCGACACGACCCAGTCGACCGGGGCTCTGCCGCTCGACCTCGCCGCGGTCGATCCGGATTATCTCGTCGCCACATCCTACAAATGGCTGCTCGGCCCCTACAGCCTCGGCTTCCTCTACGTCGCGCCGCGCCACCAGCAGGGGCGGCCGCTGGAGGAGGCGTGGATCGTCCGCCGCAACGCCCACGATTTCCGAAGCCTCTCCAATTACGAGGAGGCCTTCGCCGCCGGCGCCCGCCGCTTCGACATGGGGGAGCGGGCCAATTTCGCCTTGCTTCCGGTGGCCGGCGCAGCGATCGAACAGCTGCTGGGCTGGGGCGTTGCCAATGTCGCGGAGACCCTGGCTTCGACGACCGCCGCGATCGAGGCGCGGCTGCTCGAGCGGGACGTGACGGCGATGGCGGGGAGGGCGCCGCATTTCCTTTCGGTGCGCTTCCCCGGCGGCCTTCCCGAGGGCATAGAGGAGAGGCTGGCGGGCGCGAACGTGCATGTCAGCCTGAGGGGGGAGCGGATGCGGATCACTCCGCACCTCTACAATGACGAGGCCGACTCGGAACGGCTGTTCGAAGCTTTGTGGCCGCGCTAGGACGCTTCCGTCACCCCGGACTTGATCCGGGGTCCACCTTGCCGGAGTCCAGGAAGAGAAGGTGGATGCCGGATCAAGTCCGGCATGACGGGCTGTTGGAGAATTACCGAATGCGCCTCAGCTATCTGTTGCTTGCCTGCACCCTTGCCGCGACTCCCGCCGCCGCCTCCGATTTCGCCGATTCGATCAAGGCCGATTACGACAAGCGCCTCGGCGCCATGTTCGTCGATTTTCATCGCAACCCCGAGCTCAGCTTCAAGGAGAACCGCACCGCGAAGATCATCGCGAAGGCGCTTCGAGCGGAAGGGGCGACGGTGACCGAAGGTGTGGGCGGCACCGGAGTCGTCGGGGTGATGCGCAACGGCGCGGGGCCGACCGTGCTGGTCCGCGCCGACATGGACGCGCTGCCGGTCGACGAGAAAAGCGGCCTTCCCTACGCCTCTCACGTTCGCCAGGCCGGTATCGACGGCGTAGAGTGGCCGGTCGCGCACGCCTGCGGCCACGACGTTCACATCACCTCGCTGATCGGCACCGCTCACCAGCTGGCGGCGATGAAGGACCGCTGGCGGGGCACCATCGTCCTGATCGCGCAGCCGGCCGAAGAGCGTGTCGGCGGCGCCAAGGCGATGCTCGCCGACGGACTCTACACCCGCTTCCCCAAGCCCGATTACGCGCTCGGCTTCCACGTCAATTCGGGAATGCGCACCGGCACGGTGAGCGGCTCGGACGCTCTGATGTACAGCTCGGCGGACAGCGTCGACATCGTCATCCACGGCGTCGGCGCGCACGGCGCCTCGCCCCAGAGCGGCAAGGATCCCGTCTATATCGGAGCGCAGCTCGTCACCGCCCTGCAGTCGATCGTCAGCCGCGAGGTCGGGCCGCTGTCGCCGGCGGTGATCACCGTCGGTTCGTTCCACGCCGGGACCAAGCACAATATCATCTCCGACCGGGCCGACCTCCAGATCACCGTCCGCGCCAATGACGAGGCGGTGAGGCACCAACTGCTGGCGGCGATCGAGCGAATGGCCAAGAACATCGCCCGAGCCAACGGAGTCGCCGAGAGCCAGTTGCCCGACGTGAAGGTGTCGGAAGGGACTCCGACGACCAGCAACACCCCCGCCCTCGCGCAGCGCGTGCGCGGCGCCTGGCAGCAGGCGCTGCCGGCGGGGACCGTGGTGCCGTTCGCCCAGGAGAGCATGGGGGCGGAGGATTTCACCTATTTCGTCCAGCCCGAGCTGGGCGTGCCCGGCTTCTATTTCCAGGTGGGCGGGACTCCGCAGGCGGCGTTCGACGCCGCCCGCGCCGGCGGCCCGCCGGTGCCGTCGCACCATTCGGCCCTGTTCAAGATCGATCCGGAGCCGTCGATTCGGCTCGGCACCGAGGCGATGACGGTGGCGGTTCTCGATTTGCTGAAGCCGGGGGCGTCCGCGTCCGGCCATTGATCACGAGAGGGGGAGGACGATGAAGACCAGATTGATCCTGAGCGCGGCGGTGCTGGCTTTGGCCGCTTGCGGAAGCCCCGACAAGAGCGGCGGCAACGGCTCGGCGGCGGCGACGGGCGGCGGCGGTTCCGCTTCCGGAATCAGCCTTCAGCCCGGCGAATGGGAGATGAAGACGGAGGTCGTCAACGTAGACGTGGAGGGACTGCCGGCCGGAATCGCCGAGGGCATGAAGGCGCAGGCGGGCGGGACCAGCCGAAGCTGCATGACTCCCGAAGAAGCCAAGGGCCCGAAGGGCGACATGTTCGCCGGCGGCAAGGCCAATTGCAAATCGGAGGGCTTCAGCTGGGCCGGCGGCCGGATCAAGGGAAAGACCACCTGCACCGGCCAGGGCGGCGCCGGCAAGACCGTCATGGAGATGGACGGCCGCTACAGCCCGCAGAGCATCGACATGACGATGAAGTCGGAAACCGACCTCGGAGTCGGCGGCAAGGCGATGAAGATGGAAATGCGGGTGTCGGGCCGCCGGGTCGGCGAATGCTCCGACTCGACCAAGAAAGGCTGAGCCATGATCGGATACGTCACGCTCGGCACCGACGACCTCGAGCGCTCGCGCGGCTTCTACGACGCCCTGTTCGGCGAGATCGGGGCGTCGCGGCTGATGGAGATGGAGAGCGGCTTCACCCTCTACGGCGCCGGCTGGGGCCAGCCCGGAGTCGCCGTCACCCGACCCCATAACGGCGAGCCGGCCCGGGCGGGCAACGGCAACATGGTGTCGCTGGTGATGGACACACGGGAGAAGGTGGACCGGATCTACCGGAAGGCGCTGGAGCTGGGCGGAAGCGACGAGGGTCCGCCGGGGGTTCGGGGAGAGGAAGGCGAAAGGGCCTTTTACGGCGCCTATTTCCGCGATCCGGACGGCAACAAGCTGTGCGCCTTCCGGATCGGCCCGGCATGACGGGGCGACGCGGTTGAAGGTTATCGTGATCGTCAACCGCGGCGGCGGCTCGGCGGAAGGGGCCGAGGCTCGAATCCGCGAGGCTTTCGAAGGCACCGGAGTCGAGCCGGACGTGCGCCTGGTCGACCCGGGGGAGCTCGACCGCCATTGCGCGGACGTGGTCAAGGCGAAAGGCGCGACCGCCCTGGTCGCGGCGGGCGGCGACGGCACGATCAGCACCGCCGCCGCGGCCGTGGCCGATACCCAGGTTCCCCTCGGAATCCTGCCGATGGGGACCCTCAACCATTTCGCGCGCGACGCCGGCATCCCGCTCGACCTCAAGGAGGCCGCCGCCGCGATCGCCGCCGGTCGCACCCGCCAGGTGGATGCCGCCGAGGTCAACGGACGGCTGTTCGTCAACAACAGCGCGGTGGGCCTCTATCCCAAGCTCGTTCGCGAGCGGGAGGCGCAGCAGCGGCATCTGGGGCGGCGGAAGCGAACGGCGATGATGGTCGCCGGGGCGCGGGCCCTGTGGCGCTTCTCGAGCCGGCGCCTCACCGTTCGGATCGCGGGAATGAAGGCGCCGGTGGAGACTCCCCTGCTGTTCGTCGGCAACAACAAATATGAGACGGGCCTGCTGAGCCTCGGCCGCCGAACCGCGCTCGATAAGGGCGAATTGTGCGTCTACGCCCCGCTCGCCCGCTCCCGCCTCGGCTTTGCGTGGCTGTCGATGCGGGCGGTGTTTGGCCGGCCCGACCGCCACGACGATTTCCTCACGCTCGAGGGCGTGGAGGAGGTCGAGATCGATTCGCGCCGCGACCTGGTGATGGTGGCGATGGACGGCGAGGCCCGGTTGATGGAGACTCCGCTCAGATATCGGGTCAGAAAAGGCGCGCTGAAGCTGATCGTGCCGTGAATTCCGTCCCGAGCCTGCTCGGGAGATTCAGCGGCTCTTGGCGGGCGCCGGCGCGGACAGCTTCTCGCTTTCCCGGCTCTCGCCCCCGAAATTGAGGGTGCGAATATCCACCTTCTCGGGCTGCCAGTTGAAAAGGTCGAGGCCGCCCTCGCCGTCGCCGTTGGCGCGCAGCTGGACGACGCTTCGGGATTTGTTGTCGAGCAACATCATTTGCGAGCCGCCGTGCGGCCAGACCATCATGCCGATCCGGTCGGGGTAGAGGGTGCCGACGCCGCGCGGCGCGTCCATGGCGAAGACGGCCGAGCCGTCGTCCATCGTCCCGAAGCCCCCGCGCTCGTTGCCGTCCCTGTCGCGAATGTACACGCCCGCGCCGCGCGACCGCCGCTTCGAATCCACGGGATCCTGGCCGATCACCACCCTCGCAACGCCTTTGTCGTCGACCAGGGTCAGCCTGGAGACGACGATCTCCCGCGGCCTGTCGCCGGCGGCGGTCGAGGGCGCGAAGGCCGACGACGAGAAGGAGCGGAAGGGCGACGGCTCCCGCGAGCCATCGCCGGGTCCGCACAAGCCTGGCTTCGAGCCGGGCGATGCGCCGTTCCAGACTTTCATCGGTCATGTCGGTCTCCCACTTGCCGCCCGCGATCGAAGTGGATGCTACAAGTGTAGCATGAAGCCTAAATGAACCGGCGGGGTCAGGGAATGCGCATCGGCTGGCCGGCCTCCCGAACGACGAAGCGGTCCGCGGCGATGCCGCGATCGCGCAGGGCCCGCGCGAGGCGGCGGGGCGGGTCGTCGATGCCCTCGAAGGTGAGCTGGAAGGTGCCCCAGTGGATGCCGAGCGCCCGCGCGGGCTTCAACGTCTCGAACACCCGCACCGCCTCGTCGGGATTCATGTGGTTCGCCTGCATGACGTCGCGCGGCTCGTAGGCGCCGATCGGGAGGATGGCGAGGCGGAAGGGGCCGTGCTTCGCCGCCTCCCGGGCCCAGCTTCCGTCGCCGAAGCCGGTGTCGCCGGCGAAGAAGATGTTGCCGCCCGGCAGAGTGACGGTGAAGGCCGACCAGAGGGCACGGTTGCGGTCGGTTCCCCAGCGCGAGCTCCAGTGGCGGTTGCGCTCGATCCTGACCGTGGCTCCGCCGACCGAAATGCCCTGAGTCCAGTCGAGCGCCGTCGCCCCGATGCCGGCGCCGCGCAGGATCGACTCGTTGCCGAGGCTGGTGACGATCGCCGGCCGGTCGCGCCGCCACAGCCGTTTCAGGGTCGGCAGGTCCATATGGTCGTAATGATTGTGGCTGACGAGGACGAGGTCGATCCTGGGAAGGTCCTCGAACCGGACCCCCGGCGCCCGGACCCGCTTCGGCCCGAGAAAGGCGAAAGGCGAGGCGCGCTCGGACCAGATCGGGTCGGTGAGGATGTTGAGGCCCCGAGTCTGGACCAGGACACTGGCGTGGCCGATCCAGGTGACGAGCATCTCGCCGCCCTCGACGCGGCGGGGCGGCACCGCCTGGCGGACGGCGACCCGATCCGGCCAGCGGGCGCGCTCGTCGCCGCCGCGGAGCCAGCGGTTGAAGTAGCGGCTGGGGCCGCCATGGGCGCCGGCTTGCGGGCCGGGATCGGGATTGAAGAAGCGCTCGCCGTCAAAATGGTCGGAGCGCGGGCCTTCGTAATAGAGGCGGTCGAGGAAAGCCGGGATCAGCGAGGGCGCGAAGCACAGCGCCACGGCCAGGAACAGGAGCAAGGTGCCGAGCCGGCGGAGCCATTTGCGCATCGTCGCTTCTTAACCGCGGCGGCGGCCGCCGCAAATCAGCGCGGCTCGATGGCGAAGCCGGCGGCGGGGCGGGTCTCGACATGCTCCTCGTGATAATAATCGACGACGAGCGCCGAGCGGCCGGGCGCGGCGGCGCCGCAATCGAGTGGGTAACGTTCGGTCACCGTGCCGTAGGCGCCGACTCCGCCGGTGGCGTGCGGGCCCGGCTTCGGGCGCGAGCCGTCGGCGCAGCGCAGGCGGGCGATGTAGGCGCGGGCCCCTTCCGGTCCGCCGACCCGGACCGGGTTTTCGAGCGAGCCGAGCGGGTGCCGGGCCGCCGCCGCGGCGATCTGCTCCGCCTCGGCTTCGGGGTCGGCGGCGGCCTGATCGCCGAGCACCTGGCCCGGTGTCGCAGTTCGGGCGCCGAGCTTCTGAGCGGCGGCGGGGGAGGCGACAAGGACGAGGGCGAACAGGAAGGTCGGGATACGCATCGGCGCGCGCTAAGACGTTCCCGGCAAAAAGGAAAGCGCCCCCGCCGGCATTGCGAGGGCAGAGAGGCGATCCAGCTCTGGGCCAGTGGCGGGCGGGAAGCTGGATTGCCGCGTCGCTTCGCTCCTCGCAATGACGGGGTGGGGGGAACGAGGCCGCGCTTACTCGAGCTCGAAGGAAACGGACAGGCTGACCGACACGCTCTGCTCGCCGGGGTCGATGCCGGTGGCATTGCCGACGTCCGCGCGCTGCCGCATCATCATCACCGGCTGGGCGAAATTGCCGCCGGCTTCGCTGATCGAGAGGATCCGGCCGACTTTCTTGCCCAGCGCCCTGGCGTAAAGCTCGGCTCGGCTGCGCGCATTGGCGAGCGCCTTGGTGCGGGCCTCGTCGAGCGCCGCCTCGGGCTTGTCGATGCCGAGCATCGGGCCGTTGATCTGGTTGGCGCCCTGGGCGACCAGCGCGTCGAGGATCCGGCCGGTGGCGGCGATGTCGCGGAACTTCACCGAGACCTCGTTGCTGGCGCGATAGCCGATGATCTGCGGGTTGGTGCCCTGCGGGTCCTGGCGATAGTCCGGGTAGAGGTTGATCGAGCTGGTCTGGATGTCGCGGTCGGCTATCCCCGCCTGCTTCAGGGCCGCCCGTACCGAGGCCATGCGGGCCGCATTCTCGGCCAGCGCCGCCGTGGCGGTCGGCGCCGTGGTGACGACTCCGGCGGAGATACGGGCGGTGTCGGGGACTCGGCTCACCTCGCCGGTCGCGACCACGTCGAGGCGGGTTCCGTTGAGAATGATCGGGGTGGGCTGGGTTTGGGCGAAGGCCGGAGCGAGCGGCAAGGCGGTGAGCGCGAGGGCGGCGCCGAGAACGAGGTTACGCATGGACTTCTCCGAAGGTTACGGTGCCGGTCCTTTCAACGCGGGCGGGCCTGCACCGTTGCTGAATGGCTTCAGTCACCCGAGCGAAGGCTGGGGTCCATGCTGAATCCGGACCCCTCCGCGCGCAGCATGGATACCAGCCTTCGCTGGCATGACGGTTGTTTCCGTGAATATGCCGTTGACTTGTAGGGCGTTAGCTGGGAGTTGGGCGGTGATGACGACCCGCGCGACCCGCATTGCCTCCGCTTGCGCCCTTTCGGCGCCGGCCGCCGCGCACGCCTGGCATTGGTGGTGGGACGACAATTCCGCCGCGGCGCGCGACCATCGATGGTGAAACGGACCTTCTAAAGTCCGAATCTCTCCAGAAAGGCCCGCCGCTCCGGTGGGCCTTTTCTTTTGTCGCCATCGCAGGAATCCCGCCATGTCCACTCTGCCCAAATACGTCCTCGCCACTCCCGAAACGCCCGCCGCCGAAGCGGCGCTCGGCCGCCTCTATTGCGGCGAGTCGCTCGCCGAAGCCGAAGCCGAAGCCTTGTTCGGCGAGCTCGTCGCCGGCGGCCTTGCGGAGCCCGCCATCGCCGCGATGCTGATCGCGCTCCGGCTCAAGGGCGAGACCGCCGACGAGCTGACCGGCGCCGCCCGGGCGCTTCGCGCCGCCGACTCGGATTTCCCGCGCCCGGACTATCTGTTCGCCGACAGCTGCGGCACGGGCGGCGACGGGTCGGCGTCGATCAACGTCTCCACCGCCGTCGCCTTCGCCGCCGCCGCCGCGGGCCTGCCGGTCGCCAAGCACGGCAACCGTTCGGTGACCTCGCGCTGCGGCTCGGCCGACGTGCTCGAGCATCTCGGAGCGAAGATCGAAGCGAGCGCCGAGGTCTCGCGGCGAGCGCTCGACGAGACCGGCATCTGCTTCCTGTTCGCGCCCCTCTACCATCCGGGCCTTCGCCACGCCGGTCCGGTCCGGCGGATGCTGAAGGTGCGGACGATCATGAACATGGTCGGGCCCTGCGTGAACCCGGCCGAGCCCGACGTGCAGCTGCTCGGAGTCGCCGACCCCGCTTTGCTCCGTCCGGTGGCCCGGACTCTGGCCGCGCTCGGAGTCGCCCGGGCGCTGGTCGTCCACGGCTCCGGCCTCGACGAGATCGCCCTTCACGGCGAGACCCAGGCGGTGCGGGTGCTTGACGGGGCCTTCGAGGAGCTGATGATCCGCCCCGAGGATGCCGGTTTCGGACGGCGGCCGGTGCAGGTGCTGCGCGGCGGCGGATCCGAAGAGAATGCCGAGCGGCTGAAGGCGCTGCTGATGGGCTATGGCCTCGATGCCGAGACCGAAGTGGTGGCGCTCAACACCGGCGCGCTGCTGATGACGGCGGGCCTCGCCGGGGACCTTCGCGAGGGGGCCGCAATGGCGCTCGACGCGTTGCGCTCCGGCGACGCCTGCCGGCGGCTTCTGCTGTTCGTCGAGGCGACCCGTGGCTGAGGGGATCCTCGCCGAGATCGTCGCTCGCAAGCGGATCGACGTCGCGGCCCGGCTCGCCGGGTTCGGCGCCGAGCCCGAGCCCAGCCGCCGAAGCCTCAGGGCGGCGCTGGCTCGGCCGGGGGCGCGCTTCATCATGGAGGTGAAACGCGGCTCGCCCTCCGGCGGGGCGATTCGCCCGGCGGCGGACGCGGGCGCGCTTGCCCGCGCCTATCGCGGCGCCGCCGACGCGATCAGCGTGCTCACCGACGCTCCTTATTTCGGAGGGGCGCTCGAGGACCTGCGGGCGGTGCGGCGCGAGTTTGCCGGCCCGATCCTCGCCAAGGACTTCATCGTCGACCCGCGCCAGGTGGCCGAAGCGAGGCTCCACGGCGCCGACGCCGTCCTCGCCATCCTCGCGGTGCTGAGCGACCCCGAGGCGGCGGCGGTGATGGCGGCGGCCCGGCGGCTCGGCATGGACGTCCTGGTCGAGACCCGCACGGCCGAGGAGGTGCGGCGGGCGGCCGCCCTCGGCGCCGACATCGTCGGAATCAACAACCGCGACCTCACCAACCTCGAGGTCGACCTCGCCACCACGGAGCGGCTGTCGGGCCTGGTGCCGCCGGGGACACTGGTCGTCGCCGAATCGGGCATTGGAAGCCGCTCCGACGTCGAGCAGCTCGCGCCTTATGCGGACGCCTTCCTGGTCGGCTCGTCGCTGATGCGCGCCGAGGAGCCGGGCGAGGCGGCGCGGGCTCTGGCCTATGGCTGGGTCAAGGTCTGCGGGATCACCGACGGCCACGACGCGGCGATGGCGGCCGAGCATGGCGCCGCTTATGCCGGAATCGTCATGGTGCCGAACACGCCGCGCGCCGTCACCGGCCCGGCGGCGGAGGCGATCGCGGAAGCCTCGCCGGTGCCGCTGGTCGGAGTGTTCCGCAACGAGAAGCCGATGCAGGTCGCCTATAGCGCCCGCGCCCTCGGATTGCGCGCCGTCCAGCTTCACGGCGACGAGGACGCGCTCTACATCCGGGCGCTTCGCGGCCTGCTGCCCGCGGAGACCGAGATCTGGGCCGCGGCCGCCGTCGGCCGCGAGCTGCCTCGGCCCAGGCTCGGCGCCGACCGCACCTTATTCGACACCCAGGTGGGAGGGCGCTCCGGAGGCACCGGCATCGCCTTCGACTGGTCGCGGCTGGAGGGGCGAGCGGAGCTTGGCCGGTCGCTGCTCGCCGGAGGCTTGACGCCGGACAATGCGCGCGCCGCCTCGCGGGTCGGCGCCTTCGCGCTCGACGTCGGCTCCGGCGTGGAGATGGCGCCGGGCCGCAAGGACGCCGGCAAGCTCCACGCCTTCTTCGACTCGCTTCGACTGCCGGTGCGGGGGAGGCCGTTATGCTGATCCTCGTCAGGCCCGCGAAGGCCGGCATCGCTACGCAGCCGGCATCGACCCCAGACTTCGCGGGGGTGACGGGATGAGGCTGAGCGGCCGCTTCGGCGCCTATGGGGGCGCCTATGTTCCAGAGATCCTGGTGCCGGCGATCGAGCAGCTCGAGGCGGCCTTCCTCGACGCCTCCGAGGATCCGGCCTTCCGGGCCGAGCTCGACGAGCTGCTGGCGAAATATGCGGGCCGCCCGACCCCGCTCACCCGCTGCCGCAATCTCGGCAGCGAGCGAGCCCGTCTCTACCTCAAGCGCGAGGACCTGCTCCATGGCGGCGCCCACAAGACCAACCAGGTGCTCGGCCAGGCCCTGCTGGCGAAGCGGATGGGCAAGCGCCGCCTGATCGCCGAGACGGGCGCGGGCCAGCACGGCGTCGCAACGGCGCTCGCGGGCGCCCTGTTCGGGCTCGAGACCCGGATCTACATGGGCGCCGTCGACGTCGAGCGGCAGCGGGCCAACGTCTTCCGGATGGAGCTGATGGGGGCCGAGGTGGTTCCGGTCGAAAGCGGCAGCCGAACCTTGAAGGACGCGATCAACGAGGCGCTGAGGGACTGGGCGGCGAGCTTCGAGGACACCCATTATCTGCTCGGCACCGTCGCCGGTCCGCATCCCTTCCCGCTGATGGTGCGCGAGTATCAGCGGGTGATCGGCAAGGAAGCCCGAGCGCAGATTTTGGAGGAGGAGGGCCGGTTACCCGACGCCTGCATCGCCGCGGTGGGCGGCGGCTCCAACGCCATCGGCCTGTTCGCCGACTTCGTCGCCGACGAAAGCGTGCGCCTGGTCGGAGTCGAGGCGGCGGGAAAGGGGCTCGACGGCGGCGAGCACGGCGCCACCTTGCTGCGCGGGCGCGCCGGCATCCTCCACGGCGCCGAGACCTACGTGCTTCAGGACGAAGACGGGCAGATCGACGAGAGCTGGTCGGTTTCCGCGGGGTTGGACTATCCCGCGGTCGGGCCCGAGCATGCCTTCCTCAAGGACAGCGGCCGAGCCGATTATGTCGGGGTCACCGACGAGGAGGCGCTCACCGCCTTCGCTCTGCTGGCGCGGTCGGAAGGGATCATCTGCGCGTTCGAATCGGCGCACGCGCTGGCCCAGGCGCTGAAGATGGCCGAAGCCGCGGCCGAGGACACGGTACTGGTCGTCAACCTGTCCGGACGCGGCGACAAGGACATGGAGCAGGCGCGCCGGCTGCTCGGAGCCGCGGCGTGACTCGTTATGCCGCGATGTTCGAACGGCTGCGCGGACGCGGCGAGGGCGCGTTCGGGGCCTTCGTCATGCTCGGCGACCCCGATCTCGCGACCAGCGCCGCCATCCTCGACGCTCTGGTCGAGGGCGGGGCGGACATGGTCGAGGTCGGGATCCCGTTCTCCGACCCCGTCGCCGACGGACCCGTCATCCAGGCGGCGGCGGTTCGGGCCCTCGCCGGCGGCACCCGGACGGCCGACTGCTTCGGGCTGCTCGCCGAATTCCGGGCCCGCCACCCGGACGTCCCGGTCGGAATCCTCACTTATGCCAACCTGGTCGTGGCCCGGGGGCGCGACGCCTTCTACCGGGCCAGCGCCGAGGCGGGGGTGGACAGCGTGCTCGTCGCGGACGTGCCCTTGATCGAGGCCCGGCCGTTCCTTGCCGCCGCCCGAGCGGCGCGGGTCGCTCCGGTGCTGATCGCCGCTCCCAATACGCCGCCGGAGCGGCTGGCGCGGATCGCGGCGGAAGGGCAGGGCTATACCTATTGCGTCGCCCGGGCCGGAGTTACCGGAGCGGACGCCGAGGTGCGCTTCGCGGGCGAGGTGATCGCGGCGCTGAAGGAAAGCGGGGCGCCGCCGCCGGTGCTCGGCTTCGGCATCGCCGGGCCCGAGCATGTCCGGCTCGCGCTTCGGGCCGGAGCGCTGGGAGCGATCTCGGGCTCGGCGATCGTCGCCCGAGCCGCGGCCAATCCCGGCGCCGAGGCCGAGGCCGTCCGCGCCTTCGTTGCCGCGATGAAGGCAGGATCTCTGCCTCCCCGTCTCGCGACGGGGAGGCAAGAGCTCAACGCCTGCCGGCGATGAGCCTCCAGACGAAGAGGATGAGGATCGCGCCGACGATGGCGGCGATGAAACCCGCGCCCTCGCCCGGCTTGTACCAGCCGAGCATGTTGCCGAGCCAGCCGGCGAGGACCGCCCCGCCGATGCCGAGGAGGATGGTGACGATGCACCCGCCCGGATCGCGGCCCGGCATGATCGCCTTGGCGATCGCGCCGGCGATAGCGCCGATGATGATCCAGGCGATCCAGCCATGGTCTGTCAGCAGGTTCATGCGCGTCCCTCCTTACCCTCGCTTGCTCGTCTCGTCCCTGTACCGCTTTCGAGTGGTCAAACCCCAACAAAAAATGTAGATGCCCGGTTCCGCCGCGTGGGGGGCTGCGTGGCAGATTTGACTTGAGGCAGGTGATATATTCGGCTAACACAGTAGCCGAAGCGGCGCTGCCGCCTGTCCGGTGTGGGGAATATGAGCACTATGAATTTCGAGTCGCCCAAATGGCGCCGCGGCGCCCTCGACAGCGAGGTCGTGGTCATCGACGATGAGACCGCGGCCCGCCGCCGTCGCCGGAACCTGATCATCGCGGTCGTCGCGGCGGTGCTGGTCTTGCTGCTCGCAGCCTATTTCCTGTTCGGCCGCGGCGGCGGCGACCAAACCAAGGTCGCGGTCGGCGTCAAGGCCGGCGAGAGCGCCGAGGCGGCCCCGGCGGTCAGCGTCGTCGTGCCCGGCCGCCGGCAGGTCGCCCGCACCATCTCCGCCACCGGCCAGCTCGCCGCCCGTTACGACATGCCGGTCGGAATCCCGGGCGAGGGCGGCAAGGTGGTCAGCGTTCTGGTCGAGGCCGGCCAGTGGGTCGGCGCCGGCCAGACCCTGGCGGTGATCGACCGCTCGGTTCAGTCCCAGGAAGCGGCGCAGCTCGCCGCTCAGATCGACGTTGCCAGGGCCGACGCCCGTCTTGCCCAGCAGGAGCTGGACCGGGCCCAGAAGCTCGTCTCGCGCGGGTTCGTCTCCAAGGCGGATGTCGAGCGGCGGGTCGCCGCCCGCGACGCCGCGCTCGCTCGGGTTCGAGTCGCCCAGGCCAATCTCGGCCAGAGCCGCGCCCGCATCGGCCGCCTCGATGTCCGGGCGCCCGCCGCGGGCCTCGTTCTCACCCGCACCGTCGAGCCCGGCCAGATCGTCGGCCCGGGCTCGGGCGCCCTGTTCCGGATCGCCCGCGGCGGCCAGTTCGAGATGATGGCGCGCCTGCCCGAGGCGGATCTCGCCGCGCTCGGCACGGGCGTGCTCGCTCAGGTGACTCCGGTCGGCTCGCCCAAGACCTACCAAGGCAGCATCTGGCAGGTGTCGCCGGTCATCGACCCGGCGACCCGCCAGGGCGTGGCCCGGATCGCCATCCCCTACGACCGCGACCTGAGGCCCGGCGGCTTCGCCACGGCCAGCATCCAGGCGGGCTCGTCCGACGCGCCCATGCTGCCGGAATCGGCGGTGCTGAACGACAGCCAGGGCAGCTACGTCTACATCGTCGACAAGGACAATGCCGTCCGCCGCCGGCCGGTGAAGGTCGGCTCGGTCACCGACGAGGGCGTGATCGTGGCCGAGGGGCTGAACGGCGCGGAGCGGGTGGTCCTTTCCGCGGGTCCGTTCCTCACGGAAGGCGAGAAGATCCGCCCGCAGCGGGCGGTCGCGCCGCGCTGACGAACCACCGACGGAGTTGATCCGACATGCGTAACATTTCCAGCTGGGCGATCCGCAACCCGGTCTTCCCGCTCGTGCTGTTCGCGGCGCTGGCCCTGCTGGGGCTGATCACTTTCCTGCGCATGGACGTCAACAACAATCCGGACATCAGCTTCCCGGCGGCCACCGTGACGGTGGCGCAGCCGGGAGCCGCGCCGTCGGAGCTGGAGACCCAGGTCACCCAGCGGGTCGAGGCGGCGATCCGGGGAATCAACGGCGTCGACGAGATCCAGTCGACGGCGCGCGAGGGGGTGAGCTCGACCTTCGTCCAGTTCGACATGGGCACTCCGGTCGACCGGGCGGTCAACGACGTCCGCGACGCCATCGCCAACATCCGCTCCGACCTGCCGGAGGGGATCCTCGAGCCCCAGGTTCAGCGCGAGGAAGCGGACGGCGGTCCGATCGCCTACATGGCCGTCGAATCGACCGCGATGGGGCTTGAAGAGCTCAGTTGGTATATCGACAACACGATCTCGAAGCGGCTGCTCGCCATTTCCGGAATGGCCAACGTGTCGCGCGGCGGCGGAGTCAGCCGCGAGATCCGGATCATCCTCGATCCGGTCAAGATGCAGGCCAACGGGCTCACCGCCGCCCAGGTCAACGCCCAATTGAGGCAGACCAACGTCAACGCCGCCGGCGGGCGGGCGGAGATCGCCGGCTCCGAACAGTCGGTCCGGGTGCTGGGCAATGCCGTCGACGCCCGCGACCTCGGCGAGAAGAACATCGCCGTAGGCAACGGGCGCACGGTCAAGCTCTCCTCGATCGCCACGGTCCGCGACCTCTATGCCGAGCAGCGCAACGTCGCTCTGATGAACGGCCGGCAGGTGCTGAGCTTCTCGATCGAGAAGGCCAAGGGGTCCTCCGACGTCACGGTCTGGAAAGCGGCCGAGAAGGAAATGGCGAAGCTCGAGAAGGAGAGCGGCGGCAAGGTCAAGTTCCGGATGCTGTTTACCAGCGTCAAATATACGGAAATGCAATATACCAGCGCGATGGAGGCCCTGGTCGAGGGCGCGGTGCTCGCGGTCCTCGTCGTCCTCCTGTTCCTGCGCGACTGGCGCGCGACCCTCATTTCGGCCGTCGCCATCCCGCTCTCCGCGATTCCGACCTTCTGGTTCATGGACCTGATGGGCTTCACCCTGAACGGGGTTACCCTGCTTGCGCTGAGCCTCGTCGCCGGTGTTCTGGTCGACGACGCGATCGTCGAGATCGAGAATATCGTCCGGCATATGCGGATGGGCAAATCCGCCTACCAGGCGGCGATCGACGCGGCCGACGAGATCGGCCTCGCCGTGGTCGCCACGACCTTCTCGATCGTCGCCGTGTTCCTGCCCGTTGGGATGATGGGCGGCCTGATCGGGCAATATTTCAAGAGCTTCGGAATGACCATCGTCGTCGCGGTGCTGATCAGCCTGATGGTCGCGCGACTGATAACGCCGCTCATGGCCGCCTATTTCCTCAGCGCCAAGGGCCATGCAAAGCATGGCGAGGGCTGGCTGATGGACCGCTACATGGGCCTGCTCCACTGGTCGCTGGTCCACCGCTGGAAGACGATGCTGATCGGAGTCGCCGCGTTCATCGCGACCATCTTCGCCTTCGGCACGCTCCCCTTCACCTTCCAGCCCAACGTCAACAGCGACTTCACCTCGGTGGCGGTCGAGATGGCGCCGGGCTCGACGCTGCAGCAGACCCAGCGAGTCGCCAGCGAGGCGGCCGACATCATCCGCAAGGAGCCCGACGTGAAGTCGGCCTTCGCGTCGATCAGGGTCGGCGGCGCGACCATCTATGTCACCCTGAACGACGATCGCGAGCGCACCAGCACCGAGTTCGAGCGGGAGGTTTCGCCCAAGATCCGCAACATCGCCGACGCGCGCGTCTATTTCCGTTCGCATAGCTTCGGCAATCGCGACGTCAGTCTCATGCTGTCCGGCGACGATCCGGTGAAGCTCGACCAGGCGGCCAACGCGATCGTCCAGGACATGAAGAAGATGCCGGAGGTCAAGGCGCCGCGAATCGAGGGCGACCTGAGGCGGCCGGAGATCACGATCAAGCCCCGCTTCGACCTCGCCGCCGACCTAGGCGTGACGACGTCGGCCCTGAGCCAGACGATCCGGATCGCCACCCAGGGCGAGATTGACCAGAACAGCGCCAAATTCTCGCTGTCCGACCGGCAGATCCCGATCCGGGTCGCCCTGAACGAGGAATCGCGCCAGAACCTGTCGACCATCCAGAACCTGCCGGTGCCGACCGCGAGCGGCGGCTCGGTACCGCTCAAGGTGGTTGCCGAAATCGGCTTCAGCGCCGGTCCGACCCAGATCCAGCGCTTCAACCAGCAGCGGCGCATCGTCGTCGGCGCTGATCTCGCCCCCGGCGTCGTCGAAGCGATGAGCAAGATCAAGGAGCTGCCCTCCTACAAGAACCTGCCCGCCGGGGTGGAGCATGCCCGCCAGGGCGAGCAGAAGATGCAGCAGGAGCTGATCGAGAATTTCATCATGGCGGTGGTCGCCGGCATCTTCCTCGTCTTCGCGGTGCTGGTGCTGCTCTATAAGCGTATCGTGCCGCCCTTCGTGAACATGGGCTCGCTGCTTCTGGCCCCGCTGGGCGGGGCGATCGCGCTCCACCTGACGGGCAACGCCATGTCGATGCCGGTGCTGATCGGGATCCTGATGCTGCTCGGCATCGTCGCCAAGAACTCGATCCTGCTGATCGACTTCGCCATCGAGGAGATGGCCAAGGGCGTCGAGAAGCACGAGGCGATCGCCGACGCCGGCCACAAGCGCGCCCAGCCGATCGTGATGACGACGGTGGCGATGGTCGCCGGAATGCTTCCCACCGCCATCTCGCTCTCGGGCGATGGCAGCTGGCGGGCGCCGATGGGCATCGTCGTCATCGGCGGGCTGATCCTCTCCACCGTCCTCACCCTGGTGATCGTGCCGGCCGGCTTCAGCCTCGCCGACAGCTTCGAGCGCTGGCTGGGGCCGAAATTCGGGCGGCTGCTCACTTATGGCGGCGCCAAGGACCATGGCCCGGCGGCGGTGCAGCCGGCGGAGTGAGGCCGGTCCGATGCCGCTGTCGCGCTGAACCCGTTTCAGGGTCCAGTTCTCCACCCGCGAGGCGGCTCGGCGCTCGATGCCGAAACAAGTTCGGCATGACGGCGCGGGCCATTGCCGCTTTCCACCCCACACCCTAGGTGTAGCCGATGCGCAACATTTCCAGCTGGGCGATCCGCAACCCGGTTTTCCCGCTTGTCCTGTTCGCGGCGCTGACCCTGCTCGGCCTGGTCAGCTTCATGCGGATGGACGTCAACGACAATCCGGACATCGAATTTCCCGCCGCCGTCATCCTCGTCTCGCAGCCGGGGGCGGCACCGACCGAGATGGAAACCCAGGTCACCCAGCGGATCGAAGCGGCCGTGCGCGGCATCAACGGAGTGGACGAAATCGCCTCGACGGTCGGCGAGGGCTCGTCCCAGACCTTCGTCCAGTTCGTCATCGGAACGCCGGTCGACCGCGGGGTCAACGATGTCCGCGACGCGATCGCCAACATCCGCTCCGATCTGCCCGAAGGCATATTGGAGCCGCGCGTGCAGCGGGTCGACATCGCCGGCGGCCCGCTGGGCATCTATTCGGCCGAGACCAGCGACATGTCGCTTGAGGAATTGAGCTGGTACGTCGACAACACCGTCGCCAAGCGGCTGCTCTCGGTGGAGGGCATGGCCGAGGTCCGCCGCTCCGGCGGGGTCAGCCGCGAGATCCGGATCATCCTCGATCCCGCCAAGATGCAGGCCAACGGAATCACGGCCTCCCAGGTCAACGCCCAGCTTCGCCAGGTCAACCTCAATGCCGCCGGCGGGCGGGCCGAGATCGCCGGCTCCGAGCAGTCGGTGCGAGTCCTCGGCAACGCCGCCAGCGCCTATGCGCTGGGCGAGACCCAGATCGCGCTGCCGGGCGGCCGGACGGTCAAGCTCTCGGCCATCGCCGACGTCCGCGACGCCTATGCCGAGCAGCGCTCGCTCTCGACGATGAACGGCCGCCAGGTGCTGAGCTTCCGCCTCACCCGGGCCAAGGGCTATTCCGACGTCACCGTCTACGAAGGGGCGATGAAGGCGCTGAGGCAGCTAGAGAAGGACAATGGCAAGGTCCGCTTCACCGAGATGTTCACGAGCGTCGAATATGTGAAGGCGCAGTACGATTCGGCCATGGAGGCGATGGTCGAGGGCGCGGTGCTGGCGGTGCTCGTCGTCCTTCTGTTCCTGCGCGACTGGCGGGCGACCCTGATCTCGGCGCTCGCCATTCCGCTCTCCGCAATCCCCACCTTCTGGTTCATGGACCTGATGGGCTTCTCGCTGAACGGCCTCAGCCTGCTCGCCCTCAGCCTCGTCGCCGGGGTGCTGGTCGACGACGCCATCGTCGAGATCGAGAATATCGTCCGCCACATGCGGATGGGCAAATCCGCCTATCAGGCCGCGATCGACGCCGCCGACGAGATCGGCCTCGCCGTCGTCGCCACCACCTTCTCGATCGTCGCCGTGTTCATGCCGGTCGGGCTGATGCCGGGCATTTCCGGCCAGTTCTTCAAGAATTTCGGCTTCACCGTCGTCGCGGCCGTGCTCACCAGCCTCGCCGTCGCCCGGCTGATCACTCCGCTCGTCGCCGCTTACTTCCTCAAGGCGAAGGGACAGGCCCGCCACGGCGAGGGCTGGATGATGGACCGCTATGTCGGAATGCTGCGCTGGTCGCTTCGCAACCGCTGGTGGACGATGATGATCGGAGTCGTCGCCTTCTTCGCCACGATCGCCTCGTTCTACACTCTGCCGATGACCTTCCAGCCGCCGCTCAACCTCGATTTCAGCCAGGTGCAGATCGAGATGCCGCCGGGCTCGACTCTCGAGCGGACCGCCGTCGTCGCCAACAAGGTGACCCGGCTGATGCGCTCCAAGCCCGAGGTCAAGGATGCCTTCGCGGACGTCAATCCGACCAGCGCGGAGCTGTTCGTGACCCTGAAGAAGGACCGGGCGCGGACCAGCGTCGACTTCGAGCGCGCTTACTCTCCCGAGCTTCAGGCCATCCCCGACGCCCGAATCAACTTCCAGTCGCAGGCCGGCAATCAAAGCGGCCGCGACCTCAACCTCACCCTGGTCGGCGACGATCCGGCCAAGATCGAGCAGGCGGCCGAGAAGATCATCGCCGAGATGCGGGGCATGCCCGAGATCAGGGCGCCGCGAATCAACGGCGAGCTGCAGCGTCCCGAGATCACGATCAAGCCGCGGCTCGATCTGGCCGCCGACCTGGGCGTCACGACCGCGGCTCTAAGCCAGACGATCCGGATCGCGACCTTGGGCGACATCGACCAGAACAGCGCCAAATTCTCCCTGTCGGACCGGCAGGTGCCGATCCGGGTCGCCTTGCCGCAGACGTCGCGGCGCAACCTGTCGACGATCGAGAATTTGCCGGTGCCGACCGCGGCGGGCGGCTCGGTGCCGCTCAAGCACGTCGCCGAGATCAGCTTCGGCGCAGGGCCGAGCGAGGTCAAACGCTACAACCAGCGCCGCCGAACCTCGATCGGCGCCGACCTCGCGCCGGGCATCGTCACCAGCGATGCGATGAAGAAGATCGAGGCGCTGCCGGCGGTGCGCAAGCTGCCGGACGGGGTCGAGAAGGTCGAGGTCGGCGCCGCCAAATGGCAGGCGGAGCTGGTTTCGAACTTCATCCTCGCCGTGGTCGCCGGAGTCTTCCTCGTCTTCGCGGTGCTCGTCCTGCTCTACAAGAGGGTGCTTCCGCCCTTCGTCAACATGGGCTCGCTGCTGCTCGCGCCTCTCGGCGGGGCGCTGGCGCTCCACCTCACCGGCAACCCGATGTCGCTTCCGGTGATGATCGGGCTGCTGATGCTGCTCGGGATCGTCGCCAAGAACTCGATCCTGCTGATCGACTTCGCGATCGAGGAGATCGGCAAGGGCGTTCCCAAGGACGAGGCGATCGTCGACGCCGGCCACAAGCGCGCCCAGCCGATCGTCATGACCACGGTGGCGATGGTGGCGGGAATGCTGCCCATCGCTCTGTCCTTCACCGGCGACGGCAGCTGGCGGGCGCCGATGGGAGTCGTCGTCATCGGCGGCCTGATCCTCTCGACCGTGCTGACCCTCGTCATCGTTCCGGCCGGCTTCAGCCTCGCCGACAGCTTCGAGCAGTGGCTGGGGCGGCGGATGGGGCGGATGCTCACCTATCGGCCCGGGGACGATGCCAAGCGGCCCGCGCCGCAGCCGGCCGAGTGAACCATCGCCTTTCGCGGGGATTGGAAGGGCATGGCCCCCGCTGAAGCGCCCCGGCACGGCATCCGCGAGATGCGAATCATCGCGACCGGCATGCTGGTCGCGATGGCGGCGGTGTTCCTCGCCGCCAATGCCTATGACGAAGCCTGGCCCTGGCTCGGCTTCGTCAAGGCGTTCGCGGAGGCCGCGATGGTGGGCGGCCTCGCCGACTGGTTCGCGGTCACCGCTTTGTTCCGCCACCCGCTCGGCCTGCCCATTCCCCACACGGCGATCATCCCCAGGAACAAGGACCGGATCGGCGCGGCGCTCGCCGCCTTCCTTCGCGAGAACTTCCTGATCCCCAAGGTGGTGGCGCGGCGGATGCGGAGCGTCGACATCGCCGGAGCGATCGGCCGCTTCCTCGCCAACCCGCCGCCCGAGGGGCGCCTTCGCCAAGGCGGATCGAGACTCATCGCCGACCTTCTCGAAGCGCTCGACCAGGAGCGGCTCGGCGGCATGGTCAAGACCGCCGTCGCTCAGCGCATGCGCTCGCTCGAAGTCTCGCCCTTGATCGGCCAGGCGCTCGACGGCGCCATCACCGAGGAAAGGCACATCCCGATCCTCGACGGCATCGTCACCTGGACGGGCCGCACCCTCGACGCCAACGAGGACCTCATCCGCAACATGGTTCACGAGCGGGCGGGCTGGGTCATGAAGCTCGCCGGCCTCGACGCCAAGCTCGCCGACGCCATCGTCGACGGGCTGAGGAAGCTGACCATCGACATGGCTATCGATCCCGCCCACCCCCTGCGCGCCAAGGCGGAGGAAGCGCTCGCCGCCTTCGCCTGGGACATGCGCTTCGACCCCGACATGCAGGCCAGGGTCGAGGGATGGAAGAACGAGATCATCGCCAACAAGGCGGTGACCGACTGGCTCGGCGGCCTGTGGGAGAATAGCCGAGCGGCCCTGCTTCGAGCCGCCCGCGATCCGGAGGCGGCGATGGCCGGCCGCTTTGGCGAGGCGCTCAAGCAATTGGGCGAGACTCTCCAGCAGGACGTCCGGCTCAACAAGGCGATCAACCAGTTCGCCCGCCGCCTCGTCGTCGGCACCGCCGCCACCTACGGCAGCGGCATCGTCACCCTGGTCTCGGACACGGTGCGGGGCTGGGACGCCCGGACGGTGACCGGCCGGCTCGAGAATGCGGTCGGGCGCGACCTCCAGTATATCCGGATCAACGGGACCTTGGTCGGCGGGCTGGTCGGGCTGGCGATCCACACGGTGGAGGTGCTGGGTTAGCTCCGACGCGTTAGCCGTCGCTCGCCCGCTCGATGTCGGCTCCGACGGCCTGGAGCTTCTCCTCGAGCCGCTCGTAGCCTCGGTCGAGGTGGTAGACCCGGTTGACTTCCGTCTCGCCGCGCGCGGCCAAACCCGCCAGCACCAGGCTCATCGAGGCTCGAAGGTCGGTCGCCATGACCGGCGCTCCGACCAGATGGTCGACTCCGCGCACCACCGCCGAGCGGCCTCGGACCTCGATCTCGGCGCCCATCCGGTTGAGCTCGGGGACGTGCATGTAGCGGTTCTCGAAGATCGTCTCGGTCAAGAGGCTGGTGCCGTCGGCGAGGGTCAGCATGGCCATGAACTGCGCCTGCATGTCGGTGGGGAAGGCCGGATAGGGGGCGGTCGAGATGGAAAGGGGCTTCAGAGCGCCGTCGGCGGTGACCCGGACCCCGTCGGCGGTGTCCTCGACGATGAGGCCGGCGTCGGACAGGCCGGAGAGGATCGAGGGCATCGTCTCCCGGCGCGCGCCGACCAGCTCCAGCGAGCCACCGGTGATCCCGGCGGCGCAGGCATAGCTGCCCGCCTCGATCCGGTCCGCCATCACCGCGTAGGTGGCGCCGTGGAGGCGGTCCTTGCCCCGGATGGTGAGGGTGTCGGTCCTGAGGCCGTCAATGTCCGCGCCCATCGCGATCAGGCATTTGGCGAGGTCGGTGATCTCGGGCTCGCGGGCGGCGTTCTCGATCACCGTCTCGCCCTTGGCGAGGACCGCGGCCATCAGCGCGTTCTCGGTGGCTCCGACCGAGACGAAGGGAAAGGTGATGGTGCCGCCCTGAAGGCCACCTTTGGGAGCCTTGGCCTTTACGTAGCCGGCGGCGACCTCGATCTCGGCGCCGAGCGCCTCCAGCGCTTTCAGGTGGAGATCGACGGGCCGCATTCCGATCGCGCAGCCGCCGGGCAGCGACACCGTCGCCTCGCCGGCGCGGGCGAGGAGCGGGCCGAGGACGAGGACCGAGGCGCGCATCTTGCGGACGATGTCGTAGGGGGCGACGGTCGAGGCGAGCTTGGAGGCTCGAAGGGTCATGACCCGGCCATATTCGTCGGGCCGGGCGCCCTCGACGGTGGTCGAGACTCCGAGCTGGTTGAGGAGGTGGCCGAAGCTGTCCACGTCGGCGAGGCGGGGGAGGTTCCTCAGGGTCAGCGGCTCGTCGGTGAGGAGGGCGCAGGGGAGCAGGGTCAGCGCCGCGTTCTTGGCGCCGGAAATGGGGATTCGGCCCTCGAGGCGCTTGCCGCCGCGGATGATGATGCGGTCCATGGGGGGGTCTTATTGCATTGGCGGCGGGAGGCAAGGGAGGTGGAGGGAGGGAAGAGCCTCGTCATCCCGGCGAAAGCCGGGACCTCAGGACAAGAAGTCTCGGCGGGTCTCCACGAGGTCCCGGCTTTCGCCGGGATGACGGGGTCGACCTGCGGCGCCGTCAGGCCTTCTCCAGAGTGCACTGGAGGGGGTGCTGGTTCTGGCGGGCGTAGTCGGTGACCTGCGCGACCTTGGTCTCGGCGACCTCGTAGCTGAACACGCCGCACACTCCGACCCCGCGCTGGTGGACGGCGAGCATCACCCGGGTCGCGTCCTCTATCCCCATCTTGAAGAACATCTGCAGGACCTGAACGACGAACTCCATCGGCGTGTAGTCGTCGTTGAGCATCAGCACCTTGTAGGGCGAGGGAGTCTTGGTGCGGGTGCGGGTCCGGGTGGCGACGCCGAGACCGGGGTCGTCGACGTCCCCGCCCTTGCGCTCGTCGGCGGCCACTATGTCATCCCGTTTCATCACCATGGCCTAGATATGGCACGCGGCCATTTTGCGGCAAGAGATGTCGGCGCTAAAGCTCAACCGTCCGTCGCGGTTCCCGGAACGCAAAGAGGGCGGCCGCTCCCTCAGGAGAGGCCGCCCTCGCTGCACCAGCTGGCGCTGTGGCTCTTTTTACAGAGCGACGGCGGCCTTAACGCGCTCGGCGGCGACCGAGTAGCGGCTGGCGAGAGGCTCGGCGACATCGCCGGCGAGCTTGATCATCGTCTCGGAGAGCTTCGAGCTCTCGCTGACGAAGCCGTCGAACTGGCCGCGGACGAAGTCGCTCTGGAGGCGGAAGAAGTCGGTGGCCGACTTCACTTCGGCGAAGCTGCGAAGGGCCGCCGAGGCGTCCTCGAAGCTCTTGCGGCTATATTCGGCGACTTCCTGGCCGACGGTCTCGAGGCCCTTGGCGACGACCTTGGTGGAGGCGACCATCGCCTCGACATTGCCCTTGCTGAGCTCGGTCATTTCCTCGGCGATGCGGGTGTTGCGCTCGATCTGGGTGCGGGCGCGCTCGTTGACGTCGCCGAAGACGGCCTGGAGGCGGTCGGCGACCTGGGCGGTCTCTTTCTTCATGATGCGGGTTCCTTCGTTCCGGATGCGGTTGGTCTGGGTCTGGGCGCGCTTGGCCGGGCGGCCGGCCTTGCGGGCGGGCTTGGCGGCGCGGGCCGGCTTGGCGGCCTTGACGGCGCGCGGCTTGCGGGCCGGCTTGGCCGGAGTGGCGGCCTTGACGACCTTGGCGGCGGCCTGCGCCGGAGCGGCGGCGGCCTTGGCGACGGCGGCCTCCGGAGTGGCGGTCGGGGTCTGGGTCTGGGTCTGGGTGTCGGCCATGAGTCTCGGTCCTTCGGTTCTATGCTGCGATGCAACATAAGCGAGGGGAGTGGGGGTTTCAAGCGAAAAATGTTGCGGTGCAGCAAGGTCGTCATTCCGGCGAAAGCCGGAACCCATGAACACGGCAGCTCGAGGCTTCGCGCTGCGGTGTTCATGGATCCCGGGTCAAGCCCGGGATGACGATCATCTCGCCTTGACGTAGCTTCCCGGCGCGTCTTCCAGCGCCTTTAGCTTGCCCTTGCCCGGCACCCTTGCGCCCTTCGCGGGTACCTTCTTCTGCGCCAAGGCCCCGATCCATTTCGCCCAGTCGGGCCACCAGCTGCCCTTATGCTCGGTCGCTCCGGCGACGAAGTCGTCGAGGCTCGCCGGCTTTCCGTCGTTGGTCCAATATTGGTATTTCTGGGCCTCGGGCGGGTTCACGACCCCGGCGATATGGCCGCTCCCGGCCAGCACGAAGCGCATCGGCCCCTGGAAATAATGGGTGATCTTCCAGACGCTGGCGGCGGGGGCGATATGGTCCTCGCGGCCGGCCTGGACGTAGGTCGGGGTCCCGACCTTGCGGATGTCGATCGGGGTCCCGTCGACGACCAGCTCGCCGGCCCGGACCAGCTTGTTGTCGCGGTAGAAGTCCTTGAGATAGGCCGAATGCCATTTGGCGGGCAGGTTGGTCGTGTCCGAATTCCAGTGGAGCAGGTCGAACGGGGCGTAGTCCTCGCCCATCAGATAATTGTTGGTGACGTAGCTCCAGATCAGGTCGCGGCCCCTCAGCATGTTGAAGGTGGCGGCCATGTAGCGGCCGTCGAGATAGCCCTTCTCGGCCGAGATCTGGTCGACCAGCTGGAGAGTCTCGTCGGCGACGAACAGGTTGAGGTCGCCCGCTTCCGAAAAATCGACCTGGGCGGTGAAGAAGGTGGCGCTGGCGACCTTGTCGGCCTCGCCGCGGGCTTCGAGGAGGGCCAGCGTGGCGGCCAGCGTGGTGCCCGCGACGCAATAGCCGATGGCGTGGACGCTTTCCACTCCGAGCAGCTCGCGGACCGTGTCGATCGCGTCGACCTGGCCGCGAAGAACGTAATCGTCGAGGGTGGTCTCGGCGAGGCTCTCGTCGGCCGATTTCCACGAGACGACGAAGACGGTGAGGCCCTGCTCGACCGCCCAGCGGATGAAGCTCTTCTTCGGGTTCAAATCGAGGATGTAGAAGCGGTTGATCCAGGGCGGGAAGATGATCAGCGGGGTCTCGTGCACCTCGCCGGTGGTCGGGCTGTACTGGATGAGCTCGTAGAGCGGCGTGCGCCTGACCACCTTGCCGGGGGTGATCGCGATGTTGCGGCCGACCTCGAACGCCTCGGGGTCGGTATGGGTGAGCTGGCCCTTCGAGATGTCGCCGAGCATGTGCTCGAGCCCCTTCAGGAGGCTCTCGCCCCTGGTCGCCATCGCCCGCTCGATCACCAGCGGGTTGGTGGCCGCGAAGTTGGACGGCGCCATGGCGTCGACGAAATTCTTCGTCACGAAGCGAAGCTTCTCGCGCTGCTTCGGGTCGATTCCCTCGATCGAATCGACCGAGCCGAGCAGCCGTTCCGAGACGAGCAGATAGCTTTGCCGGATCATGTCGAAGAGCGGGTTGTCGCGCCACGCGGCGGCCGCGAAGCGCTTGTCCTGGTCCGCTTTCGCCGCGAGCCCGGTCGGCGGAGTCTCGACTCCGAGCGCGCGCTGCCAGATCGACAGGCCCTCGGTCCACAGATCGGCCTGCTGCCGGGCCAGCTTGGCCGGGTCGCCGAACATGTTCAGCCAGGGCAGCTGCGGAGCCTTCGCCTCGGCCGCTTCGCCCATCGCTTTGGCGACATGCTCGAGCATCATCTGCTGGGCGCGCCCCATCACCCAGGTCCATTGCTGCATCTCCTCGAGGCTGGGCGGCGGCGCCGCCTCGGGGGCCTGGGTGTCCTGGTCGGCCATATTGGTCTCCTGTCGGGCGCTATCTAGGGAATGCGCGCGGCCGGGGAAAGGTTCGGGGGTCCTTCTCCCGTCCCTGGCCGAGGGCGGCGCCGGGCATATTCGCTCCGGGCGCGGGCGAGGCCCGGAATGCGTTCGCCGCCGGGCATCGGCGCGACGATATCCTGACGACTCCGACAGGTGCCATCCGTCTCGCTGCCCGCCGGCGCGCGGACCGCCTCCGGCCACTCGTCGGCGCGAAGTGAATCGAGCAGGCCGCCGCGGCTCGCGCGGTCCCAGTCATTGTCCGTCCAGCTTGCCATCTCGGCGGGCTCGAGGCCGGTCATGTCGGCCTCCCCGTCGAGGCCCCCGCCGAACATGGAATAGGCGAAGAGCCGCTCGAACGTTTCCAGGGATTGGTAGACATCCTCGGCCGCTCGAGTCCCGGCTTCGCCGGCTGGCGTCGCGTTGGCTTCCTCCGACTGATCGCGGATTCTTGCCGCTCGGGAGGCCAGGAAGTCTCCGGCGCCGTCGCCCCCGTCCTCGATGATGTCGAGGAATTGATCCCATTCCTGGGCGATGGCGCGGGCGGTGGCGGCCCCTTCCCCGAGGCGTTCGACCCGACGGTCGAGCCGCGTGAGAACCGCCATGGCCAGCCGGTTGTCGTGGCGGTGGCGCTCGCCCCAAAGCTCGCCGTTACGGTAGATTTTGTCGACGACTCCGTTCAGAGCGCGCGAGTGGAGCTCGTCGCTGACCCGCCCGCGCGACATCAGCATGGCGGCGTCCCAGCCGAGCGCAAAGGCGCGGCCCTCGGCGCGATTGCGCAGATTGTAGACCGTGTCGCGGCTGACTCCGGCGGCGCGCGCCGCATCGGCCGCGACTCCGCAGCGCGCCAGCGCGTCGAGGAAGACGACCTGGCGCTCCGGCGTGAGGCCGTCGCAGCGCCGCCGGCGGCCCAGGGCGTCGACGGTGACGGGAACATAGTCGCCGAGCCGGCCGGAGATCAGTCCGTCGCCCGGGTCCGGCGGCCGCGGCGTCGAATTGGACGGCCGATCCGGGTCGAGCCCGGGCGGGTCGTGGAAGGGCGAGGCGAAATCGTCGGACGCCG
>JAXDPB010000058.1:0-26306 GCA_034668585.1 Sphingomonadales bacterium | reverse complement strand
CCAGTAGAGCGCGCAGGCCAGCGAAGCCAGAGACCGGCCGAGGCTGTCGCGGCGGGCGACATGCGCCAGCTCGTGGAGCAGGACGAGCCGCCGCCGCTCCAGCGGCCATTCGGACGCCTCGGCCGGAAGCAGCAGCTTGGGCGCAAGCGTTCCCCAGGTCATCGGCACCGCCGGACCCCGAGCGATTCGAAGCTCGACTCGCCGGGATATCCGCATCCCGGAGCAGAGCCGGGCCAGAAGCGTCTCCCAGGCCGGGTCGTCCACCGCGCCGGCCTCGCTCCACAGCCGCCTGAGCAGCCGCCGCCCGACGATCAGACGCAGCAGCAAGGTCGCCGTGCCGAGGGCGTAGACCGCCAGGAGCACGAGGCTCCAGCCTTCAGGAATCGGCGCGTCGGGGGCGATCGGCCCGCTGAGAACGAAGGGCGCCGAAGCCGAAGCGGGCGACGACGCGGCCGCGCTCGCCGCTTCGGCCGGGAGGATCGGCAGGCGCAGGGCCGGGACCAGGCACCACAGCACCGGCAAGGCCAGCAACGCCGCGATTCCGAGAAGCCAGGCCATATGCCGAGCCGCGGCGGACGCTCCGGCCTTGCGAAGCGCCGTCGCCGCGGCCCAGGCGGCGCCCATCAGCATCGTCGCGCGCACCAGCAGGGCGAGCTGGTCCGCCGGGTCGGGAAGCGCGAGCGGAAAGGTCATTGCCGGTCCTCCCGCGGCGCCTTGTCGAGGAGCGCCGAGAGGCGCTCATATTCGTCCTGCGTGAGCGGCTTCGATTCGAGCAGGGCCGCCACGGCGGTGCTTATCGAGCCGTCGAAGAAGGTCTTGACGAGGTGCGAGAGGGCGGAGGTTCGCACCTCCGTCTTCGACGACGTCGGCGAATAGACGTAGCGAAGGCCGTCGCGCTCGTGGCGCAGATAGCCCTTGCCCTCGAGATGCCGAAGCATCCCCCGGACGCTGGAATAGGTCGGATTATCGGGAAGGTCGGCCAGGACCTCGGCGGCGGTGGCACGGCCGCGGCGGTAGACGATCTCGGTGATCTGCCGTTCACGCTTGCCAAGTTCGTTGGTCAGGTCGCGGGCCACGGGCTATCCTCCTGACGCAAATTCTATGCGAACCCATTTGCATGTGTCAATAGGTTTGCATCTTTTTCCTTGGCTCGCGAGATCGCCCCCGTCAGCCCGGCGAAAGCCGGGACCCCGGCGAAGGTAGAGCGAGGCATTCTTCACCCGCCGGGGCCCCGGCTTCCGCCGGGGTGACGATTGTCCTACAGGCCCGCCATGCACTTCCTCGACCAGGCCAAGATCTTCGTCCGCTCCGGCGCCGGCGGCCCCGGCGCGGTGAGCTTCCGGCGCGAGAAATATATCGAATATGGCGGCCCCGACGGCGGCGACGGCGGCAAGGGCGGCGACATCGTCTTCGAGGCGGTCGAAGGCCTGAATACCCTCATCGACTTTCGCTACACCCAGCATTTCCGGGCGCCCCGCGGCAAGGGCGGCTCGGGCCAGAACCGCACCGGCGCGGGCGGCGGCGATCTCCTCATCCAGGTTCCCGTCGGCACCCAGATCCTCTCCGAGGACAAGGAGCAGGTCCTCGCCGACTTCACCCGGATCGGCCAGCGCCAGGTATTTTTGAAGGGCGGCGACGGCGGCCGCGGCAATGCCAGCTACAAGAGCTCGACCAACCGGGCGCCGCGCCAGCACGGCACGGGCTGGCCCGGCGAGGAGATGTGGGTGTGGCTTCGCCTCAAGCTTCTCGCCGACGTCGGCCTGGTCGGCCTGCCCAACGCGGGCAAGTCGACCTTTTTGAACGCCGTCACCAACGCCCAGGCCAAGGTCGGCGCCTATCCCTTCACCACCCTCCACCCCAAATTGGGAGTGGTCCGCCACCGCGACCGCGAGTTCGTCATCGCCGACATACCCGGCCTGATCGAGGGCGCCGCCGAGGGCGCCGGAATCGGCGACCGCTTCCTCGGCCATATCGAGCGCTGCCGCGTCCTCCTCCACCTCGTCGATTCGGAGCAGGAGGACGTGGCGGAGACGTACCGGATCGTCCGCGAGGAGCTCGAGGCCTATGGCGCCGGCCTCGCCGGCAAGCCCGAGGTGATCGCGCTCAACAAGTCGGACACGCTCGACGACGAGCTCATCGCCGCTTTGTCCGGCGAGCTGGAGGCGGAAGCGGGCGCGAGGCCCCTCCCCCTCTCCGGAGTGACCGGCGCCGGAGTGGAAGCGGTGCTCGACGCCCTCCTCCCCCACATCGCCGCGACGAAGGCGGCCGCGGAGACGGAAGACGAGCAGCGCGATTGGTCGCCGCTGTGAAAAATCGGTGTCTGACACCGATTTTTCCGAAGCCGCCTCGTCGCCTTTCCGGGCCAGGAGAAAAATCGGTGTCAGACACCGATTTAAGGCCTCGGCGGTGACCCGCCGCCGCGCCAAGATCCGAACCCTCGCCGTCACCGGCGGAACCGGCTTCGTCGGCTCGCACCTGCTCAGGCTGGCGCTGGAGCAGGGCTACGACGTTCGCGCCCTCACCCGCGGCTGGAAGCCGCCCGAGGACGAGATCGCCTGGGTCGACGGAGCGCTCGACCGGCCCGAGACCCTGATCAAGCTCTGCGCCGGCGCCGACGCGATCGTCCACCTCGCCGGGGCGATCAACGCTCCGAACCGCGCCGCTTTCGAGGCGATCAACGCCGGCGGCACCGCCAACATGATCGACGCCGCCCGCAAGGCCGGAGTCCGCCGCTTCGTCCACGTCTCCTCGCTCGCCGCCCGCGAGCCGAACCTCTCCGCCTACGGCGGGTCGAAGGCGAAATCGGAGCGGCTCGTCGCCGCGTCGGGGCTCGACTGGACGATCGTCCGCCCGCCCGCCATCTACGGCCCCGGCGACCGCGAGACCTTCGAGCTTTTCAAGATGGCCCGCCGCGGCCTCGTCGCGCTTCCGCCCGGGGGCCGCTTCTCGGTCATCCATGTCGAGGATCTGTGCCGCCTCATCCTCGCTCTGCTCGACGAGGCCGACAGCTGGGCGGAGACCTACGAGCCCGACGACGGCCGCGAGGGCGGCTGGCAGCATCGCCATTTCGCCCGCACGCTGGGCCGGCTCTACGGCCGCCGCGCCCTCACTCTGGCGCTGCCCAGGCCAGTGCTCCGCCTCGCCTCCGGCCTCGACCGCCTCTTGCGCCGCGGCAACGCCAGGCTGACGTCCGACCGGGTCGGCTATTACTGCCACCCCGACTGGGTCGCCGCCGCGGCGAAGCGCCCCCCCGCCCGCCTCTGGCAGCCCCAGGTCAAGACCCCCACCGGCCTCAAGGCCACCGCCGACTGGTACCGCGACCAAGGCTGGCTGAAATAATCGGTGTCAGACACCAATTTCGAAAATAATCGGTGTCAGACACCGATTTCCCAGATCGCGACGCCGCCCCAACGGAAACGGCGGACCCCAAGGCCCGCCGCTCCGTCGTCCCGTGAGAGGTCGGGACGGCCTAATTACCCCGCGACGGTGACGTCGACCTTGTCGACCCACTCGGGGAAGAAGACCGGCTCGCGGTTCGACCAGCCCGGCGCGGTGGCGGCGGCTTCGCTGATCGACTGGAGCAGGGCCCGGCGCCGCTCCGGGTGGAGATGCGGCAAGGCGGCGGCGGCGCAGAAGGCGCCCGGCAGCCAGGGGCGAACCGAGGCTCCGATCAGCCGCTCGTAGAGGAAGCGGTAGGACGCGAAATCGGGAAGCCGGTCCTGGCCGAGGTCGAAGGCGGTCATGGTGACCAAAGGCCCCATCACCGGCTCCATCTCGTCCAGCCCGCTGTCGTCGGGGACGTTGGCCCGGACATGGTCGAGGCGCCGGTACATGCGCTCCTGGGCCCGGATCGAGGCGGCCTCGCCGACGTCGCGCGACCAGCGCCGGAGAGCGTCGCGGCGGCCGAGCCCGACGTCGAGCGACCGGCGGATGTAACGCTGCGTCGCCGCGGCGAAGCCGGCAAATTCCTTCATCTCGACCAGCGTCAGGGCCCCGTCGGCTGGCTTCGTATTCGTCGCCATGATCCCACTCCCACTCTTTCACCCGGCGAGGATCATGCGATTCAAACGGTTACCAGCCGCTTAACCAAGACCCCGCTCCCCATTCAGAAATGAATCAGGTTTCAGGGGGTGCGGCAATGGGGAAAAGCTCACATGGGTAAGAGCGGTCCCGGACTGTCACTCTCGGGCCACAGCGGCTTCCAGCTAAAAGCCCTGGAATCAAGCACTTCGCGGCCCCGAAACGACTTATCCACAAATAAGTTTGGACGGCTATCCTCCGTAACGGCGGCAATTCGGCTTGAAAAAATCGGCCTTCGCTTGTTCCATCCTCAACTTCCTCAACTTCCTCAACTTCGCCGGAGGACGGGGGTTGAGTGACCGCGCTTCGCCCCGCGGCTGCCACGGCCCCGGTTCCACCTTCCGGCAAGCCGCGGATCCACCCCCCTCCCCGGAAATCCGGGGAGGAATTTTCGACGAACCCGCCGCCCCCGTCTGCGAACGGCACGCGCCTGGGGACAAAAACGAGCAACAACGGGTAAGAAGGCCGGGGATGGAGAGCTTCACCGACTATCGCGCGCATCGGCGCCTGCCCGATCTGCCGCTCGCGGCGGCGTCCATCCTCGGCTTCTGGCTGTTCTATTTCGCGACCATCGTCGTCCGGACCCTTCTGATCGACGAGAATCTGGCCTGGCTCGGCTACCGTGCCCTGGGCTGCGTCATCGGCGTGATCCTCACCTTCCTCGTCTATTTCGTGCTCAGCCGCGCCGCCCGCGAGAATGTCCGGATCCAGATCGTCGCCGCCGCCATCGCCTGCGTCCCGGCGGCGGCGATATTCTCGACCTTCAACCTCGCCTTGGGAGTCCAGCAGCCGCTTCAGGAGAAGACCGTCATCCGGCAGACCCCCGAGGGCGTCAGCGTGGTCCGGTCGCGCGCCGGCGACGAGGTCAGGATCGGCAAGGAAGGAATCCAGATCGTCACTCCGCTCCCCGTCGATCCGGAGCAGCGCCGCAAGAAGGTGCTTCGCCTCATCGCGGACGGGCTCGTCACCTGGTATTTCTTCTTCGCGGCCTGGGCGAGCTTCTACATCGCGATCAGCTCGGCGACCCGCCTTCGAGCCGCCGAGCGGCGCGCCTCGAGCGCCGAGCGCGACGCCCAGGAGGCGCAATTGCGGGCGCTCCGCTACCAGGTCAATCCGCACTTCCTGTTCAACACCCTCAATTCGCTCTCCTCGCTGGTCATGGCGCGCCGCGACGAGGAAGCCGAGGCGATGATCGTCAACCTGTCCACCTTCTTCCGCTCGAGCCTGACCCTCGATCCGAGCGAGGACATCCCGCTTTCCCGGGAGATCGAGTTCCAGCAGCTCTATCTCGACATCGAGAAGACCCGCTTCCCCAGGCGCCTCGAGGTACGAATCGACGTGCCGGCCGAGCTTCGGGCGGCGCGGGTGCCGCCGCTCATCCTCCAGCCCCTGGTCGAGAATGCGATCAAGCACGGAGTCGCCCGAACCAACGAGCCGGTGCGCCTGACCATCGCCGCCCGCGAGGAGGATTCGCAATTGATCCTGGTCGTCGAGAACGATCGCGGCCCGCCCGCTCCGGCGAAGGGCGACGATCATATCGGGGTCGGCCTCGTCAACGTCTGCGAGCGTCTGGCCGCCCGCTTCGGCGGCGAGGCTCTGTGCGAGTCGGGCCCGCTCCCGGGCGGCGGCTGGCGAGTCACTCTCACCATGCCCATCCTGAGCGAAATCGAGAGCCCGGTCGAAGCCCATGTCTGAGCCGATCCGATTCCTCATCGTCGACGACGAGCCGCTCGCCATCGAGCGGCTGCAGCTGCTGCTCGCTCGAATCGAGGGGGTGGCGGTCGCCGGCACCGCCTCGGACGGCGCCGCCGCCCTCCGGCTGGTCGAGGCGGTCGAGCCCGACGCGGTGCTGCTCGACATCGCCATGCCGGGCATGGACGGCATCGACGTCGCCCGGGCGCTCGCCGGCGCCGCCAAGTCGCCTCTGGTCGTTTTCGTCACCGCCTTCGACACCTTCGCGGTCGCCGCCTTCGACGTCGAGGCGGTCGATTATGTGATGAAGCCGGTCTCCGGCGAGCGGCTCGCCCGGGCCGTCGATCGGGCCCGCGAGCGGCTTGCCGAGCGCGGTCACGAGACCGCCGCCGCGGCGGCGGGCGCTTCGCCTTATGTCGAGGAATTCTGGGTGTCCGAGGCGCGCGGCCTGGTTCGACTCTCCGCCGCCGAAGTCGACCGGGTCAGCGCCGAGCGCGACTATATGCGGCTCCACGTCGGCAAGCGCAGCTGGCTGATCAACCACACGATCGGGCGGCTGGAGGAGGAGCTCGATCCGGCGCGGTTCGTCCGCCTGCACCGCTCGGCGATGGTCCGCCGCGACTTCGTCACCGGCCTCAGGCGCGACGAAGGCGGTCGCTGGTGGGCCCGGCTCGCCGACGGCGGCGAGCAGAAGGTCGGCCGCCTATACCTCGCCAACGCCAAGGGGCTCGCCGGGCGCTAGGCGATGATCCACTCCTATCCGATGCCGTCATTGCGGGCGAAGCGAAGCCATCCAGCGGGCCTGCGAGGACCCGCTGGATTGGCCGTCTTGGCTCCTCGCAGTGACCAGCTCAGTTGGAGCGCAAGGTCAGCCGCAACGGACCGCCTTGCCGGGCCGCGGCGACCTCGACATTGCCGCGCGCGTCGGCGACGACCGATTTCTCGCAGGCGGCGGCCTGCTCCATCAGCCGGATCGGCTGGACCAGGCCGGAGCCGCAGAAATCGCGGGCGGCGGTGCGGATCCGGCGGTCGATGCGCTCGGCATTGGCCGGGTCGGCGGGATTGAGGCCGGCGAGGTCGATGGTGAGGCCGTCCTCGACCGGCGCGGCGTGCGCCGGAACGGCGAAGGCGACGGCGCCGGCGGTCAGGGCCGCGGCGACGAGGGCGGTAAGCGTACGGTTGGACATGTCTTCATCCTTGTCTTCGAACGGGGGTTGCGGCGCGGGACCCTTGCCCGGGGATGAGACAGGCTCGGGACCCCGCGTCGCTTTCGAGGACATAGAAGGTGCCCGCCGTCCCGGCGCGCACGGTTCGACACGGGGCCGGAACGGCTCTGCGAAACGCCCGCCGAGCCGACGAAGCGCAGCTAGGGATCGACGAAAGTGCTTCCTCGCCCCTTCTCACGACGGGGGGCGAAGAGGGCTTGTCACGGCCCTATGTCCTCCACGTGGGTCTTCACCCTCGGCCGTACCGGACCGCCGAGGCCGAGCGCGGCCGCGACCTTGTCGTCCCAGGCATAGGGATCGGTTCGGAAGACGACCCGGCCGCCCTCGACATAGGCGCTGTGGTAGAGCAGCCGCACCGGGATCGGCCTCGACAAGGTGAGCGGAGTCTCCTCCTTGGTCGCCAGAGCCTTGTCGAACCGCTCGAGCTGGCCGTCGTCCTGGGCGAGCAGCCGGGCGAACTCGACCGCATTCTCGACCCTCGAGCAGCCGTGGCTGGCATGACGCTGGGTGGAGGCGAACAGGGCCTTGGCCGGGGTGTCGTGAAGATAGATCTGCTCGTCATTGTCCATATCGAACTTGACCAGGCCGAGCGCCGACTTCGGACCCGGCTCCTGCACGAGCCGGCCGTTCTTCGTGACGATATGCTCTTTCGCCATATAGGCGGCGCCCTTGGGCAATATCTCTTTCTCGGCGATCGACTCCGGCACCGTCCAGGGCGGGTTGGCGACGAGGCGGACGATCGGCGAGCCGAGCTCGGGCGTCTCCCAGTCGGGCTGGCCGACGACGACCCGGCGGCGGTCCTTCTCCGCGCCGTCCTTCCAGTAATGGAGCTCGGCCGCGGCCGTGTTGACGTCGATCCTCGTCGCCGGAGGCGCACGGTCCAGCCAGCGCCGGCGCTCGAGATTGACGGCGAGGATTCGGGCGCGGTCGCGGGCGCCGGTGTTGAGCGCCTCGAGCGTCGAATTGCCGATCACCCCGTCCGCCTCGATGCCGTAATCGGCCTGCACCTTCTTCACTGCGGCGACCATGTCCGCGGAATAAGTCGTTCCGTCGGCCGGAGCGCCCTTGGCCTTCGTCTTGCCGTCTCCCGCGGGGCGCGCCGGGGCCGCCGCCTGAAGATAGCCGTTCGCCTGAAGGCCCTGGCGGATCTGCGGGACTCGCGGATCCTTCTTGCCGGGCTCGATCTGCTCGCCGGGGGCGATCGCCGCTGTCTGCTCCTGGCCCGCTTTCTGGCGGTAGGCGACATAGGCGTCGGACAGCGCCTTATATTCGGCGTCCTGCGGGGCGAGCCCGGCGAGCCATTCGCGAACGCCGCCCTGCTCGACCGCCCGGCCGAGCCCGCCGACCACGTCGGCCTTCGGCATCGGCACGGTGTAGACTTCGAACAGCTTTCTCGGATCCACCGCGCCCGTCGCGAGCGCCTGCCCATATTCGATCGCCGCCAGGGTCAGCCCCGCCTCGCGCTCCGCCGGGCTGGAGCCCTTGGCGGCATGCTCGGCGAAGGACTTGGCGTCGATGGCGTGGCGGACCGCATCGTCGAAGGCGGCGGTCAGCTCCTTCGCGCGCTCCCCGGTCCAGGCCGCCTGCCAGCCGCGCGCCTCGTAGAATTTCCTGACCCGGGGATCGCTGACCGCGGCCTTGAGGTCGGCGGCGGTCACCGCCTTGGGATCGACCTCGACGCTCTGGCCGGAGCTCGAACCGCCGCCGCCGCTGCTTACGACATCGCAGCCCGTGGCCAACAGGGCCGCCAGCGAAACGCAGGCCAACATCTTACGCATCTACACACCGCCGCTTGTGACATGGATCAGCCGCTGAAACGTCCCCGCGCGCCAATAGGCTCCGAAGAAAAATAAGCGGGGCGGCCGGTTAACCGCCGCCGCTCCACCGTCCCGATCCGG
This sequence comes from Sphingomonadales bacterium, assembly GCA_034668585.1. Taxonomy (GTDB): domain Bacteria; phylum Pseudomonadota; class Alphaproteobacteria; order Sphingomonadales; family Sphingomonadaceae; genus Allosphingosinicella. Next base: position 17,410 of record JAXDPB010000058.1, on the reverse strand, counting down.
GACAGCCGGAAAAGGGGGGCAGCGCTGGTGCAACAAAATTAGCTATCGGAAGCTAGGCGGGCACTCCAACCGGCGATGAGGACGACTTTGGCGCTCCACAAATATCCTTATTTCAAGATGTTAGCGAATGCGCTTCGCTGGCGCGGCCGCGAGCTCGCCTGCGCGGCCATGCTTCTCGCCACCGCGTCCTGCCTCCCGGCCCGCGCCGCCGACGCTCCCTCCCCCGTCGCCGTGAAGCCGGCAGCCCCCCTTGCCGCGCCCCAGCCCGAGCCGATGGTGCTTCGCAACGTGCCGGTGAGCGAAGCCGTCCGGATCAACGCCGAGATCCCCTTCTCGACCGATCCCAATCCCCGGGCGTCCTCCCTGGTCTTCCGCGCCGCCAGCGTCGGCGACCAGGTCCGCTCGCTGCAATGCCTCGCCGAGGCCGTCTATTACGAGGCCCGCTCCGAGAGCGAGGAGGGCCAGCGCGCCGTCGCCCAGGTGGTGCTCAACCGGGTCCGCCACCCGGCCTATCCCGGCAGCGTCTGCGGAGTCGTCTACCAGGGGCCGCTTCGCGCCGGCGGCGGCTGCCAGTTCACCTTCACCTGCGACGGCTCGCTCGTCTTCGCTCCGTCGGGCCCCGGCTGGGATCGCGCCCGCCGCATCGCCGCCGAGGCGCTCGCCGGCTACGTCTATGCGCCGGTCGGCCTCGCCACCAACTATCACACCCAGCAGGTCCTGCCCGACTGGGCTTTCCGCCTCGCCAAGGCGACCATCATCGGCAACCACATCTTCTATCGCATGCCGGGCGCGTGGGGCGGCTCCGCCGCCTTCAGCCAGGCCTATCGCGGCCGCGAACCTTCGCCGGCGACGGTGATGGCGGCGCGTCTCCCGATCAACCTCGGCCGGAGCGCCGCGGCGGTGCTTCCTCCCGCCGTCGGCCTCGCCAGCCTCACGCTGCCGATGCCGACCGCTCCGGCCACCCTCGCCACCGAGGCGCCGCCCGCGCCCGTCAACGACCGCCTGCCGCAATCGACCGTCCGTCCCGAATTCCAGAATAGCGGCCGCTACCTCATCGACGTGCCGAAGCCGTCCGCGCCCTGATCTGCCGGAACTCGGAGCCCGCATTCCATTCCGGCCAGTCGCGCCCGAAGGCCAGCTCCCGCCCGATATCGTAGAACAGGGCGACATCCTGAGCCGCGCCGCTGAGGTCGAGGGCGGGCGTCCATTCGTCGCAGGTCTGGTGGTAGCAATTGGCGGTGAAGTCGGTGACCCAGCGGTCGCCGCGCTCCCGGCCGCCGTTCACCAGATCCACTCCCCCGCCCAAGGCCATCAGCAGCAGCACCGGCACCCCCCTCTTGGCGAAGGCGAAATGGTCGGCGCGGTAGAAGAGGCCGCGCTCGGGGCGGGCGTCGGGCGTGATCGTCCGCCCCTGCCGAGCCGCGGCTCGCACCAGCCGGTCCTCGAGCTCGCTCTGCCCCTTGCCGATCAGCACCACGTCGCGGGCGAGGCCGTTGGGCTGGAGCGTGTCGAGGGTGAGGTTCGCCACCGCCTTGTCCATCGGGAAGAGCGGACTGGTCGAATAATGCTCGGCGCCGAGCAGGCCCCTCTCCTCGGCCGTCCAGGCGGCGAAGACGAGCGTGCGCTCGGGCCTCGGCCCGGCCTTGAAGGCGCGGGCGAGCTCGACCACTCCGGCGACGCCCGAGGCGTCGTCGAGCGCGCCCGGGCGGATTCGCTTGCCCCGGGCGTTGGGAGCGCCGACGCCGTACGCATCCCAGTGGCCGGCGAACCAGATCGTCTCGTCGGGGTGCTTCGTCCCGGCGATCTTGCCGAGCACGTTATGGCTCTCGACCCGCTTCGCCTCGACTCCGAAATCCGCCGAGAATCTCGCTCCGAGCTCGATCGGCCGGAACTCCGCCGTCTGAGCCTGCCGCTTCGCCGCCTCGAGATCGAGCCCGGCGCGGCGGAACAAAGCCTCCGCCGCCGGCCGCTGGATCCAGCCCTGCAGCAGCACCGGCTGCTGGGCGCCGGGCTTCAGAACGATATTGTAATTTTCCCCGCCCGGCGCCTGAACCGTGTTCCAGCCGTAGCCGGCGCCCGCGGTCTCGTGGACGATCAGCGCGGCCACCGCGCCGCGCCGAGCCGCCTCCTCATATTTGTAGGTCCAGCGGCCGTAATAGGTCATCGCCTGGCCGCCGAACCGTCCCTCGACCGGATCGCCGGCGGCGACCTCGAAATCCGGATCGTTGACGAGGAAGACCGCGACCTTGCCCTTGAGGTCGACGCCCTTGAAATCGTCCCACTGCCGCTCGGGCGCGGAGACTCCGTAGCCGACGAACACCATCGGCGCCCCGTCGATCCGCGCCCGCTCGGTCTCCCGAACCGTCGAGAGATAGACGTCCTCTGGAAAGCGAAGCCGAACCGTCTGCGCCTTCACCGCGACCGACGCCGAGCCCGCTTTGTCCAGCTGAGTCCGAAGCAGCGGCACCCTCTGGGTCCACCCGCCATTCTCCCCCGCCGGCTCCAGCCCGGCGAGCCGGAACTGCTCGGATATGTAGGCGATGGTCTTCCCCTCCCCCGCCGTTCCCGGAGCGCGGCCCTCATATTCGTCCGACGCGAGGGTGCGGATCATGTTCGACATTCGGATAGGGTCGATCTGCGCGGAGCTGGGTGCGTCCCGTTGCGAGGTCGAGGCGCAGGCGGCGAGGATCAGAAGGGCGGAAAGGACGGACGATCTCATGCGGCAACTCCCGAGGCTGCTGGCCCAACCGCCGTCATGCTGAACTTGTTTCAGCATCCAGGAAGGAGCCGCCTCGCGGGCGGAGAGCTGGACCCTGAAACAAGTTCAGGGTGACGGCAGTCACCACTTTCCGCCCGCTTCCTCGATCGCCTTGAGGAGCGCGCGCTTGCTGGGTGTGCGGCGATTGCCGCTGTTGCGGGGAATCTCAAAAGGATGGCCATAGCGCGCTTCGTACTCGGCGAGGCGGCGCTCGAGGTCTGCGGCAAACTCGGCCAGCGGGATAGGCTTGGGCTCAGCTCTCGACGTCTTCGACACCATAATCGCCTGCGCTTTCGTGGCGGATGCGTTTTTCCATATAGTCGCGGTCGGCGTCGGTATGAAGCGCGAACAACCGGCGGGCCTGTTCCAGCATCTCCGGTGCCGTACCCGATGCGTATTGACCCATGCGATCGGCGATCATGTCCTCAAGGGAAATGACGGCGGCTGTGCCGTCCTCGCCCAGATCGATCAGTTGCACGCGATGACGATCCGCCGCGCCGTCTAAGAGAGAATCGGCAACGACCTCGAAGCCGAGCCGCAGCTCCGGGTGGATCCAACCCCGGGTTGCGCGACCCGGACCCGCCGGCCGAACGAAACCGAGGCCCTGCAACTCCTCCTCGAACTCTGCCTGCCACGCGGTGACGATGTCGAAGTCACCAGTGTTGATCGAGCCCTTGGAGTAAATTTCCACGGCTGCACCGCCGACCAGCACCGGGGCCGGCAGGCCACGCGAAATCATCGCATCGCTCGCCCGACCAAATAGCCTCAATGCCTGCTCGAACTCGAGCCGGTAGCCGATTTGCCGAGGTCTAATCGAGCTCATTGGCCCTCGATATCCGACGGACACTTGTTCCACCCCGGCCCCCGTACGAACCTTCCCGGCGTCGCGCCCGTATGCTCGCCGTCCTTCAGTACCTGCACCCCGTTGACGAAGACGTGACGCATTCCGGTCGCATATTGCTGGGGCCTGGCGAAGGTCGCGTTGTCGCGGATCGTCGCGGGATCGAAGATGGCGAGGTCGGCGAAATTGCCGGGCTTGAGGGTGCCGCGATCCTTGATTCCCAGATTGCTCGCCGGCAGCGCCGCCAGGCGGCGCACCGCTTCCTGGAGCGTCACCGCCTTCTCGTCGCGCGCGAACTTGCCGAGCACCCGGGCGAAATTGCCGTAGGCGCGCGGATGGGTGCTCGATTTGAGGAACACGCCTTCCGGCGCCTGCGACGACGCGTCGGAGGCGAAGCTCATCCAGGGCAGCGCGACCTCGCGGCGGACATTGTCCTCGTTCATAGAGAAATAGGCGACCTGAATGCGGCTATTATCCTCGACGATGAGGTCGGCGGCCGTTTCCTCCGAAGTCTTGCCGCGCTCCCGAGCCACTTCCTCGAGCGTCTTCCCGGTGAGCGGCTTGAGCGCCGGATTCTTGAAGCCGAGCAGGAGCACCTTCGAAGGCTCGTTCACGACCAGCGCGCTGTCCTCCGAAGTCCCGGAACGCATCTCCGCCAGCACCCGGGCCCGCTGCACCGGGTCCTTGAGCCGGGCGACCCACGCCTCGATGCCGCCGGCCTGCACCCACAGCGGCATCGACGCATCGAGACCGGTCGAGCTTGCGGCATAGGTGTACATGTCGGCGGTGATCCGGAGGCCCCGCGCCCGCGCCGCCTCGACCCGGGCGTTGGCGGCGTCGAGCTTCCCCCAGTTCGGTTTGCCCGACTGCTTGTAATGATAGATTTCGGCCGGAGCCCCGGATTGCGCCGAAATCGCGACCAGCTCGTCGATCGCCTCGAGCAGCTTCGGGCCCTCGTCCCGTATGTGGCTGATATACATTCCGCCGCATTTGCCCGCCTCGGTGGCGAGCGCGACCAGCTCGGGAGTCTCGGCGAAAAAGGCGGGCGCGTAGATGAGCGAGGAGCCGACGCCCATCGCCCCCTCGTTCATCGCCTCGCGCACCAGCGCCCGCATCCGCCCGAGCTGCGCCGGCGTCGGATCGACGTCCCCCTCGCCGAGCTCGTGGACCCGCACCGTGGTCGCTCCGACGAAGCTTGCCACGTTGGGGGACACGCCCCTCTTCTCCAGGTAGGAGAGATAGTCGCCAAGGCTGGTCCACTCGATCTTGTAGCGAATGTCGCCCTGGCGCTGGGTCTCCAGCCGCTTCATCTCGTCGGACATGGGCCCCGACGACTCCCCCTCCCCCATCACCTCCAGAGTGACCCCCTGGCGGATGTCGCTCTGACTCTTCGGGTCGGCGATGAGAGCCTCGTTCGCCCAGCTCAGCATGTTGATGAAGCCCGGCGCCACGGCGAGGCCGGAGGCTTCGATCTCGGTGCGGGCGGGGCCGTCGAGGCGCGGCCCGACATAGGCGATTCGATCGCCGCGAAGGCCGACGTCGCCCGTATAGGGCTCTCCGCCGCCGCCGTCGTAGATCGTCCCGCCGCGGATGACGGTGTCGTAGGAGGGAGCTTGGGGGGCTGTGGCACAGGCGGCGAGCAGCAGGGCGAAGGCGGGGGCGAGTCGCGCAATTCCTCCCCGCGTTTCGCGGCGAGGAATTAGTCCGCTCGCGCCCAAATCACTCAAACTTCTCATTTGCATTTCCTCCAGCCCGGCCCGTGGACGAATCGCCCCGGCGTCGCCCCGGTATGCTCGCCGTCGCGGAGCACCTGCACCCCGTTGACGAAGACGTGGCGCATTCCGACGGCATATTGGTGCGGCTTCTCGTAGGTGGCGCGGTCGGCGATCTTCGCGGGATCGAAGAGGGCGAGATCGGCGAAGAAGCCGTTCCTGAGCCGCCCGCGATCGGCGATGCGCAGATTGTCGGCCGGAAGCGAGGTCAGCCGTCGCACTGCTTCGGCGAGGCTCATCGCCTTCTCGTCGCGGACGTAGCGGCCGAGCAGGCGGGCGAAATTGCCGTAGGTGCGGGGGTGGACGTCCTTGTCGGTGAAAGGCGGTTCGACCGCGATCGCCGCCGCGTCGGAGCCGAAGCTCACCCAGGGCTTCGCCAGGACCTTGCGCAGATTCTCCTCGGAGATGGAGTGGAAGATGGTCGTGACCGAGCTGTCGTCCTCGACGATCAGGTCGACCGCCGTCTCCTCGACCTCTTTGCCGCGCAAGGCTGCGATCTCCGGAAGCCGCTTTCCGACATAACGGCGCAGCGCCGGGTTGGCGAAGCCGACCGGCTGGACCGTCGTCCAGTCGCGAGTGCCTCCCCGCATCTCGGCGACGACCCGGGCCCGTACCGCCGGATCCCTGAGCCGCGCCAGCATCGCGGGAGGCCCGCCCTCGCGAACCCAGATCGGCAAGGTGGAATCGAGCCCGGTCCCGGAGGCCGTATAGAGATACATGTTGGCGGTGACCGGAACCCCCGCCGCCCTGGCCGTCTCGATCCGCGCCAGGGCCGGGTCCATCAGCGGCCAGTTGGATCGGCCTCCCACCTTGAGATGGTAGATTTCCGCTCTGGCCCCGGATCGGCGGCTGATCTCGACCAGCTCGTCGATCGCGTCGAGCAGCCGGCTGCTCTCGCTGCGCATGTGGCTGAGATACATGCCGCCGCACCGCCCGGCCTCGCCCGCCAGGGCGGCCAGCTCGTCGGTCTCGGCATAGATTGCGGGGACGTAGATGAGCGAGGAGCCGACGCCCATCGCCCCTTCGTCCATCGCCTGGCGGACCAAAACGCGCATTCTCTGGAGCTGCTCGGGCGTCGGATCGACGTCGTTGCGGCCGAGCTCGTGGACCCGCACCGTCGACGCTCCGACCATCGAGGCGACGTTGACGCTGACCCCCTTCTTCTCGAGGAAATCGAGGAACTGGCCGAGCGTCGTCCAGCCGATCTTGTAGCGGGTGGTCGTCTGCTCCGCCTCCGCCTCCGCTTTCTGGCCGGGCGAGAAGGGTCCCATCGACCAGCCTTCGCCCATCACCTCGAGGGTGACCCCCTGGCGGACGTCGCTCTGGGCCTTGCCGTCGCGGATCAACGGCTCGGCCGCCCAGCTCAGCATGTTGATGAAGCCCGGAGCGACGGCGAGGCCGGCGGCGTTCACTTCGCTTCGGCCCCGTCCCGCTATGTGGGGGGCGACGGCGGCGATCCGGTCCCGCTTGATCGCGACGTCGCCCTTGTAAGGCGCGCCGCCGCTGCCGTCGTAGATCGTGCCGCCGCGGATGACGGTGTCGTAGAGGGGCGGAGTGTCGCGTGCCGCGGCGCAGCTCGAAAGGGTCAGGAGGAGAGCGGCGACGAGGCGGGGCAGCATGGCGCCACGCTAGCGGAGGCGCGCCCGAAGTCCAATCGCCTCCCCATCCTCGGATGGGGAAGCAAGATCAATCGTGCCTTCCCTTGCGCATATCGGCGGCCGCTTCGCGCATCTCGCGGGCGCCGTCGAGCATGTCGCGGGCGCCTTCCTCCATGTCCTCGGCCGCTTCGCGCAGATCCTCGTCGGTGACGTGACGGCCGCGCGCGGCCTCCTTGCGAATCTGCTCGGCGCGGTAGGCGGGATCGCGGAACCGCTCGGCCTGGGCGCGCATCCGGGCGGCGCTGGACTCCATCGACCGCGCACCGGTTTCCATGCCGGCGGCGCTTCCGGCCATCGCCGCGGCGACCGCGCGCTCGACCGTCGGGCCGATATTGTCGGTCACGGCGTCGACCGTGCGCATCGCCTCGGCGACCGAGGCTTCGACCTCGGCGTCGATCGCCGCCTCATCGACATAGGGTCGACGAGCGGTGCGGGCGGCGGCTTCGGCCCGGGCGCCGGCGCGGATCGCGGCCGCGAGCGCGGGAGGCGCCGGAGCCCAGCTCAGGGCGGCGACGCTCGGCGGGGCGGCCGGCGCCGGCGGCACGAGCGGGGCCGCCGCCGGGTGGAGGATAGCCCCCGGCCGCGGCGGGACCGGCGGGACCAGCGACGCCTCGGCGAGCGGCGCAGGGGCGACCGCGGGAGCGACGGGAGCCGGCGGCGCGAGCGGCGCCTTGGGTGCCGCCGCGACGAAGTCGAGCGCGGCGATCGGCGCCGCGAAGGCGGCGCAGCCGAGCATCGCGGCCACGGCCCAGAAGGAGCCGGAGCGTCGCGCGACTCGGCCGTCGAGGATCGCTTTCACCCGCCTCGAAAGGCCCGGCTCGCCGGCCGCGATGGCGTTGGCGGGCAAGGCGGAGCCGCCGCCGAGCCGGGCCCAGTCGAGCAGGGTCTGGGCGTAGCGGGCGGGCTCGACCGCCGCCGCGGCCTCGCAGTCGGCCGCTTCCTCGGCCTGCTGCGCGACCTCGCGGTCGAGCCGCCAGACGAGCGGGTTGAACCAGAAGAGCGCGACCGCGAGGCGCGACAGGATCAGCGACGGCCAGTCCCCGCGGGCGACATGTGCGACCTCGTGGGCGAGGATCGCGTCGGCTTCTCCGGCGGAGCGAAGCGAGTCCCGGTCGATCAGGATCGCCGGGCGGCGCCAGCCCCAGCTCAGCGGCGATCTCGCCTCCTCCGAGGCGAGCAGGCGAATGCCGAGGGCGTCGCCGCCGGCGAGGGCGAAGGCGGCCCGCCATTCCGGCGCCTCGACCTCGCGCGCGGCCCGGGTCCAGCGCCGCAGAGTCCACAGGCCGGCGAGCAGGCGGCCGCCGACCATCGCCACTCCGCCGACGTAGAGGAGGAAGAAGAGCAGGCTGGGATCGTCCCAATCTCCGCTCGAAGACAGGGCCGGTGCCGCCGTAAGGCCGGATTCGACCGGGAGGGAGTCCACCGCGATGGGCGCGGCGGGAGCGGACGCGGCGAAGGCGGCGGGGGCCGGGGCGGGCGCCGACGCCGGAGTCTCGATCTCCAGCGCCGGAGCGAAAAGCGCGATCGCCGGCAAAGCGAGCAGCAAGGCCACCGCCACCTTGAGCACGGCGCCCCGGTCCGCCGCCGCCCGCGAGCGAAGCAAGGCCGCGAGCAGCAGCGCCCCGCCGGCGATCGCCGCCGATTTCCAACCCATTTCGATCAGGAAGTCGTAGCTCATTGGTCGCGCTCCTTTGCCTCGTCGATCGCGCGTTGCAGCGCGTCGAGCTCTTCGGGCTTCAGCGATTGGGAAAGGCCGAGAAGGGCCGTCGCGGCGCTCGCCGCCGACCCGTCGAAAAAGGTTTTGACCATCTGCCGGAGCGCCGTCTCGCGCACCTTGGCCGGCTGCGGAACGCTCTTGTAGACATAGGTCTGATCGTCGGCGCGGTGCCGGACCATTCCCTTCGCCTCGAGCCGCGCCAGCATCGTGCGCACCGCCGAATGGCTCGGCGGATCCGCCATCGCCCGCCGGACGTCGGCGGCGGTCGCCTCGCCGGCGCTGCACAATATCTCGAATATCTCGCGCTCGCGGCGCGGCAGGCTGGCGATCATCGACTCGGGGTCCTTGCTGCTACAGCTGTAGCATGCCACATTTGTAGCAGGTTGCAAGGGCGTTCGTCGAAAAGCCGAGGCGGTTGGCGGAACGGCCCCCGTCATCCCGGCGAAAGCCGGGACCTCGGGACAAGAAGGCTCCGTGGGTCTCCACGAGGTCCCGGCTTTCGCCGGGGTGACGGGATTAACGCGGCTTCCTGAACCGGTACATGAAGCGGTCCGTCCGCCCCCGGATGCTCGGATCGAAAACGTTCTTCGTGTGATCGTCGGTCGGCACCCGCAGCAGGTCCGACTGGGCCTCGAGCACGAAGCCGGCGCGCTCGAAATCGGCGCGGACCGTCGCCGGGTCGATGCGGTGATATTTCTCCACCACCTCGCGCGTGTCGCCGCCGGGGCTGGCGACATGGTCGATGACGGCGACGGTGCCGCCCGGCTTCACCGTGTACCAGAGCGCCTGGACCACGGTGTTCGGATCGATCCGAGGCACCTTGTATTGAGCGCTCTCCCAATAAGTGTCGTGATAGACGAGGTGGAGAAGCGCGAAATCGAAGCCGTCCTTGGGAAAGGCGATCGCCGTCGCCGGGGAGGTGAAATAGCCGAAATTGGCGTTGCGCTTGCGGATGTCGTCGAGCGCCGCCTTGACCTTGTCGGACTGGAAGCTCGACGAGTTCCAGCCGAGCACCAGCCCCTGCGGCCCGACCGCGCGAGCCATGATATCGGCATAATAACCGGTGCCGGTGAAGTAATCGAGGACCCGGTCGCCGCGCTTCAGGCCCATGAATTTGAGGACCTCGACCGGCTTCCTGACCTCGTCGAGGTCGACCCGGTCCTTCGGCCGCCCCGGCGCCGCCACCGCCGCGGCGACGTCCGCCGGGCCTCGGGCCGGAGCCTTGGCCGCCGCCGGCGCGATCGTCATCGCCAGCGCCGTCATCAACAAAGCCGTCTTGCGCATGTCCCCATCCTTCTCTTTTCAGCCCGACGCCAGCGCCCGATCCTGAACCCGCGCCTGAAGCGCCTTCATAGCGGCATGCGACGAAAGCGCCGCTCCTTCCTGCCAAAACTGGACGTAGCTCAAATGCTCGCCGGCGAAGAAGATCGGGCCTTCCGGCCTGTAAAGCTCGGCATAGCGCTCGGGCCGAGGCGATTCGAACCACGCGGGGTCGGCAGGCCCGACGCCCTCGGACCAGCGGGTCAGCCCCCAGGCCACCGTCACCGGGCGGGTGAGCTCCCCGGCCTTCCCCGGATGCATCCGACCGATCACCTCGCGGCAGATCCGGAACCGTTCCTCATGGCTGAGCGCGGTGAACCTTTCGGGATGGTCCCGGCCGGTCCAGCCGGCCACGTAAGCGGCGACGAGAACGCCCTTGTCGCCGTGCCAGCCGCCCGACGGATACAGCACGTTCTCCGACAAGGCGTCGGTCCAGCCGACTCCGCCATAGACTCCCTCATCCTCCCAGAAGCGCCGCGATTCGAAGGCGGCCTTGACCGCGGGGACGTAGGCGATGTCCTTCATCGCCGCCCGCTTGGCCGCCGAAAAGTCGTTGGGGATCCGGGCGAGCAAATTCACCGGCAGGGTGCAGATGCAATAATCGGCGTCCGTCATTCGCCCTTCGCCATGCTCGATCCGGACCCGGTCGCCGGCTCGCCGGATCGCCTTGACCTCGGTGCGCAGCCGCACCGCCGGCTTGACCTGCTCGTAAAGCGCGTGCGCGATCCGATCCATTCCGCCGACCGGCTGGAACATCGGCGACTGCTGGTCGAATATCTCCTCGAACAGCAGCGGAAGGACCCAGCCGCGCTCGTTCAATATGTCCTCGAGCTTCATCGGCGGAACCGTCGTCCCCGCTTCGCCATAGGCGCCCGGAAGCACGGAATAGCCGGAGCGGCCGTCGCCCTTATAATCGCCATCGGGAGGCGAAAGGCCGCCATAGGCGCCCAGGAAGTTGCGCATCACGCTCTTGTCGACGGTGCTGAGCTCCTCGTCGAGCGCCCCCTTCCTGACGGCCTTGGACAGCAATTCGGCGATCCGGCCGCGCGTGTCGTTCAGCGCCTGGCGATTGGCGACGCTGCGGCCGCCGAAATCCCATCTCGCCGCGCGGTTGGAATTGACCATCACCTCGATCGGCACTCCGAGCCTTTTCGCATAGCCGAGGATCGTGTGATGCGCCGTTGGAATTCGCGCGGCTCCGGCGTTGAGATAAAGGCCCTTGGAAAAGCCGCAGACCTGGTCCGGCCGCCCCATCTGCTCGATCCGGTCGCCGCCGCGCACGGTCCAGACCCGGCCGCCGATTCGGTCGCGCGCTTCGAGGACGGTGACGTCCCAGCCGGCGCGGCGAAGCTCGTAGGCCGCGACCAGCCCGGCGATGCCGGCGCCGAGCACGACCACCGAGCGCTTTCGCCCGGGAGCCGGCGGAAGCTCGAACGGCTCGGCGGCGGCCGGCGGCGCGTTGAGCAGCCCCATCGCCTCCATTCCGAGATAGACCGCGCTGACCCCGCCGGCGATGCCGAGGCGCTCCAGCAAGGCGCGGCGGGTGAGGCTCATTGGAGTTCCACCTTCAGCTTCGGGCCGGCCGCGGTCGCCTCGATCTCCACTAGCCAGCCCGGATCGACCAGGCTTGCCGCCTGCAGGGTCGAGCGGGCCGGCTTGTTCGGCTGCGCCGCCGTCCCGAAGAACTCGCGATAGGCGGTCATCATCCCGGCGAAGTCCATCCGCGCCTGGCCGGGCGGCGCAACCATGAAGACTCGCATCATGACGATGTCGCCAAGCCCCATGCCATGTTGCTTCAGCTGCGTGTCGATCTTGCGGAGGATCGAGCGGGTCTGGGTCGCGGTGTCGCCGTAGCGCTGCGCCGAGCCGGCCGCGGCGGACGGATCGGCGACGTCGGGAACGGTGCCGCTGAGATAGACGACGCGGTTGCCGCCCGGCACCTCCACCGACGCGGCGATCGGCGACTCCGCCGGCCCCAGCCGCCGCACTTCCTTCGCCTGCGCCGAGGCGGCGAACAGCCCCAGGGCCAGGATTGCCAGCAAGCGCATCGAGTCCCCCTTCAGCCCGGCCCGAGCCTAGCGCGGCGGCGGCGCTTCGTCACCCCATCGGCGCGACCCCGCGGAGGAGGCGCATTTCCGCATTCCCGCTCCAGCCTCCCGCCCCGCCAATTATATCCATTTTGCACGCAATCGCCTGATCCAGATCAAGGCAGGCAAGCGACTGAAATTGCTCGCACCCTAGCGAAGATGAACGCTGCGCGCGCGGCTCCGGCCGAACCCGGTCTATCCGTTTCGGACCAAACTCGCGCTTACGCTCCTCTCCGCGCCACTTAGTCTCGCCGCCCGACTCAACCCCGGCAGGAGAGTGACGATGAGCATTCCACCGATCAGCAGGCAGGCGCTGACCCTCGACAGGCTCTGGAGGCTCCTCGATCCGGGCCGGGTCTTCTATCGCCCCGCCGTCGACGACATCCTGCAGCGCGGCGAGCTCGCCGAGATCCAGCAGCTGATCCAGGGCGCCAAGGACGTCAAAGCCAAATATGGCGATATCGACGGCCTCGTCAGGCATCTCGAAGCGGCCGCCAAGAAGGCGCAGTAAGGTGGACGCGCGGCGGGCAGACGCCCTGCCCGTCCGCTACGCGGCGCTCGACGATATCGTCCGCCGTGTGCCGGTGAGCGTGGTCTGGGAGATCACGCTCGCCTGCGACCTTGCGTGCAGCCATTGCGGCTCGCGCGCCGGCCGGCGCCGGCGCGACGAGCTCAGCACCGCCGAAGCGCTCGACCTGGTCGGCCAGATCGCCGAGCTCGGCGCACGCGACGTCGGCCTGATCGGCGGCGAGGCTTACCTTCGGAAGGACTGGCTCGAGATCGTCGCGGCGATCCGCGCGGCCGGAATGCGCTGCGACCTCCAGACCGGCGGCCGCAACCTCACCGAGGAGAGGGTCGCGAAGGCCGCCGCCGCGGGCCTGTGCGGAGTCGGAATCTCGATCGACGGCATCGGCCCCACCCACGACAAGATGCGCGGAGTCCCCGGCTCCTACGAGCTCGCGCTCGGCGCCCTGCGCCGGGTCCGCGACCACGGCCTCTCGTCCGCGGTCAACAGCCAGATCAACGCCTACACTTTGCCGCAGCTGCGCGAGCTGATGGACATCATCATCGATGCCGGCGCCACCAATTGGCAGCTCGCCATCACCACCGCCATGGGCAACGCCGCCGACCATCCCGAGATGCTGCTCCAGCCCTGGCAGATGCTCGAGGTGATGCCGCTCCTCGCCGAGCTCGCCGTCGAGGGCCGCGAGCGCGGCCTGTTCCTTCAGCCGGCCAGCAATATCGGCTATTTCGGCCCCTATGAATCCGTCATCCGAAACGTCCTCGATCCGGAGATATTCTTCCACGGCTGCAATGCCGGCGACACGGTGATGGGGATAGAGGCCGACGGAACGATCAAGGGCTGCCCCGGCCTCGGCTCCGATTATGCCGGCGGCAACGTCCGCGAGCGTCGGCTCAAGGACATCTGGGAGAATAGCGAGCCCCTCGCCTTCAACCGCCGCCGCACCGTCGACGACCTCTGGGGCTTCTGCCGCACCTGCTATTACGCCGAGACCTGCCTCGCCGGCTGCACCTGGACCAGCCACGCCTTGATGGGCCGCGCCGGCAACAACCCGATGTGCCACCACCGGGCGCTCGAGATGGACTCGCAGGGCCTGCGCGAGCGCCTCGTCAAGGTGAAGGACGCCCCGGGCAACTCGTTCGACAATGGCGAGTTCGAGATCGTCGTCGAGCCGGTGCCGGCCAAGGCTGCCGAGCGGGTGACGGACCGGATCGTGGTCGATGGCTGAGACGGGCCGGATCCCGGTGCCGCTGCGGCTGTGCCGAGGGTGCAGGCGGTTCGTGAAGTTCGACGACCGCGAGGATTGCGTTTTCTGCGGGGCGGACCTGGCCGCGGCCGAAGCGGAGCATGAAGCGAACGTCGCGGAGATGCGGCGGGCGGCGCGGGCGCTGCGGGAGGCGCTGGCGCGCAACGGTTGATGGACCGGGATTGGGAAGTGCCGCATGGGTGAGCACTATAAGGTTCCCGAAATCGCAATGTTGGCACTCAACGGTGCGGCAATAACTGCGCTGACGGCGTTTTGGGATGTCATCAATGGCGACAAGCCCGAAGTATTCGGGGTGGCCTTCATCGCCTTCGTGTTAGGAGCCATGTTCGCCGCCTATGCAGCCTATTGTCGCTACGTGGGCAGCGAGGACACTGCGGATCCTCAGACCGGCTCCGACCCTTGGTATTGGAGCAAATCCCCCACTTGGTTGGAAGACCCGGCGGACGCGTTCGTCCCACCGGCAGTGGTGGGGCTGCTCGCCTTGACAGCGATGTCGCTTCCCTACGTTTTCGACGAATCTTATCCCGTTACCGCGACGATAACACAGAGCATCGGTGTCATCCTGTTGATTGCGCTGCCGGTCGCGCTTCGCAGCCTAAGGGGAGATCAGGGGCGCTCCGCCCGCGCCATCTATCGCGGCGCCACCCTCCTGTCGTTCGCGCTGTTCATTGGAGGAACTCTGCTGACCATGGGTACACTCGCGGCACTTCAGGCGGATAATGTCGACAGTCGACCGGGGAGCGGCTCGTCCTCAAAGGAAAAGTCACCAGGCGGTGCATCCGATCCCGCTCCTGGCGAAGAAGGCTTTCAGGGCGGGGGTGGCACATCGGGCGGGGGTGGAGCGAGCGCCAGCTACGGCGACATCTCGATAGGCGGATCGAACCGGGAGGCCGGCAAGCCCAGCAGCGGCGACCAGGGCGGCGACCGCGGCGGCGACACTTTTGGCGGCAGTGGAGGGAAGGGATCGGGCGCCACGTCCACCGATGTCGTGAACCTTACCGTGCTTTGCTCGGCACGGTCGGGGCCGCCGCGGCGGCTCGTCCGCGTCGTTCCGCGGACACGGCCGCCCCGGCCCGCCACGATCGCCTGTCCCGCCGTGGGGTCCGAGACGCGCTGAGGGAGCGCGAGCCCGCACTGCCGCCCTTGCCTTACGCTCCTCCCGCACCCATCTCCCACCTGCCGCGTTGACCTTCCGCGCGTCCCCTTCTATCCGAAGAACAGATCTGGAACACGACCGGCCATGCTGACTCACCTTTCCGTCCGCGGCGCGCGCGAGCACAATCTCAAGAATATCGACGTCGATATCCCGCGCGAGACTCTGACCGTGATCACCGGTCTTTCGGGCAGCGGCAAGTCGAGCCTCGCCTTCGACACCATCTACGCCGAGGGGCAGCGCCGCTACGTCGAGTCGCTCAGCGCCTATGCGCGCCAGTTCCTCGAGATGATGCAGAAGCCCGACGTCGACCATATCGAGGGCCTCTCCCCCGCCATCTCGATCGAGCAGAAGACGACGTCGCGCAACCCGCGCTCCACCGTCGCCACCGTCACCGAAATCTACGATTACATGCGGCTTCTCTGGGCGCGCGTCGGAGTGCCCTACAGCCCCGCCACCGGCCTTCCCATCAGCGCTCAAACCGTCTCGCAGATGGTCGACCGGGTGATGGCCCTCCCCGAAGGCACCCGCCTCTACCTCCTCGCCCCCGTCGTCCGCGGCCGCAAGGGCGAGTACAGGAAGGAGCTGGCCGAATGGCAGAAGGCCGGCTTCGCCCGGGTGCGGATCGACGGCGCCTTCCACGACATCGAGGACGCCCCGGCGCTCGACAAGAAATACAAGCACGACATCGAGGTGGTGGTCGACCGGCTGGTGGTGCGCGAGGGCCTCGAGACCCGCCTGGCGGAATCGCTGGAAACGGCGCTCAAGCTCGCCGAGGGCCTGGTCTATCTCGATCCCGCCGATCCTCCCCGGGACGGGGAGGGGGACCAGCCGGAGGCTGGTGGAGGGGGCTCCGAGACGCGGACGGTGCTGATGGACAACGCCCCCCCCGGCCGCCTCGTCTTCTCCGAGAAGTTCGCCTGCCCGGTCTCCGGCTTCACCATCGCCGAGATCGAGCCGCGCCTGTTCAGCTTCAACGCCCCGCAGGGCGCCTGCCCCGCCTGCGACGGCCTCGGCGAGAAATTGCTCTTCGACGCCGAGCTCGTCGTCCCCAACGAAAATCTCAGCATCAAGCGCGGCGCCATCGTCCCCTGGGCCAAGTCGAACCCGCCCAGCCCCTATTACATGCAGGTGCTGGGCTCCCTCGCCCGCGAGTTCGGCTTCAGCCTCGAGACCCCGTGGAACGACCTCCCCGAGGACGTCCGCTGGATGATCCTCTACGGCACCGACGGCAAGCCGGTGACGCTTCGCTTCGTCGACGGCCGCCGCTCCTACGACGTCCGCAAGCCGTTCGAAGGCGTGATCGGCAATCTGAACCGCCGGATGCTCCAGACCGAATCCGCCTGGATGCGCGAGGAGCTCGCCAAATACCAGTCCGCCGCCCCCTGCGAGACCTGCCACGGCGCCCGCCTCCGCCCCGAGCCGCTCGCCGTCAAGATCGCCGGCGAGGACATCTCCATGTCCACCCGCCGCTCGGTCCGCCACGCTTTGGCCTGGTTCTCGACGCTCGAGGACAAGCTCACCGGCCAGCAGAAGGAGATCGCCCGGGCCATCCTCAAGGAGATCAACGAGCGGCTCGGCTTCCTCAACAATGTCGGCCTCGACTATCTCAACCTCGACCGAACCTCCGGCACCCTCTCCGGCGGCGAGAGCCAGCGCATCCGCCTCGCCAGCCAGATCGGCTCGGGCCTGTCGGGAGTCCTCTACGTCCTCGACGAGCCCTCGATCGGCCTCCACCAGCGCGACAACGACCGCCTTCTCGTCACTCTGAAGCGCCTCCGCGACCTCGGCAACACGGTGATCGTCGTCGAGCATGACGAGGACGCCATCCGCCACGCCGACTATGTCATCGACATGGGCCCCGGCGCCGGCGCCCATGGCGGCGAGGTCGTGGCCCGAGGCACGCTCGACGAGGTTCTGGCCAACGAGAAGAGCCTCACCGCCGACTATCTCACCGGCCGCCGCGCGGTCGCCGTCCCCGCCACCCGCCGCAAGGGCAACGGCCGCAAGCTCACCGTCCATGCCGCCCGAGCCAACAATCTCAAGGACGTCACCGCCTCGATCCCGCTCGGCACCTTCACCTGCATCACCGGGGTCTCCGGCTCGGGCAAGTCGAGCTTCACCATCGACACCCTCTACGCCGGCGCCGCCCGCGCCCTGAACGGCGCCCGGGTCGTCTGCGGCCCGTGCGAGAAGATCAGCGGCCTCGAATATCTCGACAAGGTGATCGACATCGACCAGTCGCCGATCGGCCGCACCCCCCGCTCCAACCCCGCCACCTACACCGGCGCCTTCACCCAGATCCGCGACTGGT
>JAXDPB010000057.1:0-31141 GCA_034668585.1 Sphingomonadales bacterium | reverse complement strand
CGTGGGTGTTGCCGGGCGTCAGGACGAGGACGAGAGGGCGGCCCCTGGCGTCGCAGACGGCGTGGAGCTTGGTGTTGCGGCCGCCCTTGGTGCGGCCGATACCATGAGCCAGGCCCCCCCTTTTGCGCCGCCGGCGCAGCGATGGGCCTTGATGCAGCTGGAGTCGATGAACAATCGGTCGGCCTCGTCGGCGCTGGCGAGGGCGCTGAAGATCCTCTCCCAGACGCCACGCTCGGCCCAGCGCACGAAGCGGTTGTAGAGCGTCTTCTTGGGGCCATAGACGTCGGCGCAGTCCGCCCAGCGGCCGCCGCACTTGAGCGCGTGGACGATGCCGCTCAGAACCCGGCGGTCGTCGACCCGCTTCATGCCGCGAACGTCGGTCGGCAACAGCGGCTCGATCCGAGCCCACTGCGCATCCGAGAACCAAAAGAAGTCAGACATCTCACCGCCCTCCTCTCAAAGGCAGTGAATCACGTTCCCAACGCCAGGGGAATCCGGTTTATGGGTCCGGACCCTAGTGACAGTCACTTTCGGGCCACCCGTTCCGGCTGTCACCCGTTCCCGAATGAAATTACGACCCGCGCCGGTCCCCGGCGGCAAGGCGCTTCAATACCGCCTTGTAGAGGCACAGGACGTCTTCGAGCTGCGCGGGCGTCAGTGCGTGGAGCGCCAGGGGCAATTGCGCGACCGATACCGTCTTGCCCCGTAGCTGCGGAACCAGCGCCTTCGCCCCCTCGAGCGCCCCGCAATGGAGATAGACTTCCGCCGGTTCGATGCCGCGATACCATCCGATGCGCTGGGCGATGTCGTAGATTGCCAGCTCACCAATCCGGGGGAGCTCGGCGGCGAGCGCGGCGACACGGAAGTGCAATTCGGCAAAATCCGCCGCGGCTATGAGCGCGTCGGCATGCGGCTCAATGAAATTCGCCGCCGCCGCCATCCCCTGGTAGCCGATCCGATGCTGGTGGTCGTGCAATCCGCCGCCCTCCAGTAAGCTAAGGCAGGCCCGTTTGATTGCTCCGGCGGGCGTCTGAGTCCGATCGCCGTAAAACGCCGCCTCAGCTTCCACTTCCGGCAGGAACTCATGCCGATAATGCTCAACGATCGCGCCATAGCTGTCGAGGTCGTCGAATCCAGGAGTCCGGCATGCCGAGCCGGGCCCGGAGCCACATCCTGCCGGCCGAGAAGCGCGAGGCGCGCATGCGCCGGGCATCATAGGGCGATTTCCATGGACCTGGAGAGTGGGGATCCCTCCGAAAGATGGCAAGGCACGAACGGGAAGTTGTGCCCAAGGACTCGATCCAGCGCCGATGGGGAAGCCTTAGTGACTGTCACTAGTGACAGTCACTTTTTCAGGTGGTCGCTGTCGCCGCCCCACGTTAGAAAGTACCACCGTGGCCCATACGAGGCCATATTGTGCTAGCTGCCTCCGCGCACTCCGCGCCTTCGCGTGACCTTCTCATCCCACCTCTGATGCCAGGCACCGAGGAAAAGCCTACGTGCCTGGCACTGCCGGCCCCAATCTCAATGCTCTGGCCCGGTCCCTGCCGTTCGTTTGCGCCGGCCCATTGTGACGAGGCGTGCGCCCCTATTTCCGCGCTGCCGACCCGCCCGGCTTCGGTGCCTGGCACTAAGGATTTTTCCTCGGTGCCTGGCACAAAGACTCGTCGCTCCACCGCAGCCCGCATGATATCCGAGCTGCCGATGCGCCTCGCGCTCCGGAGATTCCGGCGGCTGAACAGGGTCAAGCAAAGCGCGGTTGCCGAGAGGCTTGGAGTCTCTAAAGGAAAGCCGCCAAAAGGTCAGCGCCCGTCGAAATAGGCGTCCGCTTCTCTCTCGGTCTCTTCGACGCTCTGCTCTTTGAGTTGCTGATTGACCCCCCATTCATGACCGAAGGGATCGAGGATCTTGCCATAGCGGCCACCCCAGAACATGTCCTGGACCGGCAGAAGAATTTGTCCGCCGGCGGCCACCGCGCGATCTACAATTGCGTCGGCATCGTCCACCATTAGGGTGATTCGGACACCGGTTCCGCCAAGCGTGCCCGGCGATTTGCAGGTGCCGCCTTCGCCGGCGGGAAACTCGTCGCACACGAAGAGCTTGTGCCCGTCGAGGGACAATTCGCCATGGATGAGCTTGTCCGTCCCGGGCTTTCGCATCCGGTGGACTTCGGTTGCTCCGAAGACGGACACGTAGAAATCGAGCGCCGCTGCCCCGTCGCTGACGATCAACTCAGGAATGAACTGATCCTCTCTAGGCATAAAATCCTCCATGCAGACGGGATTTCAAGCTTGGGAACGGCCCGGTCCGGATCGTCCGTCCGGCGAGAGGTGTGCGCCCGGATGGCGATGTCCGCAATGGGTCGAAAGCTGGCCGGGCGGTCCGGCCGCTTGCGGCCGGAATGAGCCAAAGCCCTGGCGGACGGCTCAGTGCCAGTCGTTGCAATTGTCCGGCCGCTCCAGATCTCGCGGCGCGCCAGGCGGGTTCAGGGCGGCGGGGTCATCACCTAGCCGATCGCCTCGAGCAGCCCCTCGAACAGCCGCCTTCCGTCGGTTCGGCCGTGGGCAGGCTCCGCCATCCGCTCGGGGTGGGGCATCATTCCGAGGACGTTGCCGGCTTCGTTGACGATTCCGGCGATGTCGCGGGCGGAGCCGTTGCAGGGAGCGGCGTAGCGGAAGGCGATTCGGCCTTCGCCTTCGAGGCGGTCGAGCGTGTCGGGGTCGGCCTGGTAATTGCCGTCGTGGTGGGCGACCGGGATGACGATGTCCTCGCCGGCCCCGTAGCGGCTGGTGAAGGCGGTCCGGCTGTTCCCGACCTTCAGGGCGACGTCGCGGCAGATGTAATGGAGGTTCGAGTTGCGCATCAGGGCGCCGGGGAGAAGGCCCGCCTCGGACAGGATCTGGAAGCCGTTGCAGACGCCCAGCACCGCGACTCCCCGTTCCGCCGCCTGCTTCACCGTCCGCATCACCGGCGAGCGCGCCGCCACCGCTCCGGAGCGCAGATAGTCGCCGTAAGAGAAGCCGCCGGGAAGGGCGACGAGGTCGAGGCCGGGGGGAAGCTCGGTCTCGCGGTGCCAGACCATCGCCGGCCGGGCGCCGGTCACCTGCTCGAGCGCGACGGCGAGGTCGCGGTCGCAGTTCGAGCCGGGGAAGACGATGACGGCGCTCTTCACGCCTCTTGCCCCTCCGCCGCCTCGCGCTCGATCCGGAAATTCTCGATGACGGTATTCGCGAGCAGCTTGCGGCACATCGCCTCCACTTCCGCCTCGCCGACGCTCTCGGCGAGGTCCAGCTCGATCAGCTTGCCGGCCCGGACGTCGTTGACTCCCTCGAAGCCGAGGCCCTGGAGCGCGTGGCGGATGGCCTTGCCCTGAGGGTCGAGCACGCCGTTCTTCAAGGTCACGTAGACGCGGGTCTTCATGGGCCGCCCTATGCCGCCAAAGCGGGCGCCGGCACAAGCGTTCACCGGCTGTTTACCGCCTTTTGCGATGATGGCGGGCGCAAGGGCGGGGTGGAGTCATGGTCGGACTGGCATTGATGATGTTCCTGGGGCTGTTCGCCTTCGGATCGCAGCTGATGGGCTGGTCGGACCCGAACGGGCAGGTCCAGCTCGGAATCTTCATGTCGTTCCTGTTCGGAATCATCTGCGGCTACAAGACAAGGGGCTAGCGCTCGCTTGTGGGGGGACGGTGCGTCTCCTATCTTGAGCTTATGGCCGAGCCTTCCGAAATCGTCATCACGCCCGCCGCCGCGGCCCGGGTCGCCGCGATCGCCGAACGGCAGGGCAAGGCGCCGATCCTGAGGCTCAGCGTCGAGGGCGGCGGCTGCGCCGGATTCAGCTACCGCTTCGGCCTCGCCGACGCGGTCGAGGCGGACGACCTCGTCGCCGGCGAGGGCGGAGTCACTCTGGTGGTGGATCCGATGACCCACGATCTGGTGAAGGGCGGGGCGGTGGATTATGTCGAATCGCTCGGCGGCGCGGCGTTCCAGGTGACGAACCCGAACGCGGCTTCGGGCTGCGGGTGCGGGTCGAGCTTCTCCGTTTAGCGTCGAGGGTCGGGGCCTCCCGCCGTCATTGCGAGCGGAGCGAAGCAATCCCGGCCCGGGCGGGGGCCGCGGGCCGAAACTGGATTGCTTCGTCGCTTCGCTCCTCGCAATGACGGGGCATGAAGATCGTCACCTACAATCTCAACGGCATCCGCGCCCGGCTGCCGCGGCTTGTCGAGTATCTGCAGGAGGAGAAGCCGGACGCTCTGTGCCTGCAGGAGATCAAATGCGCCGACGAGGCCTTTCCGATCGAGGACCTCCGGGCGGCCGGCTATGACGGCGTCTGGCACGGGCAGAAGGGGTTCAACGGAGTCGCCATCCTGACTCCGGCCGGGGCGCCGGCGCCCGCGTTGCGGCGGGTCGGGCTGCCCGGCGACCCGGACGACACGCACAGCCGCTATATCGAGGCGGAGGTGGGCGGAGTCGTGATCGGCTCTCTCTACCTGCCCAACGGCAATCCGGTCGGAACCGAGAAGTTCGCCTACAAGCTCGCCTGGATGGAGCGGCTGCGCGAGCATTCGCAGGCGCTTCTCGCCGAGGAGCGGCCGGCGGTGCTGGCCGGGGACTGGAACGTCATCCCCACCGACAGCCACGACGACGTCTTCTCGGTGCGGGCGATGCGGCACGACGCCTTGATGCAGCCCGAAAGCCGAGCCGCCTTCCGGCGGATCCTCCATGGCGGCTGGACCGACTCGATCCGGGCCCGCCACCCCGACGGCGCCGTCTATACCTTCTGGGACTATACGGCGGGCTGCTGGCAGCGCGACGCGGGCTTCCGGATCGACCATCTCCTGCTGTCGCCGCAGGCCGCGGACCGGCTTCTCGATGCCGGCGTGGACAAGAGCTATCGCGGCCGCGAAAAGGCCTCCGACCACGCGCCGACCTGGGTTCGGCTGGAAGACTGAAGGAGCATTCCATGCAGCCCTGGACCCGCCGTCATTTCCTCGGGTCGGCCGGCGCGGTCGCGGCGCTGCAGCTGCTCCCGGGCTGCGCGACTCGAAGGGCAAGCCAGAGCGGATCGGTCGGGCCGCCGCTGGCGCAGATGGCGGAGGCGATCCTCGCCGAATATCCGGAGAATGCGACCTCGCTCGGGCTCGACAAGGATGCGCGCGCGGGCCTGAAATCGAAGCTGACCGACCGCTCGCTGCACGGGCGAGCCCGGCTCGCGGGCGCCGCGGCGGACCGACTCCGGCGGCTGCAGGCGGTGGACCGCGCGGGGCTCGATCCGGCGGAGCAGATCCACCTCGGGGTCATCGAGACGGCGCACCGGCTCGCCGTCGAGGGCTTCCGCTTTCCTTATGGCGACGTCGTCACGCTCAACCAGAACCTCTCCTACCGCAACGCCCCCTATGTGGTGGCTCAGAATACCGGCGCCTTCGTCGAGGTGCCGGACTTCCTCGACAGCAGCCATACGATCGCGAGCCCGGCGGATGCCGACGCCTATCTGGCGCGGGTCGAAGCCTATGCCGAAGCGCTCGACGGCGAGACCGGGCGGCTCGCGCACGATCGCGGGATCGGCGTGGTGGCCCCCGACTTCCTGCTCGACAAGACTCTGAAGCAGATGAGGTCGGCGCGGGCCCAGCCGGTGGCGCAATGGGGCCTGGTCACGTCGCTCGCCCGCCGCTCCCCGGGGATCCCGGAAGGCTATGCGAGGCGGGCCGCCGTGATCGCGCGCGACAAGGTCGCCCCGGCGATGGACCGGCAGATGGCCGAGCTCGCCCGCCACCGCGCCCGCGCCGACGGCCGCGCCGGAGCCTGGAAGCTGCCCGACGGCGAGGCCTATTATGCCTGGGCGCTTCGGGCGGCGACGACGAGCAGCCTCACGCCCGCCGAGGTCCATGCGATGGGCCTGGCCCAGCTCGCCGAGCTGCAGGGCCGGATGGAGCCCCTGCTGAGGGCGCAGGGCCTCACCCGAGGCACGGTCGGCGAACGGATGACGGCGCTCGGCAACGACCCGAAGCAGCTCTTTCCGAACACCGACTCGGGCCGAGCGCAGATCCTCGATTATGTGAACGGCCGGGTCGCCGACATCCGCACCCGGCTGCCGCGCGCCTTCGCCACCCTGGTCCCGGGCAGGCTGATCATCAAGCGGGTGCCGCCGGAGATCGAGGCGGGGGCGCCGGGCGGCTATGCGGCGGCCGGAACGATCGACGGCTCGGTGCCGGGCAATTATTACATCAACCTTCGCGACACCTCGATCTGGCCGCGCTTCGGCCTTCCCACCCTCACCTATCACGAGGGCATTCCCGGCCACATCTGGCAGGGCGAATATACGTACAAGCTGCCGCTGATCCGCTCCCTGCTCGCCTTCAACGCCTATTCGGAAGGCTGGGCGCTCTACGCCGAGCAGCTGGCCGACGAGCTCGGCGCCTATGAGGGCGATCCTCTCGGCCAGCTCGGCTACCTGCAGTCGCTGTCCTTCCGCGCCTGCCGCCTCGTCGTCGACAGCGGCCTCCACGCCCAGCGCTGGACCCGGGCGAAGGCGATCCAGTGGTTCGCCGAGACCAACGGATCCACGGTCGAGGAGGTGCAGGGCGAGGTCGACCGCTATTGCGCCTGGCCCGGCCAGGCCTGCGGCTACAAGGTTGGGCACAGCGAGATCGTCCGGCTGAGGGACAAGGCCAAGGCGGCGCTGGGCGCGCGGTTCGACCTCAGGACCTTCGACGATGCGCTGGTACTAGGCGGGAATGTGCCGCTGACTTTGCTGGAGGGCGTGATCGACCGTTACATCGCCGGTTAGCCGGCTTCCCCGTCTCCCGCCCAACGAACCGCCTCAAAGCGTCATCTTCACCCTCGGTGCCATGAGGGGCGCGCTGATAACTCTGGATTATGGCGACAGCGCAGGATGGTCGAAGCCTTGCGGATTTTGCGGACGGACTGCGAGGGCGGCGCGTTGCGATAGTATACAGCCACAGGTTTGGCGCGCCGCTCGACGACTATTGGTATCACCGCTGGAAAACCAACGTGATTGCGATGTTCTCACAGGCGGTCGAACAATGTGGGGCGATTCCGATCTTTTTCAGCGTCGAGCAGTGGCTCGGCTATTGTGCATCTCCGCACGGAAAGGTCGACTTCCTGGTCAACCTCAACGCCGGCAATCGGTCGCTCGACCAGTGGGGCATAGCGCCGGCACTGGGCTTCTGGCTGGGCATACCCACCTTCCCGTGCACAGCGTTCACCGTCATGCTGGGAGAGGCCAAGGATATCAGCAAGCGGGTCGCCAGAGACTGCGGCTGGAACACCCCGCGCGGTTTGGGAGAGCAGTTAAGCGACGAGTGCGACGTGATCAGGAAGCCCCGGACCTACGGCAGCAGCGTCGGACTCGAGCGGCTAAAGCTGCGGGATCTGGGCGACGTCGAGAATGACGACATCGTCGAGGAGTTCGTGGCCGGCTACGACGCGACGATTGTCACTCTGTTCTCGGCCTTGACCGGCCGTTTGGAATGTCAAGGCGCACAGGCCGTCATTCCGGACCGGGTTGCGCCGGACGAATGGATTTACGACGCGTTCGAAAAACGAAACCCGGGGGTTCGAACTCAGGTTGAATTCCAGACCTGCCCGGTTGACGCGGAGCTGGCGAGCCGGGCCGTGGACCTGACCCGCATATTCGGAGGCAAGTTCGTTTCTCGGATCGATGTTCGCTTAAAGACGCGCCCATCCCCGTCGGATCCGATCCGATTCGACGATTGCGTGTTCCTTGAGATCAATCCCATGCCGACGATCGGTCCGTCGAATTCGGTGACCGAAATGGCAGCTTGTCTGGTCGAGCGGGACGCCGGCTCGCGACACATTGCCTGGATTTGCTCGCTGACTCCAAACCGCATTGAGCGGGCAGCCATTTACATTCTGGCTTGCGGCTTATGGGTCGTCAGTTCCAGATGAATTGAGCCAATGGGAGCAAGCCATATTCTTCCGTGAACTGGCCGCGCTTCCCCCGGAAACGATGACCATCTGAGATTTTCGTGAACTTTGTTGCCAAGTACGGTATCAGGTTGTCGTTCACTACCGTATCAAAGTCATAATCCAGATATGAAGCTTCCAGCAAATGTGCGCGAAGCTTTGCCTTAAGTGACTTTGATCTCGTCAGACCAATCAGGTTGGCAATCAAATATACATGATGGTAATCCAACTTTTTGGACATTTTGGACGTTAGGATGGCTCGGAATATACTCTCTATCTCCTCGACCTTGTGTCGAGCACCTCCGATATGTTGTGCAATCCTGAGATTCACCTGAGCGGAGAGGCGGTGGAGACGACCCCCGTTCGCGTCGGCCGCCCGCCGGAACAGCTCTTCGGCGCGATACAAATTGCCTGCGATCAGAGCGGCGACACCGGCACCGTTGATTATCGAGCTTAGCCGCTCACAATAGGGCGCCCAATCCAAGACATAATCCACGACGGATTCCGCGCGGCCGACGTCGATGGGAGCATCGCTTCGGTGGATATCGGTGATAATGCGATTGGTCGCCGCATAGGCGGCCTGGGTAAAGCGGCCGGCGCGTTGCAGCACTTGAGCCGCGTGCTCGAGTCGCTGCGAGGCGAAGGCGGTTACGCCAGCGCTAATATTAATATGTCTCAATACCCAGGCTTCAAGGTCCGGGTCGCCGAGGGCCTGAGCGATCCCCAGGGCATATTCGATTTGACGAGGCCCCTCTTCCACATAGCTGCGATCTAGCAACGCGAAGATCAGCGCCTCGGCGAACCACAAGCGGTCGGGCTCGTCTAGCGTACCGGCAAGCTGGCTTCGAACGAAGCTTTCGAGAAGGTCGATGTCGGCGGCTGCCTCGAAGCGTCGATCGCACCCTTTGTTGGCTTGAATCCGCTGATAGAGAAATACGGCGTATCTGCGGCGCTCCGCCGGCGGGGCGTCGGGCGCAGGCGGCTCCATCTCCACGCTTGCGCATGCCGAAACCGCGCCGGACAATATCGCCTCGGGAAACCGGTCGATGTCGATCCCCCGGACCTCGATCCCGGTGCTCTGGATGCCGTCTCGACCCGGAAAGAAAGCCATCACGCTGTCGCGCGAGAGGCGCAACAAGGAGCGCGCCTCCTGCACGCTGCCTTCGGCGTCAAGGACGACCTTCGGCCTGCGGAGGGGAGGAACCGAGCGAAACGCCCTCAGAAAACGGCTCAGCGTAGCGTCTAGGACTCGGTTCCTGCGGATCACGTAGAGCGGTGCAAGCTGTGCCTCCGACGACCCCATCCAGTCGAATATCCCGTAGCGAAAGGAGCCCGGCATACCCTCCGGCACGACGCTGAAGCTGAAGGCGTGGGAGAGGAACTCGGAGGCCGTCCGGCGCGGCTTGGCGAACCGCAGCCGCTTCTCGAGATCCTGGGAGTGGCTGAGGAGAGCGGCCTGATCCTCGATGACGGCGATCCTGCCGACGTGGGTCTTCTCCGCCAAGCTGACTTCGAGCGGCTCGTCGACGAACGGAAGAATTAGCACGTCTACCAGGTCGTTACGTGAAGCCCTCGCGACAAATGAACCGATCGCTCCGAATTCTCGGTGCCTATCACTCATAATCCAGAGTTATCCGCCGCGTTGCCCGGCGGCTGATTAGCTCATAATCGGCGTGGTCGGAACACGAGAAGCAACCACTTCGAAGGAAATCCGCGCTACCGCCGCTTCCGCCCGTGGTCGGGACCAGTGCGCGGAGGCAGGAATTGATCGTGACCACGGCAAGCGCCGCGGACTACGTCCGGCGGCTGAAGGCGGCGCGCGACCCGTCGGAGCATACGTTGCGCGCCTACAAGTCGGACCTCGACGATTATGCGCGGTTCCTCGCGGCACGGCGGCTTTGTCCGCGCGAGGGGGAGACTGTGCTCGCTTATGCGGGGCATTTGATGGACGAGCGGTCGGCGGCGCCCAGGACGCTTCGGCGGCGGATGGCGTGCCTGAGGGGCTTTTATAAGGACGCGGTTCGGAGCGGGGCGCTGGAGCGCTCGCCCTTTGCGGAGCTGGAGATGCAGCTGCCTCGGGCCCGGCAGCTGCCGCGCGCGCTCAGCCGCGCCGAGGCCCGGCTTCTGGCGATCGATGCCTGGCGTGCAGTCGGGGAAGGCGAGGGCGAGGCCTTCGCCGCGGGCGTTCTCGTCATGCTGTCGGTGGGTGTGCGGGTGAGCGAGCTCGTCCGCCTGAGGCCTTCCGATTACGATCGGGACAGCGGCGGCCTTCATGTCCGCGGTAAGGGACGGCGGGAGCGCCGGGTCTTTGTCGTCGATCGGCGACTGGCGGCCCTGCTGGGCCGGCTGGCGGAGCGCGAGGCTACCCCCTCCCTCTGCGGCCCCGCCGGCCGCGACTGGACAACCCAGGCCGCGCGCCGCGAGCTTCGCACCTTCGCCGCCGCCGCCGGCGTCGCCCGGCGCGTGACTCCGCACATGCTTCGCCACACCTGCGCGACCCTGCTGCTCGAGGACGGAGTCGACCTTCGCGTCCTCCAGAGGCTGCTCGGCCACGAGAATATCGCAACGACCGCCCTTTATGCCCACGTCGGCGATTCGGGCCTCCGCAAGGCTTTGGAGCAGGCGGGGATGCTCGCCGGTCTGGCGGGCTGAGTCCTGACCTCGCGTGAAGGCGGGAGGCTGGCGCCGAAACGGACCGGACTCCGCCGGAGGGCCGCTTGACTCGGCCGGCGGGCAGGCAGACGCTGGCGGGCCGGCGCCGGGCGCCGGGCGGCGAGGGGGCCGCGCACGATGGGGAGCCAGAGGCGGGGGAGGGGCCTGACGCGCCGCGCGGACGCGGTCCGGGCGTTTCTGCTCGCCAGCCTGCTCGCCTGGCCGGCCGTATCCGGATCGCAGCCGCCTCCGCCCCGCCAGCCCAGCAGCCAGACGATTCAGATGGAGAGCCTCGACTGGATTGCGACGGGCGTCGTCGTCGAGGCGAAGGACAAGCTTTCGATCACCGTCCGGCGGACGGAGGACGAGATCCAGCGCCAGGCCCGGAAAATCTTCGCGCTGAACGCCATCGTCGACGGAGTCAGCGGCCGCATCGGCGACGGGCCGCCCTTCGCGATAGAGGGCGAGTTCAGCCAGGTTATGACGAGTTCCGGACCGCTGTCACTTCGCTGGGACGTGCCGCCAGAATATGCGCAGCGCTTCGTCGTGCCCAGCGTCGACATCCGGCTGGAGCCGCCCTCGCCTCCGCCACCTCCACCTCCACCTCCACCTCCACCTCCGCCTCCGCCGCCGCCGCCGCCTCCCGATCCCGGCGGCAACCCGGCTTCGACCAGGCCGGTGGGCAGCGCGGGGGCCGGCGAGACCATCGATGCCGAGCCGCCAGCGACTTTCTGGTATGCACGGCCCTTGCCGATCGCCGGCGCGGCGCTGCTCGTGCTCGCCGCCGCGGCCGTGTCGCTGCGGCGCCTGCGCCGCGCCCGCACCCTCAGACGGACCCGGTCTCTGCTCTCTTTGTCGCCGTCGCTCGACCTCGCGGAGGGGGCTTGCCGCGGGGGGAGCCTGCCCGCGGACGGTCCGGCCGCATCGTTGCGGGCGAGGCTGGAGGAGGGGGCGATGCGCTGTGTCGAAGGAGGCGAGGATGGATGAGCCGAGGCGGCCGAAGGTCGGCGATCTCCTGCCCGAGCGGTTCGACGGGCTGGAGGAGCGGGTCAAGTCGCAATTGAGCGAGGATCCCGGCACCGGCGGCAACAAGCTCGCCTGGGACCTGATCGGCTCCGAGGTGGAAGGGGCGCTTCGCTCGGTGCTCGACTGCGACCTGATCGAGACTCTGGCCAGGGCGTGGACGACGGCTCGGGCGCTGCAGGATTATGCCGATCCGGCGAAGCACCCGGCCGGCGAGGCTGCGGTGGTTCATCTCGGCGAGCGCGAGGTCGAGCGCGAGCTTCATCCCGTGGTGGCGGTCAGCATCGGCGGCTGCCCTCCAATGGAGCTTCGCTTCACCCTGACCCTGGCCGCCCATTTCAGCGGCCTCGCCGTCACTATCCGGGCGCCTCGCGTCACCGGCGGAAGCGCCGGCGACGTCAAGGTCAGCGCCCAGCTCAGCTACGGCGAAGTGAAGCTCCACAAGGCGGCGGAATCGCGCAAGATCGCGCTTCCGGGCCACTTTCGCTTCGACCCGCCGCTGGAGATTCCGCGCCGGGCCTGAGCGCGGCTCAGCGGATCGAGCTGAGCTCGATCCCCCTGGTCTCCCGGGCCAGCAAAGCGGTGACCCCGCTGATCAGGCAGGCGACGCCGACATAGATCGCGACGGGCAGGTAGCTGTTGCTCTCCTTGTACAGCCACAAGGCGACGATCGGGGCCAGGGAGCCGGCGAGGATCGAGGTGAGCTGGTAGGCGATCGAGACTCCGGAATAGCGGATTCGGGTCGGGAAGAGCTCGGCGATGAAGGCGGCCTGCGGGCCGTACATGGCGCCGTGGAGGACGAGGCCGATGACGATGGCGGCGACGACCAGAGCCGAATCGCCGCTGGCCAGCATCGGGAAGAAGGCGAAGCTGAACGCGGCCAGGCCCAGGCCTCCCAGCGCGTAGACCGGGCGACGGCCGATGCGGTCGGAGAGCAGGGCGAAGAGCGGGATCGCGAAGAACTGGACGGCGGCGCCGATCAGAAGCGCGTTGAGCGCGTGGCCGCGGGTCTCGGCGGCGACGTCGACCAGGAAGGTCAGCGAGAAGACGGTGAGGATGTAATAGGAGATGTTCTCGCCCACCCTGAGGCCGGCGCCGAGCAGGATCGCGCCCGGCCGCTCGCGCAGCACGTCGAGCGCCGGCAATTTGGGCGGCGCCTCCGCTTCGCCCAGCGCCTCTTCGAACATCGGGCTCTCGGCGACGCGGTTGCGGATATACCAGCCGACCGCAACCAGGACCGCCGAGAGCAGGAACGGCACCCGCCAGCCCCAGGCGAGGAAGTCCGCCTCGCTCTGGAGACCCGCCATAAGCGCCAGCACCCCGGCCGAGAGCAGGCTGCCGGCGGCGACTCCGGCCTGCGGCCAGCTCGCCCAGAAGCCGCGCCGCGCGGCATCGCCATGCTCGGCGGCCATCAGAACCGCGCCGCCCCATTCGCCGCCGACCGCAAAGCCCTGGACGAGGCGAAGGACGACGAGGCTCAAAGGCGCCCAGATGCCGATCCGGGCGTAGCTCGGAAGCAGGCCGATCGAGATGGTGGCGAGACCCATCATGACGAGGCTCAGCATCAGCAGGCGCTTGCGGCCGATGCGGTCTCCGAAATGGCCGAAGACGATTCCGCCCAGGGGCCTCGCGACGAAGCCGACCGCATAGACGCCCAGCGAGAGGAAGGTGCCCGTGGTCGGATCGGAGGCGGGGAAGAAGAGCTTGTTGAAGATCAGAGCGGCGGCCGAGCCGTAGAGGAAGAAATCATACCATTCGATCGTGGTGCCGACCATGCTCGCCAGCACGACCCGGCGAAGCCTCGCCGGCTGCCCATCCTCCCGATGCCGTTTTTCCGCCATGCCGCCTCCTTGCGGGGCGAGCTTAGCCAGCCCTTGCCGCGCGGGAAAGCCGGGCGTAGCGGCGGGCGATGCGCTTCCTTCTCCTTTTCGCCTTCCTTTTCGCCGGCTCCTGCGCCTCTGCCCCGCGGGGCGATCCCGACCTCGCCCGCTGGCGGGCGGAGGCTCGGCGGGTGACGATCACCCGCGACGATTGGGGCATCGCCCATGTACGGGGGAAGAGCGACGCCGACGCGGTGTTCGGGATGATCTATGCGCAGGCCGAGGACGACTTCAACCGGGTCGAGAGCAACTATCTGACGGCGCTCGGCCGAACCGCGGAGGCCGAAGGAGAGGGGGCGATCTGGGCCGACCTGCGGGCCAGGCTCTACATGGACCCGGACGACCTGAGGGCGCGCTACGAGGTGAGCCCGGACTGGCTGAAGCGGCTGATGGACGCCTGGGCGGACGGGCTGAACTATTATCTGGCCACTCACCCGGAGGTGAGGCCGAGGGCGATCACCCGGTTCGAGCCGTGGATGGCGCTCTCGTTCACCGAGGGGAGCATCGGCGGCGATATCGAGCGGATCGACCTGAAGGCGCTGGAGGCATTCTATGCCCACCCGTCATCCCAGCGCAGGCTGGGATCCCAGGGGGTGAAAGGCGCTGGGGTCTTCACCCGCCGGGATCCCAGCCTGCGCCGGGATGACGGGCGCGACGACGAGCCAGGCGGCTCCAACGGGATCGCCATCGGGCCGCAGAACAGCGCCGACGGCCATGCCCTGCTGCTGATCAACCCGCATACCAGCTTCTTCTTCCGCTCCGAGCTTCAGGTGGCGAGCGAGGAGGGGCTGAACGCCTACGGCGCTTCGACCTGGGGGCAGTTCTTCATCTACCAGGGGTTCAACGAACATGCCGGCTGGATGCACACGTCGAGCGGAGTCGACGCGGTCGACGAGTTCCTCGAGACGGTGGAGCAGAAGGACGGCAAGCTTTTCTACCGCTACGGCAACGAGCTGAGGCCCGTCGGGACGAGGACGGTGACCGTCGCCTATCGCGCCCCCGACGGTCGCATGGCGAGCCGGTGGTTCGAGACCTACCGCACCCATCACGGCCCGATCGTTCGCGAGGCCGGCGGCAAATGGGTCGCCTTCGCGATGATGCACAAGCCCGTGGAGGCGCTTCAGCAATCCTATCTTCGCACCAAGGCGGGCGATTACTCCGCCTTCATGCGCGTGGCCGAGCTGAAGGCGAATTCGTCGAACAACACGATCTTCGCCGACGCCAAGGGGGAGACCGCCTATCTCCACCCGCAATTCGTGCCCGTTCGCGACGACCGTTTCGATTATACCAAACCGGTGGACGGCAGCGATCCGCGCACCGACTGGCGCGGTCTGCACGCGCTGGCCGACGTGCCGCGCGTGCTGAGCCCTCCCAACGGCTGGATCCAGAACACCAACAACTGGCCCTTCTCGGCCGCGGGGCCGTACAGCCCGCGCCAGGCCGATTACCCGCGCTACATGGACATGTTCGGCGAGACTCCGCGCGGGCTTCAGGCGGTGCGCCTGCTCAAGGAGAAGCCCCGGCTCAGCCTGGAGGGGCTGCGCGCCCTCGCCTACGACAATTACCAGACGGCGTTCGGCCGGCTGATACCCGGCCTCATCGCCGCCTGGGACCAGGCGCCCCGGTCGGATCCGCTCAAGCGGCGGCTGGAGGAGCAGATTTCAGCGCTGCGCGGCTGGGATTATCGCTGGGGCGAAGCTTCGGTGCCGACCACGCTGGCGATGTTCTGGGGCGAGCATCTGTGGGCGCAGGTGAAGAAGGACGGCCAGCCGCCGATGGTCCCGATCGAGCTGATCGATGCGTTGCCGAGCCGGCGCAAGCTGGAGGCGCTGGCGGCGGTCTCGTCCGGACTGGAGCGGGATTTCGGCCGCTGGGCGGTGCCGTGGGGCGAGGTCAACCGGTTCCAGCGGCTCACCGGGGATATCGCCCATCCCTTTTCGGATGCCGGTCCCAGCATCCCGGTCGGCTTCACCTCGGGCCGCTGGGGCTCGCTCGCCTCGTTCGCCGCGGCGCCGCGCGGCGGATCGAAGCGCTGGTACGGCACCAGCGGCAACAGCTTCGTCGCCGTGGTCGAGTTCGGTCCGAGGGTGAGGGCGCGGGCGGTGACGGCGGGCGGCGAGAGCGGGCATCCCGGATCGCCGCATTTCAACGACCAGGCGGAACGCTACGCTACCGGGAATCTGCGCGAGGTCTATTTCTACCCGGAGCAGCTCAAGGGGCACACCGAGCGGGTGTATCGGCCGGGGGAATAGCCGTCATTGCGAGGAGCGCAGCGACGAAGCAATCCAGTGCTGCGTTGCCGCCGAACTGGATTGCTTCGCTTCGCTCGCAATGACGGGCTAGCCCGCGAATTCGTCGCTTGCCCGGATGAGGCCGTCCAGCACCCCGGGCTCGCTGAACAAATGGCCGCCGTCGGGGACGATCTCGAGCCGCGCTTCCGGCCAGGCTTCGTGCAGGTCCCAGGCGGTGGCGGGCGGGGTGCACATGTCGTAGCGGCCCTGGACGATAACGCCCGGAATGTCCCTGAGCCGAGACGCATTGGCGAGCAGCTGGCCTTCCTCGAGCCAGCCCCGGTTGATCATGTAGTGGTTCTCGATGCGGGCGATGGCGATGGCGAAATCGTCGCTGGTATGAGCCTCGATCGTCGCCGGGCTGGGAAAGAGGGTGACGGTCTCCGCCTCCCACCGGCTCCACGCCTTGGCGGCGGCGAGCCGGGTCGCGGGGTCGGGATCGGTGAGGCGCCGGTGGTAGGCGGCGACGAGATCGCCGCGCTCGGCCTCCGGGATCGGCGCGAGGAAGTCCCGCCACTTGTCCGGATACACTTCGGACGCCCCGTAACGGTAGAGCCAGTCGAGCTCCGCCTGGCGGAAGGTGAAGATGCCGCGAAGCACCAGCTCGGTGACTCGCTCCGGGTGGGTCTCGGCATAGGCCAAAGCGAGGGTCGATCCCCAGGAGCCCCCGAACACCATCCAGCGCTCGTGGCCCGCGGCCAGGCGAAGCCGCTCGAGGTCGTCGACGAGGTGCCAGGTGGTGTTGGCCTCGAGCGAGGCGTGCGGAGTCGAGCGGCCGCAGCCGCGCTGGTCGAAGAGGAGGATGTCGTAACGGGCGGGATCGAACTGGCGGCGGTGGGCCGGGCCGCAGCCGGCGCCGGGGCCGCCGTGGAGGAAAACGACCGGCTTGGCGCCCGGCGTTCCGCAGCGCTCCCAATAGAGGCTGTGGCCGTCGCCGACGTCGAGGCGGCCGGTGTCGAAGGGTTCGATCGGCGGATACAGGGTGCGTCGCTCCGTCATCTTCGCTTCTCCGCCGTCACCCCGGACTTGATCCGGGGTCCATGGACACCGACGCAACAGGCTTCCACCTTCCGTGTTCATCGATGCCGGATCAAGTCCGGCATGACGAAACTCAGAAGCTCATCTCGTCGTAGATGCGGCTTACGTCGCCCTGCCACTCGCCGCGGTAGCGCTCGAGCAGCATTTCGGCCGGCGTCGATCCCCGCGCCACGATGTCGCGCAGGGGATCGAGGAAGCCGCTCTCGTTGTCGCCGGCGCCGTTGAGGCGGGCGCGGGCGTTGAGGCCGGCTTCGGCGATGGCGAGCACGCGCTCGCCGAGGTCGCGGAGCGGCTCGCCGGCCGGGGTGCGGGCGGCGAGGCCGAGCTTCGGCACCTCGTCGCGAAGCCGCTGGCGTTCCTCCAGCGACCAGCCTTTCACCTCGTCCCAGGCGGCGTCGAGCGCGCCCTGGTCGTAGAGGAGGCCCACCCACAAAGCGGGGAGGGCGCAGATCTTGCTCCAGCGGCCGCCGTCCGCGCCGCGCATCTCCAGAAAGCTCTTGAGGCGGACTTCGGGGAAGGCGGTGGAGAGGTGGTCGGTCCAGTCGGACAGGCGCGGCGTCTCGCCGGGCAGGACGGCGAGCTCGCCCTTCAGGAAATCGCGGAAGGAGAGGCCGGCCGCGTCGATGTAGCGGCCGTCGCGGTAGACGAAGTACATCGGCACATCGAGCGCATAGTCGACATAGCGGTCGTAGCCGAAGCCGTCCTCGAACACGAACGGGAGCATTCCGGTGCGGTGCGGGTCGGTGTCCGACCAGATATGGCTTCGGAAGGAGAGGAATCCGTTGGGCTTGCCCTCGGTGAAGGGCGAGTTGGCGAAAAGCGCGGTGGCGAGAGGCTGGAGAGCGAGGCCGACGCGGAATTTTCGAGCCATATCGGCTTCAGAGGAATAGTCGAGGTTAACCTGGATGGTGCAGGTCCTGAGCATCATGTCGAGTCCGAGGCTTCCCACCCGCGGCATGTGGCGGAGCATGATCTCGTAGCGGCCCTTGGGCATTCGCGGCAGCTCGTCGCGCGCCTTGTCGGGCCACATGCCGAGGCCGAGGAAGCCGAGGCCGAGCTTCTCGCCCACCTGCTTGACCTGCTCGAGATGCCGGCCGGCCTCGGCGCAGGTCTGATGAAGGTTCTCGAGCGCGGCGCCGGACAGCTCGAGCTGTCCCGCCGGCTCGAGGCTGACATTGCCGTCCGTGCCGGAGAGGGCGATGACCTTGCCGCCTTCCTCGACCGGCGCCCAGCCGAACGCGGTCAGCTCATGGAGCAGGTCGCTTATGCCGCCGGGCTCGTCGTAGGAGGGCGCTCGATGGTCGGCGCGGCGATAGACGAACTTCTCATGCTCGGTGCCGATCCGCCAGGCCTGCTGCGGCTTCTCGCCGCGAACGAACGGCGCGAGCAGGTCGTCGCGGCCCTCGATCGGCGGGTCGATGCGCGCGGTGTCGGTCCGGGTCGTCATCGCCGCCCTCTAGCGGCGGGCGCGCGGGGCCGCCAGCCTCTTGCGTTGTTCAACGAAACCGAAATGGACGAATGGCACCGGCTCGCCGGCCAGGCCCGCAAAAATCGGTGTCTGACACCGAATTATCAGCGGTTCCCGGAAATTCGGTGTCAGACACCGAATTTCGGGTTGGGACGCGATGACGGGTTCCAGTCGCCCGCCCAACCGGCCGGCGCGGTGTTCATGGATCCCGGGTTAAGCCCGGGATGACGATTTCCAATCACCGGCCTCGCCCATCCACAAGGTAACCGCCGCCAGCGCGGCGGTGTCCGCGCGCAGGATACGGGGGCCGAGGCTGATCGGGCGCGCCTGCGGCAGGGCTCGGATCGCGGCGCGCTCCTCGTCGGCGAAGCCGCCCTCCGGGCCAATGAGGATGGCGGCAGGACCCGGCGCCGGCCTGAGCGGCTCCCCGCCGGCTTCGTCCGCGAAGAACAGGGTTCGCTCCGCCGGCCATGAGGCAAGAATATTCTCGAGCTTATGCGGCGCGGTCAGCTCCGGCAGAGCCGTGCGCTCGCACTGCTCCGCCGCTTCGACGACGTGCGCCCGCAGCCGCTCGAGGTTGAGACGATCGACGATCGTTCGGCGGGTGAGGACGGGGACGAGGCGGGCGACGCCGAGTTCGGTGGCCTTTTCGACCAGCCAGTCGATCCGCCCGCGCTTGATCGGAGCGAAGAGGAGCCACAGGTCGGGCACGGCTTCGCGGCCGCGCAGGCGTTCGCCGACGGCCAGGGTAAGCCGCTTCTTACCCGCTTCGCGGATCTCGGCCAGCCATTCGCCGGTGCGATCGTCGAACAGCTTTACCTGCGCGCCCGCGCCGAGGCGCAGGACGTTGCCGAGGTAGTTTGCCGCGGCCCCTTCGAGCGTGAGTGCCGCCCCTTGCGCGAGCGGCTGATCGACGAACAGGCGGGGCAGGCTCGCCGGCGGCCAGGCGGGGGTTGCGGGCATGGTTCCCACTAGTTCAAGCTTGGCGGCGTGACCACAGACGACGACATCGTGCCCGACAGCGAACGGCGCGGCCTGATCGGCGCTCTGCCGCGGCCCTTTCGCCCCTACGCCTCGCTGATTCGGCTCGATCGGCCGATCGGGGCCTGGCTGCTCTTCTGGCCGTGCGCCTGGAGCGTGGCGCTGGCCGGGATGGGGCCGAACGGCGTGGCGCTCCTCCTCTGGCTGGCGCTCGGCGCCTGGGCGATGCGCAGCGCCGGCTGCGTCTGGAACGACATCGTCGACCGCGACCTGGATGCGAAGGTCGAGCGGACGCGGCTTCGGCCGCTGGCGAGCGGGCGCGCCCGCCTTGGCGGCGCCGTGGCGCTGCTCGTCGCGCTCGGCCTCGTCGGCCTGGCCGTGCTTCTGCAGCTCGGGCGGACGGCGCAGATCGTCGCCCTGGCCAGCCTCGCGCCGGTCGCGGCCTATCCGTTCATGAAGCGGATCACCTGGTGGCCGCAGGCCTGGCTCGGACTGGTCTTTTCCTGGGGCGCGCCGGTCGGCTGGCCGGCGGTGCGCGGCGAGCTCGATTCGCCGGCATTCATCCTGTGGGGCGGGGCGATCTTCTGGGTGATCGGCTACGACACGATCTACGCCCTTCAGGACCGGGAAGACGATGCTTTGGTGGGCGTACGCTCCTCGGCGCTGGCGCTCGGCCGGCATGCCCGGGCCGGAGTGGCCGTCTGCTACCTGGTGGCGCTCGCGTCCTGGGCGGCGGCCTTGTGGCGGGTGCGCCCCGACGGGCTGTCGCTGCTCGCGCTGCTGCCGATGGCGGCGCATCTCGGCTGGCAGGTGGCGGCGCTGAAGCCCGACGACGGCGCCGACGCACTCGCCAAATTCCGCTCGAACCGGATGGCCGGCTTCATTCTCTTCCTCGCCTGCCTCGTCGTCGGCACCTCCTAGATTTCGGAGTCTATCCACCCTAGGTGGCCTCCATGCTGAGCATCTCCCAAGCCGAGGGGCGGGCTGCCGCTTTGGTCGAGCGCGCCAGGCGCGCCGGCGCCGACGCCGCCGACGCCTTTTATTATGCCGACGCGTCGACCTCGGTCCAGGTCCGCCTCGGCGCGCTCGAGGACGTGTCGCGGGCCGAGGGCGAGGAGATGGGGCTGCGCTTCTTCACCGGCCGCCGCTCGGCCAGCGTCTCCTCGTCCGACCTGTCGGACGAGGCGCTGGCGGCGCTGGTCGAGCGCGCCGCCGCCATGGCGCGCGAGGCGCCGGAGGATCCCTGGTCGGGACTCGCGCCCGAGGACCGGCTGATGCTCGAGCCGGGTCCCGACGTCGAGGGCGACGACGGCGCCGACCCCTCGCCGGTCGAGCTCAAGGCTCGGGCGCTCGCGACCGAGGACGCCGGGCGCGGCATCGCCGGAGTGACCAACAGCGAAGGCGCGGGGGTGAGCGCCGGCCGGACGATGCTCGCGCTCGCCACCAGCCACGGCTTCTGCCGCGGCTATTCGACCAGCGGCTATTCCTGCGCGGCGCGGCTGATCGCGGGCGAGGGCGGCGAGATGCAGCGCGATTACGCCTATCACTCCGTCCGCCATTATGCCGATCTCGACGATCCCGAGACGCTCGGCCGCCTCGCCGCGGAGCGGGCAGTGGCGCGGCTGCGGCCGGCCAAGCTGCCCAGCGGCACGATGCCGGTGCTGTTCGACCCGCGGGTGGGAGGCTCGCTGCTCGGCTATCTGGTCACCGCCATTAGCGGCCCCTCGATCTCCCGGCGCACCAGCTTCCTGCTCGACAAGGAAGGGGAGATGGTATTCGCCGCCGACGTCACCATCCGCGACGATCCGCACCGGCGCCGGGGCCTTCGCTCGAAGCCGTTCGACGGGGAGGGGCTTCCGACCCGGCCGTCCAGCCTGATCGAGGACGGCCGCCTCACCGGCTGGCTGCTCGACAGCGCCTCGGCCCGTCAGCTCGGGCGGGCGCCGACCGGCCACGCCACCCGCGCCTCCAGCGGAGCGCCGGGCGTCGCTCCGGCCAACGTCCATATGGAGGCGGGGCGGCTTTCGAGGGAGCAGCTGATCGGCGAGGTGGAGCGGGGAGTCTACGTCACCGAGATGATCGGCCAGGGCGTCAATCCGGTGACCGGCGACTTCAGCCGCGGCGCCTCCGGCTTCATCATCGAGGGGGGCAGGCTCGGGCCGCCGGTCGCGGAGATCACCATTGCCGCCAACCTGCTCGACATGTTCGCCAACCTGGCGCCGGCGAACGACCTCAGGTTCCGCGAGTCGATCAACGTTCCGACCCTTCGGATCGACGGAATGACGGTGGCCGGTGCTTGAGGCGGTCTCGGCGATCGTTCGCCAGGCGGGGCGAATCGCCGCCGGCCGCTGCGGCACCGACTTCGCCCGCTGGGAGAAGGCCCCCGGCCATCCCGTCTGCGACATCGACCTGGAGGTGGACGCCTTTCTGCGCGAGCGCCTGACCGAGCTCGACCCGGAGGCCGGGTGGCTGTCGGAGGAGACGCTCGACTCCTCAGACCGGATCGAGCGACCGCGGCTATGGGTGGTCGATCCGATCGACGGTACCCGCGACTATCTGCGCGCCCGTCCCGGCTGGTGCGTGTCGGTGGCGCTGGTCGAGGACCGGACGCCGCTGATCGGGGTGCTCGACGCGCCCGCGCGCGGCGAGCATTGGACGGCGCGCAAGGGCGGCGGCGCTTTCCGTAACGGCGAGCGGCTGCGGGTCAGCGGCCGGCGCGAGCTGGCTGGCGCCCGGGTGCCGACGGACCAGCTGCCGGCCCCGGACATGGACCTCGTCGCCGTCGCCAAGCCCAATTCGATCGCTCTGAGGATCGCCCTGGTCGCGGCGGGCGAGGCGGACCTCGTCGCCACTCTCAAATGGGGTTTCGAGTGGGACATCGCCGCCGCCGCCCTGATCGCCGCCGAAGCGGGCGCGAGCGTGAGCGGGGCGCTCGGCCAGCCGCTCGCCTTCAACAGCGCCAGCGGCGAGGCGTTCGGAGTCCTCGTCGCCACGCCGGCGATCCACGAAGCCGCGGTCGAACGGCTGCGGGCGCGGGCGATGGACCTGGTCTAACCACCTTCGTCGCACCAGGCGCCGGCTTCGCAGACCGCGTTTCGGTTCCGCCCGCGCACCTGCTATGGGAGTGGGAGGAGGACCTGGTCCATGAAGCTCCGGCTTCTCATCTTGCCCGTCGCCGTCGCCGCTTCGGCCGGCGTCGCCCCGCTCAGCGGCCAGGAACGGCCGCAACCGCCGTCGCCGGCCGCTCAGGAGGAAGAGGGCGTCGTTCTCGGCACCGGCGAGGACCGCTGGGCGAGAATGACCGTGCCGGTCGAGATCGGCGAGAGCGGCCCCTATCCCTTCATCGTCGACACCGGCGCGGAGCGCACCTCGATCGCCGAGGAGCTGGCCCACGACCTCAGGCTCGGCCTCGGCCGGCGGGCGCGGCTCCACAGCATGACCGAGGTGAGCCAGATCCAGACGGTGGTCATCCCGACCCTCAGGGTGGGTGGACGCAACGTGCGGGACATCAACGCCCCCGCCCTCGAGCGGCGCTACATCGGCGCTGAGGGCATATTGGGCGTGGATTCGCTGCAGACGCAGCGCGTCTCCTTCGATTTTCTCCGCCAGGAGATGACGGTGACGAACAGCCACAGGCCCGAGGAACATTGGCCGTCCGACACCATCGTCGTCACCGCCCGCAACCGGCTCGGCCATCTCGTGCTGGTCGACGCGTCGGTCGACGGTCAGAAGGTCTGGGTCATCCTCGACACCGGCGCTCAGACGACGGTCGGCAACAATGTGCTGAGGCGCAAGCTGGAGCAGAAGCACCGGCTGCCGACGACCTGGCCGGTCGTTCTGCAGAGCGTGACCGGCGGCCGGACGACGGCGGACCAGACCGTGGTGAAGCGGATCCGCCTCGGCGGCATCGACATCAACGACATGCCGATCGCCTTCGCCGACGTTCACCCCTTCATCAAGCTCGGCCTCACCGACCGGCCCGCGCTTCTGCTCGGAATGGACGCATTGCACCTGTTCGACCGGGTGTCGGTCGATTTTCCGAACCGGCGCGTCCGCCTGCTGGGCCGCTCGACGTCGGAACGGGCGGGGACGAGCTTCGCCGCGGCGGACTAGCTCACTCGCGGCACGCCGAGGCGCGGGATGTCGATCTTCGGGCAGCGATTCATCACGACCTTGAGGCCGGCGGCCTCGGCGCGGGCCGCAGCCTCCTCGTTGATCACTCCGATCTGAAGCCACACCGCTTTGGCGCCGGCCGCGATCGCCTCGTCGACCGCCTCGCCGGCGGCCTGCGGGCGGCGGAAGATGTCGACCATGTCGATCGGCTCGCCGATCTGGGCGAGCTCGCGCCAGACATATTCGCCGTGGACATGCTCGCCGGTGATCTGCGGATTCACGGGGAGGACCCGGTAGCCTTGGTCCTGGAGGAACTTCATGACTCCGTAGCTGGGGCGGTCCGGCCGGTCGGACGCGCCGATCATGGCGATGGTGCGGGTCGAGGCGAGCAGCTCGTACAGGTCTTCGTCGCGGGTGAGGGGCATCGTGCGCTACTCGGTCGGGCTGTCGGAGTCGCGGCGGATGCTGTGAAGGGTGAGAAGCCCATAAATGAGCATCGTCAGGCTGATGAACATGAGGATGAGCCAAAAGGCGATCATATTCTATCTCCCAAGCACCATCTCAGCCTCTGAGCCGCTTGTGAGGCGAGTCTCTGCCTATCGACCACACCTAACGCTGCGTTCGGCGTTTCGTCTCCCACAATCTGCTCGGACAAAAGGCATCGTTGCTGTCTCGCCGCAAGCAGCTCGCTCAGGAGACCGCCACCGCTCGCAATCGCCGCTGCCAAGCCGGCGGAAACAATTATCCTGCCCCAGTCATCAACGTTGCGATACCGGGCAGACATCGAGTGTGGCATATACTTTTCATAACAGACAATTTCAGCTGCGCAAATCCCCGTTAATCACGGTCAAGGCTTTCACTAACCGTGCGGCAATATCAGCGAATGCTTGCGCCTCCACCCCCTCGCCGGCCGCGGGCGGGACGCCCGCGTCGGAATCGCGGCGGATCGAAAGCGTAAGCGGGATCCGGCCCAGGAAAGGGATGGACATCACCTTCGCCGCCGCCTCGGCGCCGCCGGCGCCGAACGGGTCCGAGATTTCGCCGCAATGGGGGCAGGCATAGCCCGACATATTCTCGACGAGGCCGAGCAAAGGTACGTCCATCTTTCGGAACAGGTCGATGGCCCGGGTGGCGTCGATCAGGGCGAGGTCCTGCGGCGTCGAGACGATCACCGCGCCCGCCGGCTTCCATTTCTGGATCAGCGACATCTGGATGTCGCCGGTGCCGGGCGGGAGGTCGACGATCATGAGCTCGCGATCGTCCCAGTCGCCCTCCATCAGCTGGCCGAGCGCGCTGGCGATCATCGGGCCGCGCCAGGCCAAAGCGGTGCCGGGCTCGACCAGCTGGCCGATCGAGAGCAACTTCACCCCATAGGCGTCGACCGGAACGATCCTTTTGTCGGAGAGCTCGGGACGGTCCGAATTGCCCATGATTCGGGGCAGGGAGGGGCCGTAAATGTCGGCGTCGACGAGGCCGACCTTGCGGCCGGAGCGGGCGAGGGCGACGGCGAGGTTGGCGGCGACGGTCGACTTGCCGACTCCGCCCTTGCCGCTGCCGACGGCAATGATCGTCGGCGCCCTTTTGTCGGCGGTCATGGCGATGCGGACGTCGGCGACGCCCGGCACGCCGATCAGGGCCGCACGGATCCGGCGTTCTAGCCCGGCCCGCTGATCCGCGGAGAGACCGCCGACGTCGAGCACGAGGCTGGCGACGCCGTCCCTCAACCGAGGCGCGGCGATGCGGCCTTCGGCCTCCGTCACCGAGGCCAAAGCGGCGCTGAGAGGGTCCTTCTCGTCGCTCATGTGCCGCAGATAGGAGGTGCCGCACGGCTTGCCACTGTTTTTCCGCCCGTGCGCCACCTATAAAGGCGTCATGGCAAGATTTTTCGGGTGGGGCGCACGTCTCGGCGCCGTGTGGAACGAGAATCGCGGCGGCCCCTGGGGTCCCTCCGGCGAGGGCGGTTC
Source organism: Sphingomonadales bacterium (assembly GCA_034668585.1). GTDB lineage: Bacteria > Pseudomonadota > Alphaproteobacteria > Sphingomonadales > Sphingomonadaceae > Allosphingosinicella. The sequence goes on along the minus strand of JAXDPB010000057.1, from coordinate 5,785 downwards.
CGGCGACGGCGGCGGCGGGCCGCGCAATCCCTGGGGCCAGCCTCCGCGCAAGCGGCGGACGCCCGGCGTCCCGGGCAATGTCGGCTCGCTCGACGACTTCCTCAAGCGCAGCCGCGAGCGGTTCGGCGGCCGCTTCCCGCACCAGGAAGGCCGGCCCTATTGGCTCTACGGCCTCAGCGTCTTCGTGCTGCTGTGGCTTCTCTTCACCTGCTTCCACCTGATCGGCCCGCAGGAGCGCGGCGTCGTCACCCTGTTCGGCAAGTACAGCCGAACGGTCAATTCGGGCATCGCCATGACCCTGCCGCTGCCGATCGAGCGACTCCAGAAGGTCGACGTCGGCCAGATCCGCACCAGGGACATCGGTTCTCCCGACGCCTCGCAGGAGAATCTCATCCTCACCGGCGACCAGAACATCATCGACGTCGCATACTCGGTACGCTGGACGATCCGCGATCCCCAGCTCTACCTGTTCCAGATCAACGATCCGGAATCGACGATCGGCGAGGTCGCCGAGAGCGCGATGCGGGCCGTGCTCGCCACCGTCTCGCTCGACGACGCGATCGGCGCGGGCCGAAGCGACATCGAATCGCGTGTGTCGCTGGTCATGCAGCAGGTGCTCGACCGCTACGGCGCCGGAGTCAGGATCGAGGGCATCGCCATCAAGCAGTCCGATCCGCCGGCGACCGTCAACAACGCCTTCAAGGAGGTCTCCGCGGCGCAGCAGGAGGCGCAATCCTATATCAACCAGGCCCGAGCCTACGCCCAGCAGCAGACCGCCCGGGCCCAGGGCGACGCGGCCGCCTTCGACAAGGTCTACGCCCAGTACAAGCTGGCGCCGGAAGTGACCCGGCGGCGCATGTATTACGAGACGATGGAGCGGGTCCTCTCCAAGGTCGACAAGACGGTCGTCGAGGCGCCGGGAGTGACCCCCTATCTGGCGCTGCCGCAGATCCAGCGCCCGGCGCAGGAAGGAGCGGCGCGATGATCCCGTCGCTTCGCAACCCGCTCGTCATCGCCTTCATCGCGATCGCCCTGCTCGTCATCGCCGGAAGCACCTTCGCCACCGTTCCCGAGACCAAGCAGGCGGTGATCGTCCGCTTCGGCCAGCCCTCCCGGGTGATCAACGCCTATCGTCCGGGGGTCGATTTCGGCCAGACCGGCGCGGGACTGATCGCGCGCTGGCCGTTCATGGAGCAGATCGTCTGGATCGATAAGCGAATCCTCTCGATCAAGATGGACCGCCAGCAGGTGCTCTCGACCGACCAGCTCAGGCTCCAGGTGGATGCCTTCGCGCGATACCGGATCGTCGATCCGCTGCAGATGTACATTTCCGCGAAGACGGAGGACCGGGTCAGCGACCAGCTCAAGCCGATCCTCGGCTCCGCCATCCGCAACGAGCTCGGCAAGAGGCAGTTCGCCGCCCTGCTCAGCCCGGAGCGGGGCCAGCTGATGGCCAATATCAAGCGCGCGCTTGACCGGGTCGCCCGGCAATATGGCGCCGAGATCGTCGACGTCAGGATCAAGCGCGCCGACCTTCCCGAGGGGACGCCGCTCGATTCCGCCTACGAACGGATGCGCACCGCCCGCCAGCAGGAGGCCGGGGCGATCCGGGCGCAGGGCTACAAGCAGGCGCAGATCATCAAGGCCGAGGCCGATGCCGAGGCGGCGAGCACCTATGCCGAGGCCTATGGCAAGGATCCGGATTTCTATGCGTTCTACCGGGCCATGCAGAGCTACGAGACGACCTTCGCGCCGGGCGAGAATCAGGGCCGCTCGAGCATCATCCTGTCGCCCGACAACCAGTATCTGCAGGAGTTCAAGGGCCGCAATCGATAGACGGGGGCCCGAATCCCTCGCCGGGGAGCAATCGGAGGTCGAACGCCTATTCAAATCCGGTTCAGCCACACCAAATACAAGTGTAATCGATCGATCGCGCCCGGACCTGCCCGCCCGGGCCTGGAGCAAAATGAGGAGATTGCTATCGTGCGTTACGTCTATGGCCTCTCGGCCGCCATTCTCCTGGGCGGCGCCGCCGCCACGCTGACGGTGGGCCCCGTCGGTGCGCAGACCGCGCAGAACGATCCCGGCACCATGGCCTCCGCCGCGCCCCGCGCCGGCGCTCCGATGAGCTTCGCCGACCTCGCCGCGCGGCTTCAGCCGGCGGTGGTCAACATCTCCACTAAGCAGGTGCTGCAGGTCAGCCGAAGCCGCAACGTGCCGCCGGGCTTCGAGGAATTCTTCCGCCAGTTCGGCGTCCCGGTGCCGGACGGCGGCGGCGACGATGCGCCGGTCACCCAGCGCGGCGGCTCGCTCGGCTCGGGCTTCATCATCTCCGCCGACGGCTATATCGTCACCAACAACCACGTCGTCTCGCCGGCGCGCACCGGCGCGACGGTCGAGCAGATCACGGTGACCCTGCCGGACCGCCGCGAGTTCGAGGCGACGCTCGTCGGCCGCGACGCGACCTCCGACCTCGCCTTGCTCAAGATCAAGGGCAACAATCTGCCCTTCGTGCGCTTCGGCGATTCGCAGGCCGTTCGGGTCGGCGACTGGGTGGTGGCGATCGGCAACCCGTTCGGGCTGGGCGGCACCGTCACCGCCGGAATCGTCTCGGCGCTGCACCGCAATCTGAACAGCGGCGTCTATGACCGCTACATTCAGACCGACGCCTCGATCAACATGGGCAATTCGGGCGGGCCGATGTTCGACCTCAACGGCAACGTCATCGGCATCAACACCGCCCTGATCTCGCCCACCGGCGGCAATGTCGGAATCGGCTTCGCCATCCCCGCCGAGCAGGTGCGGCCCGTGATCGACGCGCTTCGCAAGGGCGAGCGGCCGCAGCGCGGCTATATCGGAGTCAGCCTGCAGACGCTCGATGAGGACATCGCCGCCTCGCTCGGGATCCCCAAGAACCAGGGCGAGCTGATCCGCGGAGTCACGGCCGGCGGACCGGCGGCGCGAGCGGGCATCCAGCAGGGCGATGTCGTGGTCAGCGTCGGCGGCAAGCCGGTCACGCCCGACGAATCGCTCGCTTACCTGGTCGCTCGCCAGCCGGTCGGCTCGCGAGTCCCGATCGAGCTGGTCCGCGACGGCCGCCGCCAGACGGTCAACGTCGCCGTCGGCGAGCGCCCGACCGACGAGGAGCTGGCGCGGCTGAACGGAATCGAGGACGATACCCCGGTCACCGAGCCGGCGGAGGCTCAGCAGTCGACCAGCCAGAAGTCGGCGCGCGAGAGCCTCGGTGTCACCGTGCAGACTCTGACCCCGGAAATCGCCCGGACCTTGCGGCTGACCGACACCAACGTGAAGGGCGTGGTGATTGCCTCGGTCAACCCGAGCAGCGACGCGGCGTCCAAGGGCATCCAGGTGGGCGATATCATCCTGTCGATCAACCAGCGCGCCACCCGCACTCCGGAAGAGGCCGCCGCGGCGGTCACGGCGGCCCGCTCCGCCGGGCGCAACAGCGTGCTTCTGCTGATCCGCCGCGGCAACGGCGCTCCGGCTTATTACGGCATCGCGCTGGCGGGGCGCTGACAATTCCTGGCCGTCGCCGCTTGCCGCCCCGTCCCGGTTCGGGGATAGGGAGGCAGGCCTTGGGCAGGAGCATGTGGCGTGGACGATGAACCGGGCATTTTCATCGGCCTGGGCGGCGGGAGGCCCCAGCATCTCGTCCTGAGGCGCGCCAACCGCCACGGCCTGATCGCCGGCGCTACCGGCACCGGCAAGACCGTTTCATTGCAGGGCCTGGCCGAAGGCTTCTCGCGCGCCGGAGTTCCGGTCTTCGTCGCCGACGTCAAGGGCGACCTTGGCGGCCTCGCCATGGCCGGTTCCCCGTTGGGAAAGATGCACGACGCCTTCGCCGCCCGCGCCGCCGAGATCGGCGACAGCGACTGGGCCTATCGCGACAATCCCGTGCAATTCTGGGACCTGCTGGGCCAGCAGGGGCACCCGATCCGCACGACGGTCTCCGAAATGGGCCCGCTGATGCTCAGTCGGTTGCTCGATCTCAACGAGGTTCAGGAGGGCGTGCTGGCGATCGTCTTCCATGTCGCCGACAAGGACGGGTTGCTGCTGCTCGACCTCGACGACCTGCAGGCGATGCTCGCCGACTGCGCAGGCCGAGCCGATGAGCTGACGATTACCTACGGCAACGTCTCCAGGGCCAGCGTCGGCACCATCCAGCGCGCGCTCCTCCAGCTGCGCTCGCAGGGCGGCGACATGTTCTTCGGCGAGCCCGCTCTCGATATCGGCGACTTCCTGGCCCTCGACGACCAGGGCCGGGGCATCGTCAACATTCTCGCCGCCGACAAACTGATGGCCTCGCCGAAGCTGTATTCGACCTTCCTGCTGTGGCTTCTGTCCGAGCTGTTCGAGCAGCTCCCGGAAGTGGGCGACCCGGACAAGCCCAAGCTGGTCTTCTTCTTCGACGAGGCGCACCTGCTGTTCACAAACGCGCCCGCGGCTCTGCTCGAGAAGATCGAGCAGGTGGTACGGCTGATCCGATCCAAGGGCGTTGGAATCTATTTCATCACCCAGAATCCGATCGACATTCCGGACGCCGTTGCCGGCCAGCTCGGCAACCGAATCCAGCATGCGCTGCGCGCCTTCACGCCGCGGGACGAGAAAGCGGTCCGCTCGGCCGCCGAGACTTTCCGAGCCAATCCGGATCTGGACGTCGCCACCGCGATCACCGAGCTCAAGGTCGGCGAGGCTCTGGTGTCCCTGCTCCAGCCCGACGGATCTCCGTCGCCGGTCGAGCGGACCCTGATCCGGGTTCCCGGCTCGCGGGTGGGGCCGATCACGCCCGCGGAGCGGGCGGTCCTGGTCGAGACCGATGCGATCGGTTCGAAATATGACGAGCCGATGGACCGGGAATCGGCGGAGGAATTGCTCGGCGCCAAATCCAGCGAGGCCCAGGCCGCCGCCGCCGAGGCGAAGGCGAAAGCCGAGGAGGCCGAGCTCGACGCGGTCGAGGCGAAGCAGGCGGAGAAGGAGAGGGTGCTCGCTGAGCGCGATGCCGCGCGCGTCGCCAAGGAGGAGCAGCGCGCTCGAATCGCCGCCGAACGCGAGGCCGCCCGGCAGGCCCGCGAGGCGGCGAAACCAAGCTTTACCGACAAGCTCGTCCAGTCGGCCGCGCGTTCGGCGGCAAGCTCGGTCGGCCGCCAGGTCGCAGGCCGGGTCGGCGGCCAGCTGCTGCGCGGGCTGCTCGGCGGCCTGTTCCGGGGGCGGTGATTTCGGCCTCCCTGGCCGCGAAGCGGATGGGGAGGCAAAGCCTCGTCGCAATCCCCTTGCCGCCGCTCCTTCCCTCCGCGAAGAAGGGCTCCGGTAAGCGTAGGAGCGATCGGTATGGCGGCTGAAGGTTCGACTCGCGAGCTGACGATCCGCTCGATCGTGCTGGGCGGGGTCATCACCCTCGTCTTCACTGCCGCCAACGTCTATCTCGGCCTCAAGGTGGGCCTGACCTTCGCCACCTCGATCCCAGCCGCGGTCATCTCGATGGCGGTTCTGCGCTGGTTCAAATCCTCGTCCATCCTAGAGAACAACATCGTCCAGACCGTCGCCTCCGCCGCGGGGACTCTGGCGGCGATCTGCTTCGTCCTTCCCGGCCTCGTCATGATCGGCTGGTGGCAGGGCTTTCCCTATTGGACGACGGCGCTGATCACCGGGCTCGGCGGAGCGCTCGGAGTGCTCTTCTCGGTGCCGCTTCGGCGCGCTTTGGTGACCGATTCGGAGCTTCCCTATCCGGAAGGAGTCGCCGCGGCCGAGGTGCTGCGTCTGGGCG
>JAXDPB010000056.1:0-56682 GCA_034668585.1 Sphingomonadales bacterium | reverse complement strand
GCGCGGGGTGAAGCGGTCGCCGTCGACCGCCTGGACCAGCATTCGGGCGCCGTCGGCCTCGCCCATCCGAAGCAGAAGCCAGGCGCGCTCGGCGATCCAGTCGACCTCGTTGACCCGGGGCGGCGCGGCGGCTTCCGACAGCAGGGCGTTGCGAAGCAGGATCGAGGTCCAGCGCGAGGGCAAGGGCGCGTTCAGCCGCCCCATCAGGCCGCTGAGGAAGCGGCCGTTGGCGTTGCCGAAGGCGTCGAGGCCGAGGCCATGATTGTCGGCCCTGAGCGGGCCGACCGGGTTGGTCGGCCGGCGCGAGCCTTCGGGGACCTCGATCGGCGGCGGCATATGCTGCTCGGTCAGAGCCTCCAGATCCTCCGCGGCCGAATCCTCGATCGTCCCCGCCGGCGGCCGGCTCGGCGGTGGCGGCGCGGGCGTGGCCGGCGAAGGGGGCGCCGGCGGTGCCGGCGTTCCCGGGGCGGGCTCCTTGGGCGCGGGCGGCGGCGGCTCGCCGAAGCCCGGCGGAAGCAGCGATTCCGGGGGCGCCTGGCGCTGGCTGTCGCGCTGCCCCGCCGCGGGGATCGCGAAAGCGAGGGCGGCGGCGCCGGCGAGGAAGAGGAATTTAGCCCGCAAGGGCTTCATTGGTGACGTCCTGCTCGATCCGCTGCGTCGGCACTTCATTGACTCGGGTGCCGAGCCAGACGAGCCAGCCCAGGAAAAGCAGAAGTAAGGCGATAAGCAGCTTCGGCAGGACCGATTTACGCCGGCGCGGCGGGGGTGAGATACGCATGGCCGGCCTTTTGCCCCACGAGCCGCCCCCCTGTATAGCCCCTGCCGCCATGGATGCGCCGCTTATTCCCCCCGAACGATCGATCGTCCTCGTCGGGTTGATGGGGGTGGGCAAGTCGACGGTGGGGCGCCGGCTGGCCAGGCGGCTGGGCCTGCCCTTCGTCGATTCGGACGAGGAGATAGAGCGCGCCGCCGATCACGAGATAAAGGAGATATTCGACCGCTTCGGCGAGGCGAGCTTCCGCGACGGCGAGCGCCGGGTCCTGAGGCGCCTGATCGCCGGCGAGCGCAAGGTGATCGCCACCGGTGGCGGCGCCTTCATGGACTCCGAGACCCGGGCGCTGATCCTGGATCGCTGCATCGCCGTCTGGCTCGAGGCGGAGGTCGGGATCCTGGCGGAGCGGGTCGCCCGGCGCGGCCACCGGCCGCTGCTCGCCGGCAGGGAGCCCCTCCCCTTCCTGCGCGAGCTCGAGCGGGTGCGCGGGCCTTTCTATGCCGAGGCGCATCTGCGCGTGCCCAGCGAGAACGGGCCGCACGAGCGGACGGTCGATCGGATCGTCGCGGCGCTGGCGGAGCGGGCGCGGTGAAGAGGGTCGAGGTCGGGCTCGGCGAGCGCAGCTACACGATCGCGATCGGGGACGGTCTGCTGGACCAGGCGGGAGAGTGGCTGGCGCCTTATGCCCGGGACGGCAGGATCGTCGCGGTGTCCGACGAGAATGTCTGGCCGGCGTTGGGAGCCCGGCTGTCCGGCCTCGACCTCGCCCCGGTCGTCGTCCCGGCCGGCGAATCGAGCAAGAGCTGGGGCCGGCTGGAGGCGGTCTGCGACCGGCTGCTCGATCTCGGGGTCGAGCGAGGCGATACGATCGTGGCGTTCGGCGGCGGCATGATCGGCGACCTCGCGGGCTTCGCCGCCGCCATCCTCAAGCGGGGCTGCCGTTACGTGCAGGTGCCGACGAGCTTGCTCGCCCAGGTCGATTCCTCGGTCGGGGGCAAGACGGCGATCAACGCCGCGGCGGGCAAGAATCTGGTCGGCGCCTTCCACCAGCCGGCGGCCGTGCTGATCGACCCTTCGACGCTGGACACCCTGCCCGAGGCGGAGCTGCGCTCAGGCTATGCGGAGGTCGTCAAATACGGGCTGATCGGCGATCCCGCCTTCTTCGCCTGGTGCGAGGAGGAGGGCCCCGCTTTGCTCGCCGGAGACGGCGAAGCGCGGCTCCACGCGATCGAGACCTGCATCCGAGCCAAGGCGGCCATCGTTGCCGAGGACGAGCTGGAGACGAGCGGGCGGCGCGCTTTGCTCAATTTCGGCCATACGTTCGGCCATGCGATCGAGGCTGAGACGGGAATTCGGCACGGCGAGGCCGTGGCGATCGGAATGGCGATGATCTTCCGGCTGTCGGTCGAGCTGGGCCTGTGCCCGGACGAAGACGCCGAGCGGGTCATCGCGCATCTCGAGGCGGTCGGGCTGCCGACGGCGACGGACGCGGACCCCGACCGGCTGGCCGAGCGGATGCGACACGACAAGAAAGCCGGAGCGCGGGTGCTGACCCGCGGGATCGGGCGGGCCTTCCTTCAGGCCTAGAGCCTGATCATGTCGGCTCGAGTCTTTCGTCGCCATGCCGAGGGCGTCTAGCCCGGCTCCGTCCCCGCCGCCGGCTCGGGCTCGGTGATCATCCGGTCGATCTTGGCGCGGAGATCCCCGGTTTCGAGCTGGGCCTTGAGCCGCTCCCGGTCGCGGGCTCGATAGAGGTCCTCGGTGCGGTCGATCTCCTCGGCGCCGACTCCGACCTTCGCCATCGCCATCCGCGCCATCCGCACAGCCGAATCGAGCACTTCGCGCACCGCGCCCGCGATCGGCGCATCCCTCAATCTCAGCACCGCCCGCCGGTCGTAGGCGCGAACGAAGATCGACGCGTTCGGGAAGGCCTCGTGCACGCCTTCGAGGAAATCGGGCTCGATCTGGTCGCCGTCGGTGCAGAACAGGATCAGCTCGGCCTCGGCGGCGCCGGCCTGGCGGAGGAGATCGAGCCTGGTGCCGTCGCCATAATAGACCTTCGCTCCGAACGTGCCGGCAACGTCGATCATCTCGATGTCGGTATCGACGAGGGTGACCGCGATCCCCTGCGCGTTCAGCATCTGGGCAACGGTCTGCCCGAACCGCCCATAGCCGACGATGATCGCGTTCGACCCGTCGGCGATCGGGCCGCCCCGCACTTCCTTGCTGATCGGCTCGGCCCGCAGCCGCGCCGTCGCCATCATCAGGAAGGGAGTGGTCGCCATCGACAAGGTGACGATCGCCCCGAACAGGCTGGCCGCCTCGGGCGCGACGAGGAAGGCCTGCTGCGCCTGCGCGAACAGGACGAAGCCGAACTCGCCGCCCTGGCTCAACAGCACTCCCAGGGCGAGCGCGGGCCGCCACGCCATTCGGAAGGCCATGGCGAGGCCCATGATCACGCTCGTCTTGATCGCGATCAGGGCCAGCGCCATCGCCGCGACGAAAATCGGGCGGTCGGCGATGGCGTGCAGATCGAGCATCATTCCGACGGCGAGGAAGAACAGGCCGAGCAGGATCGACCGGAACGGCTCGACGTCGGCCTGGAGCTCGTGCCGGTAGGGCGAATCGGCGAGCATGACTCCGGCGATGAAGGCGCCCAGCGCGGTGGAGAGGCCGAGAAGCTCCATCACCGCCGCGCTGGCGATGACGGTGAACAGGCCGGCGAAGACGAACATCTCGCGCTCGCCCAGATTTCCGATCAGCCGGAACAGCGGCCGGAGCAGATAGCGGCCCGCGAGGATGAGGCCGACCACGGCGCCGATCGTGTAGAGGCCGAGCAGCCAGCCCGGCGGCCCGCCGACGTCGGCCGGATTGCGGGACATCGCCGCCAGGATGGTGATCAGCGGAACGATCGACAGGTCCTGGAAAAGCAGGATCGAGAAGGCGCGCTCGCCGAAAGGCGTTCGCAGTCGGCCGGCCGACTGGAGCAGAGGCAGCACCTGCGCGGTCGACGAGAGCGCCAGAGGCAGGCCCAGCGCCAGGGCGGCGGGCAGCGACGAGCGGGTGATGAACCAGACCAGGGCCGAAGCCGCGATCCCGCAGAGCACCACCTGGACCAGGCCGAAGCCGAAAATGTCGTGCCGCATCCGCCACAGCCGGGTCGGATTGAGCTCGAGCCCGACCAGGAAGAGGAGGAGGACGATGCCGATCTCGGCGATCTCCAGCATCGTCTCGCCGCCGCGAACCAGCCCGAGCAATTGCGGCCCGACCAGAGCGCCGGCGACCAGAAAGCCCAGGGTCGCGCCGAGCCCGAGCCGGCGGAACAGGAGGACGAAGACCAGGGCGAAGCCGAGCAGGATCACTCCGTCGCGGAGCAGGGAAACCGGCGCGTGGATGCTCTCGCTCACGGCCGGGCCGCTTCCGCGCCGGCGAGGGCGGCGGCCTCGGCGGCGGCGTCGAAGGCGAGCAGGATCGAGGGGTGGCGGGCGGGATAGCGGCGGGCGTCGGCGAAGAGGGCGAGGCCGGGCCAGGCGCCCGGATCGTCCCGCTCTCCCGCCAGATAGGCGGCGAGGGCGTCGCGGGCCTCCCGCAGTTCGGCCGCGTTCCGCCCCGTCGCATGGCCGCCCATCAACGCGGCCGAGGCCTGGCCGAGGGCGCAGGCTTTTACCTCCTGTGCCAGCGCGGCGACCCGCCCCTCGTCATCGAGCGCTACGTCGACCGTGACCCGGCTGCCGCAGACGGGCGAGCTTTTCTCGACGCTGGCCTGGGGATGATCGAGCCGGCCCAGATTCGGGATCGAGGCGGCGAGGCGCAGGATGTCGCGGTTGTAGAGGGCGGTGGGCACGAGGCGCCTATAGATTGAGGTTAGCGGCAGCGCCACATGCCCGTCATTGCGAGGAGCGAAGCGACGCGGCAATCCAGTTTCGGCCGGGTCGCGCACGCCGGGCTGGATCGCTCGCTCCGCTCGCAATGACAGGCTAAGCCCGCCGCCAGGTCGTGCCTTGAGCACCGTCCTCCAGCAGGATTCCCTGGCTCGCCAAATCCGCACGGATTCGGTCCGCTTCCGCAAAGTCGCGCGCCTTCTTGGCGTCGGCGCGGCGATCGATCCGGATCTGGATCTCGGCCGCATCCAGGAATCCACCCGGTTCCTCGCGGAGCCGTGGGTCCACCCGGTCGCTCGCCGGCGACGCGCTCCCCTGAAACCACTCGACCGGATCCTGCTGAAGGAGGCCGAGCAGGGCCCCCGCCTGTTTCGTCGCCTCGACGTCGCCGAGCCTGGCAAGCTCGGCGAGGCGCGACAGCGCCAGCGGCGTGTTGAGATCGTCGGCCAGCGCCGCCGCCACCTCCGCGGAATCCCCCTCCCCGCGCGTCGCCACCGGCGGCAGCAGGCTTCGGTAGAGGCGGTCCAGGGTCGCTTTCGACTGGGCGACCAGCTGCGGCGACCATTCGAGGGGCTTGCGGTAATGCGCGGAGAGAAGCGCAAGTCGCAAAGTCTCGCCGCGATGCCCCTCGTCGAGCAGCTCGCCGACGGTCACGAAATTGCCGAGGCTCTTCGACATCTTCTCGCCGCCCGCCATCGCCAGGAAGCCGTTATGCACCCAGTAGCGGGCGAGCGGAGCGCCGTCGTGCGCGCAGCGGCTCTGGGCGAGTTCGTTCTCGTGGTGCGGGAAGATGAGGTCGAGGCCGCCGCCGTGGATGTCGATGGTGGTGCCGAGGTGACGCTCGATCATCGCCGAGCATTCGATATGCCAGCCCGGGCGGCCGCGGCCCCAGGGACTGTCCCAGCCGATCACGCCTTCGGCGGACGGCTTCCACAGGACGAAATCGGCCGGGTCCTTCTTGTAGGAAGCGACCTCGACGCGGGCGCCGGCGATCATCGCTTCGCGGTCGCGGCGACCGAGCTCGCCGTAGCCGGCATCGCTCGGCACGTTGAAGAGGACGTGACCGTCCGCCTCGTAGGCGTTGCCGGTCTCGATCAGTCGGGCGATCATCGCCACCATCTCGTCCACGGTTTCGGTCGCTTTGGGGGCGAGGTCCGGCGGGCGGACTCCAAGGGCGCCCATGTCGGCGAGGTAGAAATCCTCGTATCGGCGGGTGACGACGACGGGGTCGACCCCCTCGGCCCGGGCGGCCTCGATGATCTTGTCGTCGACGTCGGTGACGTTGCGGGCGTAGATCACCTTGTCGGCGCCGTAGGTGTGGCGAAGAAGGCCGGCGAGAACGTCGAACACGACCGCGGGGCGGGCGTTGCCGATATGGGCGCGATTGTAGACGGTCGGGCCGCAGACGTAGAGCGTCACCCGCTCCGGGTCGCCGGGCTCGAAGTCGCGCTTCTCCCGCGCCTGGGTGTCGTAGAGGCGGATCATGTCCGGTTGGCCGCTTCGGACTCGTTGGCGGAGGGCGCCTGCCGGTAGCGAGGCTCGGCCGGAGCGCCGCGGCGCCATTCGACGAAATCGACGATGGCGCGTCCACTGGCGTAAAGCAGCGGATAGGTGCGCGAATTGGCCATCCACGCCGGCCGCTCCGACTGAGCGCCCCAGATCGTGTCGTAGACGAGGTTGGCGCCGAGATAGAGCAAGGTGGCGAGGATGATTCCCTTCAGGGCTCCGAACCCGCCGCCGAGGATTCGGTCGATCGGCCCCACCACCGAGCGCCTGACGCCGCCGCCGACCTGGCGCGCGACCAGCTTGCCGGCGAGGAAGACGATCCCGAACACCAGGGCGAAGGCGAGCACGGCGGCGCCCGATCGGGTCCCGACCATGCCTTCGAGCGCGTTGGTGACGGGCGTGTGGAGCAGCTTCAGGAAGACGATGGCGACGATCCAGGCGGCAAGGCTCAGCACCTCCCCGACGAACCCCTTCATCGCCCCGCGCACGAGGTTCCAGCCGACCAGGAGGAGAACGATGACGTCGAGCGCGGTCATGCTGCGATTGCTAACGGAGGAAGCGCGGCAGGGGAAGCGGGTAGAACCCGGCCCGGCTCCGCTCAGTCCACAAGCTTCGCGTCGTTGGCGCGGACGTTCCAATTGGCCCCGCCCTGGCCGTCGGCCGTGAAGGTGATCGGCACTTCGGCGCGGCGCCCGCAGGCGCCGAAGGTCCAGCCTTCGGTCCAGGAGCCGGCGTAGCGGGAGCCGTGCCAGTCGGGGGAAAGGTCGGCGCTCTTCGAGATCACCCTCGTGCCGACCATGTCGAGGTCTTTGCCGTCGCATTCCGGCTTGGCCTTCTGGATGGCGGTGACCGCCGCGACCGCCGCGACGAAGCTCGAATCGCGCATCAGCGACGGATTGGCGATGGTCTCGCCGACATTCACGACCCGAACGATCAGGCTTGCGTCGGCCATCCTCAGAACGAGGAAGCGGGTCGGCGCCGGCGCCGGGCAGCCCTGCGGCCGTCCATAGGCGGTCCACGCATTCTTGATCTTGCCGGCGCCGATCAGCTCGGTGGCGAGGCGGACCGAGGTGGCGGTCTGCGGCGGCTCCATGGCGACGGCCGAAGGCACGCAATCCTTCTTCTCGGCGGCGATCGCCTTGAGCACGACGAGCGCCCCCGCCGCGATCTCGGCGGTGGCGGGCGGGGGCGTCGCCGCGTTGGTCTGGGCGACGAAGCGGGCGAAGTCGGCGTCCTGCGCGGCCGCGGGCGCGGCGAGGGCGACGAGAATGAAGATGGGTTTCTTCACCATGTGGCTCCTTACCGGCCGAGCAGATGATCGACCAGGTCCTTGAGAGTCCGAAAGCCGCTCAGGGCCATCGTCCCCTCTCCCTTCAGCGAAGCCGGCACCAGCGCCCCCTCGAACCCGAGCTTGGCGGCTTCCTTGAGCCGCAGGGCGCCGTGCGCGACCGGCCTCAGCTCTCCCGAAAGCGCCACCTCTCCGAAAGCGACGGCGTCGGCCGGAACCGGGCGCTCCGCCAGAGCGGAGACCAGAGCCGCGGCGACGGCGAGATCCGCGGCGGGGTCGCTGAGGCGGTAGCCGCCGGCGACGTTGAGATAGACTTCCGCCGTCGAGAAGCTGAGGCCGCAGCGCGCCTCCAGCACCGCCAGGATCATCGCCAGCCGCCCGGAATCCCAGCCGACGACGGCCCGCCGAGGCGTGGCGCCGCTGGCCAGGCGGACGGTAAGCGCCTGGATCTCGACCAGCACCGGGCGGGTCCCCTCGAGCGCCGGGAAGACGACCGCGCCCGCCACCGCCTCGCCGCGGTGGGTGAGGAACAGGGCGCTGGGATTGCCGACCTCCTCGAGGCCGCCTTCCGCCATGGCGAAGACCCCGATCTCGTCGGTGCCGCCGAAGCGGTTCTTGGTCGCTCGAAGGATCCGGTACTGGTGGCTTCGCTCGCCCTCGAAGGAGAGCACCGTGTCGACCATATGCTCGAGCACCCGAGGGCCGGCGATCGCGCCGTCCTTGGTGACGTGGCCGACGAGGACAACGGCGGCGCCCGATTCCTTGGCGTAGCGGATGAGCTCGCCGGCCGAGGCCCGGACCTGGCTGACGGTGCCCGGGGCGCCCTCGATCAGGTCCGAATACATGGTCTGGATCGAATCGATGACGAGCAGGGCCGGCGGCGCTCCCTCTCCCAGGGTGGTCAGCACGTCGCGCACGGAGGTGGCTGCGGCAAGCCGGACGGGCGCCCCGCCGAGACCGAGGCGGCGGGCGCGGAGACGCACCTGGTCGGTCGCCTCCTCGCCGGAAATGTAGGCGACCGGAAGCCCCGCCTTCGCCATCAGGGCCGCCGCCTGGAGCAGCAGGGTCGACTTGCCGATGCCGGGATCGCCTCCGATCAGGGTCGCGGAGCCGGCGACGAGGCCGCCGCCGACGGCCCGGTCGAACTCGCGGATGCCGGTCGACATTCGGTCGGGCAGCGGCACCTCGCGGTCGAGCGCGACCAGCTCGATCGCCCGGCCGCCGCCGCGAAGATTGTGGCGGGCCGAGAAAGGCGTGACGACGGCGCCGGCATCCTCGACGAGCGTGTTCCATTCGGTGCAATCGGGGCATTGCCCCATCCAGCGATTCTGGGCCGAGCCGCAGGCCTGGCAGACATATCGGGTGCGCGGCTTCGCCATCGCCGGAGAAGTAGCGGGCGAGCGCGCGCCCAGCCAGCGATTTTGCCGGTCAGGTGATCCCCGCGGCCGCGGCGCATAGCAACGCGCCGGCGGCCAGCGGCAGAACGCCCCGCTCCGGCCGGACCCGCGGGATTCGCCGTTCGGCGAGCCCCGCCGCCATCACTCCCAGCATCAGCGCCGGATGATGGCCGGCGGCGACCGGAATCAGCATCAGCGCCCAGCAGGAGACCAGGCAGGCCCGGCCATGCTCGAGCCCGAAGGCGACGCAGGCGCGATCCGCCGCCCAGCCCGAGGGCGGCAGCGGCACGATCCTGTGACAGAGTCGAAGCGCCCTCTTGCGGGCCGGGGCCGCCTGCCAGGCCGCCGCCAGCGCCAGCGCTGCGGCCAGCGGCGGCAGCACCGCTCCATTGGCGAGGACGTGGGCTCCGACCCCCGCCAGCAGGTAGAGCGGCGCCACCGCCAGCCAGACCAGCCAATAGCCGGCGATGAACCCCGCCATCGCCCGGCCCCGCCGCTCCGGCAGGCTTCGGAAGGCGACGTGGCGAAGCGCCATCGCCGCCATCGGCAGCATCATCGCCCCGACCATCGTTAGCCAATGCGACAAAGCGGGAGTCCATTCGAACCCCGCCAGCGCCGCGCCGGCCGAGAAGCTCAGAGCCGCCAGGCGGTCGTCGCCGACGCAGAAGGCGGCCGCCGCCCGGCCCGCCGGGACGAGCAGCAGCGCCGCCCAGCAGACGGCGCTGATCGCGTAAGCGATGCCTTCGGGATGCTCGGCGGCGAGGCGCGGCAGCCCCGCCGCATAGCCCGACCCGGTGTTCGGCCGCCCGCTCACGACGTCAGGCGTGATAGACGCTGACGCGCCCGATCCTCACGTCGGCGCCCTCCGGCGCGGCCCGCAGCGGCACGAATTTGACGTCGACGTCCGATTCGTTCCAGTCGCCCCGATTCTGCAGCTTGGCCACCAGGTCGGTGATCTCGAGCACGTGGGTGAGGCCGCTGCCGCCATGGGCATCGTCCTCCCCGCTGGCCTCGCTGAGGCCGAACAGCGGCAGGGTGCCGACGAAATTGTCCGGATGGTCCGCCGGATCCTCGCCCGCGGGCACGTCGACATAGACCTTGTAGCTGCCGGGAGGGCCGTGGCCGGTAATGTTCTCGATATTGAGGAAGACCCTCTGGCCGCCGGAATCGCCGACCGAGGCGAGCACGCCCTGGGCGGGGGCCGAGATCGGCACTCGGGCGCTGCTCGTCCGGGTTCCGAGCGGGATGGAGCCGTCGGTCGCTCCCGCCAGCTTCGCGGGCGGGCGCGGGGCGCTGTCGTCTGCCACTGGACTCTCCTCTTCGCTGCCCTCGTCGACGCTGGCGAAGACGGAGGTCGTCGCCCGAGTCGGGAAAGGATCGCTGACGTCCTGATATTTATAGCCGTTGGCCGACGTGCTGGACATGCTCGACGACTTGAACGTGATCGCGGCGCCCGTCTCGTTGTGGATCGAGAAGGCGAAGTCCCGCCACGCCGATTCGGTGGGGTCGCCGGTGCTGCTCGGGCGCCCGCGCCAGACTTCCCAGAGGCGGTCGATGTTGCAGTGGTGAAGCCAGAAGAGCGGATCGAGGCCGGCCGTGTTGAAGCTGCCCATCAGCCCGCCGACGGCGCCGTGAATATCGTTGTGGGGAGTGCGCTCGCACGCGCCGGCCGAGCCGCCGGGATGGTGGAAGCCGGTCTGGGGTCCGCCGAAGCCGGGGCTGCCGCCGGTCGCGGCGCCGGTGAACTTGGTCCGCTTCAGGCATTCGAGGCTGGTCTCGGCCGG
Organism: Sphingomonadales bacterium; assembly: GCA_034668585.1. Taxonomy (GTDB): domain Bacteria; phylum Pseudomonadota; class Alphaproteobacteria; order Sphingomonadales; family Sphingomonadaceae; genus Allosphingosinicella. The sequence continues at coordinate 46,054 of JAXDPB010000056.1, read as the reverse complement.
GTCGATCGGCGGGTTGCCCGAAGTGCCGCCGTTGCGGCCGGCGACGTAGAGATAGTTGGTCTTGCCCCCGGTGGTCGGCTCGCGGAAGGCGGGCGGGATCAGCAGCGCATTGCTGTTCTTGGTGTCGCTGTAATTCCAATAGGGCAGCGCCCAGTCCTTGGGCCCGCCCAGCTTGACGATGGCCGCGAGGCAGATGCGCTCGAAATAGATCAGGTAGCCGCGGTGCCAGGAGAGGAAGTACCAGCTTCCGTGCTGGCACTGGTTCCAATATTTGGTCTGATCGGCGCTGCTCGGCAGGGTGTCCGTCGACTTGGCGTAGGGATCCTGGCTTCGGACATAGCCGTGGATCGCGCCCTGGTAGCGCCAGCCGGTGGGATCGTTGAGCGGCCGCTTCTGCATCTCCCCGATCGCCCTCGCATACCATTCGAGAGTCTTGTCGGTCGACGCCAGCTTGTAGACGTCCTTGCGGGTCCGCACCGGTGAAGTGGCCATATTTCCCCCCTTTTCGCGCCGGGTCCCCCCGGCCCTATGACACGCCAGAAATAACCGATTGCCGATGACGAGGCGCGGAAAATCGCAACCACTTTGGACCATAACGAAGCCGCTTGCGAGCGCCGAGCGAGCGCTTACCGCAATTTTAAGGGAACAGCCGCGCCCGCCCCGCATTCACAGGCTTGCCAGCCATGGAGAGTAGTGTTGTTTATCCAGATTCACGCCGACAACCAGATCGACCGCGACCGTGAGCGCGACAGCCGCCTGGAGGACCAGATCCGCCAGCGCCTGGCGCGGTTCGAGGGCCGGATCACCGACGTCGAGGTTCACGTCTCGGACGTCAACGGCCCGCGCGGCGGCGCCGCCGACCTGCGCTGCTCGATGGAGGCCCGCGTCAACGGCATCCCGCCGGTCGCCGCCGTCGACGAAGGCGACACCGTCGACCGCGCCGTGATCGGCGCCGCCAAGAAGGTCGTTCGAGCGCTCGACCACCAGCTGGGCAAGCTGAACGATCGCCGCGGCTGAAAGCCAGTCACGTCGAGACGGTTACTTTCCTTCTCCGCCGCGGCTAATGGGCACCGTTGTGCGAGAAAGTAACCGTCCCTCATGATCCGCGTCGCCAGCTACAACATGAGAAAGGCGATCGGCACCGACCGCCGGCGCCGGCCGGAGCGGACGCTCGAAGTGCTTTGCGAGCTCGATGCCGACGTGATCGCCCTGCAGGAGGCGGACCGGCGCTTCGGGACCCGGGCGAGCGCTATCCCGCTGCACATGATCGAGGAGCATAGCGACTACAAGCCGGTCGCCTTCGACGCTCGCGACGGCAGCCTCGGCTGGCACGGCAACGCCCTGCTCGTCCGCAAGAATGTCGACGTGCTTTGCAAGGAGCTGCTCCACCTCCCCTCGCTCGAGCCGCGCGGCGCGGTGATGGCGGACGTCTGCCTGAATGGGGAGGAACTGCGCGTGGTCGGCATGCACCTCGATCTGTCGGGGCTGTGGCGGCGCCAGCAGGCCCACCACATTCTCCACCACCTCCAGACCCGCGAGACGAAGATGCCGGCGGTGCTGATGGGGGATCTGAACGAATGGAGCGTGCGCGGCGGCTGCCTGCGCGACTTCGCCAGTCACCTGACCTTCGCCAATTGCGGCCGAAGCTTCCACACCCGCCGGCCCGTCGTCCAGCTCGACCGGATCATGGTCACGCCGGGCCTCGGCATCGACGAATGCGGAGTCCACCACAGCGCCGCGGCTCGCAAGGCGAGCGACCATTATCCCGTCTGGGCGAAGCTGCTTCGCCTCTAGGCCGTCATCCCCTCTGAAATTAGGGACAGGCACGAATTCCGTCGCGGCGTCCGCGGCTAAGAAGGCCGTCCGCGAAATTCGCGCCTGTCCCTAATTTTCTCGTCCGGCGCCAGCCGGTCGCGGGGCTCGAAGCGGCGGCTCCGAAATTAGGGACAGGCACGAATTTTCCGGCCTTCGTGGTCGCCGACGCCGCGATTGAAATTCGTGCCTGTCCCTATTTCTACGTCTGGGCGAAGCTCCGCCGGACCTGCCTCCCCTCCCTTGAAGGGAGGGGCTGGGAGTGGGCAGGCGAGCGAGCGAGACTTTCCCAAGCCGCCGAGCGCAACGCACCTTCGGCGGCCCCACCCCCGCCCCCTTCCTTCCAGGGAGGGAAGGATCACTTCCCCGCGCCCGACAATGGGTGTCAATAATCGGTGTCAGACACCAATTATCAAGCTCTTGGAATTGCTGGCTCCTCGTCAGCCTCCGGGTCGTAATTGGTGTCAGGCACCGATTTTCCAGTCGTTGGAATCGCCCGCCTCGCCGTCGGTTCCTCCCGTCGAGGCTATTGTCGCATATCAAATCGGTGTCAGACACCAATTATCAAGTTGTTGGAATCGCTGCCCTCGTCGCCGGTCTCCGCCTCGTAATCGGTGTCAGACACCGATTTTTAAGTTGTTGAGATCGTTGGCCTTGCCGTCAATTCCCCGCGTCGACGCTGCTGTTGCCGGCCTCCTCCGGCACGTCAGGCTCAGGCTTCTCGTCGAGCGCCAGCCAGTCGCGGGGCTCGAGCTTGTAGATCATGTCCATCACCTCGAACTCGAGCCCGCCGGGCTGGTTGCTCGAGCCGTTCCACAAGGCGACCACGCCCGACTTGAGCGCCGGATCGAACATGATCAGCGAGCGATAGCCTTTGACTCCGCCGCGATGGGCGACGACCCGGTGGCCGGAATAATCGTAGATCCGCCAGCCCAGGCCGTAGGCGGCGGTTCGGACTCGCTCGCGGAACTTGCGCATCCGGCCGAGCTCGCCCGGAGTCCTCACCCTCGCCGTCTGCACCGCCTCCAGCACCCGGGGCGAGAGCACGCTTGGCTTCAGCCCCATCTGCGCCTGCATCCAGATGGCCAGGTCCTTGATCGTCGAGTTGACCCCGCCCGCGGCCGGCACCCGGTAATAATGCTCGGTGACCTCGACCGGCTTCGAATGCTTGCCGCCGACATAGGGACGCGCCCAGCGGCGGGACGTGACCAGCGCCTGGCGGCTCATGCTCGCTCCGGCCATTCCGAGCGGAGCGAAGAGGCGCTCGCGCACCGCGTCGGCATAGGTCTGGCCGGTGACCTTCTCGACGATCTCGGACGACGCGTCGTAGGCGACGTTCTGATAGGCCCAGCAGGTCCCCGGCGAGCAGATCGAGTTCAGCTGGGCAAGGTTCGAGCGCAGGAATCGCGGGTCCATGCCGTCCTCGAGCTTGGAATCGTTGGCATGGCTGAACAGGCCGAGCCGGTGCGAGAGCAGGTCGGCGACCGTCGCCTTCTGCTCGTTGCCGCCCGGCAGGCGCAGCGAGGCCGAATATTTGCCGACCGGCTCGTAGAGCGAGAGCTTGCCCTGGTCGGCGAGAAGCGCGACCGCGTCGGCGGCGACGCCCTTCGAAAGCGAGGCCCAGCGGAAGACGGTGTCGGTGGTGACGGCCTCGCCGCTGCCGGCGACGGTCTCGCCATAGCCCTTGAGGAAGCGGATCTCGCCATTCTCGACCACGCCGACGGCGAGGCCGATCATCCGCTCGCCCCGCATCAGCGCCTGAAGGCGCTGGTCGAGCTTTCTATAGTCGACGAGGCTGCCGGGCGAGTGCTGGCGCTCCTCGATGTTGGCGAGCTGCTCGTTCGAAATGCCGAGCTCGGGCGCCCGATCGGCCCTGCGGAAGCTGACGTGGGTCGCGGCCCAGTAGAGCAGGATGAGGAGGAGACCGGCCACCGGCAGGTACAAAAACGGCCGCTTCAGCTTCACTCTCCCGCCGGACTTGGGACCGGGCCGGCGACGCTGCGCCGGCCCGGCAGCCGAGCCGCCTTACCAGACCCTGATACGCTGTTCAGGGGGCAAATAAAGCTTTCCGTCGCGAACGTTGAAAGCCTTGTACCAGGCGTCGAAGTTGCGGACGACGAGCGGCCGGATCGTGCCCGGCGAGTGGACGTCGACCGTGAGCAGCTGCGAGAGCAGAGCGTCGCGATACTTGGTCCGCCACACCTGGCCGTAGCCCAGGAAGAAACGCTGGTCGCCGGTAAAGCCGTCGATCACCGGCGCCGGCTTGCCCTTCAGCGACACATGGTAGGCGTCGTAGGCGACGGCGAGGCCGGCGATGTCGGCGATGTTCTCGCCGAGCGTCAGCTCGCCGTTGACCTTCGCCCCGGGCAGCGCCTCGTAGCCGCCATATTGCGCGACCATCTGGTCGGTCAGCTTCTTGAACGCGGCGATGTCGGCCTCGGTCCACCAGTCGGCCAGGTTGCCGTTCTTGTCGAACTTCCTCCCCTGATCGTCGAAATGGTGGCTGATCTCGTGGCCGATCACCGCTCCGATGCCGCCGTAATTGACCGCGTCGTCCGCATTGGGATCGAAGAAGGGCGGCTGCAGGATCGCGGCCGGGAACACCACCTCGTTCATCAGCGGGTTGGCGTAGGCGTTGACCGTCTGCGGCGACATGCCCCATTCGGCGCGGTCGATCGGCTGGCCGATCTTGGCGATGTTGCGGCGATATTCGAACTGGCCGGCGCGCTGGGCGTTGCCGAGCGCGTCGCCGGGCCTGATCTCCAGAGCCGAATAATCGCGCCACTTGTCGGGATAGCCGATCTTCGGAGTGAAGGCGGCGAGCTTGACCCGCGCCTTGGCCTTGGTCTCGGGCGCCATCCAGGTCAGGCCCTGGAGCCTCAGATCCATCGCCTTGATGAGGTTGCGCACCAGCTCGTCGGCCTTGGCCTTGGCTTCGGGCGGGAAGTAGCGGGCGACGTAGAGCTGGCCCACCGCCTCGCCCATGCCGCCGCCGACGATGTCGGAGCCGCGCTTCCAGCGGTCGCGGAGCTGCGGCGTGCCGGAAAGCACCTTGCCGTTGAATGCGAAATTCTCGTCGACGAACGCCTTGGGAAGGAAGGGCGCCGCGGCGGCGACGGTGCGGAAGGTCAAATAGTCCTTCCAGGTCTCGATCGGCTCGGAGCCGACCAGCTTCGCCGCGCCGGTGAGTGCGCTCGGCTGGGCGACGATCACGCGATCGACCCGGCCGAGGCCGGCCGCGGCGAGATAGGCGTTCCAGTCGAAGCCCGGCATCTTGGTCGAAAGCTCGGCCTTGGTCATCGGATTGTAGAGATTCTCGATCTGGCGGCGCTGGACCCGGGTCCAGTGCGCTTCGGCGATCCTGGTCTCGAGGCCGACGATTCGCTCGGCGCGCGCTTCGGGCTCCGAGATACCGGCGAGGCGAAGCATATTGGCGATGTGAATCTTGTACTTGGCCTTGGCGTCGACGAACTTGGCGTTGGTCGAGTCGAGATAATAATCGCGATCGGGGAGGCCGAGCCCGCCCTGGTTGAGATAGACCGAATAGAGCGTGTTGTCCTTGAGGTCCTGATCGACGTCGACCCCGATCGGAGTCCTCACCCCGACCTGGCCGAGCTCGCCGAAAGTGCGGGCGACGTCGGAAGCGGTTCGGATCGCGGCGATGCGGTCGAGCGTCGGCTTAACCGGCGCGATGCCCTTGGCCTCGATCCCGGCCTCGTCCATGAAGCTGGCATAGAAGTCGCCGACCTTGCGCTGGACGGTGCCGGCCGGAGCGTTCGCCTTGGCGGCGTCCTCGATGATCGTGCGGGTGCGCTGGGTGGAAAGCTCGTCGAGCTCGACGAAACCGCCCCAGACCGGCTTGTCGGCGGGGATCTCGGTGGTCCTGGCCCAGTTGCCGTTCGCATAGTCGAAGAAATTGTCGCCCGGATTGACGGTCCGGTCCATGCCGGCGACGTCGAAGCCCCAGGTGCCGAAATGCGGCTTGGCGGCGGTCGCGTGACCCGGATGGGCCTGCGCCTTCGCCACCGGCGCATAGGCCGTCGCGAGGCCGAAAGCGGCCACGCCGCAAAGTGCTATGTACTTGATCATGTTGGTAAAAACCCCGCCCGATAGTGATGCGCGCGCCATAGCGAAATGACGGCCGTTTGGGAAGTGGAAAGCGCGGGGCCGTGCCATTAGGCAAGATTGGGCTAGCAACCCCTCCCCGTCCTTCCCGCGAAAGCGGAATGACGGCTGAGCCGGATCAGGTCGTCGGGACGATCTCGAGACGGACCTGGGCCTTGCCGGTGCGGACCATCTGGATTTCGCGGGCGGCGCCCAACGAGACGTCGATCAGTCGGCTGCGCACGAACGGCCCGCGATCGTTGACCCGGACGATGACGCTGCGGCCGTTGGCGACGTTGGTGACCCGGAGCTTGGTGCCGAGCGGCAGGCTGCGATGAGCCGCCGTGAGGCCGTTCGGGTTGAAGCGCTCGCCGCTCGCGGTGCGGTTGCCGGCCAGCTCATTGCCGTAATAGCTGGCTTCGCCCTGGCCGATCGCCTGGTAGACCTTTTCCTCGATGCCGGCGGGGGCCGGGACTTGAACGCTTTCGTCGAGAGTGCCGACGGTTTCTGCGAGGCTGTCCATCCGCTCGCCGACGGGAGTCTCGACCGCCTGGACGGGAACCGAGCTCATCAGTCCGGCCAGAGCGAACATGATAGCCGTGTGCGTGCCGCGACGGCGCAAGCGCGAAAACATCATTCTCTTGAAGCCCCTCAGCCTCCGATGGGAGTCGGGCTAATCGCCAGGGTTTGACGAGTCCCAATCGTTTCGGCGGCGTGCAAGGATAACGGGACGAATGGATGGAACTCGACAACTCGTCGCCCTGCTGCCACGCTTCGCCGGGTGCGTGAGAAGGAATTACGGCTGGCCCTGATCTGCTACGGCGGAATCAGCCTGGCCGTTTACATGCACGGGATCACCAAGGAAGTCTGGCGCCTCGCCCGGGCGAGCCGCGCCTTTCACGCCGGCGAAGCCGCCGCGGCGGGCAGCGAAAGCGTCTACCTGCGTTTGATCGAGGCGATCGCGCGCGAATGCCGGCTCGACGTGCGGGTGCTCGTCGACATCCTGGCGGGCGCCAGCGCGGGCGGGATCAACGCCATCTTCCTGGCCGAGGCGATCGGAACCGGCCGCTCCCTCGAGCCCCTCACCGATCTGTGGCTCGAGACGGCGGACGTCGACCGGCTGATCGACCCCGAGATGAGCCGGGTGTCGCGCCTCGCCAAGGCGGCGGCGGTGCCGATCGCCTGGGCCTGGTCCTCGCGCCGCGGGGCGCTCGAGAAGACGGTCGAGGCCGAGCATCGCGAGGAGATTCGCGCCAAGCTCTCCAATTTCGTCCGCGCCCGCTGGTTCGCCCCGCCCTTCGGCGGCCCCGGCTTCACCCGGCTGCTGCTCGGCGCCCTCGACGCCATGGCCGCGAGCCCGGCGGGACCCCCGCTCCTGCCGCACTACCATCCGCTCGACCTGTTCGTCACCGTCACCGACTTTTACGGTTACTCGGAACGCCTCCGGCTCAACTCCCCGCCCGAAGTGGTGGAGCAGGAGCACCGCCTCATCCTCTCCTTCCGCAAGGCCGGCCCCGAACCGCTTGCCGACGGCGCCGAGCTGGCCTTCGCGGCCCGGGCGACGGCGAGCTTCCCCGGCGCCTTCCCGCCCTTCCAGGTGGCGGAGCTCGACTCGGTGCTGGCCGAGCGCAAGCGGGCCTGGCCCGGCCGTGCCGATTTCCTGGCGCGCGCCCTCCCCCGCCAAGCCGCGGAGGGCAATGCCGAGACGACGGTCCTGATCGACGGCTCGGTGCTCGCCAACGCTCCGTTCCGGCCGGCGATCAAAGCGCTTCAGAATCGGCCCGCTCGCCGGGAGGTCGACCGTCGCTTCGTCTATATCGACCCGAAGCCGGGCAAACGTTCGGTTCGGCTGGGCGGCGGCGACCGTGACGAAGCCCCGGGCTTCTTCGCGACCATCTTCGGAGCCCTTTCGGACATCCCGCGCGAGCAGCCGATCCGCGACAATCTCGAGGCGATCGAGCAGCGCTCGGCGACGATCCGGCGGCTGAGGCGGATCGTCGAGGCGATGCGGCCGGAAGTGGAGGCGGCGATCGAACGGGCCTTCGGATCCGCCATGTTGCTGCTCCGGCCGACTCCCAACCGCCTCGCTTCCTGGCGCGCGCGAGTCCAGGCGGTCGCCGCGCGGGAGGCCGGCTACGCCTACGCCGCTTACGGCCATTTGAAGCTCGCCAGCGTCGCGGAGGACGTGGCGGAGCGGATATTCGAGCTTGGCGGCGGCGGCGACCGCGGCCGCCACGACCGGGTCCGCCAGGCGATCTGGAACGAGATAAGGGACCGCGGACTCGCCTCGCACGAGGCGATGACGGCGGCCGGCGCCCGGCCGGAAGTGATCCTCTTCCTGAGGAACTTCGATGCCGCCTTCCGGACCCGGCGGCTGCGCTTCCTAGTCCGGCGCCTCGGCGAGATGGAGCAGCAGGCCGACGCCCCGCGCGCCGCGATCGGCGCGGCGCGGGGTGCCATTTACGGCCTCATGGGACGTTATTCGACCGGTCCGGCGGGCGGCGGGGCCGGGCTTTTGCCGGATCCCGAGGAGCAACCCGGAGCGGCGCTGGAAGCGCTCGCCGCCCGCCTCGGCCTCAAGGCGATCGACGACGAAGCCGACCGGTGGCTCGCCGAGGCGCTCGCCGCCTTCCCGAAGGCGGAGCGGCGGACTTTGATGCTGACCTATCTCGGCTTCCCCTTCTACGACATCGCCACTTTGCCCCTGCTCCAGGGCGAAGGGCTCGACGAATATGACGAGGTCAAGGTCGACCGGATCTCGCCCGAGGACGCGGCCGCGATCCGGGGCGGCGGAGTCGAGGCGACCCTGAAGGGAGTCCAGTTCAACAGCTTCGGCGCCTTCTTCAGCCGGGCCTATCGCGAGAACGATTATCTGTGGGGCCGCCTGCACGGCGCGGAGCGGCTGATCGACATCGTCGTCTCGACCCTGCCGGAGGGGCTTTGCCTGTCCGACGGCCTGACCGACCGGCTCAAGCGGGAAGCCTTCCGAGCCATTCTCGACGAAGAGCGGCCGCGGCTGCGCGAGATCGGGCCTTTGTTCGAGGCGATCGAGCAGGAGCTCTCCGGTCCCGGCCTTCGCCGGGGAACAGTTGCGCCGCCGCCCGCGGACACATAGAGCAGCACCGAAGCCTGGAGGGCGCGAATGCAGTTTCTCAAAACCCTCTTCTGGATCGCTCTTACCGTGGTCCTCGTCCTGTTCGCGAAGGCGAACTGGAACGCGGTGACTCTCAAATTGTGGGGCGGCCTCGAGGCGGACGTGAAGCTGCCCATCCTGGTGCTGGCGGCCTTTCTGCTCGGCTTCGTGCCGACCTTCATCATCTATCGGGCGCGCCTGTGGGGCCTCAAGCGCCGGCTCGAGCCCGCCGAGCGCCAAGTCCGGATCCTGCCGCCGCCCGCCGTCCCGGTGCCCGTCACGGTCGACAATGGCGAGGGCGAGCGAGTCGCCACCGACAGCAAGGTCTGGCCGACGGCATGAGGAGCCCGATCTTCGTCGCGATCGACACGCCCGACCTCGAACGGGCCAAGGCGATCGCGACGCGGGTCCGCAATCATGTCGGTGGGATCAAGCTCGGCCTCGAATTCTTCTGCGCCAACGGCCGCCACGGCGTCCGCGACATGGCCGAGCTTCATCTGCCGATCTTCCTCGACCTCAAGTTCCACGACATCCCCAACACGGTCGGCAAGGCGATCCAGGCGCTGCGGCCGCTCGAGCCGGCGGTCCTCACCGTCCATGCGGCGGGCGGACGGGCGATGATGGAAGACGCCAAGGCCGCGGCGCCGACGGGCACCAAAGTGGTCGCCGTAACCGTGCTGACCAGCCTCGACGGCGACGACCTCGCCTCGATCGGCCTGGCCGCCGATCCGCACGCCCAGGTCCAGCGGCTGACCGCGCTGGCGCGCGAGGCCGGGCTGGACGGCGTCGTCTGCTCCGGCAACGAGGTGGCGGCGGCCAGGAAATTGTGGCCGGACGGCTTCTTCGTGGTGCCCGGCGTTCGCCCTGCGGACGGCCCGGCCGGCGACCAGAAGAGGGTGATGACTCCGAGGAAGGCGCTCGACGCGGGCGCCTCGATCCTGGTCGTCGGGCGGCCGATCACTCAGGCCGACGATCCCGACCTCGCCGCAAGGGCGATCGAGGCAACCTTGTAACCGTCACCCCGGCGAAAGCCGGGGCTTCCCGGAGACCCGCGGAGCCTTCCCGACCTGAGGTTCCGGCTTTCGCCGGGATGACGCGGTCATGCACCCGTTCCTTTGCTGGACACCCCCCGCCTACCCTCCTATCTCGCCGCCTCAGGAGACACCGATGAGCTGGCTGAACCGCGTCCGCAACTCCATTCCCTTCCTGCCGAAGCGGGAAACGCCGGAGAATCTCTGGCACAAATGCCGGCAGTGCAACGCGATGATCTTCACCCGGGAATGGGAGGAGAACGACTCGGTCTGCCCGCGCTGCGACCATCACGGGCGGATCGGGCCGAGGCAGAGGTTCGAGGTCCTGTTCGACCCCGGCTACACCATCCTGCCGCCGCCGCAGGTCCGCGAGGATCCGCTGAAGTTCCGCGATTCCAAACGCTATGCCGACCGGCTCAAGGCGGCTCGGACGGCCACCGGCGAGAGCGACGCGCTGATGAACGCGCGCGGCACGATCGAGGGGTGCAAGGCGGTGATCGGAGTGCAGGACTTCGCCTTCATGGGCGGTTCGATGGGCATGGCGGTGGGCGCCGCTTTCCTGGCGGGCGCTCGCGCCGCGATCGCGGAAAGCTGCCCCTACATCATCTTCACCGCCGCCGGCGGCGCCCGAATGCAGGAGGGAATCCTCTCCCTGATGCAGATGCCCAAGACGACGGTGGCCATCGCCGAGATCCGGGAAGCCGGCCTGCCCTATATCGTCGTCCTCACCGACCCGACCACCGGCGGAGTCACCGCCTCCTACGCCATGCTCGGCGACATCCAGATCGCCGAGCCCGGCGCCTTGATCGGCTTCGCCGGCCAGCGGGTGATCGAATCGACGATCCGGGAGAAGCTTCCCGAAGGCTTCCAGCGTGCCGAATATCTGCTCGCCCACGGCATGATCGACATGGTCGTGCACCGCAAGGCGCTGCGCGAGACGCTGGCCCGGCTGATCGGCTACCTGGCGCCGGAAGAGAGAGCGGCGGCGTGAATGTCCGCCACCCCAGCGAAGGCTGGGGTCCATGCACACTCGGCATGGATGCCAGCCTTCGCTGGCATGACGACTGACCCTTCCAATGGCCGACCGTGCCGTCTCCGACGATCCCGCCGTCCAGCGCCAGCTCGACCGGCTGGCGACGCTCTCGCCCGGCGCCGATATTCTCGGCCTCGAGCGAATCTCCGAGTTGCTCGGCCGCCTCGGCCATCCGGAGCGAAGCCTTCCCCCGGTCTTTCACGTCGCCGGCACCAACGGCAAGGGCTCCACCTGCGCCTTCCTTCGAGCGGCGATCGAGGCGGCGGGGCTCAGCGCCCACGTCTACACCAGCCCCCACCTCGTCCGCTTCAATGAGCGAATCCGGCTGGCCGGAGCGCTGATCGAAGACTCCGCTCTGGCCGCTTTGCTCGCCGAGGCTCTCGACGCCGCTCGCGACATGGAGATCAGCTTCTTCGAGGCGACCACCGCCGCCGCCTTCCTCGCTTTCGCCCGGACTCCGGCGGACGCCTGCATCGTCGAGGTGGGGCTCGGCGGCCGGCTCGACGCGACCAACGTCATCCCGGCGCCCGCCGTCTGCGGAATCGCCCAGCTCGGCCTCGACCACCAGCAATTCCTCGGCGATCGGATCGAGGGCATTGCGTCCGAAAAGGCCGGAATCGCCAAGAAGGACGTTCCGCTCGTCACTCAGCATTACCCGGACCGTCTCGCCGACCGGATCGGCGCGGCGGCGGCGGCGGCGGGCGCGCTTTGGCTGCCGCGCGGCGGCCGCTGGGATGCGGCCGTCTGGCGCGGGAAGCTCCACTATCGCGACGAGGCGGGCAAGCTCGAGCTGCCGCTGCCGCGGCTTCACGGCGCCCACCAGGCGATGAACGCCGCGCTGGCGGTGGCGATGCTTCGCCACCAGCGGCAGGTGCCGGTGCTCGAGCCGGCGCTGCGCGCCGCGATGGGCTGGGCCGACTGGCCGGGGCGGCTTCAGCGGCTCGCGCTGGGGCCCCTCGCCGCCCTGCTCCCGAACGGCGCGGAGCTGTGGCTCGACGGCGGCCACAACCCGGCCGCGGCGCGCGCCATCGCCGACTTCTTCCGAGCCCATGTGCCGAGCGACCGGCCCTTCCACATCGTCCTCGGCCTTCTCGCCAACAAGGACTCGGCCGGGGTGCTGAAGCCGTTCGCCAACCGCGCCGCCACCCTCCATGCGGTGCCGGTCCCGGGCCATCCGCACCATCAGGCCGCCGATCTCACGGCCGCGGCGCGCGGCGCCGGCCTCGCCTCGCTGGGGGCGCCCGACGTGCCGGCGGCCCTCGGCTGGATCGCCCGCCACGCCGACCGGGAGCGGCCGCCGATCGTTCTGGTCATGGGCTCGCTCTATTTGGCCGGCGAGGTCCTCCGGGCGAACGGTCAGGCGCCAGGCTAGTCTCGTCATTGCGAGGAGCGCAGCGACGAAGCAATCTACCCGTCTCCGCCGCCGCAGCCTGGATTGCTTCGCTTCGCTCGCAATGACGGGAGGATTAAGCGCCGCGCAGCTCGGCCAGCGTCCGAGCCGCCCAGTCGTACATCTCCGAGTCCTTGCGGCGCTCCATCTTGTCGAGGCGGCGGGCGCGGCGCTCGGCCTCCTCGAGCGGGCCGATCGCTTCACGGCCGCGGCCGCGGGCGATGAGCAGGGCCGCCTGGCGGCATTGCGCCTCGGCGCCCGGCATCCGCTCGCCGAGCTCCGCATAGAGGGCGATGGCCCGATCCTCCTCGCCCAGCTCGTCGAGGCTTCGGGCGAGGAGCAGGGCGGCCCGGTCGTTCTCCGAAGGCGAAGCCGATTCCGGCAGCGCCTCGAGCAGCCGCCGCGCCTCGGCGGTGTTGCCGGACTCGAGGCAGGCTCGGGCGAGCTTCAGGCGCGCCGTTCGGTCCTTGCCGGGAGTCTTCGCCACCGCCTCGCGATAATGACGCACCGCTTCGCCCCAATTGTCCGTCTCGGCCAGAGCGTCGGCCAGGGCGGTTCGGGTCGCCGCCGTGTCGGCGACGTCGACCGCCTCGCGGGCGGCGCGAAGCTCCCGGTCGGGATCGAGGTTCCGGACCGCCGCCGCCTTCACCGCCCGAACCTCGCGGCGCTGGCCGAGGCCCGGCAGGATCTCGACGACGACATAGGCGGCCGAGCCCGCGATCGGCAGCAGGATGATCGCCCACAGCCACAGGCTGGGCCGGTTGTTGCGGATCAGATGGACCACGCAGGCAATCTGGATGAGGATGGTGGCGATGAAGAAGATCATCGCTGCATATCCGCCTCCTGCGGAGCGTCGCGGCGCGCGTCGCCCTCCCCTTCCTTCCCGGCCGTTCCCACCGAGGCGTCGATCAGCCCGGTGCGCATCATCAGCCAGAAGAGCAGGATGCCCGGCACGGCGGCCGCCGTCGTCAGCAGATAATAATTCACGTAGCCGAACCGTTCGACCAGCGCCCCCGCGGTCGTACCGGTGAGGAAGCGGCCGACGACGCTCGCCGCCGCCGAGATCAGTGCATATTGGGCGGCGGTGAAGCGCAGGTCGCACAGCGCCGAGAAATAGGCGACGACCGTCACTCCGCCGACGCCGCTGGCGAAATTCTCGAAGCACATCGCCCCGGCGAGGCCGGCGGTCGTGTGGCCGGCCTGGGCGAGCAGGGCGAAGCTGAAGTTCGACACCCCCATCAGGATCAGGCTGATCAGCACCGACCGCTTCATCCCCAGCCTGGAATAGAGGATTCCGCCGACGAAGATCCCGGCGAGATAGGCCCAGAAGCCGAAGCCGACGTCGTAGAGGGCGATCTCGTCGTTCGAGAAGCCGAGATCGTCGAACAGCAGCCGGACGGTGAGCTGACCGAGCGTGTCGCCGATCTTGTGGAGCAGAATGAAGAGCAGGACGAGGAAGGCGCCGCGGCGCATGAAGAACTCGACGAACGGCCCGTAAATGGCTCGAACCGCCGCGATCGCGCCGCGCCTCGCCTTGGGCTCGTGGTGGCGGCTGGGCTCGCCCATGACGAGGCCGGTGATCATCGCCGGAAGCGCGAAGGCGGCGCAGGCGGCATAGGCCGCTTCCCATCCCGAGCGAGCCGCGATGACCAGGGCGAGCGCTCCCGCCGCCGCCGAGCCGATCCGCCAGCCATATTGCGACATGCCCGCGCCGACGCCGAGCTGGCGCGGCTCGAGCAGCTCGATCCGGTAGGCGTCGATGACGATGTCGAAGGTGGCGCCGGCGATCCCGACCAGCACCGCGGCATAGGCCGTTCGAATCAGGCTTGCGGACGGATCGACCAGGGCGAGGTTGATCACCGCCGCGATCACGAACAGGCCGGCGAGGATCAGCCAGGAGACTCGCTGGCCGAGACGGCCGAGGACGGGGATCCGGACTCCGTCGACGATCCAGGCCCAGAGGGGCTTCAGGTTGTAGACGAGGAAGGCGAGGGTGAAGGCCGTGACGCTCTTCTTGTCGATGCCTTCCTGGGCGAGGCGCGTGGTCAGCGTCGCGCCGATCATCGCATAAGGGAAGCCGGACGAGATCCCGACGAAGAAGGCGGCGAGCGGCGCGGCCTCCGTATAGGGCCGGATCGAGGCGGGAAGGGCAGCGCGCCAGCCGGTGGGCGCATCGGAAGGGGCGGTGCTCATGACGCCTTTGTAACGTCTCCCGGCCGCTGGGCCAGACCCTAGATGGCGCTTGCCTTCCGCTCTTCGCGGACGCACTTTCGAGCGCCATGGACATGCCGATCAGCCTGCGGCCGACCGAAGGGCAGCTCGCGCTCGCGGCGGTGGTCGCGCGCGGCGAGGGCAGCCACGGCGACGCGATCACCACCGTGCCCGCCTCGGTCTATATCGATCCCGCCCATTTCGAGCGGGAGAAGGCCGGCATGTTCGGCCGCCTGCCGATGGTGATCGCGCCCTCGGCCTTGCTCAACCGCAACAACATGGCGGTGCCGCACGACGGCTTCGGCCTCCCTTTGCTCCTCACCCGCGACAAAAAGGGCAAGGCGCACGTCTTCTACAATGTCTGCCGCCACCGCGGCACCCGGCTGCTCGAGGGTGGCGCCGCGCAATGCGCCCCGCGCATCGTCTGCCCCTATCACGCCTGGGCCTATTCGCTCGACGGTGCCCTCGCCGGAATGCCGCGGCCGGACACCTTCCCCGGCCTCGACAAGACCCAATACCACCTCGCCGAGCTACCCTCCTTCGAAGCAGGCGGGCTGATCTGGTTCGCCCGGGAGGAAGCCGATTTCGCCGACGCCCGCTCGCTCGCGCCCGAATTCGACGCCTTCGGCCTCGCCGGCCACCACCTCTACCGCCGCCGAATCCACGATGTCGCTTCCAACTGGAAGCTGATCATGGACGCATTCCTGGAAAGCTATCACGTCCAGCGCCTCCACGCGCCGACCATCGGCAAGTTCTTCGCCGACGGAGTCACCGCCGCCGACGTCCTCGGCCGGCACCAGCGCTCCGCGGTCGGCCGAACCGACCACCTCGCCGCCATTGACCATAATGACTGGCCGGCTCTGCGGGCGGTGATCACCTTCGCCTACCAGCTCTTCCCGGCGACGATCATCATCATGAGCCCCGATTACGTGAATTTGATGGTGCTGATGCCGCAGGACGTCGGCCGCACCCTGGTCGAGGACTTCATGCTCATCCCCGAGCCTCCGGCGACTCCGGAGGAAGAGGATCACTGGGCGCGCAGCTGGACCTTGCTCGACGAAGGCGTGTTCGGCGGCGAGGACTATCGAGCCGCCGCGCTCGGCCAGGAGGGGCTGGCGACGGGGGTCGTGAAGGAGCTGACGCTGGGTACGCTGGAGACGGGCATCAAACACTTCCACGACCAGGTGAACGCCGCGCTCGAATAGCGCGTCACCCCGGCGAAGGCTGGGGCCTATTCGGCGTCGGCCTGGATACCAGCCTTCGCTGGCATGACGGGGAGACGTCTGCACCCTCTCGTCACCCCGGCGAAGGCCGGGGTCCATTCGGGCTCGCCGGATTCCGCACCACGGTCGGCATGGATGCCAGCCTCCGCTGGCATGACGGTCAGACGTCTGCACCCTCTCGTCACCCCGGCGAAGGCTGGGGCCTATTCGGGCTCGCCGGATTCCGCACCACGGTCAGCATGGATGCCAGCCTCCGCTGGCATGACGGGGAGACATCGAAACCTGCATCTCGTCACCCCAGCGAAGGCTGGGGTCCATTCGGGCTCGCCGGACTCCCCATCGCAATCAGCATGGATGCCAGCCTCGGCTGGCATGACGGTGAGACGTCTGCACCCTCTCGTCACCCCGGCGAAGGCCGGGGTCCATTCGGGCTCGCCGGATTCCGCACCACGGTCGGCATGGATGCCAGCCTCCGCTGGCATGACGGGGAGACGTCTGCACCCTCTCGTCACCCCGGCGAAGGCCGGGGTCCATTCGGGCTCGCCGGATTCCGCACCACGGTCGGCATGGATGCCAGCCTCCGCTGGCATGACGGTGAGACATCGGGCGTCGTGACCATGCCGCTATCGCGCACCCGCTCTAGACCTCTTCGTACAGGCTCAGCCCGGCGGGCAGCTTCTTCACCTTCTTCCCCTGGAGCGTCCGGTCGACCGCTTCCAGCGCCCCCTTGAGGACCTTGTCCGAATAAGGCTTGGCGAGACAGCCGACGCCGAGGCTGCGCGCCTCGATCGGGCAGTTGGCGGTGACGAACAGGACCGGCACCTGCCGGGCGCCGGCCGCGCGGGCGACGTCCATTCCGTCGCCGTCGCCGTTCAGCTGGATGTCGCTGAGGACGAGGTCCACGTCCTCCTCGCCCAGCACCCGCACCGCCTCGGCAAGGGTATCGACCGTGGCGACCACCTCGTAGCCGCATTCGCGCAACAGATGTTCGTTGTCGAAAGCGACGAGCGGCTCGTCCTCGACGATGAGGATGCGGCTGATGGCCCTTTCCCGTTTGGCGAACAACATTTAAGCAACCCATCCCGCCGGCTGTCGGTTTCTCATGCGTAACGAGCCATGTCGGCTTCGGTGCCGAACGACGTCCCTCGGCTGAGCGCATATTTCCGCCCGTCCGGCTTCCAGAGGAGAGACCCCTGCCCCCGCCCCGAACAGCCCCCCGCGCGGAACGCGAATCCCAAAGGATCGCCAAGCTGCTCGCCCGCGCCGGCATCGCCTCGCGCCGCGAGGTCGAGCGGATGATCGCCGAGGGGCGGATCGCCATCGCGGGCAGGACGGTCGAGACTCCGGCGACCCTTCTCATCTCGCTCGAGGGAGTCACCGTCGACGGCAAGCCGGTGAGGGCTCCCGCCCCCGCCCGCCTGTTCCGCTACCACAAGCCGGCCGGCCTGCTCACCACCGAGCGCGACCCGAAGGGCCGTCCGACCATCTACGACCGGCTGCCCAACGGCCTGCCGCGGGTGATGCCGGTCGGTCGCCTCGACCTCAACACCGAGGGGCTTCTCCTGCTCACCACCGACGGCGAGCTCAAGCGCCAGCTCGAGCTCCCCTCGACCGGAGTCGAGCGCACCTACCGCGCCCGGGTCTTCGGCGAGATCAGCCAGGAAAGGCTCGAGGAGCTCATCCAGGGCGTCGAGATCGAAGGCATGCGCTACGGCTCGATCGACGCGAACCTCGAACGCCGGACCGGCCGCAACGCCTGGATCGAGCTGAGGCTCACCGAGGGCAAGAACCGCGAAGTGCGCCGAGTGCTCGAGCATCTCGGGCTTCAGGTCTCCCGCCTGCTGCGCACGGCCTACGGGCCGTTTCCCCTCGCCGATTTGCCGGTCGGCGCGGTGGACGAAGTGCGGCAGCACGATCTCGTCGCGTTCCGGAAGGGATTGAAGGGAGCGAATTCCTCCCCCGGATTTCCGGCTGAGGGAGACTGCGCCGAGCGCGGTGGAGGGGTTCGACGGGCTGGTCGAAAGGAACGCCCCCGCCTCCCTTCGGACGGCCCCCCTCCCCGGCAAAAGTCCCGGAGAAATTAGGTGCGCATCATCGCCGGCCGGTGGCGCGGCCGTCCGCTATTCGCTCCCGAAGGGTCGGCCACCCGCCCCACCGCCGACCGGGTCCGCGAGGCGCTCTTCTCGATGGTGGCCAGCCGGATCGGAAGCTTCGAGGGCCTTCAGGTCGCCGATCTGTTCGCCGGCTCCGGCGCTCTCGGGCTTGAGGCGCTGTCGCGGGGCGCGGCGCATTGCGTGTTCGTCGAGAACGATCGCCGGGCCGTCGACTCGATCCGCGCCAATATCGCGGCGCTCGGCGCTTCGGGCGAGGTGCTGGCCCGAAGCGCCGAGCATTCCGCCTTGCCCGCCCCCGTCGACCTCGCCTTTCTCGATCCGCCCTACGCAAGCGGGCTCGCCCCCGCCGTGCTGGCGAAGCTCGCCATCGCCCCCGGGGGCTGGGTCAGCGTCGAGACGGCGCGCGCCGAAGCCGTCTCCGCGGCGGGCTATGAAGTGGAGGCGGAGCGGACCTACGGAAAGGCCCGGATCACCCTGCTGCGCGCCGCCGCCTAGAGGAAGGCGCGAAGGGTCAGCCGGGTGTGAAGCGGCTCCCCGCCGCGCCGGTAACTCACCGGCACCACCGCACCCGGCGAGCGCGCGACTTGGGCGATCCATTGCCCCAGCGACACGCCGAGAATCTCGTCGCCGACCTTCAGGCCCGCCTCCGACGCCGGGCTGAGCGGGCTGAGGTCGGCGACCACCAGCCGGTCGCCTTTCTCCTCCACCCACAGGCCGCTGAGGCCGTAGCGCTCGGGCCGCGGGGCCCGGCCGTTGCGGCGCGCCCACAAGCGATTGCCGCGGACGTCGGTCGAAAGGGTCAGCCGCTCGATCAGCTCCAGGCCGATGATTCCGTCGGCGAGGAACGGCGCGGACCCGCCCGGCGGCGCAAGCGACACCAGAGGCGCCCCGAGGTCGATCGAGCCGAGCGAAAGCCGCGACGCGCGGACCAGCCGGCCCCTTTCCGCGGCGCCGCCGATGCCGCCGCTCCGGACCGGCGCGTAAGGGCGCTTGTCGTTCCACAGCCCGCTGCCCCGAGTGGCCCTGCCCGCCAGAAGGACCTGCCCCGGCATGCCGGTGTCGGCGAGCAGACGGTAGCTTCGCCCGTCCAGAACGGCATCGACATAGATATAATCCGATCCGCCGCGTTCCCCGCCGCGGATCCGCGACGGCAGCGCTTCGAACCCGGCCCGAGTGCCGCGTCCATCCGGATAGATGCGCCACTCCCCCGCCTCGAAATCGAGCTCGGTATCGACGCTGGTCAGCATCCCCGCGGCGATCAGGCCCGCCGCTTCCGGGGGAAGATCGAGGTCGCGTTCCGGCACCGCGAAGACGGCGGACGCCTGCCGCACCGCTCCGCCGAGCACGACGTCCGAACCCTTGTGGAGAAGGAATTGCTGGACTCCGCCGACGCCGCGCAGCCGCACCGGCCCGAGCGCCTTGAGCCCGAACTTGCGGGCATAAGAGGGCTGGATCAGGCTCACCACGGCGCCGGTGTCGACGATGAACAGCTCCGGCGCCCGGCCGGCGATGGTCACGGCGACCCATATGCGATTGCCGTCGAGCGCGATCTTGCTCACGATCGGGCCGGCCGCCGCCCTGAGCGCGGTCGAGTGCAGCAACGGAAACGCCGCCAACCCGCCGAGCACGCTTCGCCTGTCGAGAATCATTCCTGGCCCCACCATAGTCCGAGCTTTGATCGGCGCTGTAGCAGAAAGCCTAGGAAATTCAATTGCTTCGGCGAAGTCACGCCTGCGGTCGCCGCGCCGGATTGCCGGTCCTGCCGCCAAGCCTTAGGGTCGGGCGATGGCGAACCGCTCCCCATCGCCGGACGAGCGGGCCGGCCTGCTCGAATCTGCCCGCCGCCTCAACGGAGCGGGACGTTTTGCCGAAGCGCTCGAAGCGGTTCGGCGCGCCTTGCGGCAGGCGCCCGACGATGCCGACTCGAAGCGGCTCGCCGCCCGGCTGCTCGGCCGTCACCCGAGCCTCGCCGGATCGGCCTGGCGGGACGAGCTCGCCCGACTGGTCGTCGATCCCGTCCTGGATCCGATGGCGGTGGCGCCGGCCGGCTGGCACCTGCTGCTCGCCGCTGGCGAGACCCTCTCGTCGCCGGGCGGCGACCTGGCGGCGCTCGCTCGGTCGATCGAAGCCGACCCTTTCGCACTCGCTCTGCTCGGCCAGGCCTACGTCACCCGGCTCGACCTGGAAGCGATCCTCACGCGTCTTCGGCGGTGGCTTCTCCTGGCGGGCGAATGGGGCGATTTTCCCCACCTGGTCGAGGCTCTGGCGGCGCAGGCGTCGCAAAATGGCGGGGCCTGGCTGTTCGACGATGAGGAAAGAGCGAGGATCGATTCGGATCCCTCATCCGCGATCGCCGCCGCTTACCGGCCGCCCCGCACCGCCGGGGCCTCCAGCTCGGACTTCGGCGATCCGGTCACCGAAGCCGTCGCCGCCCAGTATCGCCACTGGCCCTACCCGGTCTGGACCCGGGTCACGGTGCCGCGTCCCGACACCGTGCCCGCGGAGGTCTCGCGAGTCGACCTGGGCCGCCCGTCGCGGCTGCCCGTGGCGGCGGACGTTCTCGTCGCCGGCTGCGGCACCGGCCGCGAGGCGGCGCTCGTCGCTCACCGCTTTCCCGAGGCCCGGATCACCGCCGTCGACATCAGCGAAGCCTCGATCGCCTACGCCGCCGAGCGCTGCCGGGACGGCCCTCCCGCCCGAATCGACTTCCGCGCCCTGGACCTCAACAGGATCGGCGAGCTCGGCAGGAGCTTCCACTTCATCGCCTGCAGCGGCGTGCTCCACCATCTTGCCGACCCCGAAGCCGGCTGGGCGGCGCTCGCCCGGGTGCTCGAACCCGGCGGGGTGATGCGGGTGATGGTCTACAGCAAGCTCGCCCGCAAGCGCATCGGCGCGGCTCGGACCGGCCTCGCCGATCTGCGCTCCCGCCCGGTCGACGACGACCTGCTGCGCGAGGCCCGCCGGCGGCTGATCGCCGCGCCCGAGGCGATGGTCGACGGCTCGCTGGATTTCTACACCCTGGCGGGCGTCCACGACCTTCTCTTCCACCCGCAGGAAGACAGCTTCGACGTGCCCCGCATCGCTCGAGCGCTCGACTCTATGGGGCTGGAGCTGCTCGCCTTCGACCTGCCCTCGGCGGCCCGCCGCGCCCGCTATAGCTCGGATCATCCCGGCGACCCCGCCTTCCGCGACATCGCTTCATGGACGACCCTTGAGCGGGAGGAGCCGATGATGTTCCGCTCGATGCACAAATTCTGGTGCCGCAAGCCGGCGTGACAATAGCGCGGCGACGCCTCGCGCTGCGCAGGGCGAGGCGCCCGGCTAGGAGGAGGAGGCGGAGCGCAAGGCCGCGAATTGATCGGCGATGCGCCTGGCAACTCCGTCCGCCACGGCATTGGCGGCTTCCTCCGCCCCGACCCGCCTCAGATCGAGAAAGCCGAGATCGTCCGACACGCCTTCGAGGCGCGTGTCGTCGATGCGAAGCGGAAGGAGATATTCGGGATCGCGGGCCAGCCTTTCGCCTATCGCCGCCCATTCCAGCCGGGGCCAGGGCTTGGCCGCGTAGTCCGCGCTGATCAGCGCTACGCAGCTCATCGAGCGATCCCGAAACAATGCGCGCAGCAGCGGCGACAAAGTCTTGCCGAGGAGGCCTTGTTGCTCGTCCTCGTCGTAGAAGACTCGGCAGCCGCGCTTCCGAAGCTGACCGGCGAGATTCCGGGCGGTGACTCGCTGCTCGCCGGCGAACGAGATCACGACCTCGTAATCGAATTGAGCGAGCGCGAATTCCGGAAGGAGCGGCCACCAGTCCGGCCGCCCCTTGGGCCACAAGTTACCCAGCGAGCGCATTTCATTCCCCGTCAGGGGCGCCGTCTTTGCAACCTCCGCCAGCCTGGCCGAATCCGCCAGCACCGCCTCGGCCAGCGCGTTCCGGTCCGGCTTGCCGCCGACCGCCTTCGCCTCGCGCAACGCCTCTTCCCACAGATTGAAGACGGTGTAGTAAAAGTGGCGCGGGCGCCCTTCCTCCTGGCCGGCCACCCAGTCCGCCAGCTCCGCGATCGACCGCGCGAAATCCACCACCGTCGGCCTGACCAGCTGCGCCCGCGCGGCGTTGGACAGATAGGTGACCACCTGCCCGGCCAGCTCCGCGCCGCCTTGCACCTCGATCGAGTCGACGATGGCCGCGTCGATGCTGTCGATAATGCGGTAGATCGACACCAGCGCCGGCGAGGCGTGGGAGGGCCAGCGGCTGTGGATGTGCGGGATCATCCTGCGCAGCAGCCTGCTGAAGAAGAACATCTCCCACGCCTTGGACGGCAATTGGGCAGAGCAGGTGATCAGCCTGGATTCCCACTCGTCGAACTGATCCGTCACCCCCTGCAGCCGGATGCGGTTTACGTAGGTGAAGCGTTGCAGGAAATCCGCCGTTTCGGCGGAGTCGAGGACTCTGGTGACTTCGATGGCGGGAGACAAATGCCCGTAATTTCTGCCCCAAAAATAGTGGACCTGAACCGATGTGCACCTCAGCAGCAGGACTCGATATCCCGAGATTTTCTCGATTTCCCACGGATGATCCTCGAGATAGGCGCGACCGTCGCTCCAGACCTGCCACATCGGGCTGGCGTTCGCCTCCGGCAGCGATCCATCTGAGCGCAGCGCCTTCCATTGAAACCCCATCAGGCAGGTCGAGGTGGGGCTGTCGTCGGCCGTGGAATAACGCGGCGGGCTGGGGCTCAGGGCGAGCTCGCGGCTCGTCTCCGAGACTTTCAGGCTTTCGTCGTCGAATACTTCCGCGAGCTTGGTCGAGACCGCGGCGAATAGCTGGAAATTGTTCTCGATGTCGGTGACCTCCGCGACTATCCCGCGCATCTGGTCATGCTGGATGATGACGAACTTCTCCTTCACCGGAACTCTGATCAGCATCAACACGAAATACGCCCCCCGATTGTCGGAAGCGATGTGCGATAGCGGCACGATTTCCGGCAGCAGCGCTTTGCGAAGATGCGGAAACAGTCGCAGAGGCGTGGTGATCGCCGAATAATGATCCTTGAGCGCCTGCCAGGCGCGAGTCTCGACCGGCATGAACGGCACCAGTTGGTCAACCTTCGCTTCGATCTCCTCTCGGCTGGACATCTCCCCCTTCGGCAGTTCCGAGCAGGCTTTCATGAAAAGATCGTCGGCGAGGCGGATGGCCCGCGCCGCCCAATCGAGCGTGTAGACGTCCGGGCACGATTCGAACTGTTCGGACTCGGCCAGGCAGCCGAAAATCCAGGCGATTATCGCCGCCCGGTAAGGATCGTCCGTGCCAAGGTAATGGCTGACTTCCTCCAGAAATGCCGGCAGAGCTGCCTCGTCCAGCTCCTCGGCGGCTTCGACGACCTGTCGTGCCAGAAATAAAGCCACATCGTCGGAATTGTCGGGGATGACGATCGCAGCGAGGATTTCTACGAGCTTGGCCTTGTCATTCCATCGGATCATCGGCGAATACCTGATTCTTGGAAACGAATACGCGGGCGATGCCATGATCGTGCCGGTGGATTCGCCGGCGTCAAGCTTTTGCAGCAACATGCCCGCCCGGGCCGTCCGCCGCCCTTTTTCCTTGCGCTTGCCCCCGGCTCCCCCGTTCCCTAACTGTTCGGAGGTGAATCAGCCTCTCCCCTCCGGCCCCGAGCCGCCCTATCTGAGCGGGCTCAATCCGCCGCAGCGCGAGGCGGTGCTGACCACCGAAGGGCCGGTTCTGGTGCTCGCCGGCGCCGGGACGGGCAAGACCGCGGCTCTGACCGCCCGGCTGGCGCACCTCGTCTACACCCGCTCGGCCTGGCCGTCCGAGATCCTCGCCGTCACCTTCACCAACAAGGCGGCGCGCGAGATGAAGGAGCGGGTCGGCCGACAAGTCGGCGACGCCGTCGAAGCCATGCCCTGGCTCGGCACCTTCCACTCCGTCGCCGCCCGGATGCTCCGCCGCCACGCCGAGCTGGTCGGCCTCCAGTCCAACTTCACCATCCTCGACACGGACGACCAGCTGCGGCTCCTGAAGCAACTCATCCTGGCCGCCGACATCGACGAGAAACGCTGGCCGGCGCGGCTTCTCGGCGGGCTCATCGACCGCTGGAAGAATCGCGGCTGGACTCCCGCGCAGATCGACGCCGCCGAGAGCGAGGCCTACGCCAACGGCAAGGGCGCCGAGCTCTACGCCCGCTACCAGGAGCGGCTGAAGACGCTCAACGCCTGCGACTTCGGCGACCTCCTCCTCCACATGCTCGTGATCCTCAAGGAGCATCGCGATGTGCTGGCCCACTATCAGGCCCGCTTCAAATATATCCTCGTCGACGAATATCAGGACACCAACCAGAGCCAGTATCTCTGGCTCCGGCTGCTCGCCCAGGAGCGCAAGAACATCTGCTGCGTCGGCGACGACGACCAGTCCATCTACTCCTGGCGCGGCGCCGAGATCGCCAACATCCTTCGCTTCGAGAAGGATTTCCCCGGCGCGAAGATCGTCCGTCTCGAGCAGAATTACCGTTCCACCCCGCACATCCTCGCCGCCGCCTCGGGGCTGATCGCCCATAATGGCGGCCGCCTCGGCAAGACCCTGTGGACCGAGGAGGCCGAAGGGGAGAAGGTCCAGATCGTCGGAGTCTGGGACGGCCCCGAGGAGGCGCGCCGCGTCGGCGAGGAGATCGAGACGGCGAAGCGGCGCGGCACCCGGCACGATGAAGTCGCGATCCTCGTCCGGGCCCAGTTCCAGACCCGCGAGTTCGAGGACCGCTTCATCGCCATCGGCCTTCCCTACCGGATCGTCGGGGGTTTCCGCTTCTACGAGCGCGCCGAGATACGCGACGCCCTCGCCTACCTGCGAGTCATCGCCCAGCCCGCCGACGACCTCGCCTTCGAGCGGATCGTCAACACCCCCAAGCGCGGCCTGGGCGACAAGGCGGTCGCCAGGATCCACTCGCTGGCGCGGGCGCAGGGCACGCCTCTGCTGATCGCCGCCGCCCAGATCCTCGACACCGACGAGATCACCGCCCAGGCCCGCCGGTCGCTCGGCAATCTGGTCGGCGACATCGCCCGCTGGCGGGCGCGCCTCGGCGAGCTGCCGCACCCGGAGCTGGCCCGGCTGGTCCTCGACGAGAGCGGCTACACGGCCATGCTCCAGGCCGACCGCTCCGCCGAGAGCGCGGGCCGCCTCGAGAATCTCGTCGAGCTGACCCGCGCCATGGAGGAATATGAAACCCTCGGCGCCTTTCTCGAGCACGTCTCCCTGGTCATGGAGAACGACGCCGAGCGCGACGCCGAGAAGGTCACGATCATGACCATCCACGCCGCCAAGGGCCTCGAATTCGCCACCGTCTTCCTGGCCGGCACGGAGGAAGGCGTCTTCCCCTCCCAGCGCGCGATGGACGAAGGCGGCCAGGCCAGCCTCGAGGAGGAGCGCCGCCTCGCTTATGTCGCGATCACTCGGGCGAGGCGAAAATGCTTCATCTTCCACGCCGCCAACCGCCGAATCTACGGCCAGTGGACGAGCTCCATCCCGTCGCGCTTCATCGCCGAGCTGCCCGACGCCCATATCGACCAGGAGCAGACCATGTCGGGCGGCGAAAGCCTCTGGCGAGCCAACTGGTCCGAACGCGCCGACCCCTTCGCCGACGTCGCGCGCGGGACCGGCCGCGGCCCCGGCTGGCGCCGCGCGGTGACGGGAGGCTTCGAAAGGACGCCGCCGCGGGTGATGGAAGCGAGAGCCTCAGCGATCAGCCTCGGCAACCCGGGCCGAGCTGACATCTCAGTGGGCCAGCGAGTCTTTCATGCCAAGTTCGGCTACGGAAAAGTCGCCGAGATCGAAGGCAATAAGCTCGAAATCGACTTCGAGCATGCGGGAAGGAAGCGGGTGTTGGATAGTTTTGTCGACCTCGCTTAGCGGCCGAGGCCGATGGTTCAATACGACCCTCGGCGCCATTAATGCCGGGACGAGGCGCCATAAAAAAAGCCGAGCTTCTCAGGATTTGAGTGCGCAGAGCCGTGATCGTGACCGAAGTGCGGCAATGCGCTACTCCGCCGCCTCGCCCTTCTCCCGGCTCCGCGCCTGCTCGCGCTTGATGCGGAAATAGGTGTACAAAAGGTAGGCCAGAAGCACGGCGCCACCGATCGCCGGGGCGTATTCGTTCAGCCCGTCCATATTACCTTTCCGCTTCCAACAGGGTCAGAAGCATAAGTCCCACCCATATAATGGCGACGCCGTCGATAAGCCACAGAACCGCGTTCCGATCCAGCGTCCCGAAGAACCATCGACCGAGGCCAGCGGCAAGGAGCGCCAGGCCGGCATTGCCGGCAAGGTTCGAGGTCGCCTTAAGCTGCTCGTTCCGCTGGAAACGCCGCGAGCGGCTCGGGTGATCCATAGGCCTGTCAGGGTGCTTCTCGAGCATCATCTTGTCTAGCAAAATTCCGCAAGGACAGGGGTTTATGCGAAATTCGTATAGGATGGTCAAAGATCATCGATTAGAACAAAAAAAGAACTTCCTTCGGCCCCCGCCTTGAGTCATGAACTCATGGATGAGCGACTCGCCCGCCGATCCTTTTGTTCACGACAGCACTGGCTGCAATGAAAGAGCCGCGCATCTCTGGTCGGATACCCGCGCTGCCCTCCGCCCTCGCGCGCGCGCGCGTAGAGGGCTGACTTTCCTGACCTTCGTCCGTTTTCGGACAGCGCAGTCCGGACTGTCTCCGTCATTCCGTCGAAAGCCGGAATCTGGGAACAGCGAAGAGCGAGGTTTCCCGCGCCGGTGTTCATGGATCCCGGATCGAGTCCAGGATGACAGCCTCCTAGAACACCGCCTTCGCCTCGCCCCCCATCATCTGCGCCCGCACCAGCGGAATGGGCGGCCCGCCGTAGCTGAGGAACTTGTCGTGGAACTGCTTCCATGCCGACCTGCCGCCGCGCGACCTCGTCCAGTCGTCGCGCAGCCTGCGGATCATCAGCTTGCCCATCGTATAGTTGAGATAGGCCGGGTCGTAGGTGCCGCGCGCCGATTGCTGCCGCGCATTGCCTTCGTCCTGGAAGCATTCGCGAAGGAAGAGCTGGCGCGACTGCTCCATCGTCATCCGTCCGGTGTGCATCCCGATCGCCGAGAGGTAGCGGCAGTCGCGGAGCAACGCGTTCGAGAGCTGGCCGATATGGGTCTCCACGTCGCCATTCCCCAGCCCGGCCTCCCACATCATCTCCTCGCCATAATGGGCCCAGCCCTCGGCATAGGCGTAGCCGACGAAGACCCGGCCGAAGGTGAAGGGCGAGCGGTTGGCGTGGAGGAAGTTGAGGAAATGGCCCGGCCAAACTTCGTGGACCGAGGTGAAGAGCAGGTCGGCCTTGCCGGGCACGAAGCCGGCCTGGATCTCCGGCGACCAGCTCGGATCGGGCGGAGCGATGTAATAGACCGACGGCAGCCCGGTTTCGTACGGCCCGGGAATGTCGATATAGGCGAAATTCTGCCGATTGTAGGGCGGCGCTTCCTCGACCCGGGCCTCCTCCGTTCCGGGAATGGAGACGAGGTCCCTGGCGGCGATGAAGGCCTTGAGGCCGGCGAGCTGATCCCGCGCCGCCTGGACCACTCCGCCCTTCGGCTTGTTGGCGCCCATCCTGTCCATGCAGGCCTGCAAAGTCGCGCCGGGGGCGTAGCTCGCGCAGGCGGAGCGCAGGGCGTCCTGGTTGCGCTTCAGATCGGCGCGGCCGATCGCTTCCAGCTCGGCCAGCGGCAGGTCGACCATCTCGGTGTCGCGCACCATCCGGGCGAACTTGTCGGCGCCGAGCGCGAAATCCTGGGTGGCGTTGGGCCGCTGCGCCTCGAGCCAGTCGGCCAGCCCCTGCATGGCGCGGGCGGCGTCTCGCGCCGCCTTGTCCAGCTCCGCCTGAAGCGCGGGGTCGCTCACTTCGGCGAAGGCGGCCCTGCCGTCCTTGGGATAATATTCGGCGAAGCCGCCGAAGCCCGCTTTGCCATAGTCGATGAAGCTCATGGGCAGCGGAGTCCGCAGATTGGCTCGGATCTGCCGGGCCGCGCGAGGCACGTTCTTCAGATAGGCGATGAACGCCCGCATCCGGGTCTCCGCCGGCGCGTAGGGCCGGGTGACGTAGACCGACGGATCGAGGCCGTTGCCCATGTAATAAGCCGGATTGAGATGCGGCTGATCGGCGGTCTCGAGCCAGAACAGGTCGCCGCGCGCCCGGGCGATCAGATAGTCGCGCTCGAACCTTTCCTCCTTGCTGAGGCTCCCGGCGTCGAACGCCTGCGCCGCGGCGATCGACGAGCGCAGGAATTCCTCGGCATTGGCGAGGCCG
Source organism: Sphingomonadales bacterium (assembly GCA_034668585.1). GTDB lineage: Bacteria > Pseudomonadota > Alphaproteobacteria > Sphingomonadales > Sphingomonadaceae > Allosphingosinicella. The sequence continues at coordinate 17,682 of JAXDPB010000056.1, read as the reverse complement.
GTCTCGCTCCAGTCGGGCAGCTGCCCGTCATATTCGTGCTTGCCCTGGCCGACGGCGAAGGCCGGGCTGACCCGGAAATAGCCGTCGATGAAGCTCTGCGAGAAGGCCGGCCAGGCCGAGGGGCGGACCGCCGTCGCTGCCTCGCGCGGGCCGGTGGAGGCGCAGCCGCCGAGCAGCAGGGCGAAAGCGGAAGCGGCGGCGAGCAGGGGCTTGGCGGTCATCGGGCGACTCCATCGGGGCGTGGCGAGGCGGTAGCGTCTCGGGAGTGCGATGACGAGAGCGGCGGTTGTGGAAAATTCCTCCCCCGGATTTCCGGGGAGGAATTTCCGCACATCCTGGTCTCCGGTTGCAGCCCGGCGCGCTCACCCTTAAGCGCCCGCCATGGCCGACGCCGCCCACCCTTTCCGAATCCGCGATTTCCGCTTCTACTGGACGGCCCGGCTCGCCTCGACCGTCGCCCAGATGTCGATGATCATCGTCATCGGCTGGCAGGTCTACGACATCGCCCGCCGGACGATGGACCTGGAGAAAGCGGCGCTTCAGCTCGGCTTCATCGGCCTCGTCCAGTTCGTGCCCCTGTTCGCGCTCACCCTCGTCACCGGCTGGGTCGCCGACCGGGTCGACCGCCGCTACATCGCCCGCGCCTCGATCGCGCTCGAGCTGTTCTGCGCCTCGGTCCTGGCGGCGCTCACCTACACTCACTCGACCACTCTCCCCTGGCTGTTCGCGATCGCGGCCCTGCTCGGAGTCGCCCGGGCCTTCGCCGGGCCGGCGCTGGGAGCGCTCGCCCCCAATCTGGTGCCGCGCGAAGTGTTGCCGCGGGCGATCGCCTTGAGCTCCATGGCCTGGCAATCGGGCGCGATCGCGGGGCCGGCGGTGGGCGGCTATCTCTACGCCTGGAGCCCGCACATGCCTTATGCGGTGAGCGCGGGCCTGTTCGCTTTGTCCCTGTTCTGCATGTTCATGATCCGCCCGATCGCCCGGAGCGCGATCGGGGGTTCGAGCAATCCCTGGCGGCAGATGGTCGACGGACTCCATTACGTCCGCCGCAACCGGCTGGTGCTGGGCGCCATCTCGCTCGATCTGTTCGCCGTATTGCTCGGCGGCGCGACGGCGATGCTGCCGGTCTTCGCCCGCGACATATTGCACTCCGATTCGACCGCGCTCGGCCATTTGCGCGCCGCCCCGGCGGTCGGGGCCACGATCACGGCCCTCTATTTCTCGTGGCGGCCCCTGAAGCACGACGTCGGCACCAAGATGCTGGCCGCGGTCGCCGTGTTCGGCGCCGCGACGATCGCCTTCGGCCTCTCGCGCAACCTGATGCTCTCGGTCGCCTGCCTGGCCTTGCTCGGCTCGGCGGACATGGTCTCGGTCTACGTCCGCCAGTCGCTGATCCAGCTTCATACGCCCGACGCGATGCGCGGCCGGGTCAGCGCCGCCTCGACCCTGTTCATCTCGGCCTCGAACGAGCTCGGCGAAGCGGAATCGGGGTTCCTCGCGGCACTGATCGGCCCGGTCGTCGCGGTCGTCGCCGGCGGCATCGGAGCGATCGCGGTCACCTTGCTGTGGGCGCGCTGGTTCCCGGAGCTTCGCCGGGCCCGCACCTTCGATCCACCGGACGAGCTCGCTCGCGAAGGGGCGACAGCCTAGGGGGCTTCCCCCGTCCAGATCACCAGGGCATGCCTCGTCCCCCTGGTGACCGGAGTGACCCGGTGCAGCGCTCGGGACGGGAAGAAACGCGCCCCGCCCCGCTCGAGGTTGCGGACGCGGCCGATCGTGTCGGGAACGATCTCGAGGTCGCCGCCCTCATGGTCCCCCAGCGGCGAGAGCTCCACCGAGACCGAGACGAGGCGGCGTGCCACGGCGTCGTAGCCGGCATCGCTGTGCCAGGTCTGGAAATGGCCGCCGACGCCGTAGCGCAATATCTGCAGGGGCTCGGCGACCGGGCCGACGGCGAGGCCGAGCGCCTCACCCGCCTCCGCGAAGAGGCGGTCGAGCCGGTCGTAGATCCAGGCGGTCTCGGCGCCGCGCGGATGATAGCTGGTCTCGGCCGAGCGCACCGCGGCCTCGACCGCGTCGCCAGCGGCGGTCCATACCGTCGCCGGCGCAAGCCCGGTACGCGCTCCGAGCGCGATGAGGGCATCGCATTCCGAATCGCTGAAGGCCCCGGGGACGTCGTGGATGAACGGCATCGCGGCAGGCTAGCGCGGGGGCCCGAGAAGGGATAGCGGGAGTTGAACCGGGCTGGGGGCGGTCCGATCTGGGAACGACCGCAATGAAGGAGACGTGGCAATGAAGGCAGGCAGCATCCTCGAGACGATCGGACGAACCCCCCATATCCGAGTGAGGCGCCTGTTCGGCGACGCAGAGGTCTGGGTGAAATCCGAGCGCGCCAATCCCGGCGGCTCGATCAAGGACCGGATCGCGCTGTCGATGATCGAGGATGCGGAGCGCTCCGGCGCCCTCAAGCCGGGCGGCACCATCGTCGAGCCGACCTCGGGCAATACCGGCATCGGACTCGCCATGGTCGCCGCGGTCAAGGGCTACAAGCTCATCCTCGTCATGCCCGACAGCATGAGCCTCGAGCGCCGCCGGCTGATGCTCGCCTACGGCGCCAGGTTCGACCTCACCCCGCGCGAGAAGGGCATGAAGGGCTCGATCGCCCGCGCCGAGGAACTGCTCGGCGAGATCGAGGACAGCTGGATGCCGCAGCAATTCGAGAACCCCGCCAACATCGACATCCACCTGCGCACCACGGCGCAGGAGATATTGGAGGATTTCCGCGACTCCCCGATCGACGTTCTGATCACCGGCGTCGGCACCGGCGGCCACATCACCGCCTGCGCCCAGGTGCTGAAGAAGGAATGGCCGGAGCTGAAGGTCTTCGCGGTCGAGCCGACCTTGTCGCCGGTCATTTCCGGCGGCCAGCCGGGCCCTCACCCCATCCAGGGCATCGGCGCCGGCTTCATCCCCGCGAACCTGCACGTCGACGTCATCGACGGCACCATCCTGGTCGATCCCGCCGACGCCAAGGAGATGGCGCGCAGGGCCGCGCGAGAGGAAGGCGTTCTGGTCGGCATCAGCTCGGGCGCGAGCCTGGCGGCGGTGCGCCAGAAGCTCGACGAAATCGGCCCGGGCAAGCGCATCCTCACCTTCAACTACGACACCGGCGAGCGCTACCTCTCGGTGCCCGACTTCCTGCCGGAATAAGGAGGGCGGCGACGGATAATCTCCCGCGCCAGCTCTTCCGCCGCCTCGCCGCGCAGGTCGACGATGCGCGGCGAGTTGAGCATCGAGGCGCCCGCCGTGTCGAGCGACAGGGTGGCGAGGCCGAGACGGCGCTGGAGGAGGCCGCGGCTGACGCTGAGCGCCTGGACATTGCGAAGCGGCACCAGCCACAGCCGCCGCCGCCACACCCCGCGCGCGACGAACAGCAGCTCGTCGGCCAGCGCGTAGCGGTGGAAGCGCCGCTCCAGCGCGGCTCCGGCGGCGAGCAGCGGCAGCAGGGCCAGCAACAGCAGCGCCGAGGGTTGCCACCAGGCGAGCGCCAGGATCGCAGCCAGGGCCGGCGCTATCTTGCGCGCGAGGCTTCGCAATATGTGGCGCCTCGAGACCTGGATCAGTTCGGGCGGCGGCGGCAGGCGCAGCCCTCCCGCCTCGGCCACCACCCGCTCCACCTCCTCGCGAGTCGCGAAGGGCGCGGCGCTCTGGTGGCCGCTGGCGTCGGCGCCCGCGCCGAGAGTCTGGAAGGAGAGGCCGGACCAGCCGAACAGGGACCGGAGCGGCCCGGTCTGGACCTGCGCCAGCTGCACCCGCCGCCTCGCGATCACCACTTCGCTTCGGGTGAACAGGCCCCGTTCGCGGCGGAAGCGGTCGCCTTCGAGCGACAGGCGAAAGCCGAAGTCCCGGCTCAGCGTCCGAAGGATCCCGGCCGCCGTTCCGAGCAGGGCCGCCAGCATGAGGACCGCCGCGATCGCTCCGAGAGTCCAGCGCTGCGGCAGATATTCGTCGACGAGCCCGATCCAGCGCGCCGGGTCGTAAATGTCGAACGGCAGGAACCGGTCGAAGGTCTGGAGGAGCGCGAACAGGCCGGCGATGTAGACCAGCGAGAAGCTGAACAGGCCGAACAGGAGCAGCCGAGGCACGTCCATCGCGAACAGGATGTGCGCGGCGGGCGGTTCGCCTTCCGCGGCCGCCGCGGGAGCGACTCCGCTCCGGCGCGCTCGAACCGTCTCGCGAAGGCGATGCGCCTCGGCGAGCGAGACGCTGTCGAGCAGGCCTTCATCCTTGCCGCCCGCTCCCGTCTCGATGCGGACCTTGGCGAGGCCGAACAGACGGGCGAGGAAGCTTCGCTCGATGTCGACGTCCTGGATTCGATCGAACGGGATGGAGCGGCGATTGCGGTGGAGAACGCCGCTCTCGATGACGATCTCGGCCTCGCCGACGCCGTAGCGGAAGCGGCGCCAGACGATCCATTTGAACACCAGCAGCCCCACCCCCAGGCCCGCGGCCAGGAGCAGCGGGCCGGTCAGCCCGGCCCTGGACGACACCGCCAGCGCCGCCGGCAAGGCGAGCAGGGTCTGCGGCGCCTCCTTGACGAAGCGGAGCAGGATCGTACCGGGGTGAAGCCGGCGGTCGGCGCCGTCGCTCACGCCGGCTCCTCGCGGATCCGCGCCCTGATCTCGTCGCGGATGCCCTCCGCGGTGTCGCGGGTGAGGCCGGGCACGACGATCTGGCTGTGCAGCGTGCCGGCGGTATGGAGGACCAGGCTGCAAATCCCGAGCGAGCGCTCCAGCGGCCCCTGGCTGACATCGATATGCTGGACGTGGTCGAGCGGCACCACCGTGTGGACTCGGGTCCAGACGCCGCGGCGGACCTGCAGCTCCTCCCCGTCCATCCTATAGCCCCAGGCGCGGTAGCGGCGGGAAGGCGCCCAGGCGAGCAGGTAGAGGAAGAGGAGCACCGCCGGACCTGTCAGCAGGCCAGCCGGCCAATCGCCGGCCCGTTGCAGCGCCAGCTCGCCGCCGGCCGCGGCGGCGATCAGCGCGGCGCCGGCGAAGCCGCCGCGGATCCGCATGAGCTTGAGCAACCCTCGGTCGAGCGGCGTCAGGGATGTGTCCTCCATGGCTCCACCATAAGGGCGCGCCGTGCTAGGCGTCCACCATGACGCCGCTCGCCCAGTCGCTGGTCGCCTTCACCCTCGCCGCGGCCTTGCTGACGGTGACTCCGGGGCTCGACACCGCCCTGGTGCTTCGCACGGCCGCCGCCGAGGGTTCCCGGCGCGCTTTCGCCGCCGCGCTCGGCATCTGCCTAGGCTGCCTCGCCTGGGGCGGCCTGGTGGCGGTCGGTCTCGGCGTGCTGCTCGAAGCTTCGGAGCTTGCCTATCAGCTGCTCAAATGGGCCGGCGCCGCCTATCTCCTTTATCTGGGCGTTCGGCTGATCGCGGTTCCCCGGTCGCCCCCCGTCGCCGGGGAGGGGCGCCCGCCGCCGGGCTCGAACTGGTTCCTGCGCGGCCTTATGACCAACCTGCTCAATCCCAAGGTCGGGGCCTTCTACGTCTCGTTCCTTCCGCAGTTCATCCCCGCCGGAGCGAGCGTGCCGGCGACGACTCTCCTGCTTGCCGCCATCCATTCGGCGCTCGGCCTCGCCTGGTTCCTGCTTCTGATCGGCGCCACCCGGCCGCTGGCGCGAAGGCTTCGCGATCCGGCTCTGGTGCGCCTCCTCGACCGCCTGACCGGCGGAGTGCTCATCCTCTTCGGCCTCAAGCTGGCATTCAGCCGCCATTGAAGGAACTGAACATGGACCGGAAAGCCCTCCTCGGCGTCAGACAATACGGCGTTCTGCTGGCCCTGGCCTTCTCCCAGCCCGCCGCCGCGCAGCATGAGGTCGTCACCGACGGCCCGTACGTCCACGGCCCGGCGCGCGCCGTCTATCCGCTGCAGGTGGGCGAATTCCGCCGTTCCGACATCTATCGATACGATGAGGCCGGAATGGACGTCAGCGCCAGCTACAATCTGGCGACGGCCGAGGGCCGGCTGCTGATCACCGTCTACATCTACCCGGCCGAGCCGGCCGCCCGGGCCGAGCGGGCTCAGCGCTGCGACGAGGAGTTCGGCGCGGCCGAAGCGGCCATTTCCAGCCAGCACGGCAATGTCGAGCCCGTCGAACGGGGCCAGGCCGTGAGTGCAGCGGGCGTCGATCCGAGCCTTCGCCACCGTTCGGTCTACCGCTTCGGCGGACCGTTCGACGACCATGTCCAGGAGCTTCGCTCGGAGGTCCATCTCTATTGCTATGTCGGCGGCGACTGGCTGGTGAAGTACAGGGTCAGCGCGCCGGCCGCGGTGGCGACGCGGGGACCGGTGGAGCGCTTCATTCGAACCGGTCCCTGGCCGGGCCGATCGTCGGCCGAGAGGATCGCCCGGGCCGAGCAGATTGCCTGGCCGGGTCTCCGTCGGGCGCGCTTCGGAACCCCCCATCGGGCGCAGCGTTGAGGCTCCGAAACAAAGCGGAGTTATCGAGATGAGCGATCACGACCGGGAACGGGAAACCACCATCGTCCATACCGACAGCGGAGGGGGCGGCGGGACGATCATCGCCGTCGTTCTGCTGATCGCCGTCCTCGCCCTGCTCTTCTACCTGTTCGGCGGCCAGCTCCTCGGCGGCGCCGACAAGACGACCGACGTCAAGGTGGACGTGACCGCTCCCGCCAAGAGCAATTGAGCGGCCTCCACGCCGGCGCAACGATCTGGAGAACGACATGAGCGACTATGACCGCGACCGCGAGCCGGTGCGCGAAACCGAACGCACCACCACCACCGTCGTCCAGACCGACGGCGGCGGACGCGGAGGCGGCGGCATTCTGCTCGCCGTCGTTGCCATCCTCGTGCTTCTGGCCGTGCTCTATTTCGTCTTCAGCGGCGGCTTCAACCGAGCCGCGGACGACATCGGGGTCAACGTCAACGTCGAGGCCCCCAAGGTCTCGGTGCCGGACGTCAATCTGAAGGTGCCGGACAAGATCGAGGTCAACGTGCCCGACGTCGACGTGAAGTCGGACGGTCAGGGCAACAAGGCCAAATAAGCCGGCGGCGGCTGAACGTCCGCTTACGGAGCCATTCAGCGATTCCTCAACCGAATCAAGCGATAAGGAGGGCGTCGACCCGCGGGTCGACCCCTCGAGTCGCGTAACGAGGGAGGGGCCGGCAGCCACGCTGCCGGCCCCTGACCTTTTTGGCGGTGCTAGAGCGGGATGCGCAATACCCGAATCGTCACGACGCCCGATGTCTCCCCGTCGCGCCAGCGAAGGCTGGCATCCACGCCGATCGGGATGTGGAATTCGGCAAGCCCGCATGGACCCCAGCCTTCGCTGGGGTGACGAGATGATGCAGGTTTAGCGTCCGAGGCTCCAGCCGCCGTCGCTTTCGTCAGGGGCGTTGGGATTGTCGCCGGTCTTGTCGGCGCCGAGCTGGCCGTGGCCGTGATAAGCCTTGCCGGTCTGGCCGCCGCTTCCCAGGAAACCGTCCTTGCCGGCCTTCTTGCCGCGATTCGGGCTGGGATAGGCGCCGCCGCCCGAATCGCCGCCGCCGCCGCGTCCGTCCATCCTGTCGTCGCTGCTCTTCCCGTCGCCCATGGCGCGCTCCTCGAGGCCGATCTTCTCCGGCCTCAATGTGCCTTCGCACCCGAGGTTCCCGGCGTCAGTAAGCGGAGCGGGCCAGGCGCCTTTCCTCAAAGGGTGAAACGGCGCGGCTCACCGGGGCGAGCGACGCCACCGGCGCTCGCCGGCCGATGGCGAGCCCGGCATGGGTCGCCATCACCGCCGCCTCGGCGATGCTTTTCACTCCGAGCTTGGCCATGATATGCGCCCGGTGCATCTCGACGGTTCGAACGCTGATGCCGAGCTCGTGCGCCACCGCCTTGTTGGATCGCCCGCTGAACAGGGCCAGCGAGATGTCGAGCTCGCGCGCCGTGAGCCGGGCGAGCCGGTTCTGGGCGACCCGCTTCGCCTCCCCTTTCTCGAGCGACGCTTCGAGCGCGCTCCAGGCGGGGATGAGAGCCGCCGCGAGCTTGGGCCCTTCAACCGGCTTTTCCAGGAAATCGAGGGCGCCGAGCTTCATCGCCTCGACCGCGACGGCGACCCGTGGATGGGCGCTCATCGCGAGGATCGGCCAGCCCGTCTCGCGCTGGACGAGGGCCGCCAGGATCTCGAGGCCGTCATCCGCATCCATGTCGAGCAGGATACAGCCCGGCATCAAATGGCCGAGTATCTCGAGAAACTCGCTGCCGCTCCCGAACGGCCACGCCTCGGCGCCGATCGACGCGAGATTTATCGTCAGAGACCGCCTGGTCTCGAGGTCGTTGTCCACCACGTACACGGTGCGTTGGTGCGCCATAAGCCCGCTCCCCAAAGGCCAAAAACACAGGGCCACGCACAGTCAACTCTCTGAGTCGACTGGTTAATGTACAACCTAGGAATATTACGGTGAACCGCAGGTGACCAAGCACAGATCGTGGTCTCCGGCTCGAACGGCCGCGACAGAGAGCGGCTGGGTTAATGTTAGAACGTGTTGTTATAATGTAGGTTAGATTCGGCCAAGTCTTGCGGTGAGCAGGGATCGTAGAGTCCATGCCGAATCATCGTACGATTACCGGTGTACAAGTCCGATCTGAGCCGGGCCTCCGTTAACCATTAGGATTCTCCCCAGCACGGGCCCCCATGGGCCGGTGCGGGTTGGCGTAACGGGGGGCGGACCGGATCGTGGAAGTCACGCACATCTTCAGCGGCAACGCGCTCGGCGCGCTCGACGAGGATGGCCGAGTCCGTCTCCCGACTTTCATCCTGCGCGAGATGGCGCGCCACGGCGACGGCGGCCGGGTGCTGCTCGGGATACATGAGAGCGATCCGTGCCTCACCGGTTACGGCGCCGCGCTGAAGCCGCGGCTGCAGGCGGAGCTCGAACGCCGCCGTCTTCGCGACGAGGCGCTGGGCCGGCCGGCGGACGAGCATCACGCCCGCGCCCGTCGCACCTTCGGCCTGGTCGAGGAGGCGAGCTATGACGATGGCGGCCGACTGACCCTGCCGGAGATGGCCCGCCGCCGCGGCCGCCTCGGCGGGAGCATCCTGTTCATCGGCGCCGGCAGCCATTTCGAGATCTGGGACGCCGAGCGCGCCATCGCCGAGGGCGACGAGGAGCTGCGCTTCGTCGCCGAATACCGGCTCGGCGGCCCGACCACGGAATCGCACGAGGAGGAGGAGGAAGAGGGATGAGCCTGTTATGCGCGCTGGGCGGCCACGAGGCGGCGGCCGGGGAAGTCTATAATGGCGGTTATTATTTCGCCCGCTGCCGCCGCTGCGAGAGCGACATGATTCGGTGCGGCGCGGCCTGGCAGATGGTGCCGAGCGGCCACCGCGTCGTGTGGAGGTCGGGGCGGGGCCAGCATTCGCTGGAGCCGGACCTGGCCGGAGTCCTCCCGGTCCTTCACCGCGATTCCAATCTGCCCGCGGTGAGGCCGCCTTTCGCCTCGTGGAGCCGTGACATGGTGCGGCTGCGGCGCCGCCCGCGGGGCCGAGCGGCCGCCGCGGCGGCCGAAGCCGTCCTCGAGCGGGAGGAGCCGCAATATCCCGGTCTGCTGGTCCTCGCCGCCCTGGTCGGCGCCGGGCTGCAGCTCATCTTCAGCCTCGGCTCCGGACGCGGCGGCCTCGGCTGACCCGTCATCCCGGCGAAGGCCGGGATCCCAGCGGGTGAAGACCGCCGGCGCTTTTCACCCGCCGGGACCCCAGCCTTCGCTGGGGTGACGTTTCCAGCACGGACCCTTGCGCCGCGCCGCGCATTCTGCGCCTTGTCCCGGGGCAAGGAGACGCGAGCCGCGCATGAAGGCGATGGGTGAGCAGCATCTGGCCCTGTTGAGGCGCCACATGGTCGAGATCGTCGACATGCATTTCGACCTGGCGAGCGAGGAGCTCGGCAAGGACGAGCTCGACCCGGCGCTTCGCGGGGCGCTGCTGCGAGTGCCGCGTCACCTGTTCGTGCCTCACCAGCTCGCCGTCGCCGCTTATCACGACACGCCGCTTCCGATCGGCTTCGACAAGACCATCTCGCAGCCCTTCATCGGCGCCCTGATGCTCGATCTGCTCGGCCTCGCCCCCGGCCAGCGAGTGCTCGAGGTCGGCACCGGCCTCGGCTGGCAGGCGGCGGTGATGAGCGCTCTCGGCGCCCGGGTCTGGAGCGTCGAGATCGTCGAGGAGTTCGCCGAAGGCGCCCGGCTGCGGCTCGAGGCGGAAGGCCATGACGTCGCCATTCGGGTCGGCGACGGCTCGCGCGGCTGGCCCGAACATGCCCCCTTCGACCGAATTCTCGTCACCGCCGCCGCTCCGGCCGCACCCTCGGCGCTGGCGGAGCAGCTCGCCCCGGGGGGCCGCCTGGTCATTCCGATCGGCGGCAAGGACATCCAGCAGCTCAGCCTCGTCACCAGGGACGCGGACGGCAGGCTGGCGACCCGCGAGGTGCTGCCGGTGCGGTTCACCCAGCTGGAGACGGCGATCTGAGAGACCGAATTCCGCCCCGAGATTTTCGGGGAGGGGAGGAATTGTGGAATCAGGCCGTCCTCCGATGCTTTACGCCTTCTTCACCCTCCGCTGCGCATAAGCCCGGCCTCCAGGGGTGGGTGACGAATGCTGCGCGTTTATGCCTGCATCACGGGCGAACATGATTTCCGGCTGGTGCTGGTCGCCGGCACGATCTGCCTGCTCGCCGCGTTCACCGCTTTCTCGATCTTCGAGCAGGCGCGCCGGGCCGAGCGGCGGCGCTGGGCGTGGACCTCGCTCGCCGGCTTCGTCGCCGGCACCGGCATCTGGGCGACCCATTTCGTCGCCATGCTCGCCTACCGGCCGCATCTGCCGATCGGCTACGATCTCCAGCTGACCCTGCTCTCGATCGCCGCCGCCGTCCTGATCACCGGCGCGGGCTGGACGGCGGCGCTGCGCGGCGGCCGAGGCGGGACGCTCGCCGCGGGCGCCGTGATCGGAGTCGGCATCAGCACGATGCACTATATCGGCATGGCCGCCGTCAAGCTGCCCGGTCGATTCGTCTGGGACGAGGCGATGGTCGCGGTCTCGCTGCTGCTCGGAATCGCGCTCAGCGCCGCCGCCCTCGCCGAGCACCGGCGCAAGCCCAAGCCGCTGCCGTGGCGGCCGGCCCTGCTCTTCACCCTCGCCATTTGCGGCCTCCACTTCACCGCCATGGCGGCGGCGTCGATCGTTCCCGATCCGCATATCGCCGTGCCGCCGGCCGCGATCGACGGAAACGTCCTGACCCTGGCGGTCGTGGCGATGGCCCTCGTCATCCTCGCCATCGGCTTCATGATGGTGCTGTTCGACCGCAAGCTGGCCAAGAACGCGATCGAGGAGGCGCGGCGGCTGCGCACCTTCGCCGACGCCGCGGTGGAGGGACTGGTGGTGATCGACGGCGAACGGATCGTCGACGCCAACCGCGCCTTCCTGCGCCTCGCTGGCTTCGCCAGCCTCGGCGATGCGCCCGAGCGGCTCTCCGACCTGCTCATCGAGGTCAATCTGGGCGCGCTGTCCATGGCTTCGGACGCGCCGCCCGCCGAATGCCGCCTGCTCCGTCCCGATGGCGAGAGCTGCGAGGTCGAGCTGCTGCTTCGCCCGCTCGCCTGGCGCGGGGCGGAACTGCGCATCCTCGCGGTGCGCGACATTTCCGAACGCAAGGAAGCCGCCGAGCGGATCGCTCACCTCGCCTTCCACGATGCGCTGACCGGCCTCCCCAACCGCGCCGTCTTCGCCGACCATCTCGACCGCACCGTCGCCAAGGCGTCCGAGACCGACGAGCCGGTGGCGGTGCTGTGCGTCGATCTCGACGGCTTCAAGGCGGTCAACGACATTTACGGCCACCCGGCCGGCGACGCGCTGCTGATCGCCGCGGCGCAGCGGCTTCGGGCGGCGGTGCGCGGCCACGAGCTGGTCGCCCGCCTCGGCGGCGACGAATTCGCCGTGGTCCAGGCCGGCGGCCAGCAGCCCGACCATGCCGGCCTGCTCGCCGGACGGATCCTCGAGGCGCTCGTCGAGCCCTTCGCGATCGGCACCGAGACGGTTCGGATCAGCGGCAGCGTCGGAGTGGCGCTCTTCCCCGCCGATGCCGCGACCCCCGAAGACCTGGTCAAGAATGCCGACATGGCCCTCTACCGGGCGAAGGCGGAAGGACGCGGCACCGCCCGCTTCTACGAAGCCTCGATGGACGAAGCGCTTCGCCAGCGCCGCCAGCTCGAAGCCGATCTGAGGCAGGCGATTGGCCGCGGCGAGCTCGGAGTCCACTACCAGCCCCTCGCCGATCTCGAGAGCGGCACGATCCTCGGCTTCGAGGCGCTTCTGCGCTGGCGCCACGGCCGGCTCGGTGACATCGGCCCGGCCACCTTCATCCCGCTCGCCGAGGAGAGCGGCCTGATCCTCAAGCTCGGCGACTGGGTGCTTCGCGAGGCCTGCGCCGAGGCGGCGCGCTGGACTCCGGCGCTGAAGCTCTCGGTCAATTTGTCGCCGGTCCAGTTCACCCAGGGCGACCTCGCCGCCGAGGTCGAGGCGATCCTCGCCGAGACCGGGCTCGATCCGACTCGGCTGGAGCTCGAAGTGACCGAGGGGCTGCTGATCAAGGACGCCGACAGGGCGATCGCGATCCTCGAACGGCTCAAGGCGCTGGGCGTGCAGATCTCGATGGACGATTTCGGAACAGGTTACTCGTCGCTGAGCTATTTCCGGATGTTCCCGTTCGACAAGGTCAAGATCGACCAGAGCTTCATCCGCGACATGATCGACAATCCCTCGGCCCGGGCGATCATCCGCTCGGTGATCGGCCTCGGCCGAGGCCTCGGAATGCCGGTGGTGGCGGAAGGCGTCGAGACCGCCGAGCAGCTCGACGCGCTGCGCGCCGAAGGCTGCGACCAGGTGCAGGGCTATTGGATCAGCCGACCCGGCCCGATCGCGAATTTCGAGGGCGTGGTGATGGACCGGAACGCGGCGGCGGAGGGCGTCGAACCCTCGCGAAGTTCACACGGAGCCTGAAAAGATTTCACTGTGACCTTTCGCCTCGGCGCCGGGATCGCGAAGAAGACCGCGGCGCTCCCTCGTCACCCGCTAACAAGCCCGGCTCCCCTGGAAACGGGTGCGCGCTCGCTTCCGGCGACCCTGCCTCGCCCTCCTCGTCACTCCCGCGAAAGCGGGAGTCCATGCGGATTCCGGGATTCGTGCGAGCGCAGCATGGATTCCCGCTTACGCGGGAATGACGGGCTGTCATCACTTCCGCCCAGTCGCCAACCCGCGACTTTCGTTTCTCGACACTTCAAAGAGCCGCGCCGCAAAGCCCGCTACGGAACATAGCATGAACGTATGGAATAGGCAAGGCGGTCCGGACTTGGTATCCTCGCGCCATGATCCGGGCAATCCTCGCTCCCGCTCTTGCCGTCCTGCTCTGCGCCGCCGCGCCGCCCGTCTCGTTCACGCCGGTCTCGCCGGATTATGCGGAGGCCGCCGGCGAGTATCGCCGGCTCTGGCAGGCCGAGGGGCTCCGGATCGCCGCGGCGATGGAGGCCGAGACCGGCCTCGTTTTCCCCGCGGCGCCGGTGGACGCGATCGTCTCCGAGGGTCGCCCGATGGCGAGCTTCGACGGCCGCACCATCCGCCTGCGCGCCAGCTATTCCCCCGCCTACAAGAAGGCGACCCTGGTCCACGAGCTCGGGCATCGCCTCGCCCTCGCCTTCCCGAGCCGCGGCGGGCTCGACGATCACCGGCTGCTTTACCTCTTCCTCTACGATTCCTGGACCGACCTCTACGGTCAGCCCTTCGCCGACCGGATGGTCAGTATCGAACGGCGGATCGGCCCGAGCTATGAGGCCGCCTGGACCTGGGCGCTGGCGATGACCCGCGAGCAGCGGCAGGCGCGACTCGCGGCGCTGAGGGCAGTGGCGGCTGCAAAGGCACCTCAAAGGCCCAGGCTCCGACAGGCCCCGCCTGAGCGGTTTGAAATCGGCTCTCTCCTTCCCTGAATTGCACCGCACTTCCGATGCTGTAGGATCGCCGACGACCGGGGGGCCCGATGCGGATCACGAGAAGGACGATGCTCGGCGCGGCCGCGACGGGAGCGGCGGCGGCCCTGGTGCCGGGAGGCGCGAGGCTGTTCGCGCAGCCGCTGCCGCCGCGACGGCTGCCGCTCGGCGAGTTCGCAGCCAAGCCGAAGCTGGTCGAGGCCCTGCGCAGGGGCTTGCAGGTCATGCGCGACCGGCCCGGATCGGACCCGACGAGCTGGTTCTTCCAATGCGCCGTCCACGCTTATTCGGACGAGATTTACGACGAAGCCGTGCGCCGCGACCCCAAGGTCGCGAAGGTCGATGCCGCCCGCTATTGGAAGCAATGCCCCCATTTCGGGCAGGCCTCCGCCAATTTCCTGATCTGGCACCGCGCCTATCTCTATCATTTCGAGCGGATATTGCGGGCGGCGGCGGGGGAGCCGGAGCTCGCTTTGCCCTATTGGAATTACGACGAGGAAGGGCAGCGCGGCTTCCCGGAGATGTTCGCGCCGCAATATCTCGATCGCGACGAGAAGGCTCCGAACCCGCTCTACCATCCGAACCGCGAGCTCGCCTTCGTCCGCGGCCTCTACACTCTGAGCGAGCCGGTCTGCGCGGCGACTCGGGCGCGCGAGGCGCCGCAATATTTCAGCGAGCCGGGGGTGACCGGCTTCGGCGGCGACCTGCTCGACGACGACACCAGACCGGGCGCGCTCGAGCAGAGGCCGCACAACGACCTCCATGTCGCCGTCGGCGGAGCAATCGGCAATTCGAACGGGGCGATGGCCGACGTTCCGACCGCCGCCTTCGACCCGATCTTCTGGGTCCACCACGCCAACATCGACCGGCTGTGGCGGCAATGGGCGGCGAGCCCGGGCAAGAGCTGGGGGCCGCTGCCGGCGGACGAATGGTTCGACGAGACGCCGTGGCTGTTCATCGATCCCGACGGGTCGGAAGTGAGGAAGCCGAGGCGCTTCTATCTCGACCCGGACAATATGGAGGTGCTCTACGCCGATTCGAGCACGATGGGGGGCCTCACCTTGTCGCGCGGACCGGTCCGCCAGGCGGTGCGGCAGGCGCCGGGATCGACCCGGGTGCTTTCCCGAAGCGACCAGACCGTGGCCGTGCCGGCGAACGCCCCTTCCGCCGGAATCGCCCTCGCCCTGGCCGAGCCTCAACCGGTGACGGCGATGCCCGCCCCTGGCGCATCCGGCGGCGCCAGCCGGGCCGCGACGAGCGCCCGGGGCCGCCGCGCCCGGGCCGGAGCGCTGCGCAACGCCGCGCCGCCGCCGCCGCCGCCCGCGCGGACCCTGACCGTGCGCCTGAGCGGCATCGCCTGGGACCGCCTGCCGGCGAGCGGCTTCGCCGTCTATCTCGCGCCCCCCGGCGCCGCGCTCGACGAGAGCTCGTCCTGGTTCCTCGGCACGCTCAACCTGTTCGGCACGGCGACGCCGGCGCGGGGCCGCGCGGCGATGCACCAGACGGCGCACATGGGCTACCAGGATTTCGACGCGACTCGGCTGCTCGCCCGGGTCGAGCAAGAGAGGCTCGAAGTCCACGTCGTGCCGTACAGCTTGTTCGCCCGCGCCGCAGGGCAGCCCGCGCCGCGCGCCGACGGGCTGCGCATCGCCGAGGTAGCGCTGCTGATCGGAGAGTGAGCGCTGCGCCGCCCAGGCGAGGCGGGAATGCCGGATCGCCGAGCCCGCACTTCCAATCGAACTGAGAAAATTGCTTCGTCCAATTGATAAACATGGCACCTATAAGCTATGTGATCGAGGAATATGACATCTCCTGCAGTGTCTTTCGGGAGGTAATTGGGGGAGGGCAACATGACATCTCGGACTGTAAAGTTGTGCGCCGCTGGCATTGCCGGCACGATCTCATGCATTTCGGCGCCTGCATTGGCTCAGCCAAGCAGCAGTGGCTATGTCGGCTTGAGCTTCGAAACCCGTGACGTGAATCTAGGCCCGGTGGACGGCGACGGCTCGACGATACGGGGCGATGGCGCTTTCGTGGTCGGTCTCGGCGGCAAGTTTAACCTGCAAGTTGATGCGGCCTATTCTCGAACCGATTGGAACAATCTCGGACATCCGCTCGGCGATCAGGGTGCCTTCACCGGTGGCGCCCATCTCTTCTACCGTAACGACCATTTTTCGGCAGGCATTTTCGCCGCCTACGCCAAATTGGGGCAGGAGGCTGGCCCCAACGACAGCCGGATCGGCGGCGGTATCGAGGCTAATGCTTATATCGGCCCCGTCTCGCTCGGGGCAGTGTACGCCAGGATCGATGCCAAGGGCCCGTTCGGCAGCGACCTTCAGGGCGTGGACGTCACGGCTCGAGCGTTTGCGAGCGACAATCTGGAGATCCGCGCCAAGTATAGCTACGCCGACGTGGATTTTCCCGGCTTCGACATCGGCCCCCGCGGCATGAGCCTGAGCGCGGAATATCAGCCCAAGAAGCTGCCCTTCAGCTTCGAGGCCGGTGTGGCGCGCCAGAGAATCGGCGACTTCGATGTCACCTTCCGGTCAGTCTTCGTAGGTCTGCGCTACAATTTCGGCACGCACACCCTGAAGCAGCGCGACCGGGAGGGCGCTTCGGCGCAGCACGTGGCCGAGCTGTTGTTCCCGCGCTAGCTAGAACGCTTCTGCCGGCAGTGCCATGACGCTGTCGGCGCCGGCTTCGATCTGGCGCCTCAGCGCCCCCGTCTCCGGCATTACGCGCTGGGCGAAGAAGCGGGCGGTGACGAGCTTGGCTTCGTGGAAGGCCTTGTCGCCGGCGCCGTTGGCGAGGGCGGCCTTGCTGGCCCTGGTCATTCGCAGCCACATCAGGCCGAGCGACACGATTCCCGTCAGCGTCATGTAGGGGTAGGCCGCGGCGCCGGCGTGGTTGGGGTTGGCGAGGCCGTTCTGCATCAGCCACATCGTCGCGGCCTGGAGGTCGCCCACGCCCTTCTCCAGGGCGGCGGCCACCTCGGCCCCTTCCCCTTCGCCGCCTTTCGAGTCGGCGATCTCCTCGCCGAGCAGCTTGAGGAAGGCCTGGATGGCGCGGCCGCCATTGGCGCCAAGCTTGCGGCCGACCAAATCGAGCGCCTGGATGCCGTTGGTGCCCTCGTAGATCTGGGCGATCCGGGCGTCGCGGACGAACTGCTCCATGCCCCATTCGCGGATATAGCCGTGGCCGCCGTGGATCTGCTGGGCGTCGACCGCGACCTTGAAGCCCTGGTCGGTGAGATAGCCCTTGATGACGGGAGTGAGCAGGCCGAGCAGGTCGGAAGCCGCCTCGCGCTCCTCCTCGGTCTGGGCGCGGCGGGAGATGTCGACCTGGAGCGCGCCCCACAAGACGAGCGCCCGGGCGGCCTCGTTGAACGCCTTCATCTCCATCAGCATTCGGCGGACGTCGGGATGGACGATGATCGGGTCGGCCTTGGCGTCGGGATCGCGCTGGTCGGGGACGAGGGCTCGGCCCTGGCGGCGGTCCTTCGCATAGGCGACCGCATTCTGGTAGGCGACCTCGCCCTGGGCGAGGCCCTGGAGGCCGACCCCCAAGCGGGCGGCGTTCATCATGATGAACATCGCGGCGAGGCCCTTTTCGGGCTCGCCGACGAGATAGCCGGTG
>JAXDPB010000055.1:0-5530 GCA_034668585.1 Sphingomonadales bacterium | reverse complement strand
AGAGCCTTTTTCGCCTCTGCGAGCTCGCGCTCCAGCCTCCTGCGCTCGTCGAGCAGGGCGGCGACCCGGGCCGGCACTTCCTCGGGTGAAGCCTTGAGGACCGTCGCGGCCTCCCGGAGGCGATTCTCGCGCTCCGTCAGCCACTGGCGCGCCGCCTCTCCGGTCAGGGCCTCGATCCGGCGGACGCCTGCCGCGACGGCGCTCTCGCTGACGATCTTGAAGAGCTGGATGTCACCCAGAGCATTGACGTGGGTGCCGCCGCAGAGTTCGACCGAATAGCTGGCGTCCGACCCTCGTCCCATCGAGAGGACGCGAACCTCGTCGCCATATTTCTCCCCGAAGAGGGCCATGGCGCCGGCCTCGATCGCCTCGTCGGGCCTCATCAGGCGGGTGGTGACGGCGTCATTCTCGCGGATGTGGCGGTTCACCTCCGCCTCGACCGCGGCGATGTCTTCCGGGGTGAGCGACTTGGGGTGTGAGAAATCGAAGCGGAAGCGGTCGGGCGCCACCAGGCTGCCCTTCTGGGTGACATGGCCACCGAGCCGGTGGCGAAGCGCCGCGTGGAGGAGGTGGGTGGCGCTGTGGTTCGCGCGAACCCGCCCGCGCCGCTCGGCATCGACGGTGAGGTGGATGGCGTCGCCGACCGCCACTTCACCGGCCTCGATGACTGCATGGTGCGCGTGGAGGCGGCCGAGCGGCTTCGACGTGTCCTCGACCTCGGCCTTGAGCCCCTTGTCGCTGGTGACGGCGCCGGTGTCGCCCATCTGGCCACCGCTCTCGCCGTAGAAAGGCGTCTGGTTGGTCAGGATGGCGACCTTGTCGCCCGCTTGGGCACGGTCGACCCGGGCACCGTCCTTCACGAGCGCGACGACCACGCCCTCGCCCTCGTGCCCCGCATAGCCGGTGAATTCGGTTGAGCCCTGCTCCTCGGCGATGTCGAACCAGACGTCCTCCGAGGCCTTCTGCCCCGAGCCCTTCCAGGCGGCGCGGGCCTGCGCCTTCTGCTCGGCCATGGCGGAATCGAAGCCGGAGCGGTCGACCCCGAAGCCCTGCGCGCGAAGCGCGTCCTCGGTGAGGTCGTAGGGGAAGCCGAACGTGTCGTAGAGCTTGAAGGCGACCTCGCCGGGGAGCGTGTCGCCGGGCTTCATCGCTCCGGTCGCCTCGTCGAGCAGGCGGAGGCCGTTCGCGAGCGTCTGGCGGAAGCGCGTCTCCTCGAGCTTCAGCGTCTCCTCGATCAGCGGCTGGGCGCGGACCAGCTCGGGATAAGCGGCGCCCATCTCGGCGACCAGGGCGGGCACCAGACGGTGCATGAGCGGCTCGGCCGCGCCCAATATGTGGGCATGACGCATAGCCCGTCGCATGATCCGGCGAAGGACGTAGCCCCTCCCCTCATTGGCGGGCAGAACGCCGTCCGAGATCAGGAAGCCCGAAGCCCTGAGGTGATCGGCGACCACCCGGTGGCTCGCCTGGCGCTCTCCCTCCGCCGTCGTTCGGGTGAGTTCGCTCGAGGCGGCGATCAGCGCCTTGAACGTGTCGGTGTCGTAATTGTCGTGGACGCCCTGCATGACGGCGGCGATCCGCTCCAGCCCCATGCCCGTGTCGATCGACGGCTTGGGCAGCTCGCGGACGATCTCGTTGTGCTCCTGCTCGTACTGCATGAAGACGAGGTTCCAGATCTCGACGAAACGGTCGCCGTCCTCGTCCGGGCTGCCGGGCGGGCCGCCGGGGATATGGTCGCCATGATCGTAGAAGATCTCGGAGCAGGGACCGCAGGGCCCGCTGTCGCCCATCGCCCAGAAATTGTCCTTGGTGGGGATGCGGATGATCCGGCTCTCGGGAAGGCCGGCGATCCTGCGCCACAGGTCGAAGGCTTCGTCGTCGGTATGGTAGACGGTGGCGGTCAGCCGGTCCGGTGACAGGCCCCATTCATTCGTCAGCAGGGTCCAGGCGTGGGTGATCGCCTGCTCCTTGAAATAGTCGCCGAACGAAAAATTGCCGAGCATCTCGAAGAAGGTGTGGTGGCGGGCGGTGTAGCCGACATTGTCGAGATCGTTATGCTTGCCGCCGGCGCGGACGCATTTCTGCGAGGATGCGGCGGTCGAATAAGGCCGCGTCTCGAGGCCGGTGAAGACGTTCTTGAACGGCACCATGCCGGCGTTGACGAACATCAAAGTCGGGTCGTTCTGCGGCACGAGCGGCGCCGAGGGCACCTGGCGATGTCCGTTCGAGCCGAAATAGTCGAGGAAGGACCGGCGGATGTCGTTGGTGGAGGTCATGCCTCGCGATGTAAGCGAGGGGGTAGGAGCGGGCAACTATTCCGTGCCCGCATAGACCTCCTCGACCGGCTCCTCCGACTCGGGCGCCGCTTGGTCGTCGGCGGTAAGCGGATAGCTTGCATAGCGCTCGACCCGCGCGAGTTCGGGATCGCGCTCCGGCTCGGGCGCCGCCTCGGCGAATTCCAGCGCTGGGCCCGGGGCGGAAGCACTAGCGTCGACCGCGGGATCGTGCCGCGGGTAATATTCGACCGGATAGTCGCGGCAGCCGATGCAGCCGTCGCCGAGCCCCGTCACCAAGGCTGCCTGCTGATATTCGCCGACCTGGACCTGCGCCCAGTCCGGGCTGCGATAGGGGACGAGATCGGCGTGGAAGCGGGTTTCGGGCGCATGGAAATGCACCGGGTTGATCTCGGCGATGGCGGAGCGGCCGAGATAGACGCCGCTGCCGGCCCCGATGAGTGAAAGCCCGGCCATCACCGGCAAAGTCACCGAATAGGGCATGACCAACCTCCAGCACAGGACGGAGCAACCCTTCCGTCACGCGGCTAAACACTCGATCGAACAGCCTCGTTCCGAAACGGCGACAGCTCCCCTCTTGCGCTCCGCCGCCAAAGGGTGGACTTGAGGCGAATCGAGCGCGGACGCGCTTCCTCGCGGATCGCGCGCAGCGGACGGAGGAGAGATTCATGCCCGACAGATCGGCCGGCACGAGAACCATAGCTTTGGTGGGGCCGGGCGGCGCCGGCAAGACCAGCCTCGCGGAAGCCCTGCTCTTCGCCGCCGGCGCGATCGACCGACAGGGATCGGTGGACGCCGGCACCAGCGTCGGGGACGCCAGTCCCGAGGCGCGCTCGCGCGGCGGCTCGACCGAGCTCAACCTGATGCATTTCGATTTCCTCGGCGACCGTTTCGCCCTTCTCGACACGCCCGGCTCGGTCGGCTTCGCCGCCGACGGCGCGCTTGCGATCGCCGCCGCCGACCTGGCGGTGGTCGTGATCGATCCGGAGCCCGATCGAGCGATCCTCGCCGAACCCGCGCTTCGCCAGCTCGAGGCTCTCGGCATCCCCCATCTCATCTTCGTCAACAAAATCGATCAGGCGCGCGGCAGCATCCGCGGTCTGCTGGAAGCGCTTCAGCCGATGAGCGGCTCGCCGCTGGTCGCCCGCCAGATCCCGATCCGCCAGGGCGAGAAGATCACCGGCTTCGTCGACCTCGCGCTCGAGCGCGCCTTCCACTACGTCCCGGGCAAGCCATCCGAGCAGATTGACATCCCCTCCGACCTCGCCGAGCGCGAGGCGCAGGATCGTTTCCACATGCTCGAGCAGCTCGCCGACCATGACGACCAGCTGCTCGAGCAGCTGCTGATGGACGAGCAGCCCGACCGCGCCACCATCTTCGCCGATCTCGCCCGCGAGACCCGCGAGAATCTGGTGGTGCCCCTGCTGTTCGGCTCCGCCTCGAACGGCTTCGGCGTTCGCCGGCTGCTCAAGGCCTTGCGCCACGATTCGCCTTCGCCCGAGGCCGCGGCGGAGCGGCTGGGGGCGAAGGGCGGCTGCGCCTTCGTGTTCAAGATCTCCCATGGCGGCAATATGGGCCGGCTGGCGCTGGCCCGGGTGTTCGGCGGGGCGCTCGCCGAAGGCACCGAGCTCAAGGGAACAAGCGGCGAGATGGTGCGCGTCGGCACCTTGTTCGCCATGCAGGGGGAGAAGCCCGTCAAGCTCGGCAAGGCCGCGACCGGCGACGTCGTCGCCATCGCCAAGGCGGAGGGCGTGCAGGCGGGCGAGTGGCTCGGGGCGGGCGGCAGGGCCCCTGGCCTTGCGCCGCCCGTGGCCAATTACGCGCTGGCCATCACCACCCGCGACCGCAAGGACGACGTCCGCCTCTCCACCGCCCTCCATAAGCTGGTCGAGGAGGATCGCTCGCTGGAATGGGAGCAGGACGAGGCGCTTCACGAGACCCGGCTCAAGGGCGTGAGCGACGAGCATCTCAAGGTGACGCTCGCCAAATTGAAGCGCCGCTACGGGGTGGCGGTCGACGCGACCCCCACCACAGTCGGCTACAAGGAATCAATCCGCAAGCCCGTCACCCAGCGCGGCCGCCACAAAAAGCAGTCGGGCGGCCACGGCCAGTTCGGCGACGTCGTCATCGAGCTCCGTCCGCTCGGCCGGGGCGAGGGCTTCCGGTTCGACGAGAAGATCCACGGCGGCACCGTGCCCAAACAGTATATCCCCGCCGTGGAGCAGGGGGTGCGCGACGCTCTCGCCAAGGGGCCGCTCGGCTTCCCGGTCGTCGACGTCGCCGTGACTTTGGTCGACGGCAGCTACCATACGGTCGACAGCTCCGAGCTCGCCTTCCGTACCGCCGGGCGGATCGCGATGAGCGAGGCCCTGGCCGCGGCCTCTCCTCACCTGCTCGAGCCGGTGTGCAAGGTGACGGTGCTCGCGCCCGGCACGGCCACGTCGAAGGTGACCTCGGCGATCGCCAGCCGCCGCGGACAGATGCTCGGCATGGACAGCCGCGAGGGCTGGTCGCGCTGGGACAAGGTCGAAGCCCTGGTGCCGGCCGCCGAGCTACAGGGCCTGGACGCGGAGCTGCGCTCGCTCAGCCAGGGCCTCGCGACCTACGAGGCGGAGTTCGACCATCTCGCCGAGCTGAACGGCAAGCTGGCCGAGGACGTCGTCCAGAAGGTGCTCGAGCCGGCCTAGCGCCTCCCCGCTTGACCCGGGCGTCGCAATCGCCTTCCTAGGCGGCACCTTCGAGCCGGGGAGCCGCCTGTGGCCAAACGCCTGACCTATTACATCCTCGCCGGCCTCATGCTCGGCATCATCGTCGGCTGGGCGATCAACGCGTCGATGGACGACGGCACCCCGGAGGCGGCGGAACGACTGAAGACGGTGGCCGGCTATTTCTCGATACTGACGACGGTCTTCCTCAACCTCATCAAGATGATCATCGCGCCGCTGGTGCTCTCGACCATGGTCGTCGGCATCGCCCATATGGGCGACACAACGGCGCTGGGCCGGGTCGGCCTCAAGGCTTTCGGCTGGTTCGTCTGCGCCAGCCTCGTCTCGCTCGGGCTCGGCCTGATTCTCGTCAACGCGCTCGAGCCGGGGGTGGGGCTCGCCCTCGCCATCCCTCCCGCCGATGCGGCGAGCGGCGTCGACCGCTCGGCCTTCGACCTCGCCAAGTTCATCGCCCACATCTTCCCGACCTCGATGGTCAAGGCGATGGCGGAGAACGACATCCTCCAGATC
>JAXDPB010000054.1:0-37405 GCA_034668585.1 Sphingomonadales bacterium | reverse complement strand
CCATAGCGCAGGAAATGGATTCCCAGCTCGTCGCAGCAATCGAAATCGGTCTGCCAGTGCCGGTAATGGCCGCATACCTCCATCTGGTCGACGCGGGTACGGCCGCCGTTGATGGTCGGAATGCTGTTCTCGATCCCGGTCGCGAAGATGAAATTGGCGATGAAGCCCTCCTCGGCTGATGCGCAGCCACGGCTAACGCGCCCCGAGCGGCGGGGCCAGCCTCAAGCGCGCGGCTGAGCGGAAAAAACTCAGGCTTGGACGGGAAGCGGAGGCTCCAGCGCCGCTCGCACCCGGCGGTCGTAACCGTCGGCCAGCCGCCGCAGCGCCCTGCCGCCGTCGCCGCGGAACGATGCGCCGTGCATCACCGCGAGCAGCCCGGGCTCGAGCTCGGCGAGGCGGCGCATGGTGGGAGCGGTGAGCGGGCCGAGGCTGGTCGCCCCGAACATGTCCTCGGAGGTCATCGCCGCCTCGACGATGTCTTCTTCCGTCACTGCGCCGCGATCGCCGAAATGACTCATCAGATCGCCGCAGAACAGCGTGTTGGTCGTCTCCTCGTAGAGAACCTGCGCCTCCCAGCCATGCGGTACGTGCGGCGTCGGGATGAGGCGGACTCGCCTGCCGCCGAGATCGAGAGTCTCGCCCTCGTCGAGGATGCGCGGCGGGCGGTCGGCGAGGTCGGTCACCGAAATGTCGCTGCCGAGACGGCTGTAGACGACGCTCGCCGCCGGTGCCGCCGCAAGCCACAGGTTCATCGCCCCGCATTCGTCGGCCTCGACATGGCCGAAGCTGATCCAGCGCAGATCCTCGACCGGCAGGAGGCGGGCGAGCGCGGCGGAGACGAGGGGAAAGAGCGCCCGGGTGCCGCAGTGAAAGAGCAAAGGCTCGTCCGCGCGGATCAGGAACTGGTTGAAGCCGAATCCGTCCGGCGGCGCTATCTCCGCGACGTGAGTCGACAGCCGGAAAATGCCGTCGCCAATTTCATCGATCCTGGTCTCCATGCATGTCCTCCCTGGCACCCGTGCACGGTGCCGATTCGAGTGGGGCGCTTCCACCTGCTCCTGGCGGGGAAAACCCCTCCGCCGCGCTTCGCTCGGTCCCCTCCCCCGAAAATCCGGGGAGCAATCGGGCGACCGCCTAATCGCCCCAGCTATATTTGCAGGCGGGCGGCGGCGACGGGATGCTGCCCTGCACCGGCGGCACCGGAAAATATTGGGTCGTCGCCTGGACGCTGAGGGCGGTGCCGGTCCCGGCCAGGATCTCGATCAGCCTCAGCGCCTCGTCCAGCCCGGACGAGATGCCGCCGCCGGTCAGCCGATTGCCGGACTGGACGAAGCGCGGATTGCCGTCGACGACTTCGACCTTCCGGAACTGCTTGAGACAATTGATGACGGCCCAGTGGGTGGTCGCCTGGTGGTTGTCGAGCAGACCCGCCTGGGCGAGCAGCAGCGCGCCCTCGCAGACCGAGCACACCCAGCTCGCCTTGGCGGCCACCTTTCTGAGGTAATCGAGGTACGTCGGCGGCTTTGCCGTCATCAGCGCGTTCATCACCTCGACCGGGCCGCCCGGAGTCCACAGCACGTCGAGCGCGGGGGCGTTGGCGAAGCTGTAATGCGCTTCGAAAGTCACTCCGTTGATCGAGGTGACCGGCTTGCCGTCCTCGGAGATGATGACCGCCTTGATCTGATCGCCCGCCCAGTTGAACATCTCGTACGGACCCGCGACGTCGAGCAGGTCGACCTTCTGATAAACGGGTATGCCAATGATCATCATGCCCCTCCCCACCGCGGTTTTCGCGACTCGCGCGAATGGGCCAAGTATCGAGCCGCGAGCCCCGCACGCCAAGTGGAAAGCGCTGGGCTCGCCGGAGCCACGGCGCTAAGCGCGACGCGGGGTCTCTAGCGGAGCTGGTGCGATGAATCCTGGCGAAATCCTTCGGCGCAGGCTGGACCAATGCCCCCTGGTCGCGATCATCCGGGGAGTCGTTCCGGCCGAGGCGGAGGCGATCGGAGCGGCGATCCTCGAGGCGGGGATCCGAATCATCGAGGTGCCGCTCAACTCGCCCGAGCCGCTCCTCAGCATCGAGCGGCTGGCGAGGAGCCTTGGGGAAGAGGCCCTGATCGGGGCCGGGACGGTGCTCGACTCGGCCGACGTCGCGCGGGTGCGGAATTCGGGCGGCCGGATCATCGTCTCGCCCAACAGCCATGGGCCGGTGATCGAGGCGGCGGCGGCGGCCGGTTTGGTGTCGCTGCCGGGCTTCTTCACGCCCTCGGAGGCCTTCGCCGCGCTTCGCGCCGGAGCGACCGGGCTCAAGCTCTTCCCGGCCGAGGGCGCTTCGCCGGCCGTGGTAAAAGCGCAGCGTGCGGTGCTTCCGCGGGATGTGCCCCTGCTGGTGGTGGGGGGGATCTCCCCGGACAACATGGCGCCCTGGATCGAGGCGGGAGCGGACGGCTTCGGGCTCGGCTCGGGCCTCTATAAGCCGGGCCAGTCGGCCGAGGAGACGGCGGCGAAAGCGCGGGCCTATGTCGAAGGCGTGCGGACCCTAGCCGCCTAAGGCCGCTTCCGCCTTGGCGAAGGCGGCTTCGTCGTCGACGTCGAGCCACCAGCGGCCGCCTGTGTCCCAGGCCAAGGCGCGGCCTTGCTCCGCGAGCGCCTGGACGCCCTCCGACAGCGAACCCGAACCGCCGGCGGCGAGGTTGGCGTCCAGCGCCTCGAACAAAGCCGGCGTGGCGAGAAAGATGCCGGTGTCGATCGCGTCATAATCCGGCAGAGTCTTGCCGATGCGCAGGATTCGGCCCCCCTCGCCGATCACGATTTTGGTCGCGTCGTCGAGATCGAGCCGAGGATCGTCGACCGCATAGTCGACGGCCAGGGTGAGCGCCGCGCCGCGCCGGTCCGCGGCGATCAGATCGCGCAGGATGGCGGGATCGAACAGATGGTCCGACATCAGCAGGAGGAACTCGGAATCGAGCCGGGTGGCGGCGGCGAGGACCGAGAGGCCGTTGGGACGAGCCCAATCGCGGTTGCGCACCGTATCGATCCGGAATCCGGTGCTCTCGGCGAGGCCGGCGAGGAAGGCCTCGACCGGCTCCGCCCGGTAGCCGGTGACGACCAGGAACTCGCTCGCGCCTCCCCGTTGCGCGCTGCGCACCACATGCTCGAGCAGCGCCGTCCCGGCGACTTGGGCGAGCGGCTTGGACTCGGCGATGGCGCGCAGCCGGGTTCCCTGCCCGGCGGCGATGATCAGGCACTTCATGTCGCGCGCTTAAAGCCATGTTCAGCTTCTGGCAAAGCGCCGCGTTGCCTCCTACCTTGGCGACACCAGCAGGAGACCGAACGATGCGAACGATCCTGAGCCTGACGGTTGCCGGACTGGCCGCCGCGGCAACGACCGCCGCCGCCGCCGAGAAGGCGCCCGGGGAGACCGTCATCCCCTTCGTCAACAGCATCAGCAACGTTGAATGGAAGGCCGCGTCCGCCGACTCGCTCTACGTCAGGGGCGGCAAGGGCGAGTGGTATTTCGTCCGGACGACGAACCGCTGCAACCGCCTGCGGCAAGCGCTCGGCATCGGGTTCCAGACGTCGGCGCTCGGCCAGCTCGACCGTAACGGCGCGATCCTGGTCCAGGGCGTGCGGTGCCCCGTCGCGAGCATCGACCCTTCGGACGGTCCGCCGGAAACGCCGCGCCATAGAGGGGGCTGAACAAAGAAAAGGGCCGCCGCGACCGGGGTCGCGGCGGCCCATTCTTCTCCTGGGCGTCGATCAGAAGCCCATGACCAGGGTCGCGCTGATCGTGCGCGGAGCGCCGATCTGGACGAACGGCGGGGCCGAATAGGCCGTGATCGTGCCGTTGTTGGCGCGGGTGATCGTCTGGTTGAGCGACCCGCCGAAACCGCCGACGTAGAACTGGTCGAACAGGTTGTAGACGTTGAACTGGAGGTAGGACTTCTCCAGCCCGTAATCGGCCAGGCTGACGCGCGCGTCGAGATTGACCAGCCAGTAAGCGGGCGTGCTCGCCGGGAAGACGATCGTATCGGTCGACGGGTTGCCGATGAACGCATGCACCGGCTCGTTGGTGTCGAACACGTAGCGAGGCCCGGTCCGCTTGGCGGTGATGCCGAGCTCGAACGGTCCCACATTCCCGCGAACCGTTCCGCCGAATGTATATTTGGCGGCGCCGGACTCGCGCTTGCCGGCCGTGGCGGCCAAGATCGGCACGTCCACCGCGGTGCAGCCGGGGAATTGAGCGGCGACCTGGGCGGCATTGCATTCGGCGATGATCAGGTCGTCCTTGATTTCCGACTTCAGGACCGAGCCGAACAGGTAGATGTTGAGCTGCTTCATCGCCTGGTAAGAGACATAGCCGTCGAGGCCGTATTTATCGACCTTGCCCAGGTTGCGGAACGTGCTGACGTTCAGCTCCGGATCGAAGGCCGAGGCGGTGCGGTTCGAATAGCGGTTGAAGAAGGCGCCGAGCTGGGCCTGGATCTTCGGGCTCCGGTAGCGCAGGCCGGTGTCGAAATTGTCGGTCGACTCCGGTTTCGGCGACGCCGCCGCGGTGTTCGGCGCAAAGAAGAAGGCGTTGTAGAGATTGTCCGTGCTGGGCACCGACAGGCCCTTCGCGTAGTTCGCGAAGATGCTCGTCCGCGGCATGATGTCGAAGGTGAGGCCGATATTGGGCAGCAGCTTGTTATATTTGAACACGCGCTGCTGCGGACCTTGAAACTGCGGGTTGAGCGTGGCGAAGGTCGTGTAACGCGGGTCGCCACGACCGAAGCACTCGACGAAGGTCGGCGAGCTGGCGGAGCAGAAATTGTTGAGGTCGCGCTTGAAGAAAGGCGCGCGCAGGCCAAGATTCACGGTCAGCTTGTTGTCCATGAACTGGCCGCGATATTCAGCCCAGAACTGGTGCAGGATCGCATAGGACAGGCGGTCGCGCTTCTGGAGGTCGACCCCGTTCACATCCGCCTGCGGATCGTTCACCGGGAAGACGTCCAACGGCTCGCCGCCGATGTCGAGCAGACCGACCTGGCCGGTCTGACGGTGGCGGGCGTGATCGAGGGTGTAGCCCGCGCGGATGCTATGATCGTCGTTGATGTCGTAGCGGAGGCCGGCGATCAGGCCGAAGCGGTGGGTCTGGGTCTGGCTGGGCGCGAGCACATTCACCGCGTCGAGCGTATCGCCGTCGCCGTTGATGTCGCGGCCGAAGAAGGGGTTGCCACCCAGATAGCCGGCGACGCAGGTGTTGAAGGCGTTGTTCGGCGCGGTGCGGCACTCCTGCGGAGTCGCGGTCGCCGGCGGCCGCGGGAGCGGGCCGGCGCCGTCCGGATCCGGCGGCTGCGCCGGATTGATGTCGCGCAGGCCTTCCTGGGCCAGGATCGTGCCGCCGCCGTTCGCCTTCACATATTGATAGCTTGGATCCACGGTGAGCGTGAACTTCCCGAACGTGAAGCGCGAGGCCAGGCGGATGTTGCCGGTGTTCGACGGGTTGTAGCGCCGGTCGAACTCGGTGCCGCAGCTGGCATAATTCGCGTCGAGGTCGGGCGAGAAGATCAGCCCGGCGCGCGGATCGGACGTGGGCGCAGCCACGTCGGCCAGGCCGGCCCGGGCGGGGGCGACGTTGCAGGGATAGTTGACGAGATATTCGCGCTCGTCGTTGTTCATCGGGAAGCGGTTATTGGCCTGGCCGCCGACGATGCGGGGGGCCGTCCTTGCCGCCGCGCCGGTGCCGATCACTCGCGTCGTGTCCCAACGCAGCGGAGACGAGCCGAAGAAGTTGTTGCGGTTCTGGTTGTAGTGGCCGGCAAGGGCTACGAAATCGCCGGCGGTGCCGATCGGCTGGTAAATCTTCGCATTATACTGCTGCTTGTAGACCTTGCCGTATTGGTTGAACGGATTGTCGTTCTTCGCATAGGAAGCGGAAACGAAGGCGCGTGTGTCCCAGGGCGTAAAGCTGCCCGTTTCGATCATTCCGAACAGGCGGTGGAAGTCATATTCGCCGATCGAGGCGGAGACCAGCGCGCCCATCTCCTTCCTCGGGACGATGGTACGATAGTTGACGGTACCGCCCGCCGCGGATGCGGTCGGGCTGTCGACGTCGGTGGTGCCGAGGTTGACGTTGACCTCGCCGATGACCTCCGGGTCGACCTGCTGGTTGGAGAAGATCGCGTAATTGCCCGAATCGTTGAGCGGGACGCCGTCGAGCGTCAGCGAGATCCGGTCGGCCGCGAAGCCGCGAATGTTGAGCGTTCCGCCCGACGAGCCGTAGGCGTCGTTGTTCTGGAAGCTGACGCCCGGGATGAGGTTGATCGTGTCGAGGATCGTCTGGCCCGGATTCTGGCGGGCGATCACTTCCGAGGTCAGCGCCGCCTTCGCCTTGGTCGTGTCGGGAGCGGTGACTCCGCCCACCTCCTGCGTCCGGGCGCCGGTGATGACGATCGTTTCCTCCTCGAAGTCCTGCGAACCGGTGGACTGGGCGAAGGCCATGGCAGGCATGACGAGCGCGGTCGTCGCGCAAAGCAGCGAGAGCTTCTTCATCTTAGCTAGTTCCCCTGAAGGCAGAATCGCCTCTTCCCGGCGCCTGCTATAGCCGGGATGGGACGATTCGAAGACTCAATCTGCACCGGGCCGCAAAAAAGTTAGGATGGGTTGCAGGGATGCCGCACACTTGCCTAATGGATTGATATCGCAGGCGGAACAAATCAGGCCCCGGCGGGCCCGGAGCCACCGTCGAGCCGCCGCGCGATCGCCACCGCGAGATAGATGAGGGGCGGCACCAGCACCACCGACAGGGCCACCTTGGCGATCATCTGGCCGAGCAGCAGCTCGCCGATCGGGAAGACGCCGTAGAAGGCGATGGTGATGAAGATGAGCGTGTCGACGATCTGCGACAGGACGCTGGCGATTCCCGCCCGAAGCCACAGCAGCTTGCCCTCCCCCCTCTTCAGGGCGGTGAAGATGGTGACGTTGAGAAGCTGCGAAGTGCCATAGGCGAGGATTCCGCCGATCCAGATCCGCGGGGTCGAGCCCATCATCGTGTTGAAGGCGTCGAGGCGCTCGGGCTGCATGTCGGCCGCCGGCGGCAAGGCGAGGACGAGCAGGGCGAGCAGAATCGAGACGATGAGCGGAATGAAGCCGAGCAGCACCAGCCGGTTCGCGGTCGGCCGCCCGAACAGCTCGGCAACCGCGCTGGAGGTGACGACGAGCAACAGGAAGGCGAAGATCCCGGCCTCGACGGCGAGCGGCCCGAGCGCCACCTGCTTGTTGCCGAGCACTCCCGCGATGCAGACCATGCCGCCGTAGAAAAGCGCCAGGACGAACAGCGAGCGGGGAAAAGCGGAGGCGGGGGGCTGGGTCGACATGACGGCTGCGTAACCGGTTTGCGCCGCCGCAAAAAGAGCTTTCCGTCCGGCCCGGTTCCCGCCATCAGTGCGCCGGTGACTGAGACCCGCCTGGACGTCCTCGCCATCGGCGATGCGATCGTGGACGTCATCGCCACCGCCGAGGACGGCTTCCTTGCCGAGGAAGGGCTCGTCAAAGGCTCGATGCAGGTGCTCGACGCCGAGGGCGCCACCCGGCTCTACGCCAAGATGCGCCAGGCCCGCGAGACCAGCGGCGGCTCGGCGGCGAACACCATGGCCGGAGTGGCGGCGCTCGGCGGACGAGCGGGCTTCGTCGGCCAGGTCGCCGACGACCAGCTCGGCGAGATCTTCGCCCACGACATCCGCGCGCTCGGAGTCGAGTTCAGGACCCCGCCGCTGACCGGCGGGCTGCCGACGGGACGCTGCCTCATCCTCGTCACCCCCGACGCCCAGCGCACCATGAACACCTTCCGGGGCGCCGCCCACGAGCTGAAAGCCGAGGCGCTCGATCACGAACAGATCCGCTCGGCCGCGATCCTTTACCTCGAAGCCTATCTGTGGCGCTCGCCCGGCCCGCGCGCCGCGATGGACGAGGCGATGAGGATCGCCCACGCCGCCGGCCGCAAGGTCGCCTTCACTCTCTCCGACATCGCCTGCATCGCCCCGCACCGCGCCGAGATGATGGCGATGATCGAGGCCGGCGCCATCGACCTCCTGTTCGCCAACGAGAACGAGATATGCGAGCTGGCCGACCTCGCCGACCGCGACTCGGCGGTGGAAGCGATCCGGGGCAAGGTGCCGCTGGTCGTCGTCACCTGCGGTTCGGAAGGCGCCCTCGCGGCGGAAGGCGACCGCACCGTCTCGGTGCCGATCGCCCGAATCGGCCGCGGAGTGGTCGATACGACCGGAGCCGGCGACCTGTTCGCCGCCGGCTTCCTGGTCGGCCAGTCGCAGGGCCGGAGCCTCGAGCAATCGCTTCAGGTGGGGTCGGTTGCGGCGGCCGAGATCATCTCCCATTTCGGAGCGCGTCCCGAGGCCGGGCTCAAGTCGCTGGTGGAATCGCTGTGAAGAGGCTCGCCGTCTATTGCGGCTCGAGCCCGGGCACCGACCCGGCTTTCGCCGACGCCGCTCGGGCGACCGGCGAGGAGATGGCGAGGCGCGGCATCGGCCTCGTCTATGGCGGCGGGCGGCTCGGCCTGATGGGAATCGTCGCCGACTCCGTCCTCGACCGTGGCGGCGAGGTCTATGGGGTCATCCCGCAGGCGCTGATCGACCTCGAAGTGGCCCATACCGGAGTCACCGAGCTCTACACCGTCACCTCGATGCACGAGCGCAAGGCGAAGATGACCGAGCTGACCGACGCCTTCGTCGCGTTGCCCGGAGGCATCGGCACTTTCGACGAACTGTTCGAGGCCTGGACATGGAACGCGCTCGGCTATCACGCCAAGCCGTTCGCCCTCATCAACGTCTCCGGCTTCTGGGACGGCTTGATCGGCTTCCTCGATCAGGCCACGATGAGCGGGTTCATGTCCCCCGCCCGCCGCGCTCAGCTGCTCGTCGGGACCGACATCGGGGACGTGATCGACCGGCTCGACGACGCGATCGCGGCGGCGGAGCCGAAGATGGTTTGGTGAAGGGGGAAGCATGGGGGACGTCAACCGCATCCTGATGGGGCTAGCCGGGATCGCCGTGATCCTGGCAATCGCTTTCCTCATCTCCTCGAACCGCCGGGCGATCCGCCTTCGCGTCGTCGGAGCGGCGTTCGCGCTGCAGGCGGGGATCGCCGTCCTCGTCCTCTACACCAGCTGGGGAAAAGCCGGGATCCAGGCGATGGCGAACGGAGTCGCCAATCTGCTCGGCTATGCCAACAAGGGCACGGAATTCCTGTTCGGGCCGGCCGAGACCAACCCCCTCGCCCACACTTTCGCGCTCGGCGCCCTGCCGGTGATCATCTTCTTCGCCTCGATCGTCGCCATCCTCTATTATCTCGGCATCATGCAGCGGATCGTGCGCTGGGTCGGCGGAGCGATCGGCTGGATCACCGGCATCAGCCGGGTCGAATCGCTGAGCGCGGCCGCCAACATCTTCGTCGGCCAGAGCGAATCGCCGCTGGTCATTCGGCCTTATCTTGCGGCGCTGACTCCGGCCCAGCTGTTCACGGTCATGACCGTCGGCATGGCGGGCGTCGCCGGGACCATCCTCGCCGCTTATGCGAGCCTGCTCGGCCCCGAAGCGCTGCCCTATCTCCTCGCCGCCGCCTTCATGTCGGCGCCGGGCGGCATCCTGATGGCCAAGATCGTCATGCCGGACGACATCCGGCGCGAGGAGGAATTGCCGCTCGAGGATGCGCCGCAGGAAGAGAAGGTCGAGCTCGCCGAGACCTTCGAGGAAGGCGAGCGCCCGGCCAACATCATCATGGCCGCGGCGCAGGGCGCGCAGACCGGCGTTCGGCTCGCCGTCGCCGTGGGCGCGATGGTTCTCGCCTTCGTCGCCCTGGTGGCGCTCGCCAACGGCCTGCTCGGGGGCCTCGGCAACTGGGTGGGCGTGCCCGGCCTCAGCTTCCAGCGCCTCGTCGGCTACGTCTTCCAGCCGATCATGTTCCTGATCGGCATTCCCTGGAACGAGGCGGGCACCGCGGGGGGCCTGTTCGGGACGAAGATCGTGCTCAACGAATTCGTCGCCTTCATCGACCTTGGCGGCCTGAAGGGCGCCTTGAGCCCGCGAAGCGTCGCCATCGTCACCTTCGCCCTGTGCGGCTTCGCCAATTTCAGCTCGATCGCGATCCAGATGGCGGTGACCGGCGGCCTCGCCCCCAACCAGCGGCCGATGATCGCCAAGCTCGGCATCCGCGCTTTGATCGCCGGCTCCCTCGCGAACCTGATGAGCGCCGCGCTGGCGGGCCTGCTTCTGCCCTAGCCGTCGCCCCAGCGAAGGCTGGGCCCCATGGGGTGAAGAGCTGGGCGTTTTTCACCCGCCGGGACCCCAGCCTTCGCTGGGGTGACGAGCTATGCCGTTCCGAGTAAAAGGCCCCATGTCCACCCTCGCCGAGCCCCGCATCGCCTCCGTCTCGCTGACGGCTTCCGACACCGATCCCGAGGGCTTCGCCCGCGAGCTCGGCGAATCGTTCGAGCGCTACGGCTTCGCGATCATCGCCGATCACGGCATCCGCGCCGACCTCATCCACCGCGCCGAGGAGAAAGCGAAAGCCTTCTTCGCGCTGCCCGAGGACGTGAAGAAGGGCTACAAGATCGAGGGCGGCGGCGGTGCCCGAGGCTATACGCCGTTCGGGATCGAGACCGCCAAGGGCGCGGTCAATTACGACCTCAAGGAATTCTGGCATGTCGGCCGCGAGCTTCCGCCGGGCCACAAATATGGCGACTCGATGGCGCCCAACGTCTGGCCCGACGAGGTCCAGTCCTTCCGCGACACCTTCCTCGAGCTGTTCGCCGCCTTCGACCAGGCGGGCCTCAGGATCCTCGCGGCGATCGCCCGCCACCTCGGCCTCGCGCCGGACTATTTCGAGGATACGGTGAAGGACGGCAACAGCGTGCTTCGCCTGCTCCATTACCCGCCTATCCCGGGCGACGGCCCCAATGTCCGCGCCGGCGCGCACGAGGACATCAACACCATCACCCTTCTGCTCGGCGCCGAGGAAGCGGGGCTGGAGCTGCTCGACCGCGACGGCAACTGGCTCCCCGTGAGCCCGAAGCCGGGCGAGCTCGCCGTCAATATCGGCGACATGCTCCAGCGCCTCACCAACAACGTGCTTCGCTCGACCACCCACCGGGTCGTCAACCCGCCCCCCGAGCGGCGCGGCCAGTCGCGTTACTCGATGCCCTTCTTCCTCCATTTCCGGCCCGATTTCCTGATCGAGACCCTGCCCGAGTGCCTGGAGGAGAGGCCGAACCTCTACCCGGAGCCGATCACCGCCCACGATTTCCTGCTCGAGCGGCTGCGAGAGATCAAATTGGTGTGACCGAAGGCGTCACCCTGAACTTGTTTCAGGGTCCGGCCGGTCACCCACCCGGGAGGCGGAGGCCTGGATGCTGAAACAAGTTCAGCATGACGGGTAGGAACTTAGCCCGCGTCCTTGAGATTGGCCGGCCCGAAGCCCCACGGAATGAGCTCCGAGATGCGGTTCGACCGCATCTGCGTCCCGTCGCCATTGGCGGAGACGACCTCGACATCGCGTCCGGACAGCTGCGCCGCCTCCAGGATCGATTGCCGGCAGCCGCCGCAGGAGGTGACCACGGCCTCCCCCGCCAGCTCGCCGTTGGCGACATGGCCGCCGGCCACGGCGATTCGCACGACATTCTCCAGCCCGAAGGCCTGCTGCGCCGCGGTCAGCGCCGCGATCTCGCCGCAGACTCCGAGCCGATAGCAGGCATTCTCCATGTTGGCCCCGACCGCGATCTCGCCGTCAACCGATTCGATCGCGCAGCCGACGCTGAAGCGGCTGTAGGGGGCGTAGGCGCCGAGCGCGGCGGCGCGGGCGCGCTCGACGAGGGGGTCGTTGGGATCGGTCATGGGCGCACCATAAAGCCATTGCCGATTCGCGCCAGAGCGTGCCACGAGCGCAGGGCGTCTGGCGGAGGTGAGCGGATGATCATCAGGTTGGCGGCGGCTTCATTCCTGCTGACCCTGGGCGGCTGCGCGACGACGGTCGCCGGCCCGACGGCGCCGACCGAGGTCGAGATCATCGCCTTCAACGACTTCCACGGCAATCTCGAGCCGCCGAAGCAGGCGATCGAGGCGCCGCGGCGGGGGGAGGGCTCGGTGCGGGTACCGGCCGGCGGCGCCGCCTGGTTCGCCTCGGCGATCGAAGCGCTGCGCGCCGCCCATCCCAACCACATCGTCGTTTCGGCGGGCGACATGATCGGGGCGTCGCCTCTGGTCTCGGCCGTGTTCCTCGACGAGCCGACGATCCACGCCATGAACCTCATCGGAGTCGACCTCACCGCGGTCGGCAACCACGAGTTCGACAAGGGCCGCGACGAGCTCCTGCGAATGCAGAAGGGCGGCTGCGAGAAGCATACGGCGCGCCAGCCCTGCGCGCTCGAACCCTTCCCCGGCGCCAAATTCACATTCCTCGCCGCCAACGTCCGGACCGAAAACGGGACTCTCTTCCCCGCCTCTGCCATCCGCAGCTTCGGCAAGGGCCGCGCGCGAGTCACGATCGGCTTCATCGGCCTCACGCTGAAGGAGACTGCGACCCTCGTCACTCCCGCCGGAGTCGCCGGCCTGACCTTCGCCGACGAGACCGAGACGATCAACGCCCTCGTCCCCAAGCTGCGCGCCCAAGGCGCCGACGCGATCGTCGTCCTGATCCACCAGGGCCTGTCGACCAAGGTCGGCTACAACGACAAGGATTGCGGCGGAATCGACGGCGACCTTCTGCCGATCCTGGCGAAGCTCGACCCGGCGGTCGACCTGGTCGTCTCGGGCCACACCCACAATGCCTATATTTGCGACTATGGCCGGATCGACCCGGCCCGCCCCTTCCTCGTCACCAGCGCCGGCAAATACGGGACGCTCCTCACCGACATCCGCCTCGCCGTCGATCCCGCCGCCGGCAGGGTGACGGCGAAAAGCGCCGACAATCTCATCGTCCAGAGCGAGAGTTATGGCAGCGTCGCGCCGACCGACCGCTATCCGCGCTATCGGCCCGACCCGGCGGTGGCGGCCCTGGTAAGCCGCTATGCGGAGAAAGCGGGGCCGATGGCCAACCGGGTCGTCGGCCGGATGACCGGGCCGGCGAAGCGCGAGACCGTGCCGTCGGGCGAGCAGGTGCTCGGCGACCTGGTCGCCGACGCGCACCTCGCCGCGACCCGGGCCTCGGGCGCCCGGATCGCCCTCACCAACGGCAGCGGCGTTCGCTCCGACATCGAACCGGTCGGCGGCAACGTCACCTTCGGCCAGATCTTCGCCGCCCAGCCGTTCGGCAACAGCCTGGTCGTCAAGAGCTTCACCGGCCGCCAGATCCGAGCCCTGCTCGAACAGCAGTTCGACAGCGGCTCGAACACGGCGACTTCGCCCAACATGCTGCTGCCCTCGGCCAATCTGCGCTTCGCCTACGACCTTTCGCGTCCGGCGGGGCAGCGAATCCTCGACCTCGCCATCGACGGCCGACCGATCGAGGACGAGGCGATCTACCGGGTGGCGATGAACAGCTTCCTCGCCTCCGGCGGCGACAATTTCACGATCTTCAAGGAAGGCAAGGATCCGGCGGGCGGACCGCTCGACCTCGACGCGCTGGAAGCGTGGATCGCCGGTTCGAGCCCGCTGACTCCGCCAGTGCCGGACCGGATCAGGGACATGACGCCCAAGCCTTAACCGAAAACCGTCATTGCGAGGAGCGAAGCGACGAAGCAATCCAGCGGGCGTCGGAAAACCGCACTGGATTGCTTCGCTTCGCCCGCAATGGCGCGGGTCCTAGCGGAACGGCGGCTCGTCGAAGCTCCTGAGCTTGCGTGAATGCAAATTGCCGCCTTGGTTCTTGAGGATTCGCAGGGTCTCGATTCCGATCCGCAAATGCTGGCTGATCGCCCGTTCGTAAAAGGCATTGGCCTGGCCGGGGAGCTTGATCTCGCCGTGGAGCGGCTTGTCCGAGACGCAGAGCAGGGTGCCGTAGGGGACCCGGAAGCGATAGCCCTGGGCGGCGACGGTGGCCGATTCCATGTCGATCGCGACCGCGCGCGACTGGTTGAAGCGAAGCGCCGAGGACTGGATTCGAAGCTCCCAGTTGCGGTCGTCGGTGGTGACGACGGTGCCGGTCCTGAGGCGATGCTTGAGATCCTGGGGCTCCTCCCCAGTCACTTCGGCGGCGGCGTCGTACAGAGCCTGCTGGATCTCGGCGATGGGCGGGATCGGAATCTCCACCGGCAGGACCCCGTCGAGGACGTGATCGTCGCGCAGATAGGCGTGGGCGAGGACATAGTCGCCGATCGTCTGGCTGGGGCGAAGGCCGCCGCAATGGCCGATCATCAGCCACACTTCGGGACGAAGCACGGCGAGATGGTCGCAGATCGTCTTCGCGTTGGACGGACCGACCCCGATATTGACCAGGGTGATGCCGCCGCCGTTCGCGGCGATGAGATGGTAGGCCGGCATCTGCACCTTGCGCCAGCTCCCCGCCGCGACCTGCTCGACAGGATCGGCGGTGGCGCGAGTGACGAAGACTCCGCCGGGCGCGGAAAGCGCCTCGTAGGGGCTGCCGTCGCGGTGCAGTTCCTCCACCGCCCAGCGGACGAACTCGTCGACGTAGCGGACATAATTGGTGAAGAGCAGATAGCGCTGGGTGTGCTCGACCGGGGTGCCGGTATAATGGCGGAGGCGGGCGAGGCTGAAATCGACCCGCGGTCCGTCGAACAAGGCCAGCGGGCGCTCGATATGGCGCCCATAATCCCAGGTGCCGTCCGCGACCTCGTCGCCGATATGGGAGAGCTCGGTCGCCGGGAACCAGCGGCTGAGATCGGCGGCGTGGGCGCCGTCGAGGCGCAGATCGTCGCTTCCGTCGAGGACGTAGGGGTAAGGGATCTCGCTGGCCGAGGGGCCGACGGTAACCTCGACCTGATAGTCGCGGACCAGATATTCGAGCTGCTCGGTGAGATATTTGCGGAAGTGGCGCGGGCGGGCGACGCTGATCGCGTAGCGGCCCGGCTGGTTGAGCCGACCGAAGGCGCGCGGCGGGAATTTGGCCGGGCGGTCGAAGCTGTAGTCGATCCTGAGCTCGGGGTAGGCGAACAGGCCCCGCGCCCGCGCCTCCGGATCGGGACGCTCGCCGCGCAGCAGATAGGCGGCCAGCGCGCCGCGCAGCGCCGCGACCGACTCGTCGAACATCTCGCAGAGCTGGTCGATGAGGAGGGGAATGGATTCGAGATCGCTCATCTTCCCCTCCCCTTCGCACGGCTTCGGGCGCGGGGCTAGTCCGAGCGCCCCGCCGTCATTGCGAGCGCAGCGAAGCAATCCAGTCCGGTGCCCGTCGCGGACTACCGCTGGAACGCCGAGTTCGCTTCGCTCCTCGCAATGACGCGCGGGGCACGATAAAGTCGCTCCGTGCCCGAGCTTCCCAACCCGGTTTACTGGTCGATCCCCGGCTTCATCGCCCTGCTGCTCCTGGAGCTGTGGGTGGCGCGCCGGCAGCGGAGGCGGCTTCACGAGGGCAAGGATACGGCGACGTCGCTCGGCCTCGGCCTCGGCAGCCTCGTCGCCGGGATCGTCTCGGCGGGGCTGGTGGTCACCCTCTCGGTCTGGGTCTACCGCTTCCACCTCGTCGAGATCGGCTATGCCTGGTGGGCGTTCCTGCTCTGCTTCGTGCTCGACGATCTCGCTTATTACGTCTTCCACCGCTCGGCTCACCGGGTGCGCTGGTTCTGGGCGAGCCACGTCGTCCACCACACCAGCGAGCGCTACAACCTCTCGACCGCGCTCCGGCAGACCTGGACCGGCTTTTTGAGCCTCAATTTCCTGTTCCGCCTGCCCCTCTTCCTGATCGGATTCCCGCCGCCGATGATCTTCTTCTGCGTCGGAGTGAATTTGGTCTACCAATATTGGATCCACACCGAGATGATCCGGCGGCTTCCCGGCTGGTTCGAGGCGGTGATGAACACTCCGGCGCACCACCGCGTCCACCACGCCGTCAACCCGCGCTATCTCGACCGCAATTATGCCGGGGTCTTCATAATCTGGGACCGGATGTTCGGAAGCTTCGAGCCCGAGCGCGACGACGACCCGCCCCGCTACGGCACCGTCAAGCCGCTGGGCTCCTACAACCTCTTCTGGGCGGCCCTGCACGAATGGGTCGAGATGGCCCGCGACGCCTGGCGCGCGCCCGGCCTCAAGGCCAAGCTCGCCTACCTCGTCCGCGAGCCCGGCTGGAGCCACGACGGCTCGCGCGAGACGAGCGCTATGATCCGCGCGCGGTGGCGGTCGGAGAATGGGGACAGTTACGGTAACTGTCCCCGGGGACAGCTACCGTAACTGTCCCCTTTTTCACGCGTTGAACGCCAGCCTCAGCCCCGGCCTTGGCCACCTCGCCTTGTAGAGCCTCCCGGTCCCCGACGCGGTGATCCAGGCGTCGCGGAGGTCCTCGCCGCCGAAGCAGATGTTGGTGCAGACCGGGTCGGGGAAGGGGAAATGCTCGGTCGCGCCCTCCGGCTCGATGGCGGTGATTCCGCCGTTGACGATGGTGGCGACGCAGACCCGGCCGTCGGCCTCGACGGCGAGGCTGTCGAGAAGCTGGTAGCCGGGCAGGTTGGCGATCACCCGGCCCGGCGCGAGCCCTGGCGGCGCCAGCACCCCGGGCGCCTCGACGTCGAACGCCCAGAGCCGCTGGAGCCAGGTGTCGGCGACGTAGACGATACGGCCGTCCGGGGATAGGCCGACTCCGTTCGGAGCGATCAGCCCGTCGCGCTGGCGGCTGATCCCGGAGCCGTCCGCTCTGGCGTAGCAAAGCGCGCCGAAGCGCCGGCCGTCCGCGGTGGTGCAGCCATGGTCGGTGAACCAGAGGCCGCCGCCGGAGTCGAAGACGAGGTCGTTGGGTCCGAGCAGGCGGCGGCCCTCGCAGCTCTCGTAGACCGACTCGATCTTGCCGCTCGCGAAGTCGAAGCGCCGGATCGAGCCGCCTTCATGCTCGGGCGGAGTCGGGCCGGGAATGGTGAGCCCCATCTGCTCGTGCCAGGAGAAGGCGCCGCCATTGTCGGCGATCCACAAGGCACCGTCCGGCCCGATGGCGAGGCCGTTCGGGCCGCCGCCGGTCTCGACCAGCACCTCCTTCGCTCCGTCCGGCCGGACCCGGCTGATCCGCCGCGCCTTGATCTCGGCGACGAGCACGGAGCCGTCCGCCATCGCCACCGGACCTTCGGGGAATTCGAGTCCCTCGGCGACGATCTCCATCAGGCGTGGCCGAGAATCGCCTTGGTCTCGAGGAACTCCTCGAAGGCGTGGTCGCCCCATTCGCGGCCGTTGCCCGATTGCTTGTAGCCGCCGAACGGCGCCATGAAGTCGAGCTCCGCGCCGTTGATGTTGACCTGCCCGGCCCGAAGCCGCGCCGCGATCCGCCGGGCATGGCCGGTGTCGGACGAATGAACGTAGGCGGCGAGGCCGTAGGGCGTGTCGTTGGCGATCTCCACCGCCTGCTCCTCGTCCTCATAGCCGATGATCGACATGACCGGCCCGAATATCTCCTCGCGGGCGATGGCCATGTCGTTGTCGACGTCGGCGAACACGGTGGGACGGACGTAATAGCCCCGCTCCAGCCCCTCGGGCTTGCCGGGCCCGCCGCAGATCAGGGTCGCCCCCTCCCCCACGCCTTGCTCGATCAGGCCCTGGATCTTCGTCCACTGCACGTCCGAGACGACCGGGCCGAGGTTGGAGTCGCCCTTGGGATCGCCGACCGTGGTTTTCTCGGCCACCGCCCGGGCGGCGGCCTTGGCCTCCTCCATCCTCGCCTTGGGGACGAGCAATCGGGTCGGCGCGTTGCACGACTGGCCGCTATTGGTCAGCATGTGGCGCATCGCCGCGGTGACCGCCTTGCCGACGTCGGCATCCTCGAGAACGAGGAAGGGCGACTTGCCGCCGAGCTCCTGATGGACCCGCTTCACCGTGTCGGCCGCGGCCTTGGCGACGGCGATGCCGGCGCGGGTCGATCCGGTGAAGGAGACCATGTCGACGTCGGGATGGGCGGCGATGGCGGCGCCGACGCTCGGTCCGTCGCCGTTGACGAGGTTGAACACGCCCGCGGGAACCCCGGCCGAGTCGAGCACCTGGGCGAAGATGTAGCCCGAGAAAGGCGCGATCTCGGAGGGCTTGAGGACCATCGTGCAGCCCGTCGCCAGCGCCGGGAAGACCTTGGTCGCGATCTGGTTGATCGGCCAGTTCCACGGCGTGATGAAGCCGCACACTCCGATCGGCTCCTTCTTGATCAGGGTGCCGCCGCGCGTGGCTTCGAACTCATAATCCTTGAGCACTCCGATCGCAGTCTGGAGGTGGCCGATGCCGACCGCCGCCTGCGCCCGCTGCGCGAGCGCGGAGGGAGCGCCCATCTCCTCGGTGATCGCGTCGGCGATCTCGGCATAGCGCTTCTGATATTCCGCGGCGATCGCCTGCAGAAGCTCCAGCCGCTGCTCGCGGGTGGTCTCCGAATAAGAGGGGAAAGCGGCCTTGGCGGCGGCGACGGCGCGGTCGACGTCCGCCGCCGAGCCCATGCTGATCCTGCCGGCGACGCTCTCGTCGGCCGGGTTGATGACGTCGAGAGTCTTCGGCTCGGCGGGCTTCACCCACTCGCCGCCGATGTAGAAATCGAGATAGTCGCGCATGGTGGTTCCCCGGATGAGTCGGCGAGACTCTATAGCGGGAGTCGGCGTTCTCTCCACCCTTCCGTCATTGCGAGGAGCGAAGCGACGCGGCAATCCGGCGGGCCTCTTAAGGCCGCACTGGATTGCTTCGCTCCGCTCGCAGTGACGGGGCTGGGCGGCTCCCCTAGAACTTCACCCCCGCGGCGACGCCGTAGCGCCTCGGCTCCAGCGTGAAGACGTTGGTGAACAGGCCCGACGACTGGTCGGTGACATACTGGCCGGTGATCGCGTCGTTGCCGGTCAGGTTCTGGACGAAGGCGCGGGCGAACCAGCGCTCGTCCTTGCCGTTGAGCTGGATCTGGGCGTTGACCACCTCGTAGCCGGTGATCTTGTCGACCGGCTTGTTGAAGCTGCGCGCCCAGAAGTCGCCGGTATAGGCGTAATCCGCCCGAGGCACGATGCTCATGCCGTTGCCGAGGCGGAAGGTGTATTGGATTCCGGCCGAGAATTTCCAGTTCGGCGCCTGCGGCAGCTCGTTGCCGCTGAGGTCGAGCTGGACGCCCTGCGACACGGTGAACGGGAGCGGTCCGGTCGGAGTCGCGAACAAGCCCCGCAATGGCGCCGACGGATTGGCGATGGTCGCGGCGAGCGCGTCGCAGACCGAGAAGGCGCCGGTCGTTCCGGTGCCCGGCACCGGCACCGGTCCGGCAAGGCCGAGCGCGCCGTTGAAGGCGGTGACCAGCGTGTTGGCACCGAGCGCGTTGCCGGCGGTGTTCGGGACGACGGCGCAGTTGGACGCGTTGGTGACGTCCTTGATGATCACCGTGTCGGTGCGGCCGCCGGAGACGTCGCGAGGATCGGACAGCAAAAGGTCCTTGATCTTGCTGTGGAGATAGCTGCCCGAAAGGTTGATCAGCAGGTCGCGCGACGGACGGAACACGGCCTCGGCCTCGGCGCCGTAAATCTCGGCGTCGGTATTGTCGTTGACCGAGGTGCGGGCGACGATCCGGCTGAGCTGCAGGCCTTTGTAATCGTAATAGAAGGCGCTGAGGTTGAGGCGGATCCTGCCGTTGGAGAAGCTGTTCTTCGAGCCGATCTCGAAGGCGTTGATGATCTCGGGTGCGAAGGTTGCCGGCACCGCGAAGATCGGGTTGATCGGCGGGTTGATTCCGCCCGACTTATAGCCGCGCGAGTAGGAGGCGTAGATGAGGTTGTCGGGCGTCAGCTCGTAATCGACGACGAAGCGGCCGGTAAACTCGTCGAAGGCCGCCCGCGCGACATTGTAGGGCTGGTTGCCGGCGAGAGTCGGATCTGCGTCGAAATTGCCGACGAAGGGCGACTGGTTGGCGTCGGTGGTCCCGAACGGCACCGGCCAGCTGAGCAGGGGTACTCGAGCGACCTGGCGCTTCTTGTCGTTCGAATAGCGCAGGCCGCCGGTGATCTTCAGCCGGTCGTTGACGTCGAAATAGACCTCGCCGAACAGGCCGTAGCTCCTCAGCGAGAAGCGATTGACCTCGCTGTTGTAGGTGGGCGGCGCCAGGAAGACGTTCGGGAAAGCGACATTGCCGGCCGCGCGCTGGCCGAGCGCGGTCGCGGCGCCGAGCACGCCCGCCGCGTAATCGAGGCCGAACGAGGCCACGTAATAGTTCGAATTGGTGAACCGGTTGTCGAGATAGATGCCGCCGACCAGGAAGTTGAACGGCCCGTCGAAGTCGCTGTCGAGATGCGCCTCCACCGAATATTGCCGCGAGTGGCTTTCCGAGCGGTCGTAATCGGTGCTGCCGGCCGAGCAGCGGTTTACGAACCCGCCGAACACCCCGGTGTAATTGAGGTTGGTCTCGGAGGTGCAGACCGTGCCGCCGGGGCCGATCAGGGCGTTTCTCGCGTTGGTGTAGGGATTGACG
Organism: Sphingomonadales bacterium; assembly: GCA_034668585.1. GTDB lineage: Bacteria > Pseudomonadota > Alphaproteobacteria > Sphingomonadales > Sphingomonadaceae > Allosphingosinicella. Next base: position 16,849 of record JAXDPB010000054.1, on the reverse strand, counting down.
CCGCCCGGGAAGAGCACCCCCGGAGCGGCCGCCGTGGCGACGAACGTCGCGATTCCGACATTGCCGGCGAGCGAGTTGCCGGCGACGAGATTGTAATCGGTGCGGCTGTCGACCGCCTGCTTGGTCCAGCCCCCGGTGACGGTGAGGTCGAACTGGCTTCCGATCTCCTGCTCGAGGCGCGCCATCAGGTGCGTTTCCTCGGCGAAATAGGTCGGAGTGAAGTCGGTCCGGACGGTACGAAGGTCGGCCGGGTTGGCCACCCCGCCGAAGAAATTGTCCGCTCCGTAGAGGCTGCCGAGGCCGAAATTGGTCAGGGCGGCGTTGTTGATCCGGAAGAATTCGCGCGAGGTGAGGATCGCCGCCAGGGTCGCATTGCCGTTGACGGTCTCGAAGGCGAGCCGGTCGGGCCGGCAGCCGAGGATTCCGGTATTGTCGCGGGCGCAGAGCTGCTTCTGGATGCGCGAGCGATTGTCGCGCTCGTGGAATCGATAGCCGATGAGGTCGAGCGTGGTGCTCGACGTGGGCTGGATGCGGATGGTGCCGCGGATGGCGTAGAGATCGCGATCGTCGATGTGACTGCCGTCGAACGTGTTCTTCATATAGCCGTCGCGGTTTAGCCAGTAACCGGCGACCCGGACTCCGATCACGCTTCCGATCGGCACGTTGACCATTCCGGTCACCTTCTTCGAATCGAAATTGCCATATTCGGCGCTGACGCTGGCCTGGAATTCGTTGAGGTTGGGCTTGCCGGTGATGAAGTTGACCACGCCCGACGTGGCGTTGCGGCCGAACAACGTGCCCTGCGGCCCGCGCAGCACCTCGACCCGCTCGAGGTCGAAATATTCGGTCTCGAACAAGCGGGTGGAGGTGAGCGGCATGTCGTTGACGTGGATTCCGGTCGCCGAATCGCACGAGAAGCCGGTGCACAGGTCGCCGATGCCGCGGATGGTGAAGCTCGAAGAGGTGAAGTTGGTTTTGGTGTAGGTGACGTTGGGAAGGCTCTGCTGGAGGTCGCTGGCATTCTCGATCTGCTGGCGCTCGAGCGCCTCGCCGGTAAAGGCGGAGACGGCGATCGGGACGCTCTGCAGGGATTCGGCGCGGCGCTGGGCGGTGACGATGATGTCGGTGTCGTCGGCGCTCTGGGTGGTGCCGCTGTCGGTCGCACCCGGCTGGTCGGCGCCGGCGCCGGTGGTGATGTCGCCGGACTGCTCTTCGTCGCCCGGCGCGGGTACGGTCTGGCCCGAGGCCGGAGCCGCGGCCAGCGCGAACACGGACGCGCCGAGCGCGAGAATCACCGTTTTCTTCATTGCTGTATTCCTCCCCCGCGAGTGCCGGTTGCATTCGGCAACTTTATGCTTCTTGTCCCACAATCCCCTTGCGCCTTATTGGTGTCAAGCGCAGGCGTTGCGGTCGGGAGGTTCGGGGGGAGACAATGTTGCAAAGCGGAGACAGCCCGTCCGGCCGTCCGGACGCCGCGGGCCGCGGCATCGAGCATTTCGACGTCCTGTTGGTCGGTGCCGGACTTTCGGGCGTCGGTGCCGCTTACCATCTCCAGAAAGGCAGCCCCGGCCGCTCCTACGTCATCCTCGAGGGGCGCGAGGTGATAGGCGGCACCTGGGACCTGTTCCGCTATCCCGGAATCCGCTCGGACAGCGACATGTACACTTTGGGCTACAGCTTCCGTCCCTGGGAGGAGGCCAAGGCGATCGCCGACGGCCCCTCGATCCTTCGCTACGTCAACGACACCGCCGACCGCTACGGAATTCGCGAGCACATCCGCTTCGGGCACCAGGTCAAGCGCGCCGACTGGTCGTCCCACGAGGCGCGCTGGCTGGTCGAGGCCGAGCGGACCGACACCGGCGAGCGGGTCCGCTTCAGCTGCAACTGGCTCCACATTTGCAGCGGCTATTACAATTATCACGAGGTCTACGACCCCCAATTCGCCGGCAGGGAGAGCTTCCGCGGGACCATCGTCCACCCACAATTCTGGCCGGAGGACCTCGGCTATAAGGGCAAGAAGGTCGTCGTCATCGGCAGCGGCGCGACGGCCGTGACGATCGTTCCGGAAATGGCGAAGGACGCTTCGCACGTCGTCATGCTTCAGCGCTCGCCCACCTACATGGTGTCCCGCCCGTCCGAGGATTCGATCGCCAACACCCTGCGCAAGGTGCTGCCCTCGAAGGTCGCCTACGGGATCACCCGCTGGAAGAACGTCCTCCTCCAGATGTTCTTCTTCAACCTCGCCCGCAAGCGGCCGGCCAGGGTCAAGGCGCGGCTGCTCGAGGAGGTGACGAAGCTTCTGCCCGAAGGCTATGACGTCGGCACCCATTTCACGCCGCGCTACAATCCCTGGGACCAGAGGCTGTGCCTGGTCCCCGACTCCGACATGTTCGAGGCCATCTCGAACGGCAGCGCCTCGATCGTCACCGGCGAGATCGACGCCTTCACCGAGGCCGGCATCCGGCTGAAGAACGGCGATGAGCTTCCAGCCGACATCGTCGTCACCGCGACCGGCCTCAAGCTTCAGCTGGCGAGCGACATCGCCTTCGCCGTCGACGGCGAGCGGCGCGACCTCGCCAAGACCCTGAGCTACCGCGGCATGATGTTCAGCGACGTTCCGAATCTCTCTTATTCGTTCGGCTACACCAACGCTTCCTGGACCCTGAAGGCGGACCTCACCGGCGGCTATCTGTGCAGGCTGCTCAACCATCTCGGCAGGACGGGGACCGAGATCGCCCTCCCCGCTCGCGAGGCCGGGATCGAGGAGGTGCCTTTCCTCGACTTCAGCTCCGGCTATGTGCAGCGGGCGCGCGACGTCTTGCCCAAGCAGGGCTCGAAGAAGCCCTGGAAGCTCTACCAGAATTACGCGCTCGACATGTTCAGCCTCAAATTCGCCTCGGTCGAGGACGGAGTCATCCGCTTCCTCCGCCGCGGCGAGGCGGTGGCGCAGGCGCCCGCGCGGGAAATGGAAGCGGCATGAGAGTCGAGGGCCGGACCGCCGTCATCACCGGGGCAGCGAGCGGCATCGGCCGCGGCACCGCTCAGGCGCTGGCGAAGCGCGGCTGCAACCTCGCCATCGCCGACCTGAACGAGGAGGGGCTGGCGGAGACCGCCGCGCTCGCCGAAACGCTCGGGGTCAAGGTCAGCCGCCACCGGCTCGACGTCGCCAGCAAGGAAGCCGTCGCCGCCCTCCCCGAAGCCGTCCTCGCCGCGCACGGCCGCGCCGACCTCCTCTTCAACAATGCCGGAGTCGCCATCGGCGGCACCTTCGAGCAGGTCGCCGAAGAGGATTTCGACTGGCTGATGGAGATAAATTTCTGGGGCGTGGTCAGGATGACCCGCGCCTTCCTGCCGTTGCTGCGCTCCAGCGACCGGGCGCGGATCGTCAACGTCTCCAGCATCTTCGGAATCATCGCCCCGCCTGGCCAAACCGCTTATTGCGCGAGCAAGTTCGCGGTTCGCGCCTTCTCCGAATCGCTGCGGCGCGAGCTCGAGGCGGAAGGCGCGAAGATCGGAGTCACCGTCGTCCACCCGGGCGGAGTCAACACGTCGATCGCCAGGAACGCTCGGCCGCCACGCGGCATCAACGACATCGACCTCGACGCGCAGAAGCAAAGGTTCGAGAAGTTCCTGCGCATGCCGCCCGAGCGGGCGGGCGAGATCATCGTCGCCGGGGTCGAGAAGGGCCGGCCGCGAGTGCTCGTCGGCAACGACGCGCGTTTCATGGCTGTCGTCGAGCGGATGGCGCCGGTATCCTATTGGAAGATTCTGGGGAGGGCCTTGAGATGATCCCATTGCTGATCGGCGGGGCGGCGGGCCTCGGCATCCTCGGCGGCGGCCTCGCCGCCTTCAGCGGCGCCACCGCCCGCAAGCTCGAGAAAGCCGTGCCGCGCGACGGCGATCTGATCGAGGTCAACGGCGAGATCCTCCATTATGTCGAGCAGGGCTCCGGACCGCCGATCGTGATGATCCACGGCCTCGGTGGCCAGCTTCGCAATTTCGGCCGGCCGATGGTCGAGGACCTCGCCCGCGACTATCGGGTTATCCGAGTCGACCGCCCCGGCTCCGGCTATTCGCCGCGCGGCTCCGGCACCTCCGCCCGGCTGCGGGTCCAGGCGGAGACGATCGCCGAGTTCATCCGGATCCTGAAGCTCGACCGGCCGCTGATCGTCGGCCATTCGCTCGGCGGCGCGCTGGCCTTGTCGCTCGCGCTCAACCATCCGGACGTGGTCGGCGGCCTCGCCCTCGTCGCGCCTCTGACCCAGGTCCAGAGCATCGGCGACGTCCCGCCCGTCTTCAAGCCGCTCGTCATCCGCTCCCCCGCGCTGCGCAAAACGGTCGCCTGGACCCTCGCCACCCCGATGGGGATGATGAAGGCCGAGGAAGCGCTGAAGGAGGTGTTCGCGCCCGAGCCGGTGCCGGCGGATTTCGGCATCGAGGGCGGCGGCCTGCTGGCGATGCGGCCGAGCAATTTCTACGCCTCGTCCACCGACCTGGTCGATCTCGAAGGCGAGCTCGAAGGGATGGTCTCACGCTATCCGACGCTCACCGCCCCGGTCGGCATCCTCTACGCGCGGGGCGACAATCTCCTCGATTACAAGCTCCATGGCGAGCGCACCGCGAGCGAGATCGAAGGCGCCCGGATCGAGCTGGTCGAAGGCGGCCACATGCTCCCCTTCACCCAGCCCGAGCTCACCGCCGCCTTCGTCCGCCGCGCCGCCGCCCGGCAAGAGGAAGCGCATGCCCGACACGCTGCAGAGTGATTACATCATCGTCGGCGCCGGCTCGGCCGGCTGCGTGCTCGCCAACCGGCTGAGCGAGGACGGCCGCACCCGGGTGCTCCTGCTGGAGGCCGGCGGCGACGACCGGCCGATGAGGCAGCCGTCCCAGTTCCTTTCCAACGTGATGATCCACGTCCCCGTCGGCTATGCGGCGACCCTCAAGGATCCGAAGGTCAACTGGCTGTTCACGACCGAGCCCGACCCGGGCACCCACGGCCGAACCCATGTCTGGCCGCGCGGCAAGGTGCTCGGCGGCTCCTCGTCGATCAACGCCATGCTCTACATCCGGGGCCAGCGCGCGGACTATGACGGCTGGCGCCAGCTCGGCTGCGAGGGCTGGGCCTGGGACGACGTCCTCCCCTATTTCCGCCGCTCCCAGCACCAGGAGCGCGGCGAGTGCGAGATCCACGGGGTCGGCGGACCGCTCAACGTCTCCGATCCCACCACCGGCCACGAAGTCTCGGAAGCCGTGATCGAGGCGTGCGAGGCGCTCGGCCTCCCCCACCGCGACCCCAACGGCGCCGAGCAGGAAGGAGTCGGCTGGTACCAGGTGACGATCAAGGACGGCAAACGCTGCTCGGCGGCGGTCGCCTATCTTCACCCGGTGATGGACCGGCCCAATTTGCGGGTCGAGACCCGCGCCCTCGCGAGCCGGGTGCTGTTCGAGGGCAAAAAGGCGGTCGGAGTCGAGTTCGTGCAGAACGGGATTACCCGGGTCGCCCGGGCCGATGCCGAGGTGATCCTCGCCGGCGGCGCCATCAACTCGCCGCAATTGCTCCAGCTTTCAGGCGTCGGGCCCGCCGCTTTGCTTCGCGAGCACGGCATCGAGGTCGTCCACGATCTCCCCGGCGTCGGCGAGAATCTCCAGGACCATTTCGTCACCGGCGAGACCTTCCGGCTGAAGAAGGGCATCGTCTCGGTCAACGAGCTGGTCCGGGGCACCCGCTTCCTCAGGGAAACGCTCAAATACATGTTCGGCAAAAAGGGCCTGCTCACCCTCTCCGCCGCCCATGTCGCGGTCTTCTGCAAGTCGAGGCCCGACCTCGCCGGTCCCGACATCCAGTTCCACATCCTCCCCGCGACGATGGACCCCGACAAGCTCGCCAACGCCCAGAAGATGGAGCTTGAGAAGGAGCCCGGCCTGACCATCGCGCCCTGCCAGCTGCGCCCGGAATCGCGCGGCACGATCCGGATCAAATCGCCCGATCCCGCGACCCATCCGGCGATCGTTCCGAACTACCTCTCCGATCGCCTCGACCAGGAGGTGATCGTCGCCGGCCTGCGCTGGGGCCGCCGGATCGCGGAGCAGCCCGCCCTCGCCCGCTACATCGAGCGCGAGCTGATGCCGGGGGCTGAGGCGGTGACGGACGAGCAATTGCTCGACCACGCCCGAACCTGGGGCACGACCATCTACCACCCGGTCGGCACCTGCGCGATGGGCGATGGACCGCAGGCGGTGGTCGATCCCCATCTGCGGGTGCACGGGGTCGAGGGCCTCCGGGTGGTGGACGCGTCGATCATGCCGAGGCTGGTCTCGGGCAACACCAACGCGCCGACCATCATGATCGCCGAGAAAGCCAGCGACATGATCCGAGGAAAGGCCATGGCGGCCACCGCTTAGAAATTGGTGTCTGACACCAATTTTATGACGTGGGACGCCGAAGCTGGATTGCTTCGTCGCTGCGCTCCTCGCAATGCGGCCTAGCGGCGCTTCGCCAGCCTCCTGCCCAGCGCCTGCGCCATCTTCCCCCACGGCGGCCCGAGCCGCTCGAACACGTTGACGAAGCCGATCCTGTGCACCGCCCGCGCATGGCTGAAGCGCCGGAAGCCCTCCCGGCCGTGATAGGCGCCGATTCCGCTCGCCCCGACCCCGCCGAACGGGAGGTGCTCCTGGGCGACGTGGAGCAGGGTGCCGTTCAGGGTGACGCCGCCGGAAATGGCCCCGTCCATGACCCGGCGGTGCTCCGCCTTGCCGCCGAAGCAGTAGAGCGCCAGCGGCCGGTCGCGGGCGGCGATGAAGGCGATCGCCTCGTCGAGGCTGCGGTAGGGCAGGACCGGAAGCACCGGCCCGAATATCTCCTCGGTGAGCAGGAGCGTCCCCTCCCCCGCGCCGAGCACGACGGTCGGGCCGATCTTGCCCTCGCCCCTCGCCGCCTCGTCCTCATGGCTGAGCACCGTCGCCCCGGCCTGCCGAGCCGTCTCGATCGCGTCGGTCAGGCGGCGGCGGTGCCGCTCGCTGATCATTCCCGAATAATCGCCGTTGCCGCCGATCGCGGGATAGGAGCGCCGCACCTGCGCCATCACCGCCTCGGCGAAGGCGCGCTCCCGCCCCTCCGGCACGAGCACGTAATCGGGCGCGATGCAGGTCTGGCCGGCGTTGACGAACTTGCCGAAGGCGATGCTTCGAGCCGCCCTGGCCAGATCGTAGCCCGGGCAGACCAAGGCCGGCGACTTGCCGCCCAGCTCGAGCGTCACCGGCACCAGATTGGCGGCCGCGGCCTGGTAGACCTTGCGCCCCACCGCCGTCGAGCCGGTGAAGAGCAGATGGTCGAAGGGCAGTCCGGCAAAGGCCTCGCCCACCTCGACCCCGCCGGTGACGACCGCCACCTCGGCCTCGTCGAACCGCTCGGCGACCAGGCGCCTGAGCAATTCGGAAAAGGCGGGAGTCAGCTCGGACGGCTTGACCATTGCCCGATTGCCGGCGGCGAGCGCGTCGACCAGCGGCGAGAGGGCGAGCTGGAGCGGGTAGTTCCACGGCGAGATGATGCCGACGACCCCGAGCGGCTCGAACCGTACCTGGGCGCTGGCGGGCTGGAACAGCGGATCGACCCATCCCCGCTCCGGCCGCATCCAGCGCTCGACGTTCCTTCGGGCATGGCGGATCGCGCTCACCGTCGGCACGATTTCGAGCAATTCGGTCTCGGTGCGCGAGCGGACTCCGAAATCGTCCGAAATCGCCTGAGCGAAGGCGGCCTCGTTGCCGGCGACGACGGCCCGAAGCCGGCCGAGCCTGTCCCGCCGCAGCCGCGCGTCCGCCGCCGGCGACCTTCGCGACTCTTCATGCTGGAGATCGAAGATGCGGCGGGCCTCCTCCTCGCCCGCGATCAGCCTCGCGACGGATTGATCGGCCATCCACGCATCCTCCGCGACGCACGCCATATCCGATTGGCGGGCGCATGGCACCTTTTACGCTTTGCGTCGTACGCGCATCCGTCCCATCAGCGCGCTTTGGTCAGCCCAGGAGCCCCTCATGCCGATCCGAATCGCCATCATCGGTTACGGCAAGATCGCAAAGGACCAGCACGTGCCCTCGATCGCGGCCGATCCGCGCTTCGAGCTGGCGGCGGTGGTCAGCCCGAGGGCGCCCTCGGACCAGGACGTGCCGCTGTTCCCGAGCCAGCAGGCGATGCTGGAGGCGATGGGCGAGCGGATCGACGCCGTCGCGATCTGCACTCCGCCGACGGTCCGGCTCGCCCTCGCCGCCGAGGCCTTCGCGGCCGGCCTCGACGTGCTGGTCGAGAAGCCGCCCGCCGCCACGCTCGGCGAGATCGAGGAGATGGAGCAACTCGCCTCGAAGGCGGGGCGCACCCTCTTCGCCGCCTGGCATTCCCAGCATTCGGCGGCGGTGCCCGCGGCCAGAGCCGCTCTGGCCGGAAAGAGAGTCGCGTCGCTCGACATCGAGTGGCACGAGGACGTCCGCAAATGGCATCCCGGCCAGGAATGGATCTGGGCGCCGGGCGGCTTCGGAGTCTTCGATCCCGGCATCAACGCCTTGTCGATCGCGACCCGGATCCTGCCCACCCGCCTGTTCGTCCGGGAAGCGTCTTTGTCCTTCCCGCAAAACCGGCAGACGCCCATCGCCGCCCGGATCGCCTTCGATCGCGAAGGCTTCACCGCCGATCTCGACTGGCGCCGCACCGACGGCGAGCGCTGGACGATCCGGGTCCGGACCGAAGACGGCCTGACGGTCGAGCTGCTCGACGGCGGCGCTCGAATGGCTTTGAACGGCGAGCCTCGGGCCGTGGAGGGACCGGGCGAATATCCCTCCCTTTATGCCCGCTTCGCCGATCTCGTCGAAGCCCGCGAGAGCGAAGTCGATCGCGAGCCGCTGCGAATCGTCGCCGACACCTTCCTGGTCGGCCGGCGGGAGACGGTCGAGCCGTTCGTCTGGAGCGAGGTCATTGCTCCCCCGTCGAAGTAATTATAGGACAATAACGAGGCGTAGCGGGAGTTGGGAGAGAATGGCGGCCGAGGAGGAGCTGGGCGGACGCGCCGAAATGGCCGGCCGCAACCTCACCTTCGGGTTGTTGGACTCGCTCGGCCGGGCAATCGTCACCGGCGCCTACGAGCATGAACGCTTCCCCACCGAGGCGGAGCTTGCGGCCGGGCACAATGTGAGCCGCTCGGTCACGCGCGAGGCGGTGAAGATGCTGACCGCCAAGGGTCTGCTCACGGCGCGGCCGCGCAAGGGCACGACCGTCCAGCCTTCCTCCTCGTGGAACCTGTTCGACACGGACGTCCTGCGCTGGCTGCTCGAGCGCAAATTCTCGCTGGAGCTGCTGCGCCAGTTCAGCGAGCTTCGAATCGCGATCGAGCCCGAGGCCGCCGCTCTCGCCGCCCGGGAGGGGAGCGACGGCGCCGTCGCCGCCATCGCCGCCGGCTATGCGCGGATGGAGGCCGCCGAGACCGGCGAGGACGACGCGCTGGAATCCGACATCGCCTTCCACATCGCCGTCCTCGAAGCGTGCGGAAACCCCTTCTACCGTCAGTTTCGCGACCTGGTCGCCACGGCGCTTCGAACCTCGATCCGCTTCACCAACCGGTTCAAGGGCCGCACCGCCAGCCTTCCCGCCCATCATTCGGTGCTCGCCGCCATCGAGGCCCGTGATCCGGCCGCGGCTCGCCGGTCCATGTACGCGATCGTCGCCGACGTGATGGGGCTGATCGCCGAAGCGGAGGATGCGGGCTGATGCCGATGATTTCGTCCCTCGGCCGGAAGATCGCCGGCTTGCTGCTCGGGTTTGCCGCCGTCGCCGCGGCGGCCGAGCCGTCCTTCGTTCCGGTGTTCCGCGACAATTTCCCCGATCCCCAGATCGTCGAGCATCGGGGCGAGTTCATCGCCTACTCGACCAACGCCGGCATCAACCTGCCGATGCTGACCTCGCGCGATCTCGTCCACTGGTCCTGGGTGGCCGATCCTTCGGGCAAGCGGCGCGACGGCATGCCCGTGCTCGCCCCCTGGGTGAAGGAAGGCTTCACCTGGGCGCCCGAGGTGATGAAGGTCGGCGACAAATGGCTGCTCTATTACACGGCCGCTCACGGCAAGCGCCCCGTCGAGTGCCTCGGAGTCGCAGTCGCCGACAATCCCCGCGGCCCGTTCCGGGACAGCTCGACGGAGCCGCTCGTCTGCCAGTTCGACCTCGGCGGCACGATCGACGCGAACCCGTTCCGCGATTCGGACGGCAAGCTCTACCTCTATTACAAGAGCGACGGGAACCGGGTCGGCAAGAAGACGGTGATCTGGGGACAGCGGCTGGCCGAGGACGGCCTCTCGGTCGTCGGAGCGCCGGTCGCGCTCGTCGAGGACGACAAGGCATGGGAATGGAAGCTGGTCGAGGCGCCGACGATGGTGAGATCGCCGGCGGGGCACCGGCTGTTCTTCTCCGCGGCCTTTTACGGCTGGGACCCGAAGGAAAGGCTCTCCCGCTACGCGACCGGCTACGCCACCTGCGCGGGTCCGCTTGGACCCTGCAAGGACGCTCCGGAGAACCCGATCCTGCACAGCTTCAACGACAAGGAGGCCGGCTGCCTCAGCGGGCCGGGGCATACCAGCATCTTCGAGGCCGCCGGCCGCCACTTCATCGCCTTCCACGCCTGGGCGGCGACCCGCGCCTGCCGCCAGGCCGACGACAAGCGCTACCTCTACGTCGCGCCTTTGTTCTGGAAGGACGGCAAGCCGCAGATCGGCATGAGTCTGCGCGACGCGGGCAAGTGAAAGGTTCGTGAGCTTTCGCGCCTTCCTGGCCGTGATCCTGATCGCCTCGGCATCGGCCGCTCCGGCGCAGGAAGAGCTCTACCGCTACCGCGCCGGCGAGGAGCCGCGCTGGGTCAGTCCGGAAAATCCGATTGGAGCCAGGGGGACCGGCGGCCTCGAGAATCGCGGTGCCAAGGGCCATGCCTTCGAGACCATCCCTGCCGGCGGTGCGCAGGTGCTCGCCGACATCAGGGGCGCCGGAACGATCGACCGGATCTGGATGACGATCGAGGATCGCTCTCCCGAGGCCTTGCGCGGGTTGCGGCTGGACATGTTCTGGGACGGCGCCGTCACCCCGGCGGTGTCGGTTCCGCTCGGTGATTTCTTTCTCCACGGCCGGCGAGATGGTGCCGATGGAAACCGCCCTGCTCGCCAGCCCTGAAGGCCGCTCCTTCGTCTCCTATTTGCCGATGCCGTTCCGCAAGGGCGCACGGATCGTCGTCGCCAACGAATCCGGCAAGCCCGTCAATCTCATCTTCTACGATGTCGATTATCGCGCGTTGCGACGCCAGCCGAAGGACGCGCTCTATTTTCACGCCTGGCGGAGCCGGGACCGGACGACCGCGCTGGGCCGCGACTTCCGGATATTGCCGCGCATCCTTATATCGGAACCGCCTGGGGCCAGGGCGCCTTTGTCAGCCGCTACCAGGGCGCTCCGATCGCCACCTGGGACGGCGACGGCCGCTGGACCTTCTACCGCTTCCATGTGCCCGACCCGATCTTCTTCAGCCGGGACCTAGAGGTCAGCCTGCAAATGATCGGAGGCGCCCGGAGAGCCATCGTGCTCGGCCTTCAGAGGAAGGGGGTTCCACTGATCCCGGTGACGATCGACCCGGGCTCCCGCGACAATTTCCAGCAGCTTCTGGTCAAGGGCCCGCGGGTGCCGCTGTCCGATCCGTCGCTGCCCGACGGCCACACCAATTATTATCGCAGCGACGACGTCGCCGCCGTGGCCTATTTCTATCTCGACCGGCCTGCCGGCATTCTGCCGCCCATCGCTCCGGCGGCCGACCGCATGGCGGGGATCAGGAAGCCTGCGAAGAACGACTAAGGGCGGCCCCGAGGGACCGCCCCTGGAAGTAGAGCGCGCCGCCGCCTCAGTAGCGGAAACGGACGCCGATCGAGAAGACTCGCTCGAGATACTTCCTTCCCCACGGGAAAGTCGCTCCGTTCCCGCCGGCGAACTCGCGATAGGTCCGGATCGGCTCCTTGCCCGCCAATATGTTCAGCGCGTCGAAAGCGATCGTCACATTCTCGATCGGGGTGTAGGACATCGAGAAGTCCAGCTGTCCGAGGCTGTCCTGTCTCAACGGAGCCTGGAGGCCCTGGATGTCCCGATAATCGACCACGAAGTTGGACCGCCAATTATAGGCGAGCCGCCCGGTGATATTGTGGCGCTCGTACATGGCGATCAAATTGTAGGCGTGCTTGGAGACGTTCGGGAAATCCTGCTGACCGGGAAGCTGGTTGTCCCGATATTGCGCGGCGAGCTCGGTCGACGCGTTGATATACGTATAATTGGCCTGGATGCCGAAGCCGCGAGCGAACCCGGGCAGCCAGTCGTAATCGAAGAATGTCGTGAAGGCCACTTCGGCCCCTTCGATCTTTCCCTTGCCGGAGTTGAACGGGGCGTCGAGCCTGATCTCGCCGATCGGGTTGTCGAAGGGCACCGTCTGGCGCGATCGGAAGATGAAGCCGTGGACGTCGCGCCTGAACAGCGCCAGCGACAGCGACCCCTGCCGTGCGAAATAATATTCGAGGGTCGCGTCGTAGTTCCGGCTCTGAATCGGGCGCAGGTCGGGGTTGCCGCCCGACGCTTCCTGGAAACAGTTCGGATCGTTCAGCCCCAGCGTCGTGCAGGCGCCGCTGGGCGCGAACACCGTGATCGACGGGGTGAGGTCGTTGAAATTGGGCCGGGTCCGAGTCTCGGTATAGGCGAGACGGGCCTGCAACTCCGGCATGAACTGAACCCGCACGCTCGCATTGGGCAAGATGTCCGTGTAGCGATTGGTGCGAGTGATCGGCGAGATCAGCCCGGTCACGGCGTCCCGCTGGTTGGAATCGAGATGGTCGACGGTCCGAACCATCCGAACGCCGATGGCGCCGTCGATCGGAATCGACGTGCCGAATTCGAATTTCACCTGGCCGTAGGCGCCGTAGGTCTTCTCATTGGCGTCGTAGATGGACAACGGATCGATCCCGACGTCGCCCAGGGGCCCGCCATTCGGATTCACCGTATCGGCAAAGTCGCGCAGCTGAGCGACATTGCCGAAGACGTCGTCAAACGAGACTCCGACGAAGCAGCGCTCCGGCTGGTAATTGTCGTAGGCGAAACCGCATCCCACCTTGCCCACGCCGATCGGCAGGTTCGTGATGGGCGGCCGGATGACGCCATCGGTGCTGCGGTAGAGAGTCCCTTCCTCGCGGGACGCGTTGCGGTTGTTGTGCCGCACTCCGAACTGCAGCCGGGGCAGGTTCTTGAACCCGGTCTCCCATTCGAGATCGACCCGATATTGCATGTCGTCGCCGCTGGTCTTGAACCGGCGCTGGAAAAGCCCGCGATAGACGTAATTGGCGGGATTGGTCGTATCGAAGTCGATGAAGTCGAAGGAGCCTCCGCCAGGCCCGTCGGGATGATTGAAAAACACGTCGCGCAAGGGCGAGCTGGTAAGGGCATAATCGACGTTGATCTGGTGTTCCTTGAACACCGAGTCCGTCCACGCAACATCGCCGCTGAGCCGGAGGCTGCTGGTCAGGTCATAGATGAATCCGCCGCCGACCTGAAAGGTATTGGTCCGGGTCCGGCGGAACTCCTGAAAGCCGTCGGGCGCGTTCGGACTGTTGACCCGAGCGCTGATCGGCAGGCCGTTCGCGTCGAACTCCACGTTCGTCAGGGTCGAGTTGTCGAACAGGGGGACGAACATCCAGAAGTTCGAATCGTCGCCGCGATAGCCCTGGAACAGGCCGTCGATGTAAAATTGCAGGTCGCCGTTGGGCTTGTACTGGATCGCCGCGTTGGCGGACGGCCGCCAGCGATTGCCCTGGCCATAGAACAAGCCGCTCCCGTTGGGAGCGATAAAGGCCGGGCGTCCCCCGACGGCCGGGCGCGGCGACACGAAAAGATCGTTCTCGCGCGTGGAATCGAGGAAATCTGTATTGGTCATCGCCGCGTTGACGAGAATTCCGATCTCGCCGCCGTCGCCCACGTCCCAGCGGTTGCTGACGAGCAGGTTGCCGTTCCATTCCCAGTCGCCCGACTGCTCGAACTTCACCGCATTGGCGGAGCCGGACAGCTCGAAGCCGGTGAAATCGAAAGGCCGGCGCGACCGGACGTTGACCTGCCCGCCGAGGCCGCCCTCGATCAGGTTCGCAGTGCTCGACTTGAAGACTTCAAGGGCGGCGACGCTGCCGGCGGGAAAGTCCTGGATCGCCACGAAGCGGTCGTTGGCCGTGAAGATCTCGCGGCTGTTATAGGTCGTGCTGAGGTCCGGCAGGCCGCGGATCTGAACCTGGGCCGCCTCGCCCGCGGCACGGTTCACCTGGACGCCCGGAATGCGCGCTACCGCGGCCGAAGCGGTGAGGTCCGGCAGCTTGCCGATATCCTCGGCGACGATCGCGTCGACGATCTGCTCGGAGTTGCGCTTGATATTCCGTGCCGACTGGAGGCTTCGACGAAGACCCGTGACGACGATTTCATTCTCGCCTTCGGCGGTCGCCGTTGCCACCGCGTCGTCGGTCTGGGGCGAACCCGCGTCGGGATCCGCGGGCGATTCCTGCCCCTGGACGGTCGTATCCGGAGGCGTCGCCGGGTCGCCCTGAGCCAGCGCGGGCGTTCCGGCGAAGGCGAAGATGGCGGCGGACGACGAGCACAGGACGAGTGTCTTCAGGCGCATGACAAAGCCTCCCCGGCTGTATGAGCCCTTTCGCGGGCTTCTCCGGCCGACCCCTACATTCAAGCGGCGGAAGCTGACAAGCCATTTGTAGGATTTATTGGAGAGTGTGGCCGCCCGGACGCAAGACAGATTAGCCGCGTCGATTCTTGTTCCAGATCGACACGAGGATGAGCGAGAAGGCGGCGAGGCGAATGAGGAAGAGCCAGCTGCGTTCCTCGACGGGTATGGCCGTGAAGGTGAGCAGCGCCTGGGCGATTCCGAGCAGCCAGAAGGCCAGTGCGAAGGCGAGGAACAGCGATTCACGAGTGCGCCGCCAGGCGCGAAGGAAATACAGGCCGGCGATGACGAAGCCGGTCGCGATCGCCCCGGAGAGGAAGTCGAACAGGGTCTGCACGTCAGTCCTCCTGGTCCCAGATGAACCCGAACAGCAGCACGCCCACGGCGGCGAGCGAGAGCAGGTATCGGGCCAGCCTGAAGTCGACGTCGGCCAGAAGCAGCAGGTCGACGATGACCACCAGATTGTTGAGCGCCAGGAAGAAGAAGCAGAGCCCGCTCCAGAGCAGCAGCCGGGCGCCGTTGCGCCGGTAGCTTCGGGCGAGCAGCACCGCGCAGGCGGCGCTGGTGAGGAAGCAAAGCAGATAGACCGCGGCGGGGAACCAGGGGGTCATCGCCTCAATCCTTCCGCAGCCGGAACGCGTCGGCGAAAGCGGAGATGGCCGGATTGGCGGCGGCGACGATGGTTCGCCGGACCGCGTCGGGGCTCCTCGCGTAGAGCGCGGCCGCGCGCTCGACGAGCCGGTCGAGCTCGTCCGAGGCCGGGTTGTAGCGGGCCGAACCGTCGCTCTCGGCGACCACGAGCCCGGCGGCCGTCAGCGAATCGACGCTTTGCGTGACCACCAGATCGCTTCCCCTCAGCCCCGCCACCATTTCCTGGTGAGGAAGGCTCCGCCCGCCCTCCTGCCTTAGAAAACACAGCAATTCCAGGGCCCAGACCGATCGGAAGGTGGCCTTGATGAAGCTCGAGACGTCCTGATCGGATGGCATTGCTCAGGATCGATCCCTCGTCGCCGCTGAAAATCGCGCGTCTCACCTCCCCCGCCCCGGGCGCCTTCTATCGGGATGAGAGCCCGAAGCAAGGCAGCGGCTGGTTAATCGCACGCTTTGCAAATTTCTGGGGTGGATTTTTTCATCCTTCGGCTATGTTGCGGGCACGGGCGGGGGCCTGACACTGGGTTTCGGGCGGGGGAAGACGCACGAAGGAGTGGTGAGTTGAACGTACAGGCCCCGCGCGATTTCATCGATCGCCGCCAGTTGCTCAGCGCCCTGCGCAGCTTCCGGCGCGGCGACTTCACCGTCCGCCTCTCCGAAGACCTTCCCGGCGAGGACGGCGAGATCGCCCGCCTGTTCAACGAGACCGTCTCGCTCAACGAGCAGATGACCGACGAGCTCGAGCGCCTCTCCCAGGTGGTCGGCAAGGAAGGCAAGATCAGCCAGCGCGGCCGGGTCAAAGCCGCGACGGGGGGCTGGGAATCCGCCATCCGCTCGGTCAACGAGCTGATCGAGGACATGGTCCAGCCGACCGCCGAGGTCGCGCGAGTCATCGGCGCGGTCGCCAAGGGCGACCTTTCGCAGTCGATGACGGTCGAGATCGACGGCCGGCCGCTGCGTGGCGAGTTCCTCCGCATCGGCAAGATCGTCAATACCATGGTCGAGCAGCTCGCGTCGTTCGCCTCGGAGGTGACTCGCGTGGCGCGCGAGGTCGGAACCGAGGGCAAGCTGGGCGGCCAGGCCAACGTGAAGGGCGTCGCCGGCACCTGGAAGGACCTTACCGACAACGTCAACGCCATGGCGACCAACCTGACCGGCCAGGTCCGCAACATCGCCGAGGTGACCACCGCCGTCGCCTCGGGCGACTTGTCGAAGAAGATCACCGTCGAGGTGAAGGGCGAGATCCTCGAGCTGAAGAACACGATCAACGTCATGGTCGACCAGCTCAATTCGTTCGCGTCGGAGGTGACCCGAGTCGCCCGCGAGGTCGGCACCGAGGGCAAATTGGGCGGCCAGGCGCGGGTGGAAGGCGTCGCCGGCACCTGGAAGGATCTGACCGACAACGTCAACCTGATGGCCGAGAACCTGACCGG
>JAXDPB010000053.1:0-82391 GCA_034668585.1 Sphingomonadales bacterium | reverse complement strand
CGCTCAACGCGATCTGCGAAGCCCTCTCCTGCCAGCCCGGCGACATATTGGGCTTCGCCCCGGACGAAGCGGCGGACGGCGGCCAGGGCGAGGTACCGGAGCGGGCGCAGGGAGCGAGCCGATGAGCTGGCATTCGGCCATGCTGGCGACGCACATCGGCAGCGGCATCCTCGCGATACTCGCGGGGACGGCTGCCGTAACGGCGCGCAAGGGCGGCGTCCTCCACGCCCGCGCCGGCACCTGGTTCTTCGCCGCCATGCTGGTGCTCGGCACGAGCGCGGCCATCCTCGAGCCGTTCCGGCGCCCGCACCCCGGCTCGCCGGTCGACGGCAACTACGGCTGCTATTTCGTCGCGACCTCCTGGGTCGCCGCGCGGCGGCGCGACGGGACGACCGGCAGGTTCGAGATCGCCGCCTGCATGGCCGCGCTCGGCTTGGCCGCGCTCATGGTCTGGGGCGGTTTCACCGGCGCCACCACCCCCGCGGGCCGCGGCCCGGTATTTTCCCTCGGCGGATTGTGCCTGCTCGCCGGCCTGCTCGACCGCAACGCGATCCTGCGCGCGAAGCTCACCGCCGCCCAGCGTATCTCGCGCCACCTGTGGCGGATGTGCTTCGCCTTCTTCATTGCGACCGGCTCCTTCTTCCTCGGCCAGCAGGACGTCCTGCCCCGGGCCGTGCGCGGATCGCCGGCGCTGTTCGTCCTCGCGTTCGCGCCGTTCGCGGTCATGGCCTTCTGGCTGGTCCGCCTTCGCTTCGCGAAGATCGTCGGCAGGCTGACCCTGCGCATGCCCATCGCCCGGGGGAGCCTGTGAACACGCTTCAGGTCGGCGCGGAGACCGCCTGGTGGATTCAGGCCGGCGCAGCGACGATTCTCTTCCTTCACATAGCCGGCGGCAGCGTCGCGATCGTCGCCGGCACGGTCGCGCTGGCGGTCCGCAAGGGCCGGCGGGCCCACCTCCTGGCTGGTAATATCTTCTTCGCCGCCATGCTGCTGATGGCCGGGATCGGGGGATTCGTCGCCCCGTTCCTCCGCACCGAGCAGGGCAATCCCAAGCTGTTCGATTCCGCCGCCGGCTTCTTCACCTGCTATCTGGTGATCACGAGCTGGCTGACGGTGCGACGGAAGCCCGGCACCGTCGGCCGGGCCGAGGTCGCGGCCTTCGTCTTCGCCTCGTTCCTCGCCGCGGCGATCGTCCTGGTCGGGACGGGGCGGGACGACCCCACGGGCTATTACGCGCTCGGGGGCATCATCGCGCTTGCGGCCGCGTTCGATCTCAAGGTCATCCTCAATCGCGGCATCGGCGGGACACCCCGCCTGGCGAGGCACCTGTGGCGCATGTCCACGGCCCTGTTCGTCGCCGTGGGCTCGTTCTTCCTCGGCCAGCAGCGGGTGATGCCGGAGTTCGTGCAGGGATCCCCCTGGCTCTACGTCCCGCCGCTGGCGGTGCTCGCGACGACGCTGTTCTGGCTGCTCAAGCTCCGAGTCACGAAGGGACTAAGCCGGATCAGGCAGCAAAGGGACGCTCAGCCCACGCCCAGCCCGTCGAGCAGCAGCTTGCCGCCGGCGACGATCATCAGCGCGTAGACGAGGACGTAGAAGCGCTCCATCGAGACCTTGCGGACCAGCTTTACGCCGGCGAGGCTGGCGAGCACCGCGACCGGCAGGAGCATGGCGGCGGCGAGGGCATTGTCGCGGGTGAACTGGCCGAGCGCGACATAGGCCGGCACCTTGATCCAGTTGACGACCGCGAAGAAGATCGCGGAGGTGCCGACGAAGACGTCGCGCTCGAGCCGCCTCGGCATCACCCACATCTGGAAGGGCGGCCCACCGGCATGGGCGATCTGGCTGGTGAAGCCCGCCGCGACCCCGAACAGGCTGCCGACCCAGGCCGGCGAGGTCGAGGAGGCCGCGATCCGCCCTCCCCTTTCCGCGACCAGCCGGTAGACTCCGAACAGGATCGAGATGGCGCCGAGCACCGCCATTACCGCATCCGAGGATATCCGCGCCGCGAGCAGCCAGCCGAGGCCGATTCCGACGACGGCGCCGGGCAGCATCGCCGCCAGCACGCCTCCGTCCCAGCTCTTCCTGAAGGCGGCGACCCCGACCACGTCCTGGGCGATCAGGATCGGAAGCAGGATGGCGGCCGCCTTGACCGGATCGTCCATTCCCAGCGCCATCAGCGGCATTCCCAGAGCGCCGAGGCCGGTGAAGCCGCCCTTCGCCAGCCCGATCAGAAGCACCGCCGGAATGGCGAAGAGGTAGAAATGGAGGTCGGTCGGCATGGCTCAGCCGTCATTGCGAGGAGCGAAGCGACGAAGCAATCCAGCTTCGGACGCCGGCGCCACTGGATTGCTTCGCTCCGCTCGCAATGACGGTGAGCCCACGCTTCAGGCAACGTCCGCCACTCGCGCCTCCTCCAGCCGCGGGCTGAGCAGGTGGATGATCAGCAGCGCGAGCAGGTAGACCGAGCCCGCCACGTAGAAGATCAGGCTGTAGGTGCCCAGCCGCTCGAGCACCTGGCCGATGTAGAGCGAGAAGATCATCCCGCCGATCGCTCCGGCGGTGCCGCCGATTCCGATCACCGAGCCGACCGCCTTCCTCGGGAACATGTCCGAGGGCAGAGTGTAGAGGTTGGCCGACCACGCCTGGTGGGCCGCGGTGGCGAGGCTGATGATCGCGACCGCCACCCACAGGCTGTCGACATATTGGGCGAAGAAGATCGGAGTCACCGCCACAGCGCAGATCAGCATCGTCGTCTTGCGGGCGCGGTTGATCGGCCAGCCGCGATGGATGAGCCGCGACGAGAACCAGCCGCCGACGATCGAGCCGAGATCCGAGACGACGTAGATGACGACGAGCGGCGGGCCGAAGGTCTTCAAATCGAGACCGTGGCGCTTCACAAGGAAGTCGGGCAGCCAGAAGAGGAACATCCACCACACGGGATCGGTGAGGAACTTGCCGGTCGCGAACGCCCAGGTCTCGCGACGGCCGAGCAGGCGGGCCCATGGCACCCTGGCGGCAGGGTCGGCGGGGTCGCTCTCGATATAGGCGAGCTCGGCGGGTCTGAGCTGCCTGGATTCGCGCGGTCGGCGGTAGAGGCCGATCCAGGCGACCAGCCAGACCAGGCTGACCGCTCCGGTGATGACGAAGGCCATTCGCCAGCCGTAAGCCAGGGTCAAAGCGGGGACGATGAGCGGGGTGATGATCGCTCCGACATTGGCGCCGGCGTTGAAGATGCCGGTGGCGAGCGCGCGCTCCTTCTTGGGGAACCACTCGGTGACCGCCTTGAGCCCGGCCGGGAAGTTGCCGCTCTCGCCGACGCCGAGCATGAATCGAACCGCCGCGAAGCCGAACACCGAATGGGCGACGGCGTGGAGCATGTGGGCGCCGGTCCAGATCACGAAGGCGGCGGCATAGCCGATGCGGGCGCCGACCCGGTCGACGATGTTGCCGAAGACGATGTAGCCGATCGCGTAGGCGAGCTGGAAATAGAAGACGATGTCGGCATAGGTGGTCTCGTTCCACCCGAACTCGGTCTGAAGCGTCGGCTTGAGGAGGCCGATCATCTGCCGGTCGACATAGTTGATCGCCGTCGCCGCGAAGAGCAGCCCGACGATCACCCAGCGCACCCGTCCCACCCCGGTCTCGGGAACCCGCGCGGCTTCGCTATAGTCAGTCGCCATCGATCATCCTTCCATCGCTCCCGCGGGAGCGGCGGCCCGGCCTCTTCGGGCCGGTGTCCGCCAGGTGAAACTCGAGCGTTTCGGAAGCGCGGTTACGCTTCCGGACGCGCCGCCCTCAACCGGCAGGCGATGGTGAACCGCCCGCCGAAATCCGCCTCGACCCGCTGCCCCGGCGCCGCGTCGTGAACTCCGCTCACCGCGCCGGACGAAATCCACTGGCCGGGCGTGAGCGCGATTCCCCGCGCCGCCATCAGCTCGAACAGGAAACGCGCCGCTCCGATCGCCCCGTCGGGAAAGGCGGAGGCTCGACCCGAGCCGACCTCGCGGCCGTCGATTCGGGTCGTCACCGGCCATTCCTCGAATCCGCTCGAGCGCCAGTCCGGCACTTCGGGGCCGATCACCAGGCCGTTATTGTTGCCGAAGTCGGAGACGACCGCGATCGGCCCGATGACGTTGATCGCCTTGAGCGGCGAGCTCGCCACTTCGATTCCGACATGGACCGCGTCGATGAGGTCGCCCGCCTCGTCGAGCGTGAAGCGAGCCTGCCCCGCCGGCGGCGCCTTGCCGAGGCGAAGCAGAAACTCGGCCTCGCCGGCGGCGAAGCCCGCGGCGAAGACCGGCATCTCAGGCTCGGGGCCGCCCTTCTCGGCGAGGAAGATCGGTCCGGCGAGCCGGTCCGCCCCGAAACGCTCGGCGAGCGGCGGATTGATTCGGCCCACCTTCCAGCCGACCACCGGCCGGTCCCACGCCGCCATCGCCGCGTCCTGCACCCCGTACGCCGCCTCGAGAGTCTCCGGAAAATCGCCAGGATAGCCGTCCAGCCCACCCGCTTCGCGGCGCGCGGCAAGGAAACGGCCGGCGATCGTCGCCGGGTCGGCAGCCTGCACATTCACCTTCGCAAACCCCTCGGAATCTCTTTTCGCTCGATAGAGGAAACCGGTGTCATACGCAAGGCTCAAGAACCGGACAGAAGCGCTCGAGGACCCTCGCGCCGCATCGCGGCGGCGGCGGCCGCGATCGCCCCGCGCACCCCCTCATCCTCCGCCAGGCTCGCCGGAAACACCTGGCGGATTGCGAGCAAGCCGCCCATGGGATCGTCGCAGCGCCCGATCTCGGCGAGCCGCGCGGCCAGCGGATCGACGATTTCCGCCCCGGCCCGAGCCTGCCGCTCGATGAACAGCATCCACGCCGCCACCGCCGCGGCCAGCCGCTCCACCGGCCGCCCCGCCGCCCTCGTATCGGCGATCGAGTCGAGCAGCCGGTAGGGCAGCTTCTGGGACCCGTCCCAGGCGATCTGGGCCAGCTTGTGGCCGATGGCGGGGTTGCGGAAGCGCTCCAGTATCTCGCCGGCATAGGCCTGGAGATCGAGCGCCGAGGGCTCCAGCGTCGCGACGATGTCCTCGCGCACCAGCCGTTCGACGAAACCGGCCAGCGCTCCGTCGCCCATCGCTTCGGCCACGGTCTCGTGGCCGATCAGAAGCCCGAGATAGGCGAGAGTCGAATGCGCTCCGTTCAGGATCCGGAGCTTGGCCCGCTCCCAGGCGCCGACGTCGGCCGCCAGCACGACGCCCGCCGCGGCCAGATCCGGCGATCCCTCGGGCAGCACGTCCTCGACGACCCAGGCCGAATAGGCCTCGCGGCTGACCGGGATCTCGTCGTCGAAGCCCTGCTCGCGCACCAGGTCCCGCAGCCGATCGCCGGTCGCGGGGGTGATCGAATCGACCATCGTGTCCGGAAAGACCGTCTCCCCGGCGATCCAGTCGCGAAGCTCCGGATCGAGGCGCCGAGCGAAGGCCAGCACGGCCGCCCGGAGCTTGCGGCCGTTCGAGACCATATTGTCGCAGCACAAAGGCGTGAACGGCGGCAGCGCCGCGGCCCGGCGGTCGGCGAGTCCGAGCGCGAGCCAGCCGACCAGGCTCACGGGATGCGCCGGATCGGCAAAATCGTGGACGATGTCGGGATGGCCCGAATCGAGGGTTCCGTCGGCGGCGAGGCAATAGCCTTTCTCGGTGACTGTGCTGGAGACGATCCGAACCGCCGGATCGGCCAGGAGCGCTCGCACCCCCTCCCCCTCCCCCGGCCCGAAGAAGAGCTTGTGGGCCGCGAGGGTGCGGAAGCTCGTCGCCGAGTCGAGGATGGCGAGCGTGTAGCGGCCCCGCTGGCGCCTGAGCGCCTCGATCGTGCCGGCGGAACGAAGCGACACCGCCGCGATCCCCCAGCGCGGATCGTCCCGAAGCAGCCGGTCGACATAATCCGCCTGGTGGGCGCGGTGAAAGGCGCCCGGCCCGAAATGGACGATGCCGGCGACCGTCACAAGGTGACGCCGCGCTTCCAGATCGCGATCTCGCGCTCGCCGTTGCGCTCGGCCGCGGTCTCCTCGCCGGAAGCGAAAGCGGCGATCTTGAGCGCCAGCGAGTCGGCGGCCGGGCCGATCCTGCCTTGCAGCACCCGCCCGGCGTCGAAGTCGATCCAGCCGCGCTTCCTCCGGGCCAGCTCGCTGTTCGAGGCGATCTTCACCGTCGGCACCGGGAAGCCGAGCGGAGTCCCCCGCCCGGTGGTGAAGAGGATGATCGTCGCTCCCGCCGCGGCCAGAGCGGTCGAGGAGACGGCGTCGTTGCCCGGCGCCTCGAGCAATGCGAGGCCGCGCCGCCTCACCCTTTCGCCGTAGCGAAGCACGTCCTCGACCGGAGCCCGCCCGGCCTTCTGGACCGCACCGAGCGACTTCTCCTCGAGCGTGGTGATTCCGCCCGCGATGTTGCCGGGCGACGGATTCTCCGAGACCGGCTGGCCGCTCGCCAGGAAGTAGCGCTTGAAGTCGTTGACCAGGCCGACGATCCCTTCGAACACCGTCTCGTCACGGGCCCGCGCCATGAGCAGCCGCTCGGCCCCGAATATTTCCGGTATTTCGCTGAGGATCGCGCTGCCGCCGGCGACGATCGCCCGGTCCGCCATGCGCCCGACCAGCGGGTTGGCGGTGAGGCCGGAAAAGCCGTCCGAGCCGCCGCATTTCAGGCCCAGCACCAGCTCGCCGAAGCCGAATTCCTGCCGCTCCGACAGCGACGCCGTCGCGACCAGCGCGTCGACCAGCGCCAGGCCCTCCTCGAGCTCGTCCTCGACTCCCTGAGCGCGCAGGGTCCGCACTCGGCCGCGAAGGCTTTCGGGTATCTCCTCGATCAGCCGGTCGAGCTGGTTCGATTCGCAGCCGAGGCCGACGATCAGCACTCCGCCGGCATTGGGATGACAGGCGAGCGCCGCCAGGATGGACCGGGTCCCGGCGAGGTCCTCGCCCAGCTGCGAGCAGCCGAACGGGTGAGCGAAAGCGTGGATGCCGTCCACCTTGTCCGGATGTCTCGCGCTCGACGCGGCGGCGATCTTCTGGGCGGTTCGGCCGACGCATCCCACGGTCGGCAGGATCCAGATCTCGTTGCGGGTCCCGACCCGGCCGTCCCCCCGGCGATAGCCCATGAACCTCGGCGCCTCGCCGGCTTCCAATGTCTCGGCCGGCAGCCGCTCGGGGGCATAGCCCTCGACGCCTCCCAGCAAGGTGGAGAGATTATGGTTGTGGACATGTTCGCCCGCCCGGACGCTGGCCGTGAGGATGCCGATCGGCCAGCCGAACTTGCGCACCGTCTCGCCCGCGGCCATGTCCCGCAAGGCCAGCTTGTGGCCGCTCGGCACCTCCCCGCGAACCTCCAGGCTACGACCGTCGACCTCGACCCGGGCTCCGGCCGCGAGCGTCGCCAGCGCCACCGCGACGTCGTCGCGCGGATCGAGCTGAAGCGCCGGCCGGCTTTGCGCGGCGGCTTCTTGGGGTTCGGCTTGCATCATCTGGTAACCGGTGTCACATAGCGGCCGCGGCTTCGACGGGCAAGGGCGCGCGCCATAGCATTCGCCGCGCTCGCTTATTATGAGCGTGGTCGAGGAGGCAGGTTTGAGCAGCAATGGCGAGCAGGTGCCGGGACCGGGCAATCGGCGCACCGGCAAGCCGACGATCAACGACGTCGCCCGGCTTTCGGGCGTATCCAAGAAGACGGTCAGCCGGGTGATCAACCGCTCGCCTCTGCTCAACGACGAGACCCGCGACCGAGTGCTCGGCGTGATCCGCGACCTCGGCTACGTGCCCAACCCGCAGGCGCGCGCGCTGGCCTTGAGGACCAACTTCCTGATCGGGCTCATCCACGACAATCCCAACGCTCAGATGGTGCTCAACGTCCAGCAGGGCATACTCGAGGCGCTCCAGGGCAGTGATTATGCCATGGTCGTCCGGCCGGTCGACCGGGGCTCGTCGACGCTGGTGGACGACGTCCGTCATTTCCTCGAGCGCCAGCGCCCCTACGGAGTCGTCATCCTCCCGCCGCTTTCCGAGAATGACGCGATCGCGCGGCTGTGCGACGAGCTCGGCTGCCGTTACTGCCGGATGGGCTCGGCCGAGCTCGACGATCCCGACCATATGGTCGCCTCGAACGACCGCGAGGCCGTCGCGGACGCCGTCCAGTATCTGATCACCCAGGGCCACCGGATGATCGGCCTCATCGCCGGTCCCCACGGCTTCCGCTCCGCCGCCGAGCGCCGCCTCGGCTTCGAGGACGCTCTGACGGCCGCCAGCATCAAATTGCCGCGCAGCCTGATCGCCGAGGGCAATTACACCTTCGAATCGGGCATCGCGGCCGCCGAGAAATTGCTCGACCTTTCGCCCCGCCCCACCGCCATCTTCGCCAGCAACGACGAGATGGCGGCCGGGGTCGTCCACGCCGCCCGCGAGCGCGGCCTGTCGGTGCCCGACGATCTTTCCGTCCTCGGCTTCGACGACACTCCCATCGCCGGCCATATCTGGCCGCCGCTCACCACCGTGCGCTGGCCGATCGTCTCGATGGCCCGCGCCGCGGCGCTCAAGCTTCTCGCCCACCCGGGCGCCGACGACGAAGCGAGCGAGCCCTCGCTCTTCCTCTCGCGGCTGGTGAGACGCGCGTCCGTCGCGGGGCCGCCGCGACAATGAGTCGGGCACGGCCCGGCGACCCTTGCAATCTCGCATGACACCGGTTACCGCCTGAATTGCGCGGCCGGCGGAGACCGGCGCGCAGCCAAGCGTTAGGAAGCTTATGCCAAGGCCGCTGAAGCTCGACCCGGACAGGCTGTTCCCGGCCGATCCGAGCACCCGCTCGATCGCCCGCGCTCTCTATGGCGAAGTCGCGACGCTGCCGATCGTCAGCCCTCACGGCCACACCGATCCCGCCTGGTTCGCCGGCAACGCCGCCTGGTCGAACCCGACCGAGCTGCTCCT
This sequence comes from Sphingomonadales bacterium, assembly GCA_034668585.1. Lineage (GTDB taxonomy): Bacteria > Pseudomonadota > Alphaproteobacteria > Sphingomonadales > Sphingomonadaceae > Allosphingosinicella. Next base: position 73,427 of record JAXDPB010000053.1, on the reverse strand, counting down.
GGCGCCGGACCATTATCTCTACCGGATGCTCTACAGCCAGGGGGTGCCGCTCGACTCGCTCGGAGTCGGCGGCCGAGCCGGCTCTTCCTCCACCGACCCGCGCGAGGCATGGCGGCTCTTCGCCTCGAATTACTATCTTTTCCGGGGCACCCCTTCGCGGCTGTGGCTGGACCAGGTCTTCGCCGAGCTGTTCGGCCTTGACGTCGCGCTCGAGGTCTCGACGGCCGATCTCTATTTCGATCGCCTCGCCGAGGCGCTGGCCACGCCCGCTTTCCGCCCCCGCGCCCTGTTCGAGCGCTTCGATATCGAGCTTCTGGCGACCACGGAGGGACCGCACGAGGACCTCGTCCATCACGCCGCCATCCGCCGGTCGGGCTGGCCGGGCCGGGTTGTCACAACCTACCGTCCCGACGCCGTGATCGATCCCGAGCATGAGGATTTCGCGGCCGCCCTCGCCGCCTTCGGCGCGCTTGCCGGCGAGGATGTGCACGGCTGGACCGGTTATCTCGCCGCCCACCGCAAGCGCCGCGCCGACTTCCGGGCCGCCGGAGCCACCGCCACCGACCACGGCCACCCGACCGCCGCCACCGCCGATCTCGACGACCGCGAGAAGGAAGCTTTGTTCGCCCGAATCGTCGGCGATTCCTGGTCCCGCCAGGATGCCGAGCTGTTCCGCGCCCAGATGCTGACCGAAATGGCGGCGATGAGCCTCGAGGACGGCATGGTGATGCAGATCCATCCCGGCGCCTTCCGCAACCACAATCGCCGGCTCCACGGCGAGTATGGCCGCGACAAGGGCGCCGACATCCCGACCCGCACCGATTATGTGAGCGCTCTGAAGCCGCTGCTCGACCGCTTCGGCAATGAGCCGGACCTTTCGATCATCCTCTTCACGCTCGACGAAAGCGCCTATGCCCGCGAGCTGGCGCCGCTGGCCGGCCATTATCCCTGCCTCAAGCTGGGGCCCGCCTGGTGGTTCCACGATTCGCCCGAAGGCATGCGCCGCTTCCGCGAGATGACGACGGAGACGGCGGGCTTCTACAACAGCGTCGGCTTCAACGACGACACCCGCGCCTTCCTCTCCATTCCGGCCCGCCACGACGTGGCCCGCCGGGTCGACTGCGCCTTCCTCGCGCGGCTGGTGGCGGAGGGGCGGCTCCAGGACTGGGAAGCCGCCGAGCTTGCGCAGGAACTGACCTACGGCCTCGTCAAACGCGCTTACCGCCTCGACGCACCTCGGACGATGGCCGCGTGATCCCTTTTTCCCCCGTCACCCCAGCGAAGGCTGGGGTCCATGCGGAGTCAGCCTGGATTCCAGCTTTCGCTGGAATGACGAAGATAATTCGGAGACCCTGATGTTCGAACGTACCTATTACGCCACCCACCCCGACATGATGGAGTGCGTCTCCAACGAGGAGCTGCGCGACCGCTATCTGATCCAGGACCTGTTCCGCGAGGGCGAGTGCGTCCTCAACTACACCCATGCCGACCGCTTCGTGATCGGCGGAGTCCTGGTCGGGGCGGCTCCGGTCGCGCTTCCGGCCCAGACCGAGCCCGCGTCCGCGGCCGGCCATCCATTCCTCGAGCGGCGCGAGCTCGCCGTCGTCAATGTCGGCCGCGCCGCCGGCACCGTCACCGTCGACGGCGAGGCATTCGAGCTCGGCAACAAGGATTGCCTCTACGTCACGATGGGCGCCGCCGACGTCGCCTTCTCCGGCGCCGGCGCGAAATTCTATCTCGCCTCCTGCCCGGCCCACAAAGCCTTCCGGACCCGCAAGCTCGAAATCGCCGAGGCCAATGCGCTCGAGCGCGGCAGCCTCGAGGAATCGAACCAGCGCACCATCTACCAGCTCGTCATCCCGGGCGTCTGCGACAGCGCCCAGCTCGTCATGGGCCTTACCGTGCTCAAGCCCGGCAGCGTCTGGAACACGATGCCGCCGCACATCCACGAGCGCCGCAGCGAAATCTATTTCTACTTCGAGCTGGACGGCGAAAACGACCGGGTCTTCCATTATATGGGCGAGGGCGAGGCGATGCGGCACATCGTCCTCGCCAACGACGAGGCGGTGATCTCGCCGCCCTGGTCGATCCACATGGGCGCCGGGACCAAGGCTTATGCGTTCATCTGGGCGATGGCGGGCGAAAATCAGGATTATACCGACATGAACGTCCTCGACATCTGCCAGCTGCAGTGAGGATGGCGCGGATGGAGAGAGACAGTCCGTCACCCCGGCGAAAGCTGGGGCGGTTGCACGTCACCCCGGCGGAAGCCGGGGTCCATTCGGGCGCTCCGCGGCTGCACGTCACCCCGGCGGAAGCCGGGGTCCATTCGGGCGCTCCGCGGCTGGACGTCACCCCGGCGGAAGCCGGGGTCCCTTCGGCCGCTCCGCGGCTGGACGTCACCCCGGCGGAAGCCGGGGTCCATTCGGGCGCTCCGCGTGACAGGGATTCTGCATGGATCCCAGCCTTCGCTGGGATGACGGGGGGAACATGACAAACCCCTTCGACCTCACCGGCCGGGTCGCCGTCGTCACCGGCGCCAATACCGGCATCGGCCAGGGCATTGCCGTCGCGCTCGCCGGAGCGGGCGCGGACGTGGCCCTGGTCGGACGCTCGAGCGCGGAGGAGACCGCGCAGCTCGTTCGCGCCGCCGGCCGCCGCGCCGCGCTCGTCTCCGCCGACCTCTCGACCCTCGCTCCGATTGCCGACATCGTCGCCCGGACCCTTTCCGAGCTTGGCGGGCTCGACATTCTCGTCAACAATGCCGGAATCATCCGCCGCGCCGACGCGGTCGATTTCAGCGAGGAGGATTGGGACTTGGTGATGGACACCAATTTGAAGTCCGTCTTCTTCCTCTGCCAGGCGGCGGGGCGGCACATGATCGCCCAGGGACGCGGCAAGATCGTCAACATCGCCTCGATGCTCAGCTTCCAGGGCGGCATAAGGGTGCCGAGTTATACCGCGTCCAAATCGGGCGTGGCGGGGCTGACCAGGTTGCTCGCCTGCGAGTGGGCGTCGAAGGGGATCAACGTCAACGCGATCGCGCCGGGCTATATCGCGACCAACAACACGGCGGCGCTTCAGGCCGACGGGACTCGCAACCGCCAGATCGTCGAGCGGATCCCGGCCGGCCGCTGGGGCGAGCCTTCGGACCTCGGCGGAGCCGCGATATTCCTCGCCTCCCCGGCATCCGATTACGTCAACGGCCATATCCTCGCCGTCGACGGCGGCTGGCTGGCGCGATGACCGGCACGGTCGCCTGCTTCGGGGAGATCCTCCTCCGAATGACCGCGCCGGGACGCGAGCTCATGCTTCAGAAGCCGCGGCTCGACGTCTACGTCGCCGGCGCCGAAGCCAATGTCGGGGTGGCGCTGGCCAATCTCGGCCACAAGGTGAAGATGGTGACCAGCCTGCCCGACAACGCGCTCGGCCAGGCGGCGCTCGACGAGGTTCGCCGCCACGGCGTCGACGTCTCGGGAGTCGCCCGCACCCCCGGCCGCATGGGCCTCTATTTCCTCACCCAGGGCGCCGGCCTGCGCGCGTCCGAAATTTTCTACGACCGCCAGGACAGCAGCTTCGCGCGCGCCGCCGGCGGCGATTTCGACTGGGACGCTCTGCTCGACGGGGTGGGCCTCCTCCACATGTCGGGAATCACACCGGCGCTCGGGCCGCGCTCCGCCGAAGCGGCGGTGGCGGCGGCCGAGGCGGCGGGCCGGCTCGGGATTCCCATCTCCTTCGACGGCAATTACCGCGCCCAGCTGTGGGAGGCGTGGGACAGCGATCCGCGCTCGATCCTGACCAGGCTCGTCGCCAGGGCGCAGATCCTGTTCGGCAACCATCGCGACATCTCGCTGCTGCTCGGCAGGACCTTCAGCGGCGAGGGCTCCGACCGCCGCCGCGAGGCCGCCGAAGCCGCTTTCGGCGCCTTTCCCAACCTCCACATGATCGCCTCGACGGCGCGCCACGTCGACGATGCCGACCGCCACCGAATCGCCGCCCGGATCGACACGCCCGACGGCACCGCCCAGACCGAAGAGGTCGTGGTCGCCGGAATCGTCGACCGGATCGGCGCCGGCGACGCCTTCGCCGCCGGCATCCTCCACGGCGTTCGCACCGGCCGCGATCTGGACTGGACGGTTCGCTCCGGCCTCGCATTGACCTGCCTCAAGCATTCGCTGCCGGGGGATTTCAGCCTGTTCCGGGCGCGCGATATCGAGGCGTTCATGGCCGGCGGGCTCGACGTCCGGCGATGATCGGCCGCCGCCTGTTCCTCGCGGGCACAGGCGCCTTGGCCGCCTCCCCCGCTTTCGCCCGGGGCGATCCGGTCGTGAACACCAGCCTCGGCGCCGTCCGCGGCAGTCGCGAGGGCGGTCTCGCCGTCTTCCGAGGCATTCGCTACGGACTTGCCGAGCGCTTCCAGCCGCCGAAAGCGCCGCGCCCGAGCCTCGACACGATCGCCGCCACCGCCTTCGGACCCTCCTCCCCGCAGCGGGGCGATCGCTACAAGCCGGCCAGCGAGGACTGCCTGTTCCTCAACGTCTGGACCCCGGAGGCGAGAGCGGGCGGCAAGCGGCCCGTGATGCTCTACATCCATGGCGGCGCTTACTCGACCGGCTCGGTGGTCGATCCGCTCAACGACGGACGGCATCTGGCGAGCTCTCAGGACGTGGTGACCGTCACCGTCAACCACCGCCTCAACGCCTTCGGCTATCTCTATCTGGCCCGCCTCGATCCCCGCTTCCCCGACAGCGGCAATGCCGGCCAGCTCGACCTCATCCTCGCCCTGCAATGGGTTCGGCGGAACATCGCCCGGTTCGGCGGCGATCCGGAGCGGATCCTCGTCTTCGGCCAGTCCGGCGGCGGCGCCAAGATCGCGACGATGATGGGCATGCCGGCCGCGCGGGGCCTGTTCCACCGCGCCGTCACGATGAGCGGCCAGCAGGTCACCGCCTCGGGCCCGCTCAACGCCACCGCCCGCGCCCGCGCCTTCCTCGATGCGCTGAAGGCGAGGCCCGCCGATCTGCCCGACTTGCCCGCCGAGCGGCTCGTCGAAGGCCTCGCCGCGACCGATCCGATCCTCGGCGGCGGAGTCTATATGGGCCCGGTGCTCGACATGAAGTGGCTCACCCGCCACCCCTTCTGGCCGGACTCCAACCCGCAATCGAACGCCATCCCGATGATCCTCGGCAACACCCGCGACGAGACCCGCGCCTTCATCGATCCCGACGGCGAGAAAATGCGCACGCTCGGCTGGTCGAACCTCGCCGAGCGGATCGCGCCCGAGCTTCGAGTGGATATCCATCCCGAATGGGTGGTCGAGCAATATCGCCGGCATTTCCCCGACTGGACCGCGGAACGAATCTTCTACGCCGCCACCACCGCCGGCCGGAGCTGGCCGGGCGAGGTCATCGAGGCCGACGCCCGGGCCGGCGCCGGCGCTCCCACCTGGGTCTACCAGGTCGACTTCCAGTCGCCGACCCAGCCGCGGCGGGGCGCGCCCCACACGATGGACATCGCCCTCGCCTTCGGAACGCTCGAGGCCGAGGGCTCCTATACCGGCACCGGCGCGGCGGCGCGGGCGCTCAGCGCCCGGATGATGAAGGCCTTCGCGGCCTTCGCCCGGACCGGCGACCCCAATTCGGCGGGCGTTCCCCGCTGGCCCCGCTACGGCCTTCCCGGCCGGGCGACGATGGTCTGGGACGAAAGCAGCGCCGCGGTCGCCGATCCGCGCCGGTGGGAGCGCGAGCTGTTCGCTCGAGTGCCCTACCTCCAGCCGGGATCCTGACTGCCCCGGGCGACCGGAAGATCGTGCCGTGGATGCGGCCTGGGGCCCGAAATGACGGCGCCCCACTTGACAGCCCAGCCCGGTCGAGGCAGAGCGATGACACCGGTTACTTAGGGCCGGAGGGGCGACTCGGCAGTGATGGCGGAGCGGTCCTGAGAGAGGATTGCGGCCGGCCCGTGGTGCCGCATTTACCCTCCCGAATTGCGGCCTCGTGCCGCCACCTTTTGGCCGGTCGTAGACACCGGTGTCATAGGGAAGGCGGCTTCGGTCGCGAAACAGGGAGGCTCAATATGGTTTCGGATCGGCTTTTCGGGCGGGCTCAGGCGATGAGGCGAATTCTCGGCGCCGTGTCGGGCGGCGTCCTGGCGCTGTCGCTCGCCGCTCCGGCCCTCGCGCAGGACGCCGACCAGCCCCCCGCGGAGGAGCCCGCCGCGGCCGCCGACGATGCCGCCCCGGAGACCGCGACCGCGGACGAGGCGGGCACGACGACCGAAGACATTGTCGTCACCGGCTTCCGCGGCAGCCTTGCCAAGGCGCTCAATCTCAAGCGTCAGGAAGCCGCCGCCACCGATTCGATCCTCGCCGAGGACATCGGCAAGTTCCCCGACCTCAACCTCTCGGAATCGATCCAGCGCATCCCCGGCGTCGCCCTGCAACGCGACGGCGGCGAAGGTCGCCAGATCACGGTGCGCGGCCTCGGCCCGCAATTCACCCGGGTCCGGATCAACGGCATGGAGGCCCTCACCACCGCCGGAGGCGCCGACGCCAGCGGCGGCACCAACCGGAGCCGTTCGTTCGACTTCAACATCTTCGCGTCCGACCTTTTCAACTCGATCACCGTCCGCAAGACGGCCGAGGCGACCGTCGACGAAGGCTCGCTCGGAGCCACCGTCGACCTGCGCACCGCGCGTCCGTTCGACTATCGCGGCTTCACCTTCACCGCCTCGGCCCAGGCCGATTATAACGACCTCAGCGAGGACGTGACTCCGCGCGGCGCCTTCCTGATCGCCGACCAGTTCGCCAACGGCACCCTTGGTGCGCTCGTCTCGGTCGCCTACACGAAGCGCAAGATCCTCGAGGAGGGCCCGAGCACCGTGCGCTGGGCGCCCGCCACCAGCTTCGCGCCCGGTTTCCAGAGCGTCGGCGGAGTCAGCTGCCTCAATGCGGCCGGCACCGCCGTGCTCAGCCCGGCTCCCGCCGCCTGCGCGACCGCCGATGCCGCTCAGCACCCGCGCTTCCCGCGCCAGGATCAGTTCCGCAGCGAGCAGGAGCGGCTCGGAGTCACCGCCTCGCTGCAATGGCGTCCGTCGGATTCGACCTTGATCAGCCTCGACGGCCTCTATGCCGACTTCAAGGGCACGCGCGAGGAGCGCTATCTCGAAGCGCCCTCGTTCAGCGTCGGCGGCGCCTGCACGGCGGCCAACCGGCCGACGAGCTGCGGAATCGCCGACACCGAGGTGGTCAGCTCGCAGATCACCGACGGGGTCATGTACGCCGGCACGTTCAACGACGTCGACCTGCGCGTCGAGGACCGTTTCGACGAGCTCGACACCAAGTTCAAGCAGCTGACCCTGGAAGGCTCGCAAAAGTTCGGCGACAGCTTCACCGTGAACTTCCTGGGCGGCCACTCCTCGTCCGACCACAAGAATCCGGTCCAGAACACCCTGACCTTCGACCAGTTCAACGTCGACGGGTACAGCTACGATTACGGCGCCCCCGACGGCCGCAACCCGGTGTTCAACTTCGGCACCGCCAACCTCACCTCGCCGACCGCCTGGGTGCTGTCGCAGATCCGCCTGCGCGCGGCGACGGCGAAGAACACCTACGACACCGCCCAGCTCGGTCTGAACTGGAGGCTCGACGACGATTTCCGCATCGATTTCGGCGGAAGCTACAAGAAGTATCGCTTCGAGACGACGGAGCTTCGCCGGCAGAACCCGGCCAGCCCGAGCACCAACCAGGAAACGACCATCCCCGCGGCGATCGCGGCGACGTCGCTGGCCGGCTTCAGCCAGGACGCGACCATCGCCGGCTACACCTTCCTCGCGCCGGATTATCACGCCGCCGACGGGCTGTTCAACTTCGGCGACCCGACCGCGTTCGGCGGGGCCTTCGCCCTCGGGCCGGGGCCGGCCCTGGGCAACAATGCGACGGTGAAGGAGCAGGACCGGGGGGCTTTCGTCCAGGCCTCCTTCACTCACGATTTCGGCGGCCCCGTGCTTCGCGGCAATGTCGGCGTTCGCTACGTCAACACCCGCTCAGCTTCGACGGGCTTCTCGGTCGTCGCCAACCAGCTGACCGAGATCACCGTCAAGAACAGCTATGACGACTGGCTGCCATCCGCCAACATCGTCTTCGAGCCGATGCGCGACTTCGTCATCCGCGCCGCCGCCGCCCGGGTGATGTCGCGGCCGAGCCTCGGCAGCCTCAATCCGGGCGCCACCATCAACGTTTCCGGCGCGAACCGGACCGTCACCAGCGGCAACCCCTTCCTTCAGCCGTTCCGGGCGTCGAGCTACGACCTCGCCTTCGAATGGTATTTCCAGCGGGGCGGCTTGATCTCGCTGGCCTTGTTCCAGAAGAATGTCGGCAGCTTCATCTCGACCCTGCAGAGCCGCGGCACCTTCAACCAGAACCCGTTCGGGCTTCCGGCCAGCCTCGCCACCGCGGCGTGCGGCACTCTCTCGGGCTGCGACGCGACGACGACGATCTTCACCTTCAGCTCCCCGGCCAATACGCCGGGCGGCCCGGTGAAGGGCTTCGAGATCAACTATCAGCAGCCGCTCAAATTCCTGCCGGGCTTGCTGGGCAATACCGGCGTCCTGCTGAACTACACCGGCGTCAAATCGAAGATCAAATATCTGAACGCCGCGGGCGCGATCGTCGCCCAGACCGATCTCACCCAGCTCTCGCGCAAGTCGGCCAACGCGACTCTCTATTACGAGGACAAGTTCCTCAGCGCCCGAGTGTCCGGCTCCTACCGCAGCCGCTATCTGACCCAGGTGCCGGCGGCGGAGGTCGGCAACGACGTCCAGGGGACCAACAGCACGCTCAACGTCGACGCCTCGGTCCAGGTGACTCTCAACAAGCACGTCAAGATCACGCTCGAGGGCGTCAACCTGACCGACGAGCGTCAGGACCAGTTCGTCGACACCCGCAACATGCTCTCGGTCTACCACCATACCGGGCGAGAGTTCCTGTTCGGCGTCCGTTACACTTATTGAGGCCGTGAACCTCGACCGCCGCACCGCCTTGCTGGGCACGCTCGCGCTCGGCCTCGCCGCGCGCGCCGGCGCCCAAGCTCCGCCGCCGGCGACCCCGGACTCGCCGCATCTGGCGGCACGGGAGCCGACCGAGACGATCGAGCTGTGGCCCAAAGGCGCGCCTGGAGCGCCGGCGGCGTTGCCGGTCGAGACGGTCAGGGAGCGAAGCAAGGATCCGGCCTATAACGACCGCTACGTGTTCGGCATCGCGCGCCCGCGCATGGCCGTGTTCCGCCCGGCCCGGTCCAACGGCGCCGCCGTCCTGATCGCGCCCGGAGGCGGCTATTCCTGGGTGGTTGTCGACAAGGAGGGCTATGAGATGGCGCGCTGGCTCGCCGGGCGCGGAGTCACCGTCTTCGTCCTCTTCTACCGCCTCCCGCACGAGGGCTGGGCGGCGGGCCCCGACACCCCTCTCCAGGATTCGCAGCGGGCGATCCGGCTGATCCGGCACCGGGCGGGCCGCTACGGGGTCGACCGCAAGCGGATCTGCGCGATGGGCTTCTCGGCGGGCGGCCACGTCTGCGCCGATCTCCTCGCCCGCTTCTCGGCGAGAGTCTACGAGCCGGCCGATGCTGCCGACCGCCTCTCCGCCCGCCCGGACCTCGCCGCCCCGATCTACCCGGTCGTGTCGATGACCCCACCCCAAGCCCATTCCGGCTCGCGCAAGAACCTCGTCGGCGAGAACGCCTCGGCCGAGCGGGAGCGGGCGCATTCGCCCCACCTCCACGTCCCGGCCGACGCCCCGCCCACTTTCCTGCTCCACGCCGAGGACGATGCATCGGTTCCGGTGGAGAATAGTTTGCTCCTGCGCGGCGCCCTCCTCGCCCGCAAGGTGCCGGTCGAGACCCACTTGTTCGCCGACGGCGGCCACGGCTTCGGCCTTCGCCTCGCCAGGGGCAAGACGGTCGAGGGCTGGCAGGAGATATTCTGGGCCTGGGCCCTCAAGAAAGGATTGTTCGGGTGAAAAGACTCCTCGCCGCCTTGCTCCTCCTGATCGGGCTGGCCGCGCCGGCCCACGCCCAGAGCCGCGCCGAAGTCGAGCGGACGATGAAGCGGGCGACGACCTTCATGGTCGAGAAGGTCTCGACCAACGGCGGCTACGTCTGGGCCTACCTGCCCGATTTGTCGCGCCGCTGGGGCGAGATCGAGGCGAAGAAGAGCATGGTCTGGGTGCAGCCGCCGGGCACGGCGACGATGGGCCACCTCTTCCTCGACGCCTATCACGCGACCGGCGACGAATATTATTACCAGGCCGCGGAGAAGGTCGCCGGAGCGCTCATCTGGGGTCAGCACCGGAGCGGCGGCTGGAACTATTTCATCGACTTCGACGGCCCCGCCTCGACCAGGCACTGGTACGAGACGATCGGCAAGAACGCCTGGCGGATGGAGGAATTCCAGCATTATTCCGACAACGCCACGTTCGACGACGCGGGAACCTCGGAGGCAATGCAGTTCCTGCTTCGCCTCTACGTCGAGAAGCGCGACCCGAAATACCGGCCGGCGCTCGAGAAGGCGATCGGCTTCGTGCTCGAGAGCCAATACCCGATCGGCGGCTGGCCGCAGCGTTATCCGCACGACCCGCGCTACCCCGAATATTCCAGCTACATCACCTTCAACGACGACGTCGCGGCGGAGAACGTCAAGTTCCTGATCATGGTCTACCAGGCGCTCGGCGACGCCCGGGTGCTCGATCCGATCAACCGGGCGATGAACGTCTTCCTGGTTACCCAGCAGGGGGCGCCGCAGCCGGGCTGGGGGCTTCAATATACGCTCGACCTGAAGCCCGCCGGAGCCCGCACCTACGAGCCCAATGCGCTCGTCACCCACACCACGGCCGCCAACGTGAAGGCGCTGATGGGCTTCTATCGGATGACCGGCGAAACCAAGTTCCTCGCCCGAATCCCCGAAGCCCTGGCCTGGCTCGAGTCGGTGAAGCTTCCCGACGCGCAGGTGAAGGGCAACCGCGCCTATCCCACCTTCATCGAGATCGGCACCAACAGGCCGGTCTACGTCCACCGCCGCGGCTCGAACGTCGTCAACGGCGAATATTATGTCGACTACAGCCCCGAGGCGACGCTCGGCCATTATTCCGCCTTCCGAGCGATCGACGTACCCGCGCTTCGCCGAGAATATGAGGAGCTGGTGCGCACGCCGCCGGCCCAGGCTGCGAAGGACAGCCCCTTGCTCGCGACCGACCCGGCGCCTTTGCCCCGCTATTTCGTCAGCGGCGGCCTCTCCGGCTCGGACCTCAACGCCGGCGACAAGGCGGCCTCGCCGGCGGAGCTGATCCGCTCGCTCAACGCCCAGGGCTGGTGGCCGACCGAGCTCAAGGCCACCAGCAATCCCTATCGCGGCGACGGGCCGGCGACGCCCGTGCCCGGCGACTACCGAACGACCCGGGTCGGCGACGAGACCGACACCTCGCCCTACATCGCGGATCGACCGGTGATCGGAATCTCCACCGCCGACTATATCGCCAACATGGCCCGGCTGATCGGGGCTCTGGGAGGCTCGGCGCGTTAGACCGGTCCGTTCCCCGCGATCGCCTCGGTCGAAAGCGGGCCGCGGTTGAGAACGGAGTCGTGAAAGGCGCGCAGCCGCGCATCGCGCTCGGGCCGCAGCCGCCGCAGCTCCAGCGCCACCATCGCGTCGCCGGCGAAACCTGCCGGCTCCGCGGCGTAGCGGTCGACCTCCACCGCGAAGGGGAAGAACAGCTCGAACCCGACCGTCTCCTCCAGATAGCGGAGCGCCCGCGCCCGGTCCCACCGGCGCAGGTGAAGGCCGATATCGGCGGTGACCCGCGCCAGGCGGAACAGGAAGGACTGGATGAAGCCGAGCTCCTCGACCGGGGTCATTACCCCCATCGCCGCCGCCAGATTCTCCGCGTAGATCGCCCAGCCCTCCGCATAGCCGGGCGCATGGCGCAGCTGGAGCGGATGCGGGTCCGCGAGCCTCTGCCGCCCCAGCTGCAGCAGATGGCCGGGGATCGTCTCGTGGAAGGCGACGGTGGTCAGGGTCCAGGCCGGGCGCTCGTCGACCGCGCTCAGATCCGGATAATAGGCCCCCGGGCCCGCCGGAGTCGCGGGATCCCGGTAGCCGCGCCGGGCCGCGCCTTCGTCCGCGGGCGACATCCGGCGCACCGAGCTTCCGATCTCGAGCGGCGGGTTGAAGAGGGAGGGGAGCCTGGGCCGAAGCCGGGCGAGCGCCTGGTTCATCTCCGCCACCGCCCGGCTCCGGCCCCAATCGTCGTTCCGGTAGAGATATTCCGGCCGCCACTTCAGCGCCCGCAGCCGGGCGCCGACGCTGCCCTCGCCGAGGCCGAGGCGGCTCAGCAGATCGTCGGCCCGGCCGAGCAGGTTCGCCGTTTCCGCTGCCACCCGGCGCTCGATCTCGGCCGGAGCGGCGTCCAGTCCCGACGCGCAGCGCAGGCGAAGGCGATAATATTCCTCGCCGCGGGGCAGGCGCCACACGCCCGGCGCCGAGGCGGCCGAGGCTCGGAGACGCTCGAGCGTCTCGATCTGCCGGCCGAGAGCGGCGCGCGCGTCCGGGGCGGCGCCGGACAATAGCGCCCGCTCCGCCCGAACCACCTGGTCGAGGATGAAATCCGGAGGCGAGACTCCTAGCGCCGCGTCGGCGCGCAGCCGCTCCGTCTCCTCGTCGAGCTGCCGCGCCTTGTCGCCCGGCTCGTGCAGCTGGAGCCAGGCGCCCTGCCTCTGGCTGACGACGTAAGGCGAGCCGAGGTCGGCCTTGCCGAACGGGAACAGCCGGCGCAGCTCCATCTCCCGTTCGAGGCCCCTCGTTACCATTCGCAACACGCTCCGGTCGGTCCGGTCCAGGCCCGCGCGCGAAGCCGCTCCAAGCACCGCGAGCATCTGCGCCGGCCCGCCCGCCGCTGCCGCCCGGTCCAGAATGTCGCGAAGCGGGACCGGGACCGCGGCCGGGCCGGCGCCGGGGGCGAGAACCAGGGCGCCGAGACCGGTCAGGAGCTGGCGGCGAGTGCTTTGCATCGGCGCGGACCTAGCGCCGGCGGGTCAGCAAGTCACTCCGCGGCGGCCAGCGCGGCGGGGACGGCCCTGCGCCCGCGCCGCCGGTCCAGGAGCCACCTTTGCGCGGGCCGTTCGAAGCCGTGGTAGAGCAAGGCGGAGAGCGCCAGCACCGCCGCGAGATAGGCCAGGAGCAGGACGGGCGGCACCGGGCGCCCCTGCTCGACGAACAGAAATTTGAAGACCACGAGGACGAGATAATGGCACAGATAGGTGGCGTAGCTCACCTGCCCGAGCCAGACGAGCGGTCGCCAGCTCAGCGGATTGCCGCGCTCGGCCAAAGCGAGCCCGAGGATCAGCGCCGCCCAGGCGAGCGGCACCACCGGCGCGCCCGCCAGCACGAAGGCGCCGGCGCACAATCCGGCGAGGCCGAACAGCCCGGGCGCCAGTTGCGGCGCGCCGCGCCAGCGCTGCCACAGCTCGCACAGCAGCATCCCCATCGCGAACTGGACGAGGCAGCGAAAGAGGCCGGTCTGAGGCACCGCGTCGGGAAAGTGATAGCCGAACAGCCGGAAGAAGAGCTGAACCGCCGGCGCGAGCAGCACCAGGGCCGCCACCAGGGTGGCGCTCCGCCGCTTCGCCGGGGCCAGCAGCAGCAGGAAGGCCGGGAAGAGCGCGTAGGCGACGATCTCGGTCGAGATCGACCAGGCCGGGACGTTCCAGTCCAGCCGGTCGGTGAAGCCCCAATTCTGAACCAGCAAAAGCGAGGCAAGAAAATAACCCGGCCGCTGCTCCTCCAGCGTGGAGGGGCCGAGCAGCACCGCCGCGCCGTACCAGGCCGCGAAGCCGGCCAGCACCAGCAGATGGAGCGGATAGATTCGGGCGAAGCGCCGGAACAGGAAATCGGCGACGGACGCCGGCTCCGGCGTCACCCGCTGTGCGTAATTGAGGTAGATGACGAAGCCCGAGAGCAGGAAGAACAGGTCGACCGCGAGATTGCCCCGCGCCAGCACCGCAAGCGCCTCCGCCGGCAGATAAGGGACGAGGAACAGGCGCAGGTGGAACAGCACCACCCACCAGGCGGCGATGCCGCGCAGGGCGGTGAGCGGCAGCAGCTCTTCGGTTCGCGACGCCATCGCCGCCTTTGCTAGAGGCCGGGCGTTGCTATTTCGCTAACCATTGCGGCATGAGCCGGCCCGATGGACGATATCAAACGCTCCTTTCCCCCGGTCGTCGACCCCGGGACCCGGGTGCTCGTCCTCGGCAGCCTCCCCGGCGAGGAATCGCTCGCCCGCGCCCAATATTACGCCCATCCGCGCAACCATTTCTGGCGGCTGATCGGAGGCGTGATCGGACGCGACCTCGTCCCGCTCGGCTATGAGGCGCGGCTCGAGGCGCTGCTCGCCGCGGGCGTCGGCCTGTGGGACACGGTCGGCTCGGCGATCCGGCGCGGAAGCCTCGACGGCAACATTCGCGGCCACAGCGCCAACGACCTCGCCTCGCTCGTCTCGGCGCTTCCGAAGCTTCGCGCGGTCGGCTTCAACGGCGGCAAGTCCGCCTCGCTCGGAATCGCCCGACTGGCGGAGCGAACCGATCTCGCGCTCATTCCCCTGCCCTCGAGCAGCCCCGCTCTTACCCGGCCGTTCGAGGAGAAGCTGGCGGCGTGGATGCAACTCGCCGACCATCTGTGAGCTTGCCCGAACCGCCTCGCTCCACCATGTGCAACGCGCCAGCCGGAGAGACTCCATGACCGAAGCCTTCATCTGCGACGCCGCGCGCACCCCGATCGGCCGCTACGGCGGCAGCCTCGCCCAGGTTCGGGCCGACGATCTGGCGGCGATCCCGATCCGCGCCCTCAAGGAGCGCAACCCCCAGGTCGACTGGGACGAGCTCGACGACGTCATCCTCGGCTGCGCCAACCAGGCCGGCGAGGACAATCGCAACCTCGCCCGAATGGCCGCTCTGCTCGCCGGCCTTCCCGACAAATCGGGCGGAGTCACGCTCAACCGTCTGTGCGGCTCGGGCATGGACGCCGTCGCCATGGCGGCGCGAGTGATCCGCGGCAGCGAGGCCGACATGATCCTCGCCGGCGGCTCGGAGAGCATGAGCCGAGCCCCGTTCGTCATGGCCAAGGCGCAGAGCGCGTTCGACCGCAACGCCGAGATGTACGACACGACGATCGGCTGGCGCTTCGTCAACCCGAAGATGCGCGACGCTTATGGCGACGACACCATGCCCTCCACGGCTGAGAACGTCGCTCAGGAATGGCAGGTAAGCCGCGAGGATCAGGACGCTTTTGCCGTGCGCAGTCAGGACAAGGCCGCCGCCGCGCAGGACAGCGGCCGCTTCGCCGCCGAGATCGTCCCCGTCTCCATCCCGCAGCGCAAGGGCGATCCCGTCATGGTCGACCGCGACGAGCATCCGCGAAAAACCAGCGTCGAAGCGCTGGCCAGGCTGAAGCCGATCGTCCGGAGCGATGGCACCGTCACCGCCGGAAACGCCTCGGGCGTCAACGACGGCGCCGCCGCAATAGTCGTCGCCTCGGAGGAAGCGGCGCAGCGCAACGGCCTCACCCCCCGCGCCCGCTTCGTCGGCGGCGCCGTCGCCGGAGTGCCGCCGCGGATCATGGGCATCGGCCCGGCTCCCGCTTCTCAGAAGCTGTTGAAGAGACTCGGCCTAAGCGTCTCGGATATGGACGTTATCGAGATCAACGAGGCCTTCGCCGCTCAGGCCCTTCCGGTCCTTCGCGAGCTTGGCCTTCCCGACGATGCCGAGCACGTCAATCCGAACGGAGGCGCCATCGCGCTCGGCCACCCGCTCGGCATGTCCGGCGCCCGCCTGCTCCTCACCGCGACGGAGGAGCTCCACCGCCGCGGCGGCCGCTACGCACTGTGCGCCATGTGCATCGGCGTCGGCCAGGGGATCGCGACGGTGATCGAGCGGGTCTGACGTCGTCCCAGCGAACCCCAGGGGGTGAAGGGCTCCGGCGCTCCGCGACGAAGGCCGTATCAGGCAATCTCCGTACATGCTATGTTCTTCCCCTATGGGTCAGTCTTTCCCCTTCCCCGTTCGGCCTCGCCAGTTCCTCTTCCTGACACCTTCGGCGGAAACGCATGGCACCTGTCGGAGTTGTCAGGATATCCCCCGGCGGCTGCGTCCGAATCGGGCCTCGTTTGCCGTGAAAGACGGCGCCTGCTAGGGCGCGCGCAGGAGAAGATCCATGTACACGACCGAGCTCGGCAAGACGAAGAATGTCGCTTCCACCGAGGACGCCGACAAGCTCGCCGCCTTCGAGGCGCGGGTCGCCGCCGACGAATTCATCGAGCCCAAGGACTGGATGCCGGAGGCCTATCGCCGAACCCTCACCCGCCAGATCTCGCAGCACGCCCATAGTGAGATCGTCGGAATGCTTCCCGAAGGGAACTGGATCACCCGGGCTCCCTCTCTGCGTCGCAAGGCGATACTCCTCGCCAAAGTCCAGGACGAGGCCGGTCACGGCCTCTACCTCTACAGCGCCGCCGAGACGCTCGGAACGTCGCGCCAGGAGATGATCGAGGCGCTCCACTCGGGCAAGGCCAAGTACAGCACCATCTTCAACTATCCGACCCTGACCTGGGCCGACATCGGAGCGATCGGCTGGCTGGTCGACGGCGCCGCGATCATGAACCAGGTGCCGCTTCAGCGCACCTCCTACGGCCCCTATGCGCGGGCCATGGTCCGGGTCTGCAAGGAGGAGAGCTTCCACCAGCGCCAGGGCTATGAGATCATGATGGTGATGGCCGCCGGCACCGCCGACCAGAAGCGAATGGCCCAGGACGCCCTCAACCGCTGGTGGTGGCCGTCGCTGATGATGTTCGGCCCGCCCGACTCCGACAGCCCCAACACCGCCCAGTCGATGCGCTGGCGGATCAAGCGCGACACCAATGACGAGCTCAGGCAGAAGTTCGTCGACATCACCGTCCCCCAGGCCGACGCGATCGGCCTCGAGGTCCCCGACCCGGCCCTGAAATGGAACGAGGCCTCCGGCCATTACGATTTCGGCGAGGTCGACTGGGAGGAATTCTACGCCGTCGTCCGAGGCGAGGGGCCGGTGGCGAAGGAGCGGATGACGTCAAGACGCCAGGCCTGGGAAGAAGGCGCCTGGGTGCGGGAGGCGGCGGCGGCCTATGCCGAGAAGCACAGCCGGAAAGCGGAAGCGGCATGAGCAATCCTCGTCATCCCGGCGAAAGCCGGGACCTCAGGCCGGAAGGTCGCGGCGGGTCTCCCCAAGGTCCCGGCTTGCGCCGGGATGACGAGCGATGAACGATTGGCCGCTCTGGGAAGTCTTCGTCCGCTCGAAGGGCGGAATGGCCCACCGCCATGTCGGCTCGGTCCACGCCCCCGACTCGGAGATCGCGCTCCGCCACGCCCGCGACACCTACACGAGGCGGATGGAGGGGATCAGCCTCTGGGTCGTCCCCTCCGCCTCGATCGTCGCTTCGGACCCCGGCCAGGACGCCGCCATGTTCGATCCCGCCGCCGACAAGGTCTACCGGCACCCGACCTTCTACGACATCCCCGAAGGCATCACGCACATCTGATGGCCTCCCTCCCTCCCATCGACCTCCCCTCGAACGCCACCGGCTCCGGCGCCTTCGACACCCCGGCGCTCGAGGAAGGTCCCGCCCTCTTCGAATATCTCCTCCGCCTCGGCGACGACGCTCTGATCCTCGGCCAGCGGCTCGGCGAATGGTGCGGCCATGCGCCGTCGGTCGAGGTCGACCTCAGCCTCGCCAATTTCGCCCTCGACCTGATCGGCCAGGCCACCCATTTTCTCGACCGCGCCGGCGAGGTGGAAGGCAAAGGCCGCGACGGCGACGCCCTCGCCTTCCGCCGCGACGTTCTCGACTATCGCAATTGCTGGCTGGTCGAGCAGCCCAATGGCGATTTCGCCCGGACGATGGCTCGGCAATTCCTCTTTTCGACCTGGCAGAAGCTCCTGTTCCGCCACCTCCTTTCCTCCAAGGACCCGCTGATCGCGGGTGTGGCCGAGAAAGCGGTGAAGGAGGTCACCTATCACGAGGAGCTGGCGAGCGAATGGGTGATCCGCCTCGGCGACGGCACGGAGGAGAGCCGGCGGCGGATCGAGGACGGTCTCGCCTGGAACTGGCGCTTCGTGCCCGAATTGTTCGAGAGCGACCCGCTGACGTCGTTCCTCGCCGAGCGCGGCATCGGCGCCGATCCCGCCGCCTTCCGGGCCGATTACGACGCCCGGATCCGCTCCGTTCTGGCGGAAGCCATGCTGGACCCGCCGGCCGACCAGCGGCCGATCCTCGGCGGCCGCCGCGGCCATCATAGCGAGCATCTCGGCCATCTGCTGGCGGTGATGCAGTTCCTCCCCCGCACCTACCCGGACTCGAAATGGTGAGGCTGGCACCGTCATCCCGGCGAAAGCCGGGACCTCAGGTCGGAAAGGCGCCTTCTTCGCCCCGAGGTCCCGGCTTTCGCCGGGATGACGTGGAGTCGATCCGGGCGGTGCTGGCGCAGGTGCCCGACCCCGAAATCCCCGTAATATCCGTCGTCGAGCTCGGCATTGTCCGCTCGGTCGAGCCCCACCGCGTCGTCATCACCCCCACCTATACCGGCTGCCCCGCCACCCGGGTGATCGAGCGCGACATCCGCGACGCCCTCGACTCCGCCGGCTACCGCCACGTCGCCATCGAGACCGCCCTCTCCCCCGCCTGGACCACCGACTGGATCAGCGAGGAAGGCCGCCGCAAGCTCAGGGCCTACGGCATCGCGCCGCCGACGAAGGCCGCGGTCGAATGCCCGCAATGCGGCTCGGCGGAAACCGAGGAGATCAGCCGCTTCGGTTCGACCCCCTGCAAGGCGCAGTGGCGGTGCCGCGCCTGCGCCGAGCCGTTCGACCTGTTCAAATGCCATTGACGCCCACCATCGTCATGCCGGACTTGATCCGGCATCCACCTTCCTTGCCGTCGCGGCCGACCCAAAGGTGGACCCCGGATCAAGTCCGGGGTGACGCGAGGGGGGACGGATGAGCGTCAACTTCCACTCGCTCGCCATCGCCGAGATCGTCGACGAGACGGCCGAGGCGAAGTCGATCCGCTTCGAGGTGCCGCCGGACCTGCGGGAGGCGTTCAAATTCAAGCCGGGCCAGCATTTGACGCTCAGAGCTCAGATCGAGAATGAGGAAGTCCGCCGCAATTACTCGCTCTGCGTCGCGCCGGAGGACGGCCAGCTCAAGGTCACCGTGAAGCGAATCGCCGGCGGTCTTTTCTCGAACTGGGCGAACGACCGGCTGAAGCCCGGCGACCGGCTCGACGTGATGGAGCCGCACGGCAGCTTCACCCGGGACTTCGCGGCCGATGCCGCCAACCATTATGCCGCCTTTGCCGGCGGCTCGGGCATCACTCCGGTCATGTCGCTCCTGAAGACCGCCCTGATCGAGGAGCCGCACAGCCGCTTCACCCTCTTCTACGGCAATCGCGACAGCCAGTCGGTGATCTTCCTCGACGAGCTGGCGCGATTGAAGAACCGTTTCATGGACCGGCTCGAAATCCACCATTTCCTCGCCGAGGAAGCGGAGGATATCGACCTGTTCAACGGCATGCTCGACCGCTCGAAGTGCGACGAGGTGCTCGAGCATCTGCTCGACCCGGCCGACATCGCCGCCTTCTTCATCTGCGGGCCCGGGCCGATGATGGACTCGGCCGAGCAGGCCCTGCTCGACCGGGGAGTCGCAGCCGAAAGGATCCATCTCGAACGCTTTACAGCGGACCGGCCGCCCGAGGCGCTCCAGGCCCAGCTCGACGCCTTGTCGAAGGAGGCGCAGGGCCTGACCATGCTGGTCACCCTCGACGGCCGCAAGCGCCGGGTGCCGTTCAGCGCCGAGGCCGGCAACATCCTCGACAGCGCCCGCGCGGCCGGCCTCCCCGCCCCCTTCGCCTGCAAGGCCGGAGTCTGCGCGACCTGCCGCGCTCGGGTGGTGTCGGGGGAGGTCGAGATGGCCGCCCGCTACGGCCTCACCGACGAGGAAGTGGAATCGGGCTACGTGCTGACCTGCCAGTCGGTGCCCAGGGGCGAAGGGCTGGAGGTGGATTACGACGCGTAGGCGTCATTGCGAGGAGCGAAGCGACGCGGCAATCCAGCGGGCGTCCGAGCCCGCTCTGGATTGCTTCGCTTCGCTCGCAATGACGGCCGGGCGCCGATCAGCGGCTCCCCGGCTCCTCAGCGACGCCGTATCTTGCCATGCCGTAGCTCGACATATTCTGGTCGAAGCTGATCACCGCCCTGACCGCGCTCTGCATCGCCGCCATGCGCTGGCCGAGCGGGGCGGAGGTCCGGCGGATCATCACCGCGACGGCGTAGGAACGGCCGTCAGGGCCGGTGAGGAGCCCGATATCGTTATAGCCGGCCTGCTCGCCGCCGAGCACCTGGCCGGTGCCGGTCTTGTGCGACAGGTGCCAGCCGGGGGCGAGGCCGCCCTTGAGCCGCTGGGCCCCGGTCTTGGTGTTGCCCATGATCGAGAGCAGCCTCTGGGTCGAGGCGGGCGAGAGCAATTCGCCGCGCTTCAGCCGGGCGAGCGCGTCGACGATGCCCTCGGGCGTGGCGCCGTCCATCGGGTTGGCGATGTAGCGCTCGAACGCGGCGCGCCGGGCCGACAAAGGCAGGGCGTTGCGGGCCTTGTAGAAGCCGCCGTCATAGGCCCAGCTCTGCTGCCACTGGATGCCCGCGATCTGGCTTTGGAGCAGACGCTCGCCCGGGCCGAAACGAATTCCCTCGATGCCCCGCGAGCGAAGGAAGCTGCGCACCGCGTCCGGCCCGCCGGCCTTCCACAGAACGAAGTCGTTGCAGGTATTGTCGCTCGTCGTGATGGCGCGGAAGATGAGGTCGCCGATCGTCGTCGAATAGCCGCTGGCGCCGATCTGGGCCGCGATCGGCTGGTGGAACAGGGTGATGTCCGATTTGGTCAGAGTCACCGGCGCGCTGAGGCTCAATTCGCCCCGGTCGGCCTTGTCGAAGGCGGTCAGAGCGACCCAGAATTTGCTGACGCTCTGCTGCGGGAAGTAGGTGTCGCCGTCGAAGCTGGTCGTCCAGCCGCTCTGCACGTCGCGGACCGCGATGCCGATGTCGCCGCTGAAGCTCTGGCCGAGCGCTCGCACCTGACCCTCGAGTATTCGGCGCGCGGTCGCTTCCTGAGCCGTCGCCGCCGGAGCCGCAGGGGCCGTGTAGCCGCGCGAAGGCGCCGGATAGGAGCGCGTCGAATAAGCCGCGCCGCCGCCGGACTGCGCCGACGCGCCGTCGATCGCGGCGCTTGCAAGGCCGATCGCCACAATGCCCGCAAGCGCGGCAAAGCGGCTGGATTCGCTCGAAATTCGACGCCCGGTCACGCTCACTGGCCCCTCCTAAACCCTTATCCCTCAATGGAATCATCATACGGGTGGGAGGCTTTCCGCCAGCTTAAAGATTCGCCGTTTCGACGAGCCGTTCCCGGCTTGCGACGGACTCCCTGCCTAGAAGTTCACGCGGGCCGTCAGCCGGATATCGCGCCCGGCGAGCGGGGCCACGTCCTTGAGGAAGCTGGCATGGCGCCGCGCGTCGACGTCGAGCAGATTGTTCGCCGCCAGCGTGATGCTGGTGTTGCGGTTGTTCTTGAGCGGCTTGAGCTGGAGCGAGGCGTTGACGAGCGTGAAGCCGTGGGTCGGAGTCTCGAACGCGGCGAGCCGGTCCTGGGCAGCCGTCCATTCCACTTCCACCCGCGCGTCGACTCTCCGCGACTTGGCCTCGAACCCGCCCATCAGCCGAAGCGGCGGGATTCGCGGCGCCGGGCCCGCCCCTTCGATCGTCGCCCGGACGAAATCGGCGACTCCGTCGGCGCTGAAGGCAAAGTCGCCCGACTGCGCCAGCTCGACCGACCCCTCCAGCTCGACCCCGGAGTAACGGGCGTCCGCCTGGCCGATCTGGAAGACCGGCAGCTCGTCGACGAAGGCGCCCGTGCGTCGCTCGAAAATGTAGTTGTGGAACCAGCTTCGAAACACCGAAGCGGAAAGGCTGAAGCCCTTCCTTTCGGCGCTGGCCGTGGCTTCGAGCCCCCAGCTCTTCTCCATGGCGAGGTCCGGATCGCCGATCTCGAAAGCCTGGGTCCCGGCATGGGGCCCGTTGGCGAACAGCTCCTCCGCCGAGGGCGCCCGCTGGCTGTGCGAGCCGTTGAGGCCGAGGCGGAGGCCCCTCGCGACCTCGTAGCTCGCGCCGAGCGAGCCCGAGATCGCGTCGAAGCCGCGCTTCATCGCGGCATTGCCGAGATCCGGATCGGCTTTCGCACTCACATTCTGCCGTTCGTAGCGCGCGCCGGCCTCGGCCCTGACCGGTCCGGTCTCATAGCTTTCGAGCGCGAAGATGCCGAATTGCGACGTTCGATTCTCAGGCAGGAACTTCTCGTCGCCGATGACGTCGAGGTGCCGCTGGAAATATTGAGCGCCGAAGCCGCCGCCCCAGCCGCCGCGCTTCGATTGAACGGCCTCGAGCCGCGCTTCCGCGCCCGTCGTGAGGAAGGTGGTGCCGATCGCGCCGGACCCTTCCAGCTCGTCGTGGCGATAATCCGAATAGCCGGCGCGAAAGCGCACGCTGTCCACGAAACCGTCGCCGGCGTCGATCTCGGCGCGGGCGTCGGCGCGGTTCTGGCGGATGTCGATGCGCGGGGCCTCGGCCTCGACGCCCGGCTCGAGCGAGAAACGGACCGGCACTCCGTAGAGGCTGTCGTAGCGATTGAAGGAGATTCCGAAATTGTTCTCGCCGCTGATATAAGCGAGGCCGAGCGCGACGTCCGACGTTTCCGCCGAGGTGTTGCCGAGGCGGCCCTTGAGTGCCGCCAGCGCCCGGATCGCCGGATCGGGGCTCGCGGCGGCCTCCTCGCGAAGCTCCGGAGCCAGGACGAAGCCGCCGATCCTGAGGTCGTCGCTGCTGCTGTAATTGCCGTCGGCATGAATCACCCAATGGCCGGCGATCGGAACGTCGGCGCTGCCGTTGAGGGAATGCTCGTCCGACGCCGACCCGTAGGTGAGGATTCCGGCGAGATGCACCGGCTCGTCGGGAACCCGGCGCGGGATCCTCGCGTCGATCACGTTGACCACGCCGCCGATCGCGGCCGAGCCGAACAGCAAGGCGGAAGGGCCGCGAAGCACCTCGATCCGCTCCGCCGTCAGCGGGTTGATGGCGACGGCATGGTCGACGCTGGTATTGGAGGCATCGAGGCTGCCGATGCCGTCGGTCAGCACCCGCACCCGCTCGCCCTGGAAGCCGCGCAGGACCGGCCTCGACGCATTCGGGCCGAAGGACGTGGCGGAGACTCCGGGCTGGCGGGCCAGGGTCTCGCCGATGGTCGGCCGCATCTCCCGGGCGAGCTCGGCGCCCGAAACCACGGACGTCCCCGCGAGCAGATCGTCGCGGTTGCGGCGGAAGCCGGTGATGACGATGTCCTGGGTGCGATCGGCCTGCGGGTCTTCCGCCTCCGCCGTCGCGTCGGCCGGAGCGTGATCGGCGGGGGCGACCTGGGTCGCCGGCGGATCGGACGCGTCCTGGGCCAGGGCTGCGCCGGGGAGCAGAATTGCGGCGGCTCCCGCGAGAAGGGCTGGGCGAAGCATAGGGAATATATCCAATTCTAGATGCCTGATCGGCCTTGGCGCTCAGAAGGCGCGGCCGATTTCAGGGCATGTCGTCGGGCTGAGCGAATCGGGCCGTACGCGGGGAATGCGGGCGCGCGGCCGAGACATGCCGTCGCGGCATGTCGCGCTCAGGCGGACGGCGGCTCCAGCAAGGGCCGCACCGAAGCGCCGGCAAGGAAGGGGGCAGCGGCCCAGTCTCGCTCGACGGGCTCGCTCGCACGGAAAGGGATCGCGAGCCCCGGCATCGGGAGCATGTCGGAAGGCGAGGCGACCGAGCCTCCGTCGGTGGCGGTACCTTTCTTGGAGGCCACCTTGCCGGCCGCTTCCTCGCTGAAAGCCACGGCGGAAATCGCGGCGTCGCGGCTGTGAAGCGCGGCGACATGCTCGACGCTGCTCTCATGACGGCAGACCGCCGCCGCGACGGAGGTGCCGTGCGCGATCACCAGGATGACGATCATCAGCAGAGTCAGAAGACGGCTCATGGCGGCGACAGGGAATCCGGACCGATTGGAGTGACAGTATCTCATTACAATCAAGAGCCGGCATGACAACCCGTCTCGTCGCAACCCGGCCACACCTCCCCGCCTAACGGCACTTTCGCTCGGGCGGGGCGAGGATTAGAGCGGGCGCATGACCTATCGGACGATCGAATATTCGAGCGAAAGCGGCATCGCCCGGCTGACGCTCAACCGACCGGAGCGGCTCAACAGCTTCACCGTCGAGATGCACGAGGAAGTGGCCGATGCTCTGTCGAAGCTCGAGGGCGCTCGGGTGCTGGTGCTGACCGGAGCCGGCCGCGGCTTCTGCGCAGGCCAGGATCTGGGCGACCGGGCGGTGGCGCCTGGACAGGCCGTCGACCTCGGCGAGTCGGTCGAGCAGCGCTACAACCCGCTGATCCGGACCCTGACCTCCCTCCCCTTCCCCGTCATCGCCCGGGTCAACGGGGTGGCCGCGGGCGCCGGAGCGAACATCGCGCTGGCCTGCGACATCGTCATCGCGGCGAAATCGGCGAAATTCATCCAGTCCTTCGCCTCGATCGGCCTCATCCCCGACAGCGGCGGTACCTGGGTGCTGCCCCGCCTGGTCGGCCAGGCCCGAGCGCTGGGCCTCGCTCTGACCGCCGAGCCGCTGCCGGCGGCGAAAGCGGAAGAATGGGGCCTGATCTGGAAGGCGGTCGACGACGAGGCGCTGGACTTGGAGGTCGACGCCCTCGCCGAGCGCTTCGCCGCCGCGCCGACCCGCGGCCTCGCCCGGATCAAGAAGATGATCCGCGAGAGCTGGGGCCACTCGCTCGACGAGGAGCTCGACCTCCAGCGCGACGCCATGCGGGAGCTCGGCTTCGGCGAGGATTATCGCGAGGGTGTGGCGGCCTTCATGGAGAAGCGCAAACCGAACTTCACCGGCAAGTGAACCGTCATTGCGAGGAGCGAAGCGACGCGGCAATCCAGCGCGCCGCCGCCGAAGACCGCAGGATCGGATTGCTTCGCTTCGCCCGCAACGACGGTTAGTCGCCCGCAACCAGCTCCGCGAACCTCGCCAGATCGATATTCCCGCCCGAAATGACGCAGGCGATCGGTCCCTCGTCCGGGCGGGCGGTCAGGGCCGCCGCCAGCGACAGCGCGCCGGCGCCTTCGGCCACGACCCGCGCCTTCTCGGCGAGCAGCCGCATCGCCTGGCGAGTCTCTTCGAGCGTGACCGTGACCGTCCCGTCGGTCACCGGAGTCATGCGCTGCCACATTCGCTCGGTGACGCTCTTCCCGCCGGCGCCGTCGACGAAGCTCGCCTCCCAGTCCGGAAAACGCCGCGGCCCGCCCTCGCGCAACGAGAGCGCGAAGGGCGCTGCGGTCTCGGGTTCGGCGCCCAATACCTTCACGTCCGGACGAAGCGCCCGAATCGCCGAGCCGACGCCCGTGATCAGCCCGCCGCCGCCGATCGCGGCGATGACGATGCGCACGTCCGGCGCATCCTCCAGTATCTCGAGACCCATGGTCGCATGGCCGGCGATGAAATCGTCATTGTCGAACGGGTGGATGAAGACCCCCTCGGCGCCCTCATATTCATGCTCCTCGACGGCGCGCCAGGCCTCGTCGTAGGAGACCGGCACGATCCTCGCGCCCAGCGCCGCCATCCGCTCGAGCTTGGTTCGAGGCGCGGTCTCGATCGCGACCACGGTGCAGCTTATGCCGGCCGCCCGCGCGGCATAAGCGACTCCCTGGCCGGCATTGCCCGCGCTCACCGTCCAGACGCCTCGCGCGCGATCCGCCGGGTCCAGCTTTGCCACCGCATTGGCGGCGCCGCGTATCTTGTAGGCGTTGGTCGGCTGAAGATTTTCGAGCTTGAGACGGATGTCGGGGCCACCGGGACCGAGATCGAGCCTGACCAGCGGCGTGCGAAGAACCACGCCGGAGATACGCTCGCGCGCCGCCTCGATCTCTTCCAGCGCGATCGGCCTCACCGGTGAAATCATGGTTCCGCTCCTTTTGCCGCGCCGGGTGCCGCACGCGCTTTTTTCTTCTAAGGAGGCGGCATGAAGACTCTCAAGCTGCTAAATTACGCTCAGGATCAATGGTACGGGGCCGAAGGGGGCCTGGCCCCGGTTGAAAGCGCGGTCACCGGCGAGGTGGTCGCCGAGACCGGCAGCGGCGGCCTCGACTTCGCCGCCATGCTGGATCACGCCCGCAAGGTCGGCGGACCGGCGCTCAGGCGCCTCACCTTCCATGACCGCGCCCACAGGCTGAAAGCGCTGGCCGGGGCGATCATGGCCCGCAAGGAGGAGCTGTACGAGCTCAGCTACGAGACCGGCGCCACCCGCACCGACGGCTGGATCGACATCGAAGGCGGCGCCGGCACCCTCTTCTCCTTTTCGTCCAAGGGCCGCCGCGAGCTGCCCAATGCCCGAATCCTGATCGATGGCCAGATGGAGCCGTTGTCGAAGGGCGGCAGCTTCGTCGGCCAGCACGTCTTCACCTCGCTCCACGGCGTCGCCATCCATATCAACGCCTTCAATTTTCCGGTCTGGGGGATGCTGGAGAAGCTCGGCCCGACCCTGCTCGCCGGCGTCCCGGCGATCGTGAAGCCGGCCTCGTCGACCGGCTATCTCGCCGAAGCCGCCTTCCGGATCATGATCGAGGCCGATATTCTGCCGCCCGGCGCGTTGCAGCTGGTCATGGGCGGGGTTGGCGACCTGTTCGACCACCTGACCCTGCAGGACGTCGTCAGCTTCACCGGCTCCGCGCAGACGGCGATGAAGCTGCAGACTCACCCCATCATCGCCCGCGAGAGCGTCCGCTTCGTCGCCGAGCGCGACAGCCTCAACGCCTCCATCCTCGGTCCGGACGCGGCGCCGGGGACGCCGGAGTTCGATCTTTTCATCAAGGAGGTGGCGCGGGAGATGACGGTCAAGGCGGGGCAGAAATGCACCGCCATCCGCCGCGCCATGGCGCCGGCCGAGCATCTCGATGCCGTGCAGGCCGCGCTGATCGAGCGGCTCGGCAAAGCCAGGATCGGCGATCCGCGCGAGGAAGGCGTGACGATGGGCGCACTCGCCAGCCGCTCGCAGCTTCGCTCGGTGCGGGAGGCGGTGGCCGAGTTGGCGAAGTCGGCGCGGATCGTCTCAGGCGATCCCGGTCGTTCGCCGGTCGAGGGCAATGGCTCCTTCATCTCGCCGATCCTGCTGCGTTGCGACGATCCGTGGGGCTCCGCCGCGATTCACGACGTCGAGGCGTTCGGCCCGGTGTCGACGATCATGCCCTATCGCGATCTCGAGGACGCCATCGCCCTCGCCAATCGCGGCATGGGCAGCCTGGCTCTGTCGCTGTTCACCTTCGACCCGGACGTCGCGGAGGAATTCGTGCTTGGCGCCGGCGCGTATCACGGCCGAATGGTCATCCTCGACCGCACCAGCGCCAGGGAATCGACCGGCCATGGCTCCCCCCTCCCCGTCCTCGTCCACGGCGGCCCCGGCCGGGCCGGCGGCGGCGAGGAAATGGGCGGGATTCGCGGAGTCACTCACTACATGCAGCGTACCGCCCTGCAGGGCTCGCCGGCGGTGCTCGCCAGCGTCATCAGACAATGGCTTCCCGGCGCTCCCAAGCCCGAGGGCGACCGGCACCCCTTCCGCAAGCGCATCTCGGAGCTGGAGACCGGCTACACGCTGAAGACGGCGAGCCGGACGGTGACACTCGACGACATCGAGCATTTCGCCGCCTTCACCGGCGACAATTTCTACGCCCATATGGACGAAGAGGCTGCGAAGGCGAATCCGATCTTCGACGGGCGGGTAGCCCATGGCTATCTCATCCTGAGCTTCGCCGCGGGGCTTTTCGTCGATCCCGATCCCGGCCCGGTGCTGGCCAATTACGGGCTGGAGAATCTGCGCTTCCAGACCCCGCTCTATCCCGGCGATTCGATGCGGGTCGAGCTGACCGTCAAGTCGATGAGCGTGCGCAACGAGGAGATGGGCGAGGTGCGCTGGGCGGTTTACGTCTTCAACCAAAAGGACGAGATAGTGGCTTCCTACGACCTTCTGACGATGAACACGCCGTGACGAGGAAACTGCCCCTTGCCTTGCTCCTGCTGGCCAGTTGCGGCGCCTCCGCTCCGGCCGAGCCGCCGATCGACGGCTATCGGGTGGTCCGCGAATATCCGCACGATCCCATGGCCTTCACCGAAGGCCTCTTCTTCCTCGACGGCAAGCTCTACGAGAGCACCGGCCTGAACCGCCAGTCGACCATCCGCGAGGTCCGCCTCGAGGACGGCAAGGTGCTTCGCTCCGTCAGCTTGGCGCCTCAATATTTCGGCGAAGGCATCGTCAACTGGGGCGGCGACATCGTCAGCCTCACCTGGCAGGACGGGGTCGGCTTCCGCTGGAACCGCGCCGATTTCCGCCCGAAGGGGCAATTCCGCTATATGGGCGAAGGCTGGGCCCTGACCCAGGACGGTAAGAACATCTTCATGAGCGACGGCACCAGCGAGCTTCGAGTCCTCGACCCGGCGACGCTGGCGGAACGCCGGCGGATCGCGGTCACCTACAAGGGTCAGCCGGTGGAGCGGCTCAACGAGCTCGAATGGGTAAAAGGGGAAATCTTCGCGAACATCTGGATGGGCCGCCGAATCGCCCGGATCGATCCTAAGAGCGGCCAGGTGAAGGGCTGGATCAACCTCGCGCAGCTGGTCGCCGAGAACGGCAACGGCGACCCTGACGCCGTGCTCAACGGCATCGCCTACGACGCCAAGGGCGACCGGCTGTTCGTCACCGGCAAGAATTGGGCGAAACTGTTCGAAATCGATATCGTCCCGGAAACCAGGGAATAGCGACATGGCCGAAGCGGACCAGAAACCCATCGGCTCCGGCTTCGGCCACGGCTCGACCGCTGGCGAGGTGCTTTCGGGAATCGACCTGTCCGGGCGCAACTACATCGTCACCGGCGGCTATTCGGGGATCGGGCTGGAGACGGTCCGCTCGCTCGCCGAAGCGGGCGCTTCGGTCACCGTACCGGCCCGCTCGCCCGAAGCGGCGCGCGAGGCGCTCGCCGGGCTCGCCGGGGTCGACGTCGTGGAGATGGACCTGGCCGACCTCGACAGCGTCCGGGCTTTCGCCCGATCGTGGAGCGAGAGCGGCCGCCCCCTGCACGGCCTCGTCAACAATGCCGGCATCATGGCCTGTCCGCTGGCCCGGGTCGGCCCCGGCTGGGAATCGCAATTCGCCGTCTGCCATCTCGGCCATTTCGAGCTGGCGCGCGGGCTGGAGCGCAATCTCAAGGCGGCCGGCGGCGCCCGAGTCGTCGCCCTCAGCTCGACCGCCCACGTCATGGGCGACGTCCATTGGGACGATCCCCATTTCGAGCGGCACGACTACGACAAGTGGCAGGCCTACGGCCAGGCCAAGACCGCCGACGCCCTGTTCGCGCTCGGCCTCGACCGGCGCTGGGCGGCGGACGGAGTGCGGGCCTTTTCGGTCCATCCCGGCGGCATCTTCACCCCGCTTCAGCGCCATCTCAGCGACGAGGAGATGGTGGCGCTGGGCTGGAAGAATGAAGACGGGACTCTGCCCGAGCGCGTGGCGAAGCTGTTTAAGACCCCCGAGCAGGGCGCGGCAACGACACTCTGGGCGCTCACCAGCCCGCGGCTGGACGGAATGGGCGGCCTTTATTGCGAGGATTGCGACGTGGCGCGGCTCGCCGACGAGACCAGCCAGCGCTATCAGCACGTCCGTCCATGGGCCTGCAGCGAGGAGGGCGCCGACCGGCTGTGGGCGATGAGCGAGGATATGATCGCCAGAGCGTGACCGGGACGCGGCGGCACCCGGAACGGGGCCCTCGCGCCGGGGGTTCTTGCCGGGAACCCCCGCCAGGAGAGCGTTATGAAGATCGCCGAATGCATGTCCGCCGACGTCGAGATCGTCGGCCCCGACCAGCCCATCCAGGAAGCCGCGCAGTTCATGCTCCGCGCCGACGCCGGCGCGATGCCGGTCGGCGAGCGCGACAAGCTCGTCGGAATGGTCACCGACCGCGACATCGCGGTGCGCGGAGTCGCCGCCGGCCGCGGCCCGGACACTCCGGTGCGCGAAGTGATGACCGACGAGGTCATCTTCTGCTTCGACGACGAGGAGGTGGAGGATGTGGCCCTGAAGATGAGCGACCGCCAGGTCCGCCGAATGCCCGTGCTGAGCCGCGAAGACGAAAGCCTCGTCGGGATCGTCTCGCTCGGCGACATCAGCCGCTCCGAGCAGAGCGAGGCCGCTTCGGTAGCGCTGGACGGAATCACCGATCCGGGCGGCGAGCACAGCCAGAGCTGAGCGATAAACGTCGCCCCTGCGAAGGCAGGGGCCCCAGCGGGTGAAGCCCACCGCGCCTTTCGCCCGCCGGGGTCCCAGCCTTCGCTGGGACGGCGATCACTCCGCTTTGTACGTCCCGATTCCCTCCTCGAGATGCGGGTTGTTCTCCTCCCGCTGCCGAGCCGCCGCGTCGTCGTAGAGGAAGGGCAGAAAGGCGTAGCGAGTGCCCTTCGTCACGGGAGTGGCTTCGTGAAGCAGCGAGCAGGAGAAGACGACCGCCCCGCCGGTCGGCGCCCGGTAGGTGCGGGGGCCGAATTCGGGGAAGCGCAGGTCGCCGCCTTCGTAATCGCCCGCATTGAGGTTGATCGTCACCGCGAAGCGGCGATGGGCGGTGCCCTTGGTCGTATTGTCGCGGTGCGGGCGGAAATGGCCGGCGCCGGCTTCGTAGCAGCCGACGATGTAGCGCTCCATCCGGGTCGCCTCGAACTGGAAGCTGCGCTTCACCATCGGCACCAGCTTGGCCCGGATCCGGCTGCGCAGCACTTCGCACAAGGTCTCGTCGCTCACCTCCCGGTCGCGCCGCATCTTGTGGCTTGGATCGGTCACCAGCCGGGTCTTGCCATCGATCTCGCGCATGAAGCCGGAGGGTTCGCCGCCGGTCTCGCGGTGAAGGGCGATCAACCGCTCGCACAAAGCCGGCTCGAGGATGTTCGGCGCCATCAGCACCGGCGCCCAGTCGGCGAGCGGCATATGAGTCATCACCGTCCGCAACGCCGCGATCGCAGTCTCGCCGGCCTCGAGCGGAAAGACTCCGACCGCGCGAAGCATCGGATCGACGAGCAGCCAGTGCCGCCGATCCGGATCGCCTTCCTTCGCCGGTGAAGCTCCGAACAGCCCCGCGAGCCCGCCCGGATCGAGGAAGAAGCGTATGCCCGGCAGCTGCTGCGCCACCCGCCCGCTCGCGGCGTCGTCGGGGTCGCCGGTGATCCCGAAGAAGCAGGCGCGAACGTCGTCGAACAAAGCGCGATGGCGCGCGACGCAGGCCAGCGCCGCTTCGGCGGCCGGATCGCTCGCCCGGCCGAGGAAGAGGAGCAGCATGTAGCGCCCGGCCGCGGTGTCGAAGACGTAATTGTCGCTTCCCCCGATCGCCGCCGCGCGGAACCAGGGCAGCGGCTCGCCGGGTACGAGCGGGCGCGGGCGGGGGGGCGGGGCCGAATCCATGGATCCTATATGCCCGCTGGCTCCCCGCGGCTCAAATCTCCGCTTTCACCTGCGCGTGGGCGAGCATGGCGAAAAGGCCGGTGCCGCCGATAATGTTGCCGGCGAGGGCTGGGAGCAGGAATGTGCCCAGCAGCCAGCCGATCGAGGCGTGGCCCGTCCAGAGCAGGAGGAAAGCCTCGGCGGCGCCGGCGATGACGTGGGTGAAGCCGCAGACCGCGATCGCGTAGCTGAGGACGAGGACGATCCAGAAGCTCGAATCGTCGGCGGCCGAGCGGATCCAGGCCACCGAGGCGATGAGGAAGCCCGCGGGGATGCCGTGGAGGAGCATTTGCGACGGCGTCTTCTCGAGCAGCTTCGCCGACACCTCGATCATCGCCCCGGTGAGCTCGTCCGGCTGCAGGCGGAGATAGATCGCGGCGGCGGCGATGACGGCGGCGCCGATGAGATTGCCGGCGAAGACCACCGCCCAGAGGCGGGCGACCCGTCCGAAATTGCGGGCGGTCCGCTCGCGCATCAGCGGCAGGACCGCCACCATCGTATGCTCGGTGAACAATTGCATCCGGCCGAGGATGACGATCAGGAAGCCGAGGCAATAGCCGAAGCCGGCGACGAGCTCGCGCCACGGCGCATCGGGGAGGCGATGGCGGAGCGCGCCCTGCATCGCCACCGAGGCCATGATGGCGATGCCCGCCGCCAGTCCCGACCAGAAGAGCGAGCCGAGCGGCCGACCGAGCTCGTCCTCGCCCTGCTTGGAAACCGCGGCGTGGACGACCTTGGCCTCGGGCGGGCTTCGCTCCTCGACCTCCCTCTCCTGGGCCTCGGTCAACGGCGGGGGTTCTTCGGCCATGGCCCCCAAACCGCTCGCCGTAACCCGGGTTCCGGACCTCAACCGTCATCCCGGCGAAAGCCAGGACCCCCGGGAATGAGTGGCGCCGCATCCTTCACCCGATGGGATCCCGGCTTTCGCCGGGACGACGGTCACCTCAGCGCCGAATAGATGAGCGTCTTGAGCTGGCGGCGTACGGGGTAGGTCGAGGACGGCATCAGCTGGGTCATGAAGATCATGTGCAGCCGCTCGACCGGATCGATGAAGAAGGCGGTCGAGAACATGCCGCCCCAGTAAAATTCCCCTTTCGACCCCGGCAGCATGGTCCTGGCCGGATCGAGGTTGACCGCGAAGCCGAGTCCGAAGCCCTGGCCCGCATTGACCGCCTCGCTGAACAGGGAGCGGCTCATCTCCGTCAGGTCGGCGCCGCCCGGAAGGTGGTTCGCCGTCATCAATTCCAGAGTCTTGCGCGAGACGATCCGAGCGCCTTCCAGCTCGCCGCCGTTCAGGAGCATCGAGCAGAAACGGTGGTAATCGGCGGTGGTGGAGACGAGCCCGGCGCCGCCCGCGACCAGCCGCGGCGGGACCGCCCAGGCGCTCTTCGCGCCAGGATCGTACACTTTCGCGCCCTTGCCCGGCTGGAACGCCCAGGCATCGCCGAGCCGGTCGATCCGGTCGCTCGGAACGCTGAAGCCGGTGTCCGCCATTCCCAGCGGCTCGAAGATCCGCTCAGCCAGGAACCGGTCGAGCTTCTGGCCCGAGACTCGCTGCACGATAAGGCCGAGCACGTCCGTGGAAACCGAATAATTCCAGGCGGTTCCGGGCGAGAATTCGAGCGGAATCCCGGCCAAAGCGGCGACGAAGCCGTCGAGGTCGTGGCGGCCGTGCCACGACTCGATCTTCCCTTCCCGATAGGCGGCGTCGACGTTGGTGCGCTGCTGGAAGCCGTAGGTCAGGCCCGAAGTATGGCGCAGCAGGTCGATCATTTGAATCGGCCGTTCGGGCGGCCTGGTTCGGAACGGCACCCCCGCCCCGCCGCCGTCATAGACTCCGAGATCCTTCCATTCGGGGATCAGGGTGTCGACCGGCTGGTCGAGCGTCACCTTTCCCTCCTCGACCAGCATCATGAAGGCGATCGAGGTGACCGGCTTGGTCATCGAGGCGATTCGGAACAGCGAATCCTCGAGCAGCGGCTCGCCGGTGGCTCGGGCCTTGCCGGCAGTGGCGAAGTGGACGACCTTGCCCTCCCGAGCGATCAGCACCTGGGTCCCGGCGAGCAGCCCCGGCGCCAGATAGCGTTCCTCTAGGAACCGGTCGATGAGGGCGAGCCGCTCCGGATCGAACCCCGCCTGCGCCGCTTCAACCCTCTCCATCAAATCTCCTCTCGTCGGGCGGTGTCGGGGTAGCGCTTGAGGGAGGGGGGAATCAACGTCATTGGGAACGTGGCGAAGCGATCCGGCGAGCGGCGGTGGAGACGCGTAGATTGCTTCGGGGCTTCGCTTCTCGCAAGGACGGGAGGCAGACGAAGGAGAGGCGCGTGATCGAAGGCTTCGAGCTGGATCCGGACTGGCCGCGAATGAGCCTCAAGGAGGTCGACGCCCTGCTCACCGCGCCGGGCTCGCGCCTCGAAATGGCCGAAGCCGAGATAGAAGGCCGCCGCACCCGGATCTGGAAGAACAGCCCGCCCTCGCTCGCCGTCCTCGCCCGCCTGTCGCGCGGCCACGGCGACCGGCTGTTCACCATCTACGAGGACGAACGGATCAGCTTCGAAGCTTCGTTCCGGGCGACCGCCGCGCTCGCCGCGGAGCTCGCCCGCCTCGGCGTCGGCAAGGGCGACCGGGTCGCGATCGCCATGGCCAACCTTCCGGAATGGCCCGCCGCCTTCTTCGCCATCGTTTCGCTCGGCGCCATCGCGGTGCCGCTCAACGCCTGGTGGACCGGGTCCGAGCTCGAATACGGACTCGCCGATTCCGGCGCCAAATTGCTCATCTGCGATTCCGCGCGCTGGCAGCGGATCGAGCCTCACCGTTCGGCTTTGCCCGGCCTCGAACGGGCGATCGTCTGCCGCTCCGCCGACGCGCCCGGCGGCGCGCTCCGCCTGGAGGACCTGATCGGAGCGCCCGGAAGCTGGGCCGGCCTCCCCGACGCCGACCTGCCCGAGGTCGCGATCGAGCCCGACGACGAGGCGACCATCCTCTACACGAGCGGAACGACCGGCCAGCCCAAGGGCGCGCTCGGAAGCCATCGCAACCTCGCCACCAACATCCTGTCGGTCGGCTATTCCAACGCCCGGGCGGCGCTGCGCCGAGGCGAGGCGCCGCCCGAGCCGCAGCCGAAGACGGCCTTGATGGTGATCCCGCTTTTCCACTGCACCGCCCTCTCGGCGATGCTGATGGGGACGATGGTCGCCGGCCATACCATCGTCTTCATGCGCAAATGGG
The DNA here is from genome assembly GCA_034668585.1 of Sphingomonadales bacterium. GTDB lineage: Bacteria > Pseudomonadota > Alphaproteobacteria > Sphingomonadales > Sphingomonadaceae > Allosphingosinicella. Next base: position 38,472 of record JAXDPB010000053.1, on the reverse strand, counting down.
ACCCGCTCGAGGCGATGGCGATCATCGAGCGGGAGCGGGTGCAGATGACCGGCGGAGTCCCCACCATCGCCTGGCAGCTGCTCGAGCATCCCGAACGCCACCGCTTCGACCTCTCGAGCCTGGAGACGATCAGCTATGGCGGGGCGCCGGCCGCGCCCGAGCTGGTCAAGAAGATCCGGGAGGAGTTCGGCGCCCTGCCCGGCAACGGCTGGGGGATGACCGAGACGACCGCGACCGTCACCAGCCATGTCGGCGAGGATTATCTCAACCGCCCCGACAGCGCCGGGCCGCCGGTGCCGATCTCGGACCTCAAGATCATGTCGCCCGACGGAGAACGGGAGCTGCCGGTCGGCGAGGTCGGCGAATTGTGGGCGCGCGGTCCCCAGATCGTCAAAGGCTATTGGAACAATCCCGAGGCGACCGCGGCCACCTTCGTCGACGGCTGGGTCCGCACCGGCGACCTCGCGCGGCTCGACGAGGAAGGCTTTTGCTACATCGTCGACCGGGCCAAGGACATGGTCATACGCGGCGGAGAGAACATCTATTCGATCGAGGTCGAGAACGTCCTGTTCGACCATCCCGCCGTCATGGACGCCGCCCTGATCGGCCTGCCCCACCGCACCTTGGGCGAGGAGCCGGCGGCGGTGGTGCATTTGGCGCCGGGGATGAGCGCGACCGAAGACGAGCTCAAGGCCTGGGTGCGCGAGCGCCTGGCGGTGTTCAAGACCCCGGTGCGCGTGGCCTTCCTCCCCGAGCCTTTGCCGAGGAACGCCAACGGCAAGATATTGAAGCAGGAATTGAAGGCGCTGTTCGAATAATCGTCGGTCCGGCGAACGCCGGGTCGAGCCCGGGATGACGGTTGACTATCCCGTAAGTCAACGCTAACCGTAAGTCGTGACTAACGCCTTCGCCGCCCTCGCCGAGCCGATGCGCCTCGCGATCGTCGAGCGGCTCGCCGAGCGGCCGATGTCGGTCGGCGAGCTCGCGGCCCGCCTGCCCGTCAGCCGCCCCGCCGTGTCGCAGCATCTGAAGGTGCTGAAGGAGGCCGCGCTGGTGCGCGACCGGGCCGAGGGCACCCGCCGCATCTACGGCATCGATCCGGCCGGGCTGGGGGCGATCCGCCAGTGGCTCGACCGCCACTGGGAACGCGCGCTCGCCGCTTATGCCGAAGAGGTCGAGAGGGAGGAAAAGAAATGAACGTCGAGATCCAGCGCATCGCCGCCGCCCCGATCCGCAAGACTTTGCGGGTGAAGGCGTCGAAGGAAAAAGCCTTCGAGGTCTTCATGGCCGGCATGGGCCGCTGGTGGCCCAAGAGCCATTCGCTGCTCAAATCGCCCCAGCGCGACGTCGTCGTCGAGCCGCGCGCCGGCGGGCGCTGGTACGAGGTGGGCGAGGACGGCTCCGAATATGAATGGGGCCGGGTGATCGAATGGGCGGCGCCCGAGCGGGCGCTGCTCGCCTGGCAGCTGACCGGGGAATGGGCCTATGATCCCGATTTCGTCACCGAGGTCGAGATCGTCTTCCGGGCCGACGGCGACCACACGATCGTCGAGTTCGAGCACCGCAAGCTCGAAGCCTTCGAGCGCACCGCCCGCGACGGCCACCTCATGGGCATGGACGAAGGCTGGGGGGCGATCCTCGAGGGCTACAGGGCCGAGGTGGAGCAAGACCAGTCACCCCCGTCCTCCCGGCGAAAGCCGGAATCCGCCAACCCGGCGGGAAAGCCCGCTACGCCCCTCTTCCCGCCGCAATAGGGGACAGTTACCGTAACTGTCCCCTTTTCACGAAATCCGGGTCGCCTCGGACGCGATCGATTCAGCTCTGCGGCTACCTTCCAGCACCTCGGCGAAGCGCGACGGCCAAGCGTCGGCGCAATAGGGGACAGTTACGGTAACTGTCCCCTTTTCTCGTTGCCTGGGTGATTTCAATCGGCTGCGGGTTCGGGCACCGGGGCGGAGGCGTCCGTGCGGCTCTCGGCCTGTTGGGGCGTGCCGGCCCCCGCCTGCGCGCCCCCGCCGGCGATCAAAAGTACGGCCTGAATGGGATAATTCTGGTTCTGGTACATGACGAGGTCTCCCACCACCGGAATGCGATCCAGCTCTGCGTTGAAGCCGCTGTTGGGTCCCGTCGAGATATATACTTTGGGCATATTAAAACTCCCTCCGGCGTCGAACATAGGTTAGATACCGCAAGTCAACCAGTCTAATCGGCTATTTCCGGCTCGATACTCGAAATAAAGAAACCCTTCGGACCAATGCGGAAGCGGGAATCCATGCGGATTCTCCATCGGCACGGCCCGTCTCGAAGGCAGCGTGGATTCCGCTTTCGCGGGAATGACTTTAGTCTCTCCACCCCTCCAGCACCTCGACGAAGCGCGTCAGCCAGGCGTTGGTCTGGTGGCCGTCGACCACCCGGTGGTCGATGGTGAGGGAGACATAGGCCATCGGCCGGATCAGGATCGCGTCGGCGCCGCCGACCTCGCGAACCACCACCCGCTTCTCGAGCTTGCCGACACCCAGGATCGCCGATTGCGGCTGGTTGATGACGATCGGGGCGGCGAAGAGCGAGCCGGACACTCCGTGGTTGGAGATCGTGAAGGTGCCGCCCGACACGTCCCGGCCGGTGAGCTGCTCGCGCCGGGCCTTCTCGATCAGCTCGTCCAGGCCCGCGGCGATGCCCTTGAGCGACAGGGTCTGCACCTTGCGCAGCACCGGCACGATCAGCCCCTTCTCGCCGAGCGCGGTGCCGACTCCGATATTGACGTCGTCGAAAATCTCGAGCCGGTCCTCGTGCCACCGGCTGTTGATCGCCGGCGCGACCTTCATCGCCTCGGCGGCGGCGGCGACGATATAGGCGGTGTAGCTGAGCTTGACGCCCTTGCGGGCGAAGGCCTCCTTGTGGCGGTCGCGATGGGCGATGATCGCACTGAAATCCGCCTCGAACATCGCCGTGACGTGCGGCGCCCGGGTAACCGAGGCGAGCATGTTCTCGGCGATCCGGAGCCGCATCCGGTCGTGGGGGAGGCTGTGCGAGGCAACACCCGTCATCCCGGCGGAAGCCGGGACCTCGGCGTGACCCGCCGAGCCTTCTCGACCCGAGGTCCCGGCTTGCGCCGGGATGACGGGTTCGACCCGGGTCGCCGCCTCGACCGCCCGGTCGACGTCGGCGCGCGTGATCCGCCCGCCGCGGCCGGTGCCCTCGATCCGGCCGGGATCGATATCGTGCTGGAGGAGGGCCCGGCGGACGGACGGGGAGAGGCGCATCTCCGTCATCCCGGCGGAAGCCGGGACCTCGGCGAGACCCGCAGGGACTTCTCGACCCGAGGTCCCGGCTTCCGCCGGGATGACGGGCGCTTCCCCCTCCGCGGCGATCCGCCCGAGCACCGCTCCCGGCACGGCCTGGGCGTCCGTATCGAGCAATATCTCCCGAAGCACGCCGGCCGCCGGCGCCGGCACCTCCATCGCGACCTTGTCGGTCTCCAGCTCGACCAGCGGATCGTTGACCTCCACCCGGTCGCCGACCCGCTTGAGCCACGCGCGGACGACCGCCTGGGTGCCCTCCTGCTCCTCGGGGACGAGCACGTCGATCATGACGGCCTCCACAGGCCGTCATCCCGGCGAAGGCCGGGATCCCGGCTCATCTGGCAGGGCCTCCTTCTCGCTGAGGTCCCGGCTTTCGCCGGGATGACGGGTTGGCCCATCGTCAAAACCCCACAATCTCGTCGATCTTGGCGCGGATCTTCTCGACGCTCGGCACCGCCCAGTTGAGCAGCACGGGGTTATGCGGGCTCGGTATGTCCGGCATCGTCACCCGCGCCACGGGGGCGTCGAGGTCGAGGAAGGCCTCGTCCGCGACCACGGCGGCGATCTCGGCGCCGAAGCCGCCGGTCCTCAGATCCTCATGGACGATCAGGCAGCGGCGGGTCCGGCGCACGCTCTCCAGCACCGTCTCCCGGTCCCACGGCATCAGAGTCCTGAGATCGATGACGTCGGCGGAAACCTCCGTCGCCGCCGCCTCGCAGCGCGGCACCATCGCGCCCCAGGTGACGATGGTGATGTCGTCGCCCTCGCGCACCTTCCTGGCGCGCCCGAACGGCAGGACATAGCCGTCGCCGGGATAAGGACGCCGGGCCCAGGCGTCGTCGAGCATGGCGCGGTGCTCGAAGAAGATGACCGGGTCGTTGCCCCTCAAAGCCGTGCGCAGAAGCCCGACCGCGTCCTCGGCGTTGGACGGCACCGCCACCTGCCAGCCCGGATTGTGGATGAACTGAACCTCGTTGGTCTGGCTGTGCCACGGATCGCCGCACTTGAAGAATCCGCCGGGGATTCGGAGCACCATCGGAGCGGCGAAGCGGTTGTGGGTGCGCCAGCGCATCGTCCCGCAATCGTTGATCTGCTCGGTCGCCGGCTCGGCATATTTGCGGAACTGGATCTCGGGCACCGGCATCAGCCCGGCGAGGGCCATGCCGACCGCCCGGCCGATGATTCCTTCCTCGTTGAGGCTGGTGTCGAACACCCGCTCGGCCCCATATTTCTCCTGCAGGCCGAGCGTCACCGCGTGGACTCCGCCCTTGGGCCCGATATCCTCGCCGAACAGCAGCACCCGCGGGTTGATCTCCAGCTCGTGATCGAGCGTTCGCCGGATCGCGGTCACCATGTTGATCCGCTGCCCGTCGGGCTTGGGCTCCTCATGGCCGCGCGGGGCGCGGTAGCCGTAGGTCCACTGCCCGCCCATTTTCTGCATCTCGCCGTCGTAATAGACATGGTCGAGCACCCGCTCCGGATCGGAGACTCCGCGCGCCTCCGCGATCTGGCGCGCTTCCTCGACCGCCGCCGCGGCCTCGGCTTCGATCGAGTCCCATTCCTCCTCCTCGAGCAGCGAGCCGACGAGGCAGGCCTTGAGCTTGGGCAGCGGATCGCGACTCCATTCGTCGCGGACCAGCGCCTCGGGCTTGTAGGTCTGCGTATCCTGGAAGCTATGCCCCTGCAGCCGCGGCACGGCGAGGCGAAGCAGGGCCGGCCCCTTGCGCCCGCGCACATGCGCGACGGCGCGGTCGATCAGGGCGGCCGCCTCGGCCGGCTCGGTGCCGTCGCCGGCGAAGATAGCGAGGTTGCCGAAGCTGGCCAGGTTCTTCGCAATGTCCCCGCCGGGCGTCTGGAAGCTCGACGGCACGGAGATGCCGAAGCCGTTATCCTCGACGTAGAAGAGCATCGGCAGCTTCTGGGTGGTGGCGATGGTCAGCGCCGACCAGAAGCCGCCGGTCGCGCAGGAGGCGTCGCCGCCGAGCACGACCGCGATCGCCCCGTCATAAGAAGGGTCTCCGAGCACCCCCCGGTGATATTCGATCGCCTGAGCCCAGCCGGCGGTCGGCGTATATTGAGCCCCGACCCCGCCCGACATGGGCAGCGCCGGCGCGCCGGTCGGATTGGGATAATTGAAGACGACTCCGATGTCGCGGCCGTCCGAATAGCCCCCTTCGCGCCCCATGCCCGAGCCCAGGGCATCCTCGATCGGGACTCCGAGCGACAGAAGCAGCGGCCGCGAACGGTAATAGCCGCAAGTGGCGTCGCGCCGGTGGGACAGCCGGCTGCCGAGCAGGACCTGCGCCAGGTCGTGGCCGCGAGCGCTGAACTGATAGAGGATCTTGCGCTCGGGAACGAGCGTCTCTTCCTCCAGCCTGTCCATCGCCCGGCTGACCTGGACCAGATAGGCGATCCGGCGCCAATCGTAGGCGGAATGCGGCGCAACGCCGCGATTCCGCGCCTTCACTTCACTTTCAGCCATCCATCTTCTCCACCACGGCGGCGGCGAACAGGTCGACATTGCGGTCCGACAGGCCGACGACGTTGAACCGCCCCGATCCCGCCATGTAGATCCCCTTCTCCTCGCGCAGCTCGAGCACCTGCTCCGGGCTCAGCGGCAGCATCGAGAACATGCCGTTCTGCGCGTCGATGAAGGCGAGCCGCTCGTCATAGGCAGCGAGCCGGGCTCGAAGGCTTCGGATGCGAGCGCACATCTCCTCGAGCTCGGCATGCCAGTCGGCTCGAAGCTCCGGATCCTCGAGGACCAGGTGGACGATCGCGGCGCCATGGTCGGGCGGCATCGACCACATCGTCCGCGACAGCTGGAGAAGGTTGCCGAAGACCCGTTCCGCCGACTTCGTGCTGGCCGCCTTGACGAAAAGGTTGCCGACCCGCTCGCGATACACTCCGAAATTCTTGTCGCAACTCTGAGCGACGAGCGCCTGCTCCGCCGCATCGACGACGAGCCGCATACCCGACGCGTCGGCCTCGAGGCCGTTGCCGAGGCCCTGATAGGCGAGGTCGACGAACGGGATCAGGCCCCGCCGCTCCACCAGGGCCGCGACCTCCCGCCACTGATCGAGCGAAAGGTCGGCACCGGTCGGATTGTGGCAGCAGCCGTGGAGCAGAAGGAGATCGCCCGCAGTCGCCTTGTCGAGCGCCGCCATCATGTCCTCGAACAGGATGCGGCGGCTCGACGGGTCGTAATAAGGATGAGGCACGATCTCGACGCCGGCGCAGGCGATCAGCGGCCCGTGGTTCGGCCAGGTCGGCTGGCCGACGAGAATTCGCGCCCTCCGATCAGCCTTGGCGATGAGGTCCGCGCCCAGCCGGAGGGCGCCGCAGCCGCCGGGCGTCTGAAGGCCGACGATTCGCCCGTCCCCGGCCAGCGCCTCGCCGAACACGATCGGCCGGATCAGCTCGGTGAAACGGGAATCGCCCTGCGAGCCCAGATAGGCCTTGGTCTCCTGCCGCTCCCACAAGAGCCGCTCGGCCTTCTTGACGGCGCGAAGGATCGGCGTGCCGCCGCCGGCATCGCGATAGACGCCGACGCCGACGTCGATCTTGTCGGGCCGCGGATCGGCATCGCACAGAGCGATCAGCTGGAGGAGGGAATCCGATTTCTGCTCTTCGAGACGGTCGAACAGGAGGGGTTCGTTCCTGAGCAGAAAGCCGTCGTCCATCGCAGTCTCCAATCGGCGCTCCAATAGCACGGGCATGATGCGAAAAGTGGACAAAGTGGACGCTTAGGGAGCGGTTGATGAAACGTCCGTTTCATGATATCGGCCTTTCATGGGTGGAATGTTTCATCTGGACGAGGTCGACCGGCGAATCGTCCGAGCGCTCCAGCGCGACTCCAGCCCGAGCCATGCCTCGCTCGCCGAACAGGTGGGAACCTCCGCCGCCTCGGTGTGGCGGCGGGTTCGCGTTCTGGAGTCGGCGGGAGTCCTCGGCCGCACGGTGCGGCTGGCCAGCGCCGAAGCGCTCGGCCGGGCGGTCAATGTTCTGTGTCAGGTCCGGATGGCGCGCCAGACCGTGGAGGCCCGGTCGGATTTCGAGGATTTCATCCAGTCGCGCGAGGAGATCGTCGAATGCTACGCCATGTCGGGCGAGTGGGACTATCTGCTGCGCATCGCCGTGCGCGACGTCGCCGATTACGACCGCTTCATCATGCGCGGCGTGCTGGCCCACCCCTCGGTGGCGAACGCGGCGAGCAACTTCGCCCTGAGGCAGGTCAAGTATACGACGGAGATACCGGTCTGACCCGTCGCCCCAGCGAAGGCTGGGGCCCCGGCGGGTGAGGAACATCGCGCCTCTCGCTCGCCGGGATCCCGGCCTTCGCTGGGATGACGGAACCTTCCCTGCCCCGTCGATTTGAATCGGCCGCGATACAATCCGGAGCACGCACATGGCCGCACGCGCCTATTGGAAGGGACAGATCAGGCTCGCTTTGGTCTCGATTCCGGTCGAGATCTTCTCCGCCACCAAGAGCGGCGCGACCATCGCCTTCAACCAGATCCACGAGCCGACCGGCAAAAGGATCAAGTACGAGAAGGTCGTGCCCGGGGTCGGGCCGGTCGACCCCGAGGAGATCGTCAAGGGCTTCCAGTATGAGAAAGGCAGCTACGTGCTGCTCAACGACGAGGAGCTCGAGGGGGTGAAGCTGGAGAGCAAGAAGACGCTCGAGCTCACCCAGTTCGTCGATTATGACGACATCGACGTCCTCTATTACGAGAAGCCCTATTTCGTCGTCCCCGCCGACGACCTCGCCGAGGAGGCGTTCATCGTGCTTCGCGAGGCGCTCAAGCGGACCAAGAAGGTGGCGCTCGGCCAGCTCGCCTTGCGCGGCCGCGAATATCTGGTCAGCCTCAAGCCCTGCGGGCGCGGCCTGGTGCTCGAGACCCTGCGCTATGCCGACGAGGTCAACAAGGCGCAGAGCTATTTCCGCGACATCGGCGACGCCAAGCCGGACGAGGAGCTGCTCGACCTCGCCGAGGCGCTGATCGAGCGCAAGACCGGGCCGTTCGACCCCTCCAAATATCACGACCGCTATATCGAGGCGGTCGAGGAGCTGATCGAGCGCAAGCGCAAGGGCAAGACCCTCCACACCGAGGAGGAAGCGGCGCCGGCGCGAGGCTCCAACGTCATCGACCTGATGGCGGCGCTCAAGCGCTCGATCGAGCGGCCTGGGGAGGGTGGCGCGAAGAAGCCGGCCGCCCGCAAGCCCGCGGCCAAAAAGGCGCCTGCCAAAGCCGCGCCGGCGCGGAAGCGGGCATAGATCGTCATGCTGAACTTGTTTCAGCATCTAGCGACGAGCCACGCCGCCGGTGGAAGCCTGGACCCTGAAACAAGTTCAGGGTGACGACGATGGCCACCCGCACCAAGCGCGCCGACCCGCTCGCCACCTACAACCGCAAGCGCGACTTCGCGAAGACCGCCGAGCCGCCAGGCGAGCTGGCGAAGGCGAAGAAGCCGCACGCCCCTGCGCTATTCATGGTCCAGAAGCACGACGCCACCCGCCTCCATTACGACCTGCGGCTCGAGCTGGACGGAGTGATGAAGAGCTGGGCGGTGCCCAACGGCCCCAGCCTCAATCCCTCCGACAAGCGGCTCGCCGTTCGCACCGAAGATCATCCGATGAGCTACGCGACGTTCGAGGGCACGATTCCCAAGGGCGAATATGGCGGCGGCACGGTGATGCTGTGGGACTGGGGGACCTGGACCCCGCATCCGGACAAGGACCCCCGCAAGACGATCGAGGAAGGCCACCTCCACTTCACCCTCGACGGCCATCGGATGCAGGGCGAATGGGTGATGTTCCGGCTGAAGGGCCGCCCGGGCGAGCGCGCCGAGAACTGGATGCTGAAGAAGGTGACCGACGAGCATGCCGGCGGCACGATGGGGCTGACGGAGCGCTATCTGACCAGCATCAAGACGGGCCGCTCGATGCAGGAGATCGCGGCGGGGAAGAAGGCGAAGGAATTGAAGGGCTGGAAAGATCCTCCCCGGGACGGGGAGGGGGACCGCGCCGCGAAGCGGCGTGGTGGAGGGGGCTCAGCGCCTTGCACCACCCCCCCTCCACCGCGCTCCGCGCGGTCCCCCTCCCCGTCCCGGGGAGGAAAAAAGCTCCCCGCCTTCCGCGAGCCGCAGAAGGCGACCCTCGTCGACCACGTCCCCGCCGGCTCGGGCTGGATCCACGAGATGAAATATGACGGCTATCGCTGCCTGCTCGCGGTCGCCGGCGGCAAGGCGAAAGTCTATACGCGCTCCGGTCTCGACTGGTCGGACAAGTTCCCCGAGATCGTCGAGGCGGCCGGGCAGCTCGAGGTCGGCTCGGCCCTGCTCGACGGCGAGATCGTCAGCCTGGACGACAAGGGCAATACCGGCTTCTCAGCCCTCCAGCAGGCGATCAGCGAGGGCGGCCGCGGCCTCACCCTCTTCCTGTTCGACGCCCTGGAGATCGACGGCGAGAACCTCGCGGCGCTGCCCACCATCGAACGCAAGAACCGGCTCGCGGCGCTCGTCGGCGACGGCCGACCGCCGACCCTCCTCTATGCCGAGCATATCGTCGGCCACGGCGAGAAACTGTTCGACGCCATGTGCCAGGCCGGCCAGGAGGGGATCATCTCCAAGCGTTCCGACGCCCCCTATCGCAGCGGCCGCACCAAATCCTGGCTCAAGATCAAATGCACCTACCGCCAGGAATTCGTCATCCTCGGCTGGTCCGAGAGCGACAAGAAGGGGCGCGGATTCCGGGCGCTGCTGCTCGGGGTCCATGAGGACGGCAAGCTGCGCTACGCCGGCAAGGTCGGCACCGGCTTCTCGAACCGGGTGCAGCACGATTTGGGCGAGCGGTTCGGGCGTCTCGCCGCGACCACGCCGGCGGCGCCGGTTCCGAGGCCCGAGGCGCGCGGCGCGCATTGGGTGAAGCCCGAGCTCGTCGCCGAAGTGGCCTTCGCCGAATTCACTGCCGAAGGAGTCGTCCGCCACGCCAGCTTCCTCGGCCTGCGCGGCGACAAGAAGGCGGACGAGGTGGTCGAGGAGACGCCCCAGCCGGTCGAGCGCGCGGCGCCGGCCGAGGGCGACGGAGTCAAGATCAGCAATCCCGAGCGAATCCTCTTCCCCGACGCCGGAGTCACCAAGGGCGACCTGGTCGATTATTACCGGACGATCGGCCCGATGATGATGGAATGGGCGGCGAAGCGGCCTTTGAGCCTGGTCCGCTGCCCCCAGGGCCGGGCGCGCAAATGCTTCTTCCAGAAGCACAATACGGGCAGCTTCGGCCCTCACGTCCACCAGATCCCGATCGAGGAGAAGAAGGGGCAGATCGAGGATTACGTCTTCGTCGAGGAGACGCCGGGCATCATCGCCTGCACCCAGATGGGAACGATCGAGTTCCACGGCTGGGGCTCGTCGGTCGCGGATATCGAGAAGCCGGACCGCCTGGTCTTCGACATCGATCCCGATGAGGGCCTGAGCTTCGACCAGGTCAGGAGGACGGCGCGCGACCTCCACCGCCACCTCGCCGACATGGGCCTGCAAAGCTTCCCGATGACGACGGGCGGCAAGGGGCTCCACGTCGTCGTCCCGCTGACTCCCGAGGCGGAATGGCCGGAGGTCAAGGATTTCGCCCAGCGCTTCGCGGTCGCTCTGGCCACCGCCGAGCCCGAGCGCTTCACCGCCAACCTCGCCAAGGCCAAGCGCAAGGGCCGGATCTTCCTCGACTATCTGCGCAACCAGCGCGGCGCGACCGCCATCCTCCCTTACTCCGCCCGAGCCCGCGAGCGCGCCCCGGTGGCCGCGCCGATCGGCTGGGACGAGCTCGAGGATTTGAAGTCCGGCGCGCCGTTCACCGTCCGCGACGGCGCCCTCCTGCTCGAACGCGCTTCGGGCCGGGCGCTGCAGGGCTGGGGCGAGGCGAGCCAGGTGCTGCCGGATCTGTAGCGACCGTCATGCCAGCGAAGGCTGGCATCCCGGCGGGTGAAGGGCACGGCGCTCTTCACCCCCCGGGGCCCCAGCCTGCGCTGGGGCGACGTCGGCGCAATCGCCCCGCTGAGCTTGCTCCAAGGTCCAGCTTTCTACCCGCGCGGCGGCTCGTCGCTGGATGCTGAAACAAGTTCAACATGACTGGGACTGCTGAAAGCTCATGACGGGCGTACCCGTTGTTCGCAGACTGCAACTAGCGCGCCGGGTCGACCCAACCCAGCGCCTCGGCCTCCCTGAACGCCTTCTCGTTCGCCGCCGCCAGCACCGCATGACGGGCGCGAAGCGTGGGCGGGATCAGCGCGGGGTCGGGATATTTGTCGGCGAACTCGATCTGCATCAGCCGGCCGGTGGCGTCGCCCTTCTTCACCATCGCATAGGCCTCCCGCGGATTGACGGCCAGGATGGCGTCGGCGACATCGCTCGCTTCCTGATAGCGGCGCCGCGTCAACAGGAAGTCCATCACGGAGGTGGCAATTTCGGCGATCGTCTCCCGCTTCGACAACGTGCGCATGTAGAGGCCGCTCTGTATGGCCCGGTCGGTCATCGGCAGGTTGGTCCGGAACCATTCGAGGCGCGCCTCGTGGCCGCCGCTGGTCGCCTCGAGATTGTGCTCCGCCCCCGCCGGATCGGTGTAGCGAACGAAGAGATGGAGCGGCGCAGCGGCGAGGCGGACCTTCAGGCCGATCCTGTCGGCGAGGATCAGGAACAAAGTCGGCATCGACACGCAATTGCCCTTGCGGGTGCGGACATAGGTGGAGAGCATCTTGCTCTCGACGTGAAGGCCGAGCGGATCGTCCAGATCGTAGCTGAAAGGGCGACCGTAATTCCACGCCCCGGAGACGTAGATCGCCTGCCTCACGGCGGCCAGCTTGTAGGTATCGTTCGGGCGAGGTCCCGCCATCTGTCGGGCGGCGTCGGTAAGCCGGGCCACCATAGCGCGAGTGGCGGCTACGTCGCTGTGTGTGTCCATCAGCCGGTCGAACGTGATCGCCGCCTCGAGATAGTCGAGACGGGAATCAGGGCGGCCCAGGACTTGCCTGACGATCCTGGCGGGCGATGAAAGCGTTTGCGCTGTCGCGGGAACCCCTGAGAACGCGAGGATCAAGAGCGGCAGAGCCGCGAACAACGTGGCGGCCGGCCACCTCATTCACGATTCCTCAAACGGCGAGTCGTCATTGCAATCTACGCGATCGCCATCGGCGATACTGGCCCGACGCCTCTGCAGCAGCGAGTGAAGCCGCTACCAAAACGAGATAGTCTACCCCGATCATGGCGTTCGATCCGTGATTCATGTGGGCAGCGCCTGTCCCCAGTATCACGACAACGAATAGTAGCCAGCCTATCGCCAACATCAATCCGCTTTGCTCATGCTTGCGTCTGAATAGTAATGCAAGAAGGGAAACTCCCATCGCTACAACTGCTATTTGCCACAAATAAAAATGGAGCGATTTTATACAGATCTGAGTTCCTCAGGCCATAATCAATAGCAGTTACTATGGTAATTGAGAGGGCAGAGCAAATAACGACAACCGCTCGATCTAGACCGTATACCCTGTACAAAGCGCACATAGTGCATGCTGCTATTACAGTAATTGGAAGCCCATACTCCCAGTTCCATGAATCGAAAAACAGTCCCGCCCTGCCGACGACTCCAATTATCCAGCAAAATACGATGACGATAAATGTAAAAAGTGATGATCGTACTAAGCTAGCCAGCGTCATACTCACTTGGAGACACCATCGATGAGGGTGAATACCTTGGAGACTACAGGAATTCTGGTTCTACTGTCCGTGACAGAGGCAGTTACGACGCCGCTTCCTAGCCGTCACCCTTGTGAAGATGGACATCTTGGAATTGAACAGGGTAAGAGTGAAGCGCTTGCACGAGTTGCTGCTCCTCTTCAGTAAGCTGTCGGTCACGCATGTGAGTGGGCATAAAGTTCTCTATCCCCACCATCTCAAGAGCGTGCCCGTCGAATTCGATTTCAATGCTTTGCACGGCTTGATGCAAAGTGGCGGCCTCACAAGCGACCGCTGCATAACCCCCTAGATATCCTTCACCACGAGAAGGATGGTCGCTCTTTACCAGTAGGACGACCACTCCAGTCCAGATCACTGTCAGCACCTTTTGTCAGGAGGGCAATGATGTACCACCGGCTTGACATTGTGGCCTCGGCCATCCTCAGCCTGATAATGCGGTCGTTGTCCATCCTTAGGATGCGCGTCGAAGCGTACCTTCCCGCCCGGGGGAACCTGACGTTCAGCTGCCTCCCTCGCACCTTTGGTAGTCGAGTGCTGCACAGTATGCACTTTTGGCTGTCCGCTCGTGCCCAACCGCGATACGGGTATTCCCTTGGCGAGATTTGCCTCTCTCGCGGCAGCTGCGGCGGCTCGCCCTTCCGTTCGCATAGCGCGCGCGAGACCGGCAGCGATCGATCCGCTCTCACGTCCGCCCATTTCCGGTTGGGAGTTGAGAAGCTCGGAAAATCCTTCCAGCAGGTCCGCTGCGAGCTCTCCGGCGGCAAGTGCCTGCTCCGGCGTCGCGACAGGCGGCACACGGCCGGCGATCACGTCCTCATAGTGATCGCTACTTCCCGCCAGGCCGGTGGGATCCGTCCGGTTCAAGGGATCATTCTCGACATAGGCGTAGAGATTGATCTGGTCTTGATAGCCAATCGGATCGACTTGCAGGAAACGCGCGTTCGCGGCGCCGCTCCCGCAGCAAGCTGCGATCAACACGATTGCCGACGCGATCAGCCCACGAGTCTGCGTCATGCCAAACTCCACGCTTTCATGCGAGTTGAACACAGGGATTGACGAACATCAATCGACGATGCTCCAGTTCGGCGGGTCGGTTGCCGTGTCGCTTCACTCTTCGCAATCACAGCTGTATTGCCTTAATAACACACTTTCCCCCTTGCGCTTGCCGCCTCCCCTGCCCCATCTAGCGCCCAAAGCAGATGGAGCGACCGACAATGGCCACCCAGACCGAGACCAAGCTGAAGCTGGAGGCGCCCGAGCCTCTGCAGACGGTCGAGCCCGCCGACGCCGCCGGCCTCGTTCCGATCGAGGAAGGGGTGAAGTCGAAGCTCGAGACGGTCGTCGACAAGTTCGTCAACGAGCTGGTCGCCGCCGACGCCAACAGCCCCGAATTCGGCAAGAAGGTCGACGAGCTGACCAACATGGGCCGCAAGCAGATCATGGAGGCGGCGGGGCATTCGAACCGCTTCCTCGACCGGCCGGTCAAGGCGATCGACAAGGATACGGGCATCGGCGCCGACCTGCTCGAGCTCCGCCGCACGGTCGAGGAGCTCGATCCGGGCCGCCAGGGCAATCTCAGCTCCTCGCGCAAGATCCTGGGCTTCATCCCCTGGGGCAACAAGCTCGGCAATTATTTCCAGAAATATCAGAGCTCGCAGACGCACATCTCGAAGATCCTGAACAGCCTCGCCTCCGGCAAGGAGGAGCTTCAGTACGACAACGAGGCGATCAATACCGAGCGCGCCGCGATGTGGAAGACGATGGGCCAGCTCGAGCAGATGATCCACATCTCCAAGGCGCTCGACCAGAAGCTCGAGGACAAGGCCAATGAGCTCGACGCCACCGAGCCGGCCAAGGCCAAGGCGATCCGCGAGACCGCGCTCTTCTACACCCGCCAGCGCACCACCGACCTGCTCACCCAGATGGCGGTGACGGTGCAGGGCTATCTCGCCCTCGACCTCGTCAAGAAGAACAATGTCGAGCTGATCAAGGGCGTCGACCGGGCGTCCACGACCACCGTCTCCGCGCTCCGCACCGCGGTCACCGTCGCCCAGGCGATGACCAACCAGCGCCTGGTGCTCGAGCAGATCACGTCGCTCAACACGACCACCGCCAACGTGATCGATTCGACCGGCGACCTGCTCAAGAGCCAGACCGGGGAGATTCACCGCCAGGCCGCTTCCTCGACCATCCCGCTCGAGACTCTGCAGCGCGCGTTCCAGAACATCTACGACACGATGGACACGATCGACACCTTCAAGCTGGAGGCGCTGGGCAGCATGAAGCAGACGGTCAACACCCTGACCAGCGAGGTCGAGAAGAGCCGCGGCTACATCGCCCGAGCCGAGGGGGTCGAGCAGAACCGGCTCGCCGGAAGCAGCGCGCAGGCGTCGCTGCTCGGTCCGATCGAGGGCTGAGACGATGGCGCGCACGCCCCGCAGCGTCGAAGAGGCGATCGCCCGGTTCGACGAATATTCGGCGCGTCTGGACGGTCATGCCCCGAGCCCGACCAGCGCTCGGCGGCGCTATTACGGCCGGGCGGTGGGCAATGTCGCCCGGCGGCTCGCGACGATGGGCATGGCGATCGGCGCCCTCGTCGTGGCGACGATCGTCTTCGGCCTGTTCCAGCCGATCGGCATCACCGGGCTCTTCTTCGTTGCCATCGCCACCCTCGTCATCCTCCTTCTCTTCTCCTTCTGGCCGACCGAGCCGAAGCGGGTGGCCTATAACGAGCAACTGCCGACCGGCACGGTCATCCGTCAGCTCGAGAACATGCTGGTGCGCCGCCGCGCCGCTCTCCCGGCCCCGGCGGCTCAGCGGGCGGACGCCATCGGAACGCAGCTGCCCCTGCTCGAATCCCGCCTGGCCGAGGTCGACCCGCTCGATCCCCTCGCCCAGGACGCGCGACGGCTGATGGGCAAGCATCTGCCCGAGCTGATCGAACGCTATGAGCGCATCCCCGCCGATTATCGAATGCAGACCGACGGCGAGGGCCTGACCGCCGACCAGCGCCTCGTCGCCAGCCTCGACGCGGCCCGCCAGGCGCTCGGCGAGATCGGCGACAAGCTGGTCCAGGGCGACCGCCAGGCCTTCGAGACGCAGGGGCGTTTCATCGAGAGCCGCTACCGCGACGAGGACGGTCAGAACTTCCCCTCGAACCGCCCCGAATAAGGCGCGCCGAGCGGGCGAAGCGAGGCGTCGACCCGGTAGCGGCCGTCGGCGAACAGCCGAACGTCGAGGCGGTCGGCGCGCGACTGGCTCGCCAGCGGCAGAAGCAAAGCCGGCCCGTCGCAGCGCGCTTCGCCGCTGAAGCCGGCCGTCAGCGGCACTCCCGACAGCTCGCCCGCGAAGCGGGCCTTCACCAGCCCCTCGGCATGGACGCACAGGCCGTCGGCAAAGCGGACGCTGAGGTCGCCGAGCTCGAGCGCGGGCGGCGGCAGCCCGGCGAGCCCGGGCGCTTCCAGAGCGCCCGAGGCGTCGTCGATGCCGAAGCCATGGCGCGACACCGTCACCCCGGCCTGAAGGCCGTCCCCGTTTTGGGCGAGGTCGAGGCGCGCTCGCCCCGCCAGCAGCGGCAGCGCCCGAAGCCGGGTCGCGACGTCGCCCAGCGGCAGGGTGCCGAAGCGAGCGTCGGCTAGCGCGCCCAGCCAGACGCTCCCTTGCGCCTCGCGCGCGGTCAGCCCCTTGTCCTCGAAGCCCAGCCCGTCGAGGGCGATGCGCAGCGGGAGCAAGGCGACGAGCGAGAAGAGCAAGGCGGCGAGGAAGAACAGCTCCCGCCACCAGCGCAGGCGAAGGCGCATCAGCCGCCCCTCGCGCGAAGCACGATCTGCGCCGAGAGGGTGCGGTCGGGATTGCTGCTGACGCTCATCCGTTCGACCACATAGCCCTGGCTTTCGAGGCGCGCGATCCAGGCGAACAGCGCCTGCGGACGCGCGGCGCCGATCGCGAGCGCGACCCGCCCGGCCCCCTGCGGCTGGATCTGCGAAAGCTGGAATCCGGCCTCCGAAGCGGAAGCGGCGACCGCCGTGTCGATCGGCCCCTGGATCGCCATCGGCCTGTTCCGCTCGAGCCGGGCGATCGCCGCCGCCTGACCTCGAGCCTCCGCCAGCGCGGCCACCGCCTGGCCGTGTCGCTCCTTCGCCGAAGACAGCATGTCGCCGAGCGGACGAAGGATGAGCAGCCAGGCGAGCACCAGCGCCACCAGCGCCAGCATCACCCCGAGCAGCCAGCGCTCGCGCGGCGTCCGTGCCAGCCACATCGCTTCGAGCCGGCCGGTCATCGCGGCCGCACCGTCAGGTCGGCGACCCGGCGGCCGCCGCCCGAGCGCGGGGCCGCGGCCTCGGCGGCGAAACCGCTGGCCTCGACCCGCTGCCTGAGCGCCTCGATGGCGGCCGGCGAATCCGCCTGCACGGTCGCCCGGAGCGACCCGTCCGGGGCGAAGGTCAGCGCGGAAAGCTCGATATTGGGGGTCGCCTTCACCGCGTCGAACAGGGCGCCCACCGTCGCTCCGAAGCCCGCCCCGCCGCCGCGAAGCTCGGCGAGCCGCTCCCTGAGCGCCGCCGGGGGATCGGCGACGCCCGGGCTGCGCGGCAGGGCGGCGGCGGCGACCCTGCGGGTCTCCGCCTCGGCGGAGTCGGCGGCGAAGTTGTAACGGGCGATCGTCGCGACCTGGACGGCGAGGCTGACGAGCAGCAGCGCCGCCGTCAACACGGCCAGCCGCCGGGCCCGCGCCGGCGCCACCCGCCAGTCGCGCCGCCGAGCGAACGGCCCCTGGCGCAGGTCGAGCGGCGCTTCCTCCAGCGCCCCGGCGAGCCCCGCCTCGAACGCCTCGGCATCGAGGGCGGCGGTGCTCCGCCCGGCCAGCAGCAAATCCCCGAGATCCGGCTCGAGCGCGAAGGCCTCATCCGCCCCCCGGTACAGCCGCAGCGCCCCCGCCTCCCAGGTCGCGAGGCCTTCGGCGGGCGCCCTCAGCAGCAAGGTTTCCGGGACCATTCGCTCGGCCTCGAAACCGGCCCCCTCGACCGCCGCCAGCCAGCCGCGCATCGTCTCCATCGGCACCAGGCCGACGCAGCGCAGCCCTCCCTCGCCCGACTCCCGCCCGACCGCGACGTGGAGCTCGGCGACCGGCTGAGCGCTGAGCTCGGCGACCATCAGCCGCGCCGCGCCCGCCGCCTGGGCCGGCGAGAGCCCCGCCGGCAGGTCGAGCCAGCGCAAAGTCACCTCCTCGCCCGGCGCCACCGCCACCACCGGCGCCCCGCGAACCGGGTCGCTGACGTCAAACTCCGCGCCGCGTGCGGCGATCGCGCCCTCCGCGAGCCGGATCCAGCCCTCGATGCCGCCGCCGCGGCCGAGGAAGAGGAGCAGCGCGTCTCTCATTCGCCGCCGCCCCAGCGCCGAGCCACGACCTTGGCCGGGCTGAGCCGGGCGTCGACGAGCGCCCATTCCTCCATCTCCGAGTCCTGGAAGGCGACGGAGAGGTCGATTGTGAACCAATAGGTCTTGAGCTGCAGCTGGGACATGGGATCTGCGTTCGTCTCTAGCCCCGCCACCTGCGCGCTGCGCCAGAAATCGTACGTGTTGCGCCAGCCCTCGCGCGGCCGGGCCGCGATCACCCCGCGCACCCGGTCGGCGCTCGCCTTGCCCGGCGCGAACATGGCGAGCAGGGGCGCGTCCTCGGGAAGCAGGGTGTTGACGTTGATCGGCGACATATCGGCGGCCGGAAGGGCGCAGATGTGCGGCCTGAGCTGCCTGTAGAGTTCCGGAGTCACTCCGGCGACGGCTCGAAGCTCGCTCGGATCGGCGAACAAGGTGTTTCCGGTGCGGTAGCCGGGGGCGCCGCCGGAATAAGCCGAATCCTCGGCGCCCTCCGCGCCCGCGACCGAGTCGCTGTCGACCCAGTCGGCGGCGGCGCCGGCGATCCGGCGCGCCGTCGGCTCGGGCAGGCCGAGGACGACCATCAGGGCGACGAACTGCTGGATCGCCGCTGGCCGCTGGACCAGCTCGGCGGTTACGTCGCCCTGGACGAGGCTGTTCAAATTGAAGCAATTGCCGCCGTCGCGGATCGTGCCGGTGGCGACGCCCTCGCCGGGCAACGGGATTTGGCGCGCAGTCCCGTTCCAGTCGCCGGCGAGGGTGGTGACATAGGAATCCTCGTTGGCGAGATCGTCGATCCTGAGCGCGAGCAGATCCTCGACTCCGAGCGCGTAGCCGCGCGCCTGGTCGAGCGCGGCTCCGTTCATCGCCATCGCCGTCGACAGCCGCAAGCGCTCGAACGCCCCCGCAGCGATCGCCGCCATGATCACGACCAGCACCAGCACCGCCAGCAAGGCCGCGCCGCGTTCGGACGGAGGCACCGGCCGCTTCACCACATCGTCCCCGTCTGGAAGAGCTGGCGGGTGGTGCCGCTGCCCTCGGCGTCGAGGACGAGCTCGACCGCGCGCGGCAGCTCGGTCGCCTTGGTCGGGTCCCACCGCTCGCGCCACGCCCCCTCGCGGTCGCGATAGCGAAGCCGCACCCGGCGAACCCCGTCGACCACCGTCGTCGCCGGCAGCGGCGCGGCTCCGTCGAGCCGGGGGTAGATGCGCCGCTCGAGCCGGCCGTCGGCGAGGCTATACTCGACCCGCTGAAGCGAGGCGCGCGGCGTGTCGTCGAGATTCTCCCAGCCGCGCCGAACGAAGGCGAGCGCGACCCCGCCTTGCTCGCCGCCATTGCCCTCGAACGCCGCGTGCGCGCGCCCGCTGCCGTCGCGGGCCAGACGCGGCGCCGCCTGGGCGAGATCGCCGGCGAGAAGCGCTCCGGCCCGGCGGAAATCGGCCAGGTCGCCGAGGCGGGCCCCGGCCGCCTCCTGAGCCCGGACGCTGAACGAGAGCAAGGCGACTCCGGCGGCGGACAGCATTCCGAAGATGAAGAGCGAAACGAGCAGCTCGACCAGGGTGAAACCGTCATCCCGGCGAAAGCCGGGACCTCGCGGAGACCCGCCGAGCCTTCTCGACCTGAGGTCCCGGCTTTCGCCGGGATGACGGGGGAACGTCATCGCGGGCCCCGCCTGAACAAGGTCAGGTTCGCCGCTTCGGGCCCGCGCTCGCTTCGAACCTCGATCCGGATCTGTTGGATCCGCGGCTCGGGCGAACGGCCGACGACTCGCACCCAGCGCCACTGGCGGCCCGCGTTCATCGCCTCGCCGTGGGTCGCTCCGAAGGCCGGCGGCTCCGGATCGGTGAGCGCCTCGACGGCAAGGTTGCGAGCGACGATCTGCGCCAGCGCCTGCTCCTGGAGCAAGGCGGTGGTCGATACCGTCGCTCCCTCCAGCCGAAGCAAGGCCACCGCGGCGAGGCTGAACACGGCCAGCGCGACCAGCATCTCGATCAGGGTGAATCCCCTCTCGCTATCGGACGACATGGACTCGCCCCCCGTCGGCGACCTCGACCTGGGCCGTCTCCCTGCCCCGCGCCAGGTTCACCCGCGCGGGCTCGGCGAAGCCGGTCGAATCGAACACGATCCGCGATTCGCCGCTTTCCATCGCGGCTCGGGTCCCCTCGCTCCAGCGTTGCTCGATGAACGGCCGCTCGGCCACCGGCCGCCACTCGCCGCCGGTTCGCCATTCGAAGCCGTAGCCGCCCTCCTTGATCACCAGGGCCACGGGCCGGTTGTCCATCATCGCCCGCTCGCGCGCCGCGTCCGCCCGGGCCGCGAGCCGAAGCGCCTCGCCGCGCAAAGCTCCGCGCGGATCCGGCATGGCGATCACCACGGCGGCCGAGACCAGGCCGACGATGACCAGGACGATCATCAGCTCGACGAGGGTAAAGCCGCCCTCGTCATCCCGGCGAAAGCCGGGACCGCAGCTCGAAAGGGCTCCGCGGCCAATCGCCACGAGGTCCCGGCTTTCGCCGGGATGACGGGGGCGGCTCATTGCGTTACGCCCCTCGACCCTCAGCTGTCCCAGTTGCCGATGTCCGCATCCTGGCCCGCGCCCCCTTCGCGTCCGTCGGCCCCGTAGCTGTAGATGTCGAAGGCGCGCCCGTCGCGGCCCGGTGCGGCGTAGCGATAGGGATTGCCCCAGGGATCCTTGGGCAGCCGCTTGACATAGCCTTCCGACGACACCGCCTGCAGCCCTTCCGCCGCATTCGGGTAGCGAAGCTTGTTGAGGCGGTACATCTCCACCCCCTGCTCGAGCGTCGCGACGTCGGCCTTGGCCTTGGTCTTGGCCGCCTTGTCGGTCGCCGGCAGCACGTTGATGATGACGACCGTGGCGAGCAGGCCGATGATGACGATGACCACCATCAGCTCGACGAGGGTGAAGCCCCCCTCGTCATCCCGGCGAAAGCCGGGACCTCGTGGAGACCCGCCGAGACTTCTTGTCTCGAGGTCCCGGCTTTCGCCGGGATGACGAAAGATGTTCATCCCATTCCTCCGGCCAATGTGTCGAGCTGCAGGATCGGCAGCAGGATCGAAAGCACGATCACGGCGACCAGCCCGCCCATCAGGACGATGATCGCCGGCTCCAGAAGTGCGAGCGCGGTCGTGGTGAAGCTGTCGAACTCGCGCTCCAGATAGTCGGCGGCGCGCTCCAGCATCAGGTCGAGCCGCCCGCTCGCCTCGCCGCTGGCGGCAAGATAAACGAGCAAGGGCGGGAAGATCGCGGAGCGCTTGAGCGCGCCCGACAGGCTGCCGCCGGTGCGCACCGCTTCGGCGATCTGGGCGGTGGCGGCGCGCAGCGCCCGGTTGTGGACGGTCTCGGTGGTCAGCTTCAGCCCTTCGAGCAAAGGCAGCCGGCTCGCCACCATCGTCGAGAGAGTCCGAGCCATCCGAGCCGCATGGAGGTCGCGCATCAGCCGGCCGGTCACCGGCACGCGCAGCAGCGCTCGGTCGAAGCGCAGCCGAACGCCTTCGTCCCGCAACGCCCGCGAGGCGAGAAACCCCAGAGCAACGATGCCGAGCACGATCGCCCACCACCAGGCCGCGAGCAGGTGCGAGACCGCGATCACCGCTCGAGTGAGGAAGGGCAGGTCCTGGCCGATATCCTCGAACTGCTCGACCACGCGGGGCACCACGAACACCATCAGGGCGAAGACGACGAAGGCGGCGACGACGGCGAGAACGGCGGGATAGGCGATGGCGCTCAGCACCTTGCTGCGCACCTGCCCCTGCCGTTCGAGCAATCCGGCGAGCCTCTCGAGGATCGCGGGAAGGGTTCCCGAACCCTCGCCCGCGGCGACCATGCCGCGGTAGAGCGGCGGGAAGCTCGCCGGCTCGCGGGCCATCGCCTCGGAGAGCCGCCGCCCCTCGAGCACCGAGCCGTGGACGGAGAGAAGCACGTCGCGGACCTGGTCCTTCTCGGTCTGGCGAGCGATGGTGCGAAGCGCCTCTTCGAGCGGGCTCACCTGAGCCAGGGTCGACAGCTGGCGGGTGAAGACGGTGAGCTGGCGCGCGTTCAGCTTCCTTCGCGCGAAGAGCTGGCGCGACAGCAAGGCCGGCGCGGCCTCTCCGCTCGAGCTCTCCATCCTGACGACGAACAGCCCGCGCGCGCTCAATTTCTCGCGAGCCTCGTCGGGCGTTTCGGCGCGCAGCGACCCGCGCCGCTCGCGTCCGGCCCGGTCGAGCACCAGATACGCGAATTCAGACATCTTCGCTCTCGCGCCGCGACACCCGCACCGCTTCCCCGACGCTGGTTACCCCATCGCGCACAAGGTCGCGAGCGGCGGCGGCGAGGTTCGGCGAATTGCGGAACGCGTGGGCGGAGATCTCCGCCTCGTCGCCGCCGGCGTTGATCAGGCGTCGGACCGTCTCGTCGACCCGCACCGCCTCGAACACCCCGGTGCGGCCCTTATAGCCGCTATTGCCGCATTCCGCGCAGCCGCGCGGCTCGTGGACGATCGTCTCCGGCTCCAGCCCGACCAAGGCCGCCGTCGCCGCGTCGGCCGCGACCGGCGCCCGGCAGGCGGGGCAGAGCCGCCGCACCAGCCGCTGCGCGATCACGGCGCGCAGGGTCGAGGCGAGCAGGAACGGCTCGACCTTCATGTCGCGCATCCGGGTGATCGCTCCGATCGCGTCGTTGGTATGGACGGTGGAAAGGACGAGATGGCCCGTCAGCGACGCCTGCACCGCGATCTCGGCGGTTTCGCGGTCGCGTATCTCGCCGACCATGACCACGTCCGGATCCTGGCGCAGGATCGCGCGCAGCCCGTTGGCGAAGCTCAGCCCTACCTTTGCATTGACCTGAGTCTGGCCGACGCCGTCGACCGCATATTCGACCGGATCCTCGACGGTGAGGATGTTGCGGCTGCCATCGTTGAGGATGCGCAGGCCCGCATAGAGGCTGGTCGTCTTGCCCGAGCCGGTCGGGCCTGTGACGAGGACGATTCCGTTCGGTTCGGTCAGCGCGCCGGCGAACAAGGCGTGCACCGACGGCGGCATGCCCAGCGAATCGAGGTCGATGCCGGCATTTTCCTTGTCGAGGATGCGAAGCACCACCCTTTCGCCGGCGCGGCTCGGAAGAGTCGACACTCGAACGTCGAGCAGCTTGCCGCCCAGGGTCAGGCCGATTCGCCCGTCCTGCGGCACCCGTCGCTCGGCGATGTCGAGACGCGCCATCACCTTGATCCGGCTCACGACCACCGGAGCGACATGGGCCGGCATGCGCAGGGTTTCCCGAAGGACCCCGTCGACCCGCATCCGAACCACGAGCCCGGTCTCGTACGGCTCGATATGGATGTCGGAGACGCCCTGGCGCGCCGCGTCGGCGATGATGCCGTTGATCAGCCGGATGGCGGGCGCATCGTCGGCGCTGTCGAGCAGGTCGTCGGCGGTCGGCAAATCGCTGGCGAGGTGGCTCAGTTCGTCGCCGAGGCCGAGCGATCCGGCCGCGTCCGCCGCCGCCTGCTCGTCCATCGCGTAGCGCTCGGAGAGCAATTTGTCGAAGCCCTCGGCGGTGGCCGCCTCGACGGCGAGCGGCCGACCCAGCACCCGCCGCGCTTCGACCAGAGCCCTCGGGTCCGCCCCCTGCCGCAGGGCTATGCGCGCGACTCCTTCCGCCTCGCCAACCAGGGCAATCCCGTTCCGCTTGGCGAAAAGATAGGGCAGATTGACGGCAGGTTCGTCACCCCGGCGAAGGCCGGCGCCTCGGGGAGAAGGTCCGTGCCCTTCCGGCCCGAGGTCCCGGCTTTCGCCGGGATGACGGGAATCCGTCACCGCGGCGTCCCCGCCGGCGGCGTCACGACCTGGTCGCCGGCCCGCGCCTGCGGCGCGTAGGTCGCGGGGTCCACCGGCGGCGGCGGAGCGGGGGCGGGATCGGGCGGGACCATGCCCATATATTCGCGCACCAGCTCGTCGATCGAGGGCTCCTCGTCCGGATTCTGGCGGTATTGCATGCCCCGGATATAGCCGTAGCGGCGCTCGGTCATGGTCCGGGCGTCCTCCGGCGAGCGCAGGATGGTCGGGCGGATGAACACCATCAGGTTCGTCTTGGCCCGACTGCGGCTCCTCGACTTGAACAAATTGCCGATGGCGGGAAGGTCGCCGAGGAAAGGGATCTTCTCGATCGTGCGCCGCTCATTGTCGTCGAGCAGGCCGCCGATGCCGACGATCTCGCCGTCGTCGACGGTGATCACCGTCTCGATCTCGCGCGTGTTGAGGATGAGGTCGGCCGAGCGGCCCGACACCGGCCCCGCGATCGAGCTTACTTCCTGCCTCAGATTCAGTTTGATCGAACCGCCGGCGTTGATCTGCGGCAGCACCTCGAGCGTGATTCCGACATTCTCGCGGTCGACGGTCCGGAACTGGTTGTCGAAGTTGGGGGAGAGCGCCTCGCCGGTCGTGATCGGGATCTCCTGCCCGACCAGGATGCGCGCCTCCTGATTGTCGAGGGTCATGATCGAGGGGGTGGAGAGGATGTTCGACTTGCTGTCCGACTTCACCGCGTTGACGATCGCCCCGAACAAGGCGTTGCCGCTGCGGATGGCGAGGCCGGCGATGCCGCCGGTGGCGCCGAGCACCGAATTGACCGCCGCTTCCTGAAGCGCGTCGGCGACCGGCGAGCTCTGGTTGGTCGTCACCACCTGGCCGTTGACCGTCGTCGTGGTCGTCCGCAGCCGCTCCGCAGCCGCCGCTCCGGCGATGGTCAGAAGGTTGGGGCTGGCGTTGGAATAGTTGGTGACGGCGAATGGGATGTTGCTGCCACCGAGGCCGGCGAGCAGAAGCTGGACGCCGAGCTTCTTGGCCGCATTGTCGGAAATCTCGACGATGATCGCTTCGACCAGCACCTGCTGGCGCCGAGTGTCGAGCTGGCGGATGACCTCGCCGAGCTGGCGCTGGACGTCGCTCGAGGCCGCGATGACCAAGGCGTTGGCCCCCTGGAAGCGGGTCACCACGGCGCCGCGGGGGCCGAAGATGCTGAGGCCGGTCGGCGCCGTCGTCTCCCCGCCCGCCGGCGCCGGGGCCGTCGTCGTGGTCGAGCTCGTCGTCGGGCGGCCGCCGCCCATTCGCGTGCTCGTCGAGCTGGTCTCGTCGCGCCTCGACAGGCCCGGCGCGGCCGGCGGCTGGGTCACCGGCTGGCCGAGCAATTGCTGAAGCACCGGAAGCAATTGCGCGGCGTCCGCATGCTGGAGGAAGATCACTCGAATCTCGGTGCCGGTGGCGGCGCGCTGGTCGAGCTCCTCGGCCATGGCGGCGAGCCGAGCGACGGTGGCGGCGTCGCCGCGGATGGCGATCGAGTTGGAGCTGTCGACCGGCACGATGGCGGCGCTGCGTCCGCCGCCGGCGCCGCCCTCCATCAGCGTGGTCAGCGAGGCCGCGATCTCCCGCGCGCCCGCGTTGCGCAGAGCGACGATCCGGCTCGTGCTGGTGTCGCGGTCGATGCCGGCGAGGACCTGGCGGATTCGGGCGACATTGTCGGCGAAGTCGGCGACCACGATCGAGTTGCGCGACGCGGTGATCGAGCCCTCGCGGCTGATCAGGGGCCGCAGGGCCTCCAGCGCCTGGGCGCCCTCGATATTGCGGGTGCGGAAGATCTCGGTGACGAAATTGTTGGCGCTGCCGCGCGAGCCGACCCGCCCGCCGGCCGCGGCCCCGCTCGCGATCGGCTGGATCCGGAAGGCGCCGCCCTGCAGCGGCACCGCCATCAATCCGTTGGCGCGAAGAGTCGACAGGAACAGTTCGAAATATTCGGAGCGCGTCAGCGGCCGCTGAGTCACCACGGACACTTTGCCGCTCACCGCGGGGTCGACGATGAAGGTCCGGCCGGTCACCCGCGCCGCATCCTCGATGAAGGCGCGGATGTCGGCCTCGCGGAAATTGACGACATGCTGGGCCGAGGCCGGAGTCAGCGGCGCCGCCAGCATCAGGGCGAAAGCGAGGAGCGCTCGCTTCACCGGCCCGCTCCCGGCCGCAGGGTCACCACCCGGCCGTCACGCTCGACCTGGATGATCGCCCGCGCCGAAGCCAGCTCGACCGCCATCCCCCTGACCTGCTCGGCCGAGCGGATGCGGCGGCCGTTGATCGCGGTGACAACGTCGCCCGGCGCAAGCCCGAGCGCTCGCAGGCCCTCGCCATTCCCCTGCGCCCGGACGGCGACTCCGGTCAGCTGCGACCCGTTCATCCGCGGCTCAAGGCTGACCTGGGGCTGGGGCGGAGGCACTCTCGAAGGCGGGACCGGCGGCCCGCCCGGCTCCACCGACGTAGTGGGCTGGATGACCTGCGGCGGCGGCGGCGCGACCGGCGGCGAGGCGGGCGAAGACACCGTCGCCGGTCCCTGCGACTGGTCCATGAACAATTGCTCGTCGGCGCCGCCGCGCGAGATGGTTACGCTGTCGAAGCCGACGGCCTTCAAGGTCACGCCCGGCTCGACCTCCTCGCCGACTCCGATGCTGCGCTGCTGGCCGTCGGAGCCGGCGATGATCGCGGAGCCCTGCCCCGACGCCTGGTCCTGGCGAATCCCGAAAAGCTTGAGGTTGAGCGAGGTGACGGTCACCGGTCCGGCCCCGCCGCTGAGGCGGAAGAAGGGATCGAAGCTGCCGAGCGCGTAGGACGAGGCGGGCGCGGGCTCGCCGTCCATGCCCCGCCAATCGCCGATCGGGCCTATTGGAGTGACCGCCGTCCAGATCAGCCGGGCGCATTGGATCGCGATGAGGGCGAGGAGCGCGGCCTCGAGCAAAGTCCAGCCGTTGACGCTCCGGGCGCGGCCGATCAGCCGCCGGCTGTCAAAGGCTAAACGCATCTACCCCAAACCCCTTCCCCGCGTGACCCAGCCGCGGCAGATTTCCACAGTCGTAACAATGTTTTGGCGACCTCCAGCCCTGGATTCGCCAGCCGGTGAAACTTTCAGCTTTTGAGCCGCCGCGCAAGTCGCTTCTCTCAGCGGGCGATCAGGATCCAGATCGGCCAGGCCGCGAGCGCCATCAGGGTTCCCAGCGGCAGCCGGTCGGTGGCCGCCACCGTGCCCCCGCGCAGCCGCTTCAGGAGCAGCGCCGCGAGGCCGAGCAGGCCCGCCCCGAGCAGAACGAAGGGCAATTGGGTCCAGCCGAGCCAGGCTCCGATCGCCGCGAACAGCTTCGGATCCCCGCCCCCAAGACCCTCCCGGCCCCGCAGCCACCGATAGCCGAGGGCGATCAGGAAGAGCGCCGCGAAGCCGCCCGCGGCGCCGATCAGCCGGTCGGCGAGCGGCGGGCCGAAACCGCCCCACGCCGCCGCCAGACCCGCCGCGAGCAGCGGCCAGGTCAGCCGGTCGGGCAGCCATTCATGCTCGAGGTCGAGGGCGGCGAGAAGGAACAGCCACCAGCCGAAAATGGCGGTGACCGCGGCGAGCGGCATCGGATGGGCGAAGATGGCGGCAAGGCCGATCATCGCCGCGCCGGCTTCCGCGGCGAGGTGGCGGCGGTCGATCCGGGTCCCGCAACGGCGGCAGCGGCCCTTGGCCAGCGACCAGCTCAGGATCGGCACGAGGTCGCGGGGCTCGAGCGTCCTGCCGCATTGATCGCAGGCCGACCGACCCGCGACGACGCTCCGTCCCTGCGGCCAACGCACCAGGATGGTGGCGAGGAAGCTGCCGATGGCGGCGCCGAGGATGAAGGCGAGCGCGGTCCAGGCGGCCTCCGCCGGCGCGGGCATCGCGGTCACCCCCCGGCGGCGGCGAGCGTGCGCTGCGCCTGGAGGAGATGCGGCCGGTCGATCATTCGCCCGTCGAGCGACAGCGCTCCGGCTCCCGGCTGAGCCTCGAAGGCGGCGACCACCGCCCGCGCATGGGCGATCTCGGCGACGCTTGGCGTGAAGGCGGAGTTGATCGCCGGCACCTGGTCGGGATGGATGGCCATCATCCCGGTGAAGCCGTCGCGCCGCGCCCGGGCGGCGTAAGCGGCGAGCCCGTCAATGTCGCGGAAGGCGGGGTAGACGGTCTCGATCGGAGCCACCCCCGCCGCCGCCGCCCCGAACAGGCAAAGCGACCGGGCCAGCTCGTAGGGCGGGGTGTAGCGGCCGTCGGCCTCGCGCGAGGTCGCGGCGCCGATCGCCGCCGGCAGGTCCTCGGCGCCCCAGGTGAGCCCGGCGAGCCGCTTCAGCCCGCCATAGGTGCCGAGCTGGAACATGGCGGCGGGTGTCTCGGTCGCGATGGCCAGGATCCGCGACGTGGCGTTGCCGCGCTCGGTCAGCCGCCGGGTCAATTCCGCCACGGAAGCGCCCCCTTCCGCCTTGGGAAGCACGATCCCGTCGGGATGGCTGGCGAGGATCGCCGCCAGGTCCTTGTCGATTTCGTCGCCGCCGAGCGGGTTGATCCGAACCCACAATAAGGTCGCGCTGTGGGCATTGAGAAACTCGGCGACATGCCGCCGCGCCTCGGCCTTGGCGGCGGGCGCGACCGCATCCTCGAGGTCGAGGATCAGGGCATCGGCGCCGCAGCCGAGCGCCTTCTCCATCCGGTCGGGCCGGTCGCCCGGCACGAAGAGGAGCGAGCGGAGCCTCATAGCTCCTCCCCGGAACGGGGAGGGAGACCATGCGAAGCATGATGGAGGGGGCCCCGCCTCCGACCCGCGTCCACGATTCCGAGAACGGCCCCTTCAAGGTTGTTGAACACCTCTTGCGCCGGAATGCGCAAGGTCATGAAGCCCATGTCTTCCTTCTTTCGGAGCTTGCGGGCGAGCTTCACCGTCTCGATCGGAGCCTGTAACACACGCGGGCCCCCTCCACCGGGCTTCGCCCGGTCCCCCTCCCCGTTCCGGGGAGGAACATTCATCACCCGCGCCTCCTCTGGATGAGGGCCGTGCGCTCCATCGTGCACACGGTCTCGTCGCGCTGATTGAGCATCCGGTGCTCGAAGGTGACGATGCCCGCCTCCGGCCGCGACGCCGAGTCCTTGAGGGCGATCACTTCGGTCTCGGCGCGCAGGGTATCGCCGATGAACACCGGCTTGGGCATCCGCACCTTGTCGTAGCCGAGATTGGCGACCAGCGTGCCGAGCGTCGTGTCGCCGACGGACAAGCCGACCAGAAGCGAGAAGGTGAAGGTGCCGTTGACGACCACCCGTCCGAACTCGGTCGCCGCCGCATATTCGGCGTCGAGATGAAGCGGCTGCGGATTGTGGGTCAGCGCGCAAATGAGAAGGTTGTCGGTCTCGGTCACCGTCCGGTGCGGCTGATGAAGGATCCGATCCCCGATCGTCCACTGCTCGTAGAAGCGCCCGGGCATTACCTCGTCACCCCTGCGGAAGCTGGGGCCTCGGCGAGGATAAGCCGCCGGCGCGTTCGCGTCCTGAGATCCCGGCTTTCGCCGGGATGACGTTCAATCATCCCCCTTCTCCACCCGCACCAGCAAGGTCCCTTCGCTCACCTGCCCACCTTCTACCGCCCCGAGCTCCGCCACAACCCCGTCGAACGGCGCGGCGAGGCCATGCTCCATCTTCATCGCCTCGAGCGTCAGCAATTTCTGCCCCTTGGCGACCCGATCCCCCTGCCGAACCTCCACCGAGATCACCCGCCCGGGCATCGGCGAGAGCAAGGTCCCGTCCGAAGCCGCGCCGGCCGCCGCGCCGCCGCCCGCGCCGGGGAGGGTGAAGGCGAAAGCCTGGCCGGCGGAGAAGACGAGCACAGTCTCCCCTTCCGCCGTCGCAAACCCCTCCAGCGGCGGATCGCCGCCGGCTTCCACCAGGCGAGTGTCGCCGGCATGGCTCAGGGCGACCCGCAGGTCCCCGTCCGCATTCGATCGAAAGCCTCGAAGCGAATCCCAGGGGTCGCCCTCCCCGCCGTTGCCGAAGCTCGAGGCCAGCAAAGCCGTCGCGGCAAGGTTCCACACTCCCTCGGGCGGCGCCGGGTCCGGCACAAGCCGGTCGATCCGCGAAGGAATGAAGCCCGTATCGACGTCGCCGGCGCGGAAATCGGGATCGGCGGCCGCCCGCGCCAGGAATCCGGCATTGGTCCTTACCGGCCATATCTCGACCTGCTCCAGAGCGTCGACCAGCCGGCCGATCGCTTCGCTGCGCGTGGCGCCGCGGGCGATCAGCTTGGCGATCATCGGGTCGTAATAAGGGCTGATCCGATCGCCTTCCTCGACGCCGGTATCGACTCGGACTCCGCGGCCGAGCTGGAAATGGTCGAGCCGCCCCGTCGAAGGCAGGAATTCGTGCGCCGGGTCCTCGGCATAGAGCCGAGCCTCGATTGAGTGGCCGCTGATCGCAAGCTCCTCCTGCCGCAGGGGCAGCGCCTCGCCGCTTGCGACCCGAAGCTGCCACTCGACCAGATCCTGTCCGGTAATCGCCTCGGTCACCGGATGCTCGACCTGGAGCCGGGTGTTCATCTCCATGAACCAGATCCGGTCCGGCCTCAGCCCCTCGGACGCGTCGGCGATGAACTCGACCGTCCCCGCCCCGACATAGTCGACCGCCTTCGCCGCCTTCACCGCCGCCTCGCACACCGCCGCCCGGGTCGCCTCGTCCATCCCCGGCGCGGGCGCCTCCTCGATCACCTTCTGGTGCCGCCGCTGGAGCGAGCAGTCGCGCTCGAACAGATGGACGACGTTGCCGTGCGAATCGCCGAACACCTGCACCTCGATGTGCCGAGGATGCTCGACATATTTCTCGATCAGCACCTTGTCGTCGCCGAACGAAGCCGCCGCCTCGCGCTTGCAGCTCGCGAGCATCTCCTGGAACTCGGCGGACGCGTTGACCTTGCGCATCCCCTTGCCGCCGCCGCCGGCGACCGCCTTGATCAGCACCGGATAGCCGATCGAATCCGCCTCGGCCTGAAGCCGCTCCGGCGCCTGGTCCTCGCCATGGTAGCCAGGGGTGACCGGCACCCCGGCCGCCACCATCAGCTTCTTCGCCGCGTCCTTCAGCCCCATCGCCCGGATCGAAGCCGCCTTCGGTCCGACCCAGACCAGTCCCGCGGCCTCCACGGCTTCGGCGAAATCCGCATTCTCCGAAAGGAAGCCGTAGCCGGGATGAATAGCCTCCGCCCCGGTGGCCTTGGCGGCGGCGATGATCTTCTCGCCGACCAGGTAGCTTTCACGCGCGGGAGAAGCGCCGATATGCACGGCTTCGTCGGCCTCCCGCACGTGCAGCGCATGCCGGTCCGCGTCGGAATAGACCGCGACGGTGCGGATGCCGAGCTTGCGGGCGGTACCGACGATCCGGCAGGCGATCTCGCCGCGATTGGCGATGAGGAGGGAGCGGATCATTGCGTCATCCCGGCGAAAGCCGGGACCCAGGGACGCCGACGTCCCCCGACTTTCGCTGAACGCCAATTCTTACTATACGCAAAACGATGGGAGGACAGGTCTATATCCTCGCAAGCCGCAAGCATGGCACCCTCTATATCGGTGTCAGTTCCGATCTGCCCAAGCGCATCTATGAACACCGCATCGGCGCCCTCCGCGGCTTCACCCGCCGCTATGGCATCAAGCGGCTCGTCTATTTCGAGACGTTCGACGACATCGAAGCCGCGATCCTCCGGGAGAAGCGGATGAAGGAGTGGCAGCGAAACTGGAAGATCCAGTTGATCGAGCGGGACAATCCCCATTGGGACGACCTGGCCGTGTCCGTTCTCGGCTTCGATCCCCTGCCAAGCCGAGCGATCCTCCACCGTCATCCCGGCGAAAGCCGGGACCCAAGGACACGAAAATATCCGATGCGGTAACGGTATTGATGCCCGTCCGCGGATGGCCGTGTTCCTGGGTCCCGGCTTACGCCGGGATGACGGCAGCGCACCCATCCTCACATCCTGAACAGGCCGAAGCGCGCCCGTTCGGGGATCGGGGCGTTGAGGCACGCGGCGAAGGCGAGGCCGAGCACGTCCCGCGTCTGGACCGGGTCGATGATGCCGTCGTCCCACAGCCGCGCGGTGGCGTAATAAGGATTGCCCTCGTCCTCGTAGCGCTGGCGGATCGGAGCCTTGAACGCCTCGGCTTCCTCGGGCGTCCAGGTTTCTGCATCTTTATGCACTGTCGCTAATACTGATGCAGCCTGCTCGCCGCCCATCACGCTGATCCGGCTGTTGGGCCAGGTGAACAGGAAGCGCGGCCCGTAGGCTCGGCCGGCCATGCCGTAATTGCCGGCGCCGAAGCTTCCTCCGATCAGCACCGTCACTTTCGGCACCTGGGCCGTGGCCACCGCGGTGACCAGCTTGGCACCGTCCTTGGCGATCCCGCCCGCCTCATATTTGCCGCCGACCATGAAGCCCGAAATGTTCTGGAGGAACAGCAAAGGGGAGCGCCGCTGGCAGGCGAGCTCGATGAAATGGGCGCCCTTCAGGGCGCTTTCCGAGAAAAGGATTCCGTTATTGGCGAGGATCGCCACCGGCATTCCCCAGATGCGGGCGAAGCCGCAGACCAAAGTGCTTCCGTACAGCGCCTTGAACTCGTGGAAGTCGGAGCCGTCGACGATCCGCCCGATGACTTCGTGGACGTCGTAGGGCGTGCGCACGTCGTCGGGGATGATGCCGTACAATTCCTCCGCATCGAGCTTGGGCTCGACCGGCTCGGCGAGGTCGAGGTCGGCCGCCTTCACCGTGTTGAGCTTCGCCACGATGCTCCGAACGATCGCCAGTGCATGCTCGTCATTGTCGGCGAGATGGTCGACCACGCCCGACCTGCGCGCGTGGAGGTCGCCGCCGCCCAGATCCTCGGCCGAGATCACCTCCCCCGTCGCCGCCTTCACCAAAGGCGGGCCGCCGAGGAAGATCGTGCCCTGGTTCCTGACGATCACGCTCTCGTCCGACATCGCCGGCACATAGGCCCCGCCCGCGGTGCAGCTCCCCATCACGCAGGCGATCTGGGCGATGCCTTCGGCCGACATCTGCGCCTGATTGTAGAAGATCCGCCCGAAATGCTCGCGGTCGGGGAAGACTTCCGCCTGGTGCGGCAAATTCGCGCCGCCCGAATCGACCAGATAGACGCAGGGCAGCCGGTTCTGGATCGCGATCTCCTGGGCGCGCAGATGCTTCTTCACGGTCGTCGGGAAATAGGCCCCGCCCTTCACCGTCGGATCGTTGGCGACGACCATCGTCTCGCGCCCGGAGACCCGGCCGATGCCGGCGATCATTCCGGCGCCCGGAGCTTCGTCCTTGTACATGCCGTTAGCGGCAAGCTGGCCGATCTCGAGGAAAGGCGAGCCGGGATCGAGCAGGCGGGTGACCCGGTCGCGGGGAAGTAGCTTGCCGCGCGAGACATGACGCTCGCGATGCTTTTCGGGGCCGCCCTTCGCCGCCTCCGAGACGCGTTCGCGAAGCCGCTCGGCGAGGCCGCGATTGTGCGCGGCATATTTGCGATAGGTCTCCGAATCGGAGTCTATCTTGCTGGCGATCACGGTCATGCCGACACCGCCGCCCCAGCGGAGGCTGGGGCCCCGACGGGTGAAGAACGCGGGCGCCTTTCACCCGCCGGGATGCCAGCCTTCGCTGGCATGACGCGCAGGTCCGTCATGCCTTAGCCGGCTCCGGATGAACCGGCTTCTTGCGGATCAGGTAGCGGTAGACGCCGATCACGTTGATGACGAACAGGGCCATGTTCTGCCACGCCACGGCCTTGCCCTCGTCGTTGAGGAAGCCCCAGGCGATATAGGCGATCGACGCGGTGACGAAGAGCACGAACGCCCAGCCCGTCGCTCGACGACCGAGGTCGAGCGAGACCACCAGGGCCGCGATCGCTCCGGCGATCGCTCCATACCATTGGAAGACGTTGAGCAGATTCTCGCTCACAAGCCCGTCGCCCCAGCGCAGGCTGGGGCCCCAGCGAACGAAAGACGCAGATGCTTTTCACCCGTTGGGATGCCAGCCTCCGCTGGCATGACGAAACATATCCCGCTTTTGCTCATTTCCTGGGCTCCCGTCATGGCGAGGCTGACTAACGGCTGAGCGGCGGGATGGGAAGTCTGGCGCGCCGAGCAAAGCCGCCTATAAGTCGCGCCTCGCCGAAGATCGGCGTTCCGAAAGGCTCCGTGATGAACCGATCCATGCTCCTCGCTCTTCTCCTCGCTACCGCCGCCTGCTCCGGGGGAGGCCCCGGCACCGGCAACGAAAGCGGCGCCGCCCAGACGGCGGCTTCGGCCGCCGGCATCGTCGCCGCGTCGATGGACAAGACGGTTCCGCCCGGCGACGACTTCTTCGCCTACGCCAACGGCAATTGGGTCAAGAACACCCCGATCCCCGAGGACCGCTCCGGCATCGGCGCCTTCCTCATCGCCGATCAGCAGCGCGAGCGGCAGACTCGCGAGCTGCTGGACGCAATCCTCGGCTCGAAACCCGCGGCGGGGAGCGGCGAGGCGCTGATCGCCGATTATTACAACGCCTATCTGAACACCGATGCGATCGACCGGGCCGGCTTGGCCCCGGCGAAGGCGGACCTCGATGCGATCGCCGCGATCGCCGACAAGACGCAGCTCAGCGCCGCCATCGGCGGCACCTTGCGGGCCGACACCGACCCGCTCAACGCAACCAACTTCCAGACCGAGAATCTGTTCGGAATCTTCGTCACCCAGGGCCTCGCCACGCCCGGCGAAACCCTGCCCTACCTGATGCAGGGCGGCATCGGCCTTCCGGAGCGCGAATATTATATCTCGGGCGACGCCAAGATGGCGGGGCTGCGCGACCAGTATCGCGCCTACATCGCGACGGTGATGAAGACCGCCGGCGTCGCCGACCCGGCGGGGGCGGCCGGCCGAATCCTCGACCTCGAGACCAAGATCGCCCGGGCCCATGCCACTCGGGAGGAGAGCGAGGATTTCGCCAAGGGCGCGCAGGTATGGAGCCGCGCCGACCTCGAGGCGCGCGCGCCCGGAATCGACTGGGCCGCCCTGCTCGGCGCCGCGCAGCTCGCGGGCGCGCAGAAGTTCGAGGCCTATCATTCGGGCGCCATCCCCAAGCTCTCCGCCCTGGTCGCCTCCGAACCCTTGCAGAGCTGGAAGGAGTGGCTGGCCTTCCATACGCTCAACCAGCAGGCGAGCGTTCTGCCCAAGCCGATACGCGACTCGAATTTCGCCTTCTTCGACACCGCCCTGGCCGGGACACCGAAGCAGCGTCCGCGCGACCAGCTCGCCCTCAACGCGGTGAGCAATTCGCTCCAGGACGCG
Organism: Sphingomonadales bacterium; assembly: GCA_034668585.1. GTDB lineage: Bacteria > Pseudomonadota > Alphaproteobacteria > Sphingomonadales > Sphingomonadaceae > Allosphingosinicella. The sequence goes on along the minus strand of JAXDPB010000053.1, from coordinate 2,886 downwards.
GTCGGCAAGGCCTATGTCGACAAATATTTCCCCGCCTCCGCGAAGGCCGAGGTCCAGGGGATGGTCGACAACATCAAGGCCGCCTTCGCCCGCCGGGTCGAGGCGATCGACTGGATGGCGCCCTCGACCAAGGAAGAGGCTCTGAAGAAGGTGCGCTCGATCGTCGTCGGAGTCGGCTATCCCGACAGCTGGCGCGATTATTCGGCGCTCAGGATCACCGCCGACAATGCCTATGCGAACCGGAGGAATGCGGAGCTCGCCGAATATCGCCACCAGATCGCCAAGATCGGCAAGCCGATGGACCGCAGCGAATGGTGGATGCCCCCGCAACTGGTCAACGCCGTAAACCTGCCGGTCCAGAACGCTCTCAACTTCCCGGCCGCGATCCTGCAGCGTCCCTTCTTCGACCCGGGCGCCGACGCGGCCTTCAACTACGGCGCGGTCGGTTCGGTCATCGGCCATGAGATCAGCCACAGCTTCGACAATAACGGCGCCCTGTTCGATTCGACCGGCCGCCTCAGGAACTGGTGGACCCCGGCCGATTTCAAGCGCTTCCAGCAGGCCGGCGACGCGCTCGCCGCGCAATATGATTCCTACGAGGCGCTGCCAGGCCTGCACGTCAACGGCAAGCTGACCCTCGGCGAGAACATCGCCGACGTCGCCGGGCTGTCCGCGGCCTACGACGCCTACCGCGCCTCGCTCAACGGCAAGGAGGCGCCGGTCATCGACGGCCTCACCGGCGATCAGCGCTTCTTCATCGCCTACGCCCAGGCCTGGGCGACCAAGATGCGCGAGCCGTCGCTTCGCCAGCGGGTGCTCACCGACGGCCACGCGCCCGGCCAGTTCCGGGCGCTGACGGTGCGCAACCTCGATCCGTGGTACGCCGCGTTCGCGGTGAAGCCGGGCCAGAAGCTTTATCTGGCGCCGGAGAAAAGGGTCAAAGTTTGGTAATCCGCGTCACCCCGGCGAAAGCCGGGCCCTAGTGGAGACCCGCCGTGCCCTCTCGACCTGAGGTCCCGGCTTTCGCCGGGATGACGATTAACCCGCCCCGATCAGCTCGCGCCCGATCAGCATTCGCCGGATTTCGTTCGTGCCGGCGCCGATGTCGAGCAACTTGGCGTCGCGCATGAAGCGTTCGACCGGCCAATCTTTGGTATAGCCCGCCCCGCCCAGCGCCTGAATCGCCTCGAGGCTGACCTTCACGGCGCTTTCCGAGGCGAGCAGGATCGCGCCGGCGGCATCGAAGCGCGTGGTCTTGCCCGCGTCGCAATTCCTGGCGACGGTGTAGACATAGGCCCGGGCCGAATTGAGCGCGACATACATGTCGGCGACCTTGGCCTGAATGAGCTGGAAGCTCCCGATCGAAGCTCCGAACTGCTTCCTCTCGCGGACATAGGGCAGGACGACGTCGAGGCAGGCCTGCATGATTCCGAGCTGGATTCCCGCCAGCACCGTCCGCTCGTAATCGAGCCCCGACATCAGCACGCCGACTCCGCCGTTGACCGGGCCCATCACATTCTCGTCCGGAACCTCGCAGTCGCTGAACACCAGCTCGCCGGTGGGCGATCCGCGCATCCCCATCTTGTCGAGCTTCTGCCCCAGGCTGAAGCCGGGCATGTCCTTCTCGATCAGGAAGGTGGTGATCCCCCGGCTCCCCTCCCCCGTCCTGGCGTAGACGACGAGCGTGTCGGCATAATGGGCGTTGGTGATCCAGAATTTGGTGCCGTTGAGCACGTAGCCGCCCTGCACCTTGTCGGCCTTCAGCTTCATCGAGACGACGTCCGATCCGGCCCCCGCTTCGGACATGGCGAGCGAGCCGACATGCTCGCCGGAGATCAGCTTGGGCAGGTATTTCGACTTCTGCTCCGGGCTCGCCCAGCGCCTGATCTGGTTGACGCAGAGGTTCGAATGCGCGCCGTAGGAAAGCCCGATCGAAGCCGACGCCCGGGCCACCTCCTCCTGAGCGACGACATGCTCGAGATAGCCGAGGCCGAGCCCGCCATATTCCTCCTCGACGGTGATTCCGTGGAGGCCGAGCGCCCCCATTTCCGGCCACAATTCGCGAGGGAACCAGTCGTCGGCGTCGATCCGGGCGGCGAGCGGGGCGATCTTGTCCGCGGCGAAGCGCTCGGTCGTGTCGCGGATCGCGTCCGCCATCTCGCCGAGCGCGAAGTCGAGCCCGAAACCGGCCATGCCATTCCTCCTGTTGGGGGGCGGCCCTAGCAGAGGCTTCGAAGTTTGAACAAGCGGGCCGTCCCCACTATGTGGGCCGCGGCGCTGACCCGTCGCCCCAGTGGAGGCTGTGGCCCCGGCGGGTGAAGAGCGCCGACGCCTTTCACCCCCTGGGACCCCAGCCTTCGCTGGGGTGACGAGGAAAGCGAACCATGACCACGACCGACCCCATCGTCATCCTCTCCTACGCCCGAACGCCGATGGGCAGCTTCCAGGGCGCGCTGGCCGGCGCCAGCGCCACCGAGCTCGGCGCCGCCGCCGTCCGCGCCGCGGTCGAGCGGGCCGGCATTTCGGGCGAGCAGGTCGACAAGATCTTCATGGGGTGCGTCCTCCCCGCCGGCCTCGGCCAGGCGCCCGCCCGCCAGGCCGCGCTCGGCGCGGGCTTGCCCCGCTCGGTCGAGGCGACCACGATCAACAAGGTCTGTGGCTCGGGCATGCAGGCGGCGATGTTCGCCCACGACATGATCGCCTCCGGCTCGGCCGACCTCATCGTCGCCGGCGGCATGGAATCCATGTCCAACTCGCCTTACCTCATGAAGAAGCACCGCTCCGGCGCCCGCATCGGCCACGACACGGTCTACGACCATATGATGCTCGACGGCCTCGAGGACGCCTATGACGCGGGCCGCGCCATGGGCACCTTCGCCGAGGACG
>JAXDPB010000052.1:0-15009 GCA_034668585.1 Sphingomonadales bacterium | reverse complement strand
GCATGCCGAGTTCGCCATGGGCCAGCTCGCGGCCTCGGAACCTCAGCGTGATCTTGACCTTGTCGCCTTCCTTGATGAAGTCGAAAACCTTCTTCATCTTGGTGTCGTAATCGTGGTCGTCGATGTTGGGACGCATCTTGATCTCTTTGATCTCCTGCGTCTTTTGCGACTTGCGGGCGAGATTGGCCTTCTTCTGGGCCTCGTATTTGAACTTGCCGACGTCGAGGAACTTGCACACCGGCGGATCGGCGTTGGGCGAGACTTCGACCAGGTCGAGGCCGGCTTCGGCGGCCTGCTCGATCGCTTCGGCGGTCAGGAGCACCCCGATATTCTCGCCATTCTCATCGATCACGCGCACCTTGGGCACGGAGATGAATTCGTTGAAGCGGGGGCCATTGAGGGGCGGCGCCTGCGGGCGCCGGATCATGGGCGGACGTATAACAATGTCTCCTGACGTTGAGGTTCAGCCATCACCTAGTGGTTCCGCGGGTCGAATGAAAGACGGCGGACCCAAGGCGAACGCTTTTGTGGTGCGCCTGTTGCGAATACGCACTCGTCATCCCGGCGAAAGCCGGGACCCATGAACCCGGTTGCACGCAATTGAAAATCGACGGTGTTCATGGGCCCCGGGTCAAGCCCGGGGTGACGATTATCGTAAATCCGGCGGCGTCGCCTCCGCAACCAGCCGCGCCACCGCCTCGTCCAGCCCCAGCACCTCTTGCCGGGCGCCCTCGCCGAGCGGGCGAAGCGCCACCGTGCCCTCTTCCGCCTCGCGCTTGCCGACGACGATCAAATTGGGGACCTTGGCGAGGCTGTGCTCGCGGACCTTGTAGTTGATCTTCTCGTTTCTGACGTCCGCCTCGACCCTGAGGCCGGCCGCGGCCAGCCTGGCGGCGACCTGGCGGGCATAATCGTCGGCGTCGGAGACGATGGTCGCCACCACCGCCTGCACCGGCGCCAGCCAGGCCGGGAAGCGGCCGGCATGATGCTCGATGAGGATTCCGATGAAGCGCTCGAACGTGCCGAGAATGGCGCGGTGGAGCATCACCGGCCGGTGGCGCTGGCCGTCCTCGCCGACATAGGTCGCGTCGAGCCGCTCGGGAAGCACCGTGTCGGCCTGGATCGTGCCGACCTGCCAGGTCCGGCCGATCGCGTCGGTCAGGTGGAATTCGAGCTTGGGCGCGTAGAAGGCGCCTTCGCCCGGCAGCTCTTCCCAGCCATATTCGGGAGTGGCGCGGCCGGAGGCCCGGACGGCCTCGCGCAGCTCCTGCTCGGCATGGTCCCACTCGGCGTCGGTGCCGAAGCGCTGCTCGGGCCGGAGCGCGAGCTTGATCGCATAGGTCTCGAAGCCGAGCTCGCGATAGATTCCGTCGAGCAGGTCGCAGAAGATCCGAACCTCCTCGATCACCTGGTCGGCGCGGCAGAAGATGTGGGCGTCGTCCTGGGTGAACTGGCGGACTCGAAGGATGCCGTGCAGTGCTCCGTGCGGCTCGTTCCTGTGGCAGGTCCCCATTTCGGCGAGCCGGATCGGCAGGTCGCGATAGCTCTTGATGCCCTGGCGGAAGATGAGGACGTGCGCCGGGCAGTTCATCGGCTTCAGCGCCATCAGGTCGCCCTCGCCGGTCAGGACCGGGCCCTCGTCCTCGGTGTTCGGAACCTCGTCGGGGACCACGAACATGTTCTCGCGATACTTGCCCCAGTGGCCCGATTGCTCCCACTGCCGAGCGTCCATCAGCTGCGGCGTCTTCACCTCCCGATAGCCGGCGGAGTCGAGCTTGCGGCGCATATAGGCTTCGAGCGCGCGCCAGACGACGAAGCCGTTGGGATGCCAGAAGACCGAGCCCTGGGCCTCGGCCTGGAGGTGGAACAGGTCCATCTCCTGGCCGATCCGGCGATGGTCGCGCTTGGCCGCCTCCTCGATGCGCACGAGATGCGCGTCGAGCTGCTTCCTGTTGAGCCAGCCGGTGCCGTATATCCGCGAGAGCATCGCATTCTTCTGGTCGCCGCGCCAATAGGCGCCCGACACCCGGGTCAGCTTGAACGCCTGCGGGTCGACCTTGCCGGTCGAGGCGAGGTGCGGGCCCCGGCACAGGTCCATCCAGCCGCCCGAGCGGTACATGGTGATCGTCTCCTCGGCGGGAAGCTCCATCACCCATTCGGCCTTGAAGCTCTCACCCTGCTTCTCGAAGAAGGCGCGCACCTCGTCGCGGCTCCAGACCTCGCGGACCAGCGGCTCGTCGCGGGCGATGATCCGGCGCATCTCCTCCTCGATCGCGGGCAGGTCCTCCTCGGTGAACGGCCCGCGCTCCGGCGCCGGGGCGAAATCGTAATAGAAGCCGTCGTCGGTCGCCGGGCCGAAGGTGATCTGAGTCCCCGGAAACAGGTTCTGAACGGCCTCGGCGAGGATATGCGCATAATCGTGCCGGACCAGCTCGAGCGCGTCCTTCTCGTCGCGGGCGGTGATCAGCGCAAGCTCGGCATCGCCCTCGATCGGCCGGTTGAGGTCGCGCACCTCGCCATTGACTCGCGCCGCCAGCGCCGCCTTGGCCAGCCCCGGCCCGATCGCCGCGGCCACGTCGGCCGGAGTCGTCCCCTCCGCGACCTCGCGAACGGAGCCGTCGGGAAGGCGGATCTTGAAATGCTGAGTCATGACCGGGCGCATGTAGCGGCAGCCTCGCTCCATCTCCAGCCCCCGCGCCGCTTATGCTACGGCCGCGCAATGGAGGAGCCCGACTATCTCGACCGGAACGGCCGCCGCCTCGCCCTGCGCAGTCGCCGGGGCAGGGGCCCCACGCTCGTTTTCCTGCCGGGCTACATGTCGGATATGGAAGGCGGCAAGGCGACCGCGCTCGATGGTTGGGCGGCGGCGCAGGGGCGCGCGATGCTGCGCTTCGACTATGCGGGCTGCGGGGCCAGCGCGGGCGAGTTCGAGGCGCAGGCGCTCGGCGACTGGCGCGACGACGCCGTCGCGATGATCGACTCGGTCGAAGGGCCGGTGATCCTCATCGGTTCGTCGATGGGCGGCTGGCTGGCGTTGCTGGCGGCGCTGGCGCGTCCAGGGCGGGTGGCCGGCCTGGTCGGAATCGCCGCGGCGCCCGATTTCACCGACTGGGGCTTCGACGAGCCGCGGAAACGCACCCTCCGCGAGCAGGGGCGCCTCGAGGAGCCTTCGCCTTATGGCGAGGCGACCTACGTCACCACGCGCGCCTTCTGGGAGAGCGGCGAGGCGCTTCGGCTGCTCGGCGCCGAGATCGCGATTCGCTGTCCGGTCCGACTCCTCCACGGCCTCGCCGATGCCGACGTGCCGTGGAAAATATCGCTCCGCCTCGCCGAGCGTCTGCTTTCGACCGACGTGCGCGTCACCCTGGTCAAGGACGGCGACCATCGCCTGTCGCGCCCGGCCGACATCGCCCTGCTGCTGGAAACGGTCGCCAACCTGGTTGACAAGGACGCTTGACAACCGGGTCGTGCTGCCTGTAAAGCTCCATTGACTATCGCTCAAGGAGCCTTGACATGTCCGACCGAAGCCCGGCCCGGCGCCGCTACAATTACAGGGTGCTCGGCCTCAGCCTCGCTTATGCCGCCGCGCTGATCGGGGTGAGCTTCGTTTTCCGCGCCTCCCATCCCGGCGGCCCGCTCGCCTGGCTTCTCGCCTTGCTTCCGGCGCTTCCGCTGGTCGGAATCTTCGCCGCGATGGGCCGCTATCTGGTCGAGGAAGGCGACGAATATCTGCGCGCGCTCGTGGTCCGCCAGTCGCTGGTCGCCACCGGCTTCATGCTGATCGTCACCACCTGCTGGGGCTTCCTGCAATCGTTCGGCCAGGTTCCCCAGGTCGACTTCTACTGGGCGGCGATCCTCTGGTTCGGCGGCCTCGGCCTCGGCGGCTGCGCCAACCGGTTCGCGAAATGAAGAACCGCCTCAAGGTGCTCCGAGCCGAGCGCGACTGGAGCCAGGGCGACCTCGCCGAGCGGCTCCAGGTCTCCCGCCAGAGCGTCAACGCGATCGAGACGGGCCGCTACGACCCCAGCCTCCCCCTGGCCTTCCGGATCGCCAAATTGTTCGGCCTTCCCGTGGAAGCGATCTTCGTGGGGGAATGAATCGTCATCCGGGCACGTTCGTTCACCCGCCGTCCAGCCGCCGGTGCTAGAGGCGGCGCCATGACCCTCCTGCTCCTCGCGCTCGCCGCCGCTCCGGCCGCCGGCCCGGTCGACACTCCGGCCAACCGCTACCGCGACTGCCTCGCCCTTTCCCGAACCGCCCCCGCGCGCGCCGCGGGTCAGGCGCAGGCCTGGCTCGGCGCCGGCGGCGGGATCAACGCCGCGCAGTGCCTCGGCCTCGCTTTGGCGGCGCAGGAGAAATGGCCCGAGGCGGCCGCCGCCTTCGAAGCGGCGGCGAAGGACGCCGAGAGCCGGCAGGACAAGCGTCGCGGCGATCTCCTGGTCGAAGCGGGCAACGCCTGGCTCGCGGCGGGCGATTCCGCCAAAGCGCGCACCGCCTTCGAGGCCGCGCTCGCCACCCGCCTGCTGGCCCCGCAGCTCGAAGGCGAGGTCCATCTCGACCTCGGCCGCGCCGCCGTTGCGTCGAACGACCTCGCGGGCGCCCGCCTTCACGTCGACAAGGGGCTGGAGCTGGTGCCGAAGGACGCGTTCGCCTGGTATCTGTCGGCGGCGCTCGCCCGAAGGCAGGCCAACCTTCCCCTCGCCCGGGAGCATATCGCCAAGGCGGTGGCGCTCGGCTCCGACGACGCGGCGATCCTGCTCGAGGCCGGCAACATCGCCGGCGCCTCGGGCGAGAAGGACGCCGCCCTCGGCCTCTACGCCCGCGCCGCCCGGGCGGCACCGGATTCGGAAGCGGGCAAGGCCGCCCAGGCGGCGCTCGCGGCCAATACCGGAGTGCCGCGCTAACCGTCGTCCCAGCGAAGGCTGGGACCCCAGGGGGTGAAAGGCGCCGGTGTTCTTCACCCGCCGGGGCCCCAGCCTTCGCTGGGGCGACGCGGCTATTCCAGGTAGAAGTCGACCGTCGTCACCACCCGCACCTTCTGGAAGGGCGAATCGCCCGCCGAGGAGCCGCCCTCGCCGTCGACGTCGCCGTCGCGCGCTCCGATCGAGAAATAGCCCTGGGTCGCCGAGCGGATGCCGCCGACCCCGGTGCCGCTGTCGCGGGCGAACTGGAGCGCGCTCTCGCGGGCGTTGCGGGTCGCCTCGGCGATCATCTCCGGCTTGATCTTGTTCAGCTTGGTGAAGCTGTAGACCATGCCGCTGCCGTCCTCGAGCGCGACTCCCGAGCGGATCAGATCGGCCTGGCGGGCGAAGGCTTGGCGAGCCCGCATCACGTCCTCGGTGCGGAGCTGGATCTTCTGGCGGACGGTGACGCTGTTCTGGCCCCGGTTGTTGTCGTAAAACTGGTTCACCGAGGCGCCGGTGTCGCTCAGATCCCGGTCGGTGAAGCCGTGGCGCTTGAAGAAGGCGCGAACCGCCCGGCCCTTCTCGTCGACCGCCGCCTGCACCGGCCCGAGCTCGGTCCCCTGCTCGGAATAAGCGATCGTCCAGGTGGAAAGGTCGGCGGTGACGTTGCGCTCGGCGAGCCCCCTGACGGTGACCGCCCGGTCCGCCATCCGCGCCCGCCTCAGACCGTCGCCGAGCAGATAGCCGCCGAGCACGATCGCCAGCGCGAGGACGGCGCCGATCAGGAGGAGGACATTGTTGCGATCGTCGGTCCAACGCTCGGCCATATAAACCTCCTCCAGCTATCGCCCACCCTGGAGTGAGGCCGATGAACCGTGCATTTATAGCGATGAGTTGAGGCAGACAAGCGAATTAGTGTTTGAGCGTCCCGCGCCTGTCCGGGCCGAAGGCCCATTTTTTTGAGAGGAGGCGCGAAGGCGCGAAGCGATCGCCGCGCTTCTTGGGGGGCCGGTGCCTACTGGCTGGGGGCGCTTCGCGCCGGAGTTTGCTTCGCGCCTTTGCGCCTTCTCTCCAAAAAGGGTTCGCCCGAACCCGGAGGAGATTCGCCCGAACCTCATTCCTCCGGAGTCAGCATCGCCGTCCGCTTGTCGGTCAGCCACGCCGCCAGGCTGTCGCGGTCCGCCTTCGGGAACTTCACCGCGGCGAAGGCGAGGAAGGCGTCGCGGTAGCGAAGCCAGGCGCGCTGGGCGCCCTGAATGCCTTCGCGGGTCACGGGGCCCGGCGAGTCGACCGGCACGGTGTCGCGCATCAGCGCGCGATAGGCGGCGTTGAGCCTGGAATCCGCCGCTTTGTAGCCGCCGGCGTCGTAGCGAGGCGCGTGGCCCGCCGCGAGGTCCTTCAGCAAGGCGAGGAATTCGTCGCGCAATTCCTCCTCCGCCTCGATCGCCATCGCCCCGCGCGCGGTGCCGCTCATGTCGACCTCGCCGGATCCGTGCGCCTCGACATAGGCGGCGTGCGCCTCGCGAAGCCGGGCGAAGGCCTGCTTCTCGGCCGCGCTCCAGGCGCCGGTCAGCCGCGCCAGCTCGGAATCGCGCTTCACCCCGGCGATGCGGGCGTAGTGGTCCGCGCAATAGCCCATGGCGAGGCCGCTGGTGATGTCGTTGCAGAAATGGAAATCCTCTTGCGCCCCCGGCTGCGACTTCAGCTCGGCGAGGTGGGTTACCCTGCCGTGCGACTCCATCGGCGCGCCTTCGATCCCGCAGGCGAGGTGGATGGCGACGTCGACGTCCCGCCTGGCGCCGCGGCCGTTGGCGTAGACGGTCATCAGCATCGTCCGGCCGAAGAAGACTCCGCCGTCGTCCGACTGCGCCTCGAGGAACGCGCATTGCCGAGCGCGCACCGGATCGGCCGGCACGCCGATGCCGTAATAGAGCGCTTCGGAATCGCATCCTTTGAGCAAGGCGGCGGCGGCCGGGTCCGGCCGGTCCGCAGGCGGCGGCTCGCGGTCGCGCACCTTCCGGCACAGCGCCTTGGACGCTTCATATTCGGGCGAGTTGGCCCACTCGTCCTGCACGTCGCCCCAGTCCCAGGGCGCCGCGGCGGCGCCGGCGAGGGCCACGGCCAGGATCGGCAGGAACGGTTTCATGGGCACCCCCTCCGGCGATGGCCTCGCGGCCTCGACTTTCCTATATGCACCACGAAAGGTCGGACCTCAGATGAAATATTTGCACACCATGATCCGAGTCTCCGATCCCGACGAGACGATCCGCTTCTTCGAGCTTCTCGGCCTCAGGGAGATCAGGCGCTTCGACAACGAGCAGGGCCGCTTCACCCTCATCTTCCTCGCCGCGCCGGGCGACGAGGACGCTCAGGTCGAGCTCACCCATAATTGGGACGAGAAGGGCTATTCGGAGGGGCGCAATTTCGGCCACCTCGCCTACCGCGTCGACGACATTTACGAGACCTGCCGCCGCCTCCGCGAAGCCGGAATCGCCATCAACCGTCCCCCGCGCGACGGCCACATGGCCTTCGTCCGGAGCCCCGACAACATCTCGGTCGAGCTTCTCCAGGCCGGCGACTCGCTCCCGCCCGCCGAGCCCTGGGCGTCGATGCCGAACAGCGGCCATTGGTGATGCTCGAGATCGTCCCCGTCCCGGTCCTCAGCGACAATTACGTCTGGCTCGTCCACGATCCCGAGTCGGGCGAGACGGTGGCGGTCGACCCGTCGGTGGCCGACCCGGTGCTCGCCGCGGCGGCGGAGCGGGGCTGGCGGATCACCCAGGTCTGGAACACCCACTGGCATCCCGACCATACCGGCGGCAACGACGCGATCCGCGACTCGACCGGCTGCTCCATCACCGGCCCGCGCGAGGCGGAGCGGGTGTCGCGGATGGACCGGATCGTCGCCGGCGGCGACCGGGCGCGGATCGGAGCGATCGAGGCCGAGCTGATCGACATCCCCGCCCATACCGCCGGCCACGTCGCCTTCCATTTGCCCGCCGCGCAGGTCGCCTTCACCGGCGACACCCTGTTCGCGATGGGCTGCGGCAAGCTGTTCGAGGGCGATGCGGCGCAGATGTACGACAATCTCCAGCGGCTCGCCGCTTTGCCGCCCGAGACCCGGATCTATTGCGGCCACGAATATACGCTCGCCAACGGCCTGTTCGCGCTCACCGTCGAGCCGGACAATCAGGCGCTCGCCCGCCGGGTCGAGGCGGTCAGGGCGGCGCGCGAGCGCGGCGAGGTCACCTTGCCGACGACGATCGCTCTCGAGCTCGCGACCAATCCGTTCATCCGGGCTTCATCGGCGGCGGAGCTTGCTGAACGGCGCCGGGCCAAGGACAATTTCCGCGTTTAGGGGACTACCCGGCGCGTCGCGCGTTGAAGCGCCAGGAGGCTTTGGGATGAAATATTCGATTCTTTTCGCTTCGGCCCTGCTCGCCGCGGGCTGCACCACCAACGAAGGCACCGAACCGGTCGACATGGCGGCCAATGACGAGGCCAGCCTCGCCGCCCAGCTCAGGGGCTACGAGCCGTCCGGTCCGCCGGTCGACTGCGTCAACACCCGCGACCTGCAGGGCAACCGCTCCGCCGGGGAGACCGCGATCGTCTTCTCCGGAATCGGCGGCCGCAAATGGGTGAACCGCCCCGCCGCCGGCTGCCCCGATCTCCACTTCAGCCGGGCGCTGGTGACCCGGACGCCCAGCACCCGGCTCTGCCGCGGCGACATCGCCACCGTCTTCGATCCGGTCAGCCGGGCCGAATATGGCGGCTGCGGCCTCGGCAATTTCGAGCCCTACCGGCGCGTCCGCGGCTAGCCGAGGCGCACCGCCGGCGCATCTCGAGCCTTCTCACCGGCCGCAGGCCAATCTTTTTTGAGAGAAGGCGAGGCAGCGGCCGTCCCGGCGAAAGCGGAGATCTCCCGACGCCCCAACGTCATCCCGGCGAAAGCCGGGACCTCATTGAGACGCGCGGGGGACTTTCCGCCCTGAGGTCCCGGCTTTCGCCGGGATGACGGCGGGCTACTTCCTGTACAAGGCGTCCAGCCGCTCTCCGTAGACGGCCCGGATGACGTGGCGGCGGATCTTGATCGAGGCCGTCAGCTGCTCGTTCTCCGGGCTGAACGGCTCGTCGGCGATGATGAAGCGGCGCACCTTCTCGATCACCGACAAATCGGCATTGACCCGGTCGACCGCCGCCGACAGCGCCCGGTGATAGTCGGCATCGTCGCTCAGCGCCGCCGCATCCCCGGGCTTTCCCGCCGCCTTCGCCCATTCCGCCGTCCACTCCGGATCGGGCACGAGCAAGCCGACCAGATAGGGCCTCCGGTCGCCGACCACCATCGCCTGCAATATCTCGGGCTGGAGGGTGAGCATGCCCTCCACCTTCTGCGGGGAGACGTTGTCGCCCTTGTCGTTGACGATCAGATCCTTCTTGCGATCGGTGATGACGATCCGCCCGGCGGGATCGATATGGCCGACGTCGCCGGTATGGAGCCAGCCGTCGATCAGCGCCTTCTCGGTCTGGGCCGGATTGCGCCAATAGCCCTTCATCACCAGCTCGCCGCGCACCAGTATCTCGCCGTCCTCCGCGATCCTGACCTCGGTATTCTTCAGCGGCGGCCCCACCGTATCCATCTTGAGGCCCGCCTTCGGGCGGTTGCAGCTGATCACCGGCGCCGCCTCGGTCTGGCCGTAGCCCTGGAGAACGGTGAGGCCGAGCGAGTGGAAGAAGATCCCGACGTCCGGATTGAGCGGCGCTCCGCCCGAGACCATCGCTTTCACCCGGCCGCCGAAGCGGCGGCTGATCTTCGGGCGAAACAGCCGGTCGAGCACGAGATCCATCGGCCGGTCCCACAGGCTCTTCGTGCCCGCATAATCCCTGGCGCCGATCTCGAGCGCCCTCTTCATCATGTAATTGGGGAGCTTGCCCTGCTTCTCGACATTCTTGAGGATGCGCTGCCTGAGCACCTCGAAAAGCCTCGGAACCACGATCATCAGGGTCGGCCTCACCTCCTCGATGTTCGAGGCGAGTTTCTCCAGCCCCTCGGAATAATAGATTTGAGCGCCGATCCCGATCGGGAAGAACTGGCCGCCGCTATGCTCATAGGCATGGCTGGGCGGAAGGAAGGAGAGGAACACTTCGTCGTCCACTCCGAAATCCTCGGCGATGACCGCCACGCAGCCCTCGACATTGTGGAGGATGGCGCCGTGATGCTGCATGACGCCGCGCGGCGCGCCGCCGGTGCCCGACGTATAGATCAGGCAGGCGAGGTCGTCGCGGGCGACCGACGCCGCGGCCGCCGTAAAGGCGGCGACGTCGGGTTCGTGGGCGGCGATCAGGGTCTTCCAGTCGTGGAAGCCGACATTGCCGGACTGGCCTGCGGGAAGGGCCTCGACGCCGATGACATGCTCGCAATTGCTCGAGCGGATCGCGGCCGGAAGCAAGGGCCGGGCGAGCTTCTGGGTCGAGACGATGACCGCTCGGGCGCCGCTGTCGTCGAGGATATGCTGGTGATCGCGCTCGGTGTTGGTCGTGTAGGCCGGGACCGTGACGCAGCCCGCGGCCATGATGGCGAGGTCGGCGATGCACCATTCGGGCCGGTTCTCCGATACCAGCATCACCATGTCGCCCGGCCTCAGGCCGATCGCCTTCAGCCCGGCGGCGAGCGAGGCGACCCGCTCCGCGGCCTCGCACCAGCTGATCGAGCGCCACTCGCCCTCGCGCTTGGCCCACAGGAACGGCGAATCGCCTTTCTCGGCGGCGCGCGCGAAGAACATCGCGACGAGGTTCGGAAAATGTTCGAGCTCCCGCATTCCCACTCCCGAATTCACTGTGCGAGCGCCACGCCTTCGCTGCGCGGATCGGCGCCCCCGCGCCATCCGCCGTCCACCCATTCGATCGCATTGGCCTTGAAGCCCGGCGCGACCGGCGCCGCCTTGTTGCCGAGCGCCTCGAGCGCCGGGATCATCGCTTCAAGCTTCGTCCCGCGCTCCACCAGCAAGGTGTCGCCCGGCGCGAACAGCACCGGCAGGGCGATCGCGTCCTGAGCCGACAAATTCCAGTCGATCACCCCGATGATCGCCTTGGCGACCTGGGCGATGATCGTCGCCCCGCCCGCCGCGCCGACGGCCAGCCGGACCTTGCCGTCGGGGCCGTAGACGATGGTCGGGGACATCGAGCTGCGCGGCCTCTTGCCGCCTTCGACGCGGTTGGCGACGGGGGCGCCGTTCAGCTCCGGGGCGAGGCTGAAATCGGTGAGCTCGTTGTTGAGGAAGAGCCCGTTGACGGTGAGGCCCGATCCCCACGGTCCCTCGATCGTCGAAGTGACCGAAGCGACGTCGCCGGCGCCGTCGACGGCGACCATGTGCGAGGTCGACGGCACCTCGTTGTCCAGCGCCGCCGTGACCCGCACCGATCCCGGCGGAATGCCGGCGACCGCCTTCGCGATCGACCGGTCGGGGGAGATGAGCTTCGAGCGGCCGGCGAGATAGGTGGAGTCGGTGAGCCCCGCCACCGGCACCCGGAAATAATCGGGGTCGGCGAGATAGGCATCGCGGTCGGCATATGCGAGGCGCATCGACTCGCCGATCAGGTGCCAGGCGACCGGGCTGTCCGGGCCGAGCCCGCGAAGATCGAACCGCTCCAGCTGCTTGAGAATGGCGTAGACCGTGGTCGCGCCCGACGAGGGCGGGCCCATGCCGCAGATCCGGTATTGCCGGTACATCCCGCAGACCGGCGGCCGCTCCTTGGCCTCGTAGCTGGCGAGGTCCCCGGCCACCATCGGCGACGGGTTGCGGGCGGCGCCGCGGACGGTTCGAACGATCGCCTCGGCGGAGGGGCCGGTGTAGAAATAGTCCGGCCCGCGCGCCGCCAGCCTGCCGAGGAATTCGGCCAGCTCCGGGTTGGTGAGGATCGTGCCGACCGGCTTGGGCTGCCCGTCGGCGCCGTAGAAATGACCCCGGCCCCACGCGCTCATCCCCGCCAGCTCGGGCTCGTTGGCGAGCGCGCCTCGCATCCGCGCGGTGATGGCGAAGCCGTCGCGGGCGAGACGGATGGCCGGCTCGAACAATTTCGCCCAGGGCAGTCTGCCGTGGCGCTCGTGGACGAGGGCCATCAGCCTTATGTTGCCGGGAACGCCGACGCTCTTGCCGCCCGGAACCGCCTGGTCGTGCGGCAGCGGCTGCCCGTCGGGACCGAAGAAATAGGTGCCGCCGGCGGCGTGCGGCGCCCTCTCGCGGCCGTCATAAGTGAAGACCTGGCCGCTTTTGGAATCGTGATAGACGAAGAAGCTGCCGCCGCCGATGCCCGACGATTGCGGCTCGACCACGGTCAGCGCGATCTGGATGGCGATGGCGGCGTCGGCGGCGCTTCCGCCCTGGTTGAGGATCCAGCGCCCCGCCTCCGCCGCGCGCGGATCGGCGGCGGACACCATTCCGCGCGCCGTCGCGACCGGCGCCGGAGCGGCGGCGGGAGCGGTGGCACAGGAAGCGAGGACGAGAAGGAGCGGGAGGAGAAACCGTCTGAGCATGGCGCGCGACACTAGCCCTCAATGCGCGCGCGGCAAGCGCTAAGAGGCTCCGACCGCCTCGGCCAGGGTCGCGAAGCCGTCGCGGGCGAGCAGGCTCCTGAGCTCGCCGGCGATCGCTCGGGCGATTCCGGGCCCCTGATAGACGAGCGCCGTGTAAAGCTGGACGAGGCTCGCTCCCGCCCGGATCCGCGCATAGGCGTCGACCCCGTTCTCGATCCCCCCCACCGCGATCAGCGGCAGCCCCCCGCCGGTGGCGGCTCTAAAATCCCTGAGGCGCCGGAGGGCGAGCGCCTTGAGCGGCGCTCCGGACAATCCGCCCGATTCGCCCCGATGCTTCGACCCGAGCGGCGGCCTCGAGACGGTCGTATTGCCGACGATCAGAGCGTCGACCCGGCCGTCGATCGCGGCCCGGGCGATTCCGTCTATCTCGCCCGGCTCCAGATCCGGAGCGACCTTCAGGAACATGGGGGCCCGGGTCCCGCGCGCCGCTCCGACGGCGGCGAGCAGCTCCCGCAACGCGCCCTCGTCCTGCAATCCGCGAAGGCCCGGAGTGTTCGGCGAGGAGACGTTTATCGTCAGATAGGCGGCGGGCGGCCCCGTTTCGCCGACCCCGGCGACATAATCGGCGATTCGGTCGGCGCTGTCCTTGTTGGCGCCGATATTGACCCCGACGATCCCTGGCCGCCGCCCGCCGAGCCTGGCCCTGGCCGAATCGAACCCGCCATTGTTGAACCCCATCCGGTTGATCACCGCCCGGTCCTCGGCCAGCCGGAACAGCCGCGGCCTGGGATTCCCCTGCTGCGGGCGCGGGGTCAGGGTTCCGACCTCGACGAAGCCGAAGCCCAAGCCGAGCATCTGCCCGTGCACCTCGGCATCCTTGTCGAAGCCCGCGGCGAGGCCGACCGGGTTCGGGAAATCGAGCCCGGCGACCCGGATGGCGAGGACGGGGTCCTCGAGCGGCGGCAGGCCCGCCGGAATCGCCTTCAGCGCCCGGATCGTCAGCCGATGCGCCCGCTCCGCGTCGAGCGCGAAGACGAGCGGTCGGACCAGGGGATAGAGGGCCATGGACCGGGCTATGGCACGGCTCGCCTTCCCCCGTCACCCCAGCCTTCGCCTGCATGACGAGGGTTGATTCTCCTTCGTCCATCCGCCAAATGTCAATCCTACCGAATTGGTCCGATTAGCCTATGCGCCTGACTTCCCTTGCCGATTACGCCGTCGTCGTGATGGCCGCCGCCGCCCGTCGCCCGGCGGGGGCCCGGCTGTCCGCGGGCCTTCTGGCCGTGGAGACGGGAGTCCCCGTGCCGACGGCTCAGAAGCTGATGGGCCGCCTCGCCCTCGCCGGCCTGCTCGAATCCGCGCGCGGTACCGGCGGCGGCTTCCGCCTCGCCCGGGCGGCGAGCGGGATCAGCCTCGCCGACATCATCGAGGCGGTCGAGGGGCCGATCGCGATGACCAATTGCATCGAGGGATCGATCCACGATTGCGCGCTCGAGGGAAGCTGCCGGGTCAAGCCCCACCTCAACGCCGCCAACCTTGCCGTCCGCGGCGCGCTCCAGGGCGTCAGCCTCGAGCAGCTGGCCTGCTCGCCGGCGCAGGCCGGGGCCCAGGTCGGCGCCGGAGTCCCGACCCGGGCCTTCGCCAGGGAGCAGGTGCGCTGATGGACGACCAGCCGGTTCGCAACCAGGAGGCCCAGGCCGCGGTCGACCGCGCCTCGACCTACGAATGGGGCTTCAGCTCCGACATCGAGCAGGATTTCGCGCCCAAGGGCCTCAACGAGGACACGGTCCGCTTCATCTCGGCCAAGAAGAACGAGCCCGAATGGATGCTCGAATGGCGGCTCAAGGCCTACCGCGCCTGGCTGACCATGGCGGAGGTGAGCTGGGCCAAGCTCGACATCCCCGAGATCGATTTCCAGGACTCTTATTATTACGCCGAGCCGAGGGCGAAGCCGACGCTCGCCTCGCTGGACGAGGTCGACCCGGAAATATTGCGCGTCTACGAGAAGCTCGGAATCCCGATCGAGGAGCAGAAGGTGCTCGCCGGAGTCGAAGGCGCCCGCAAGGTCGCGGTCGACGCGGTGTTCGATTCAGTCTCGGTCGCCACCACCTTCCGGGCCGAGCTCGAGCGCGCCGGAGTCATCTTCCGCTCCATCTCCGAGGCGATCCGCGAGTATCCGGACATGGTCCGCAAATATCTCGGCTCGGTGGTTCCGCAGCGCGACAATTACTTCGCCTGCCTGAACAGCGCCGTCTTCTCCGACGGCACCTTCGTCTACATCCCGGAAGGGGTGCGCTGCCCGATGGAGCTCAGCACCTATTTCCGGATCAACGCCGCCAATACCGGCCAGTTCGAGCGCACCCTGATCGTCGCCGACAAGGGATCGTACGTCTCCTATCTCGAAGGCTGCACCGCGCCGATGCGCGACGAGAACCAGCTCCACGCCGCCGTCGTCGAATTGGTCGCGCTCGACGACGCCGAGATCAAATATTCGACCGTCCAGAACTGGTATCCGGGCGATTCCGAGGGCAAAGGCGGCATCTACAATTTCGTCACCAAGCGCGGCGCCTGCCG
>JAXDPB010000051.1:0-6625 GCA_034668585.1 Sphingomonadales bacterium | reverse complement strand
CTCCTCGACGATGCCCTGGATCCACTTCCTCGCCGCCTCGATCTGGTTGACGTCGGACGAGCTGATCTTGATCACCCCCTCGTCGTCGATGTCGACCTTGGCGCCGGTGGTGGCGACGATCTCGCGGATGATCTTGCCGCCGGTGCCGATGACGTCGCGGATCTTCGCCTTGTCGATCTGCATCGTCTCGATGCGGGGCGCGTGGGCGGAGAGCTCGCCGCGGCTGTGGTCGAGCGCTTTCGCCATCTCGACGAGGATGTGGGCCCGGCCCTCATTCGCCTGGTCGAGCGCGGCCCGCATGATCTCCTCGGTGATCCCGGCGATCTTGATGTCCATCTGGAGCGAGGTGATGCCCTTCTCGGTGCCCGCCACCTTGAAGTCCATGTCGCCGAGATGATCCTCGTCGCCGAGGATGTCGGAGATGACCGCGAAATCCTTGCCTTCGAGGATGAGGCCCATGGCGATTCCGGAGACCGGCCGCTTGATCGGAACTCCGGCGTCCATCAGCGCCAGGCAGCCGCCGCACACCGTCGCCATCGACGAGGAGCCGTTCGACTCGGTGATGTCGGAGAGCACCCGGATCGTATAGGGGAACTCCTCGTGGCTCGGCAGGACCGGGTGAAGCGCCCGCCAGGCGAGCTTGCCATGCCCGGTCTCGCGGCGCGACGGAGCGCCGAAGCGGCCGACCTCGCCGACGCTGTAGGGCGGGAAATTATAGTGAAGCATGAACCTCGAGTAGGACAGCCCCTCGAGCCCGTCGATCATCTGCTCGGCGTCCTTGGTGCCGAGCGTGGTGGTACAGATCGCCTGGGTCTCGCCGCGGGTGAAGAGCGCCGAACCGTGGGTGCGCGGCAGGAAGCCGACCATCGCCTCGATCGGGCGGACGGTGCGGGTGTCGCGGCCGTCGATCCGGCGGCCCTCCTTGAGGATGGCGCCGCGGACGATCTCGGCCTCGAGCTTCTTGACCAGCTTGAGGGCGCCGAGATAGCCGGACGGGTCCGAGGCTTCCATGTCGGCGAGGCCTTCGCGGGCCTTGGCGCGGGCTTCGTTGAGCGCGGTCTGGCGCTGCTGCTTGTCGGTCAGCTTGTAGGCGGCGGCGATGTCCTCGCCGATCAGGCCCCTGAGCTTCTCCTTGACCGCCTTGGTGTCGGTCGCCTGTTCGAGCTCCCACGGATCCTTGGCAGCTTTCTCCGCGAGGCTGATGATGCCCTGGATGACGGGCTGGATCGAGCGGTGCGCGAACATGACGGCGCCGAGCATGATGTCCTCGGAAAGCTCCTTGGCCTCCGATTCCACCATCATCACCGCATTGTGGGTGCCGGCGACGACGAGATCGAGCTCGCCTTCCTTGATCTGGTCCTGGGTCGGGTTGAGGATATACTCCCCTTCCGAATAGCCGACGCGAGCCGCGCCGATCGGGCCCATGAACGGGATTCCGGAGAGGGTGAGCGCGGCGGAAGCGGCGATCATCGCGACCACGTCCGGCTCGTTCTCGCCGTCATAGGACATGACGTGGGCGATCACGAGAACCTCGTTGTAGAAGCCCTCGGGAAACAGCGGCCGGATCGGACGGTCGATGAGGCGGCTGGTGAGAGTCTCCTTCTCGGTGGCGCCGCGCTCGCGCTTGAAGAAGCCGCCCGGGATTCGCCCGGCGGCCGAGAATTTTTCCTGGTAGTGAACGGTGAGCGGGAAGAAATCCTGCCCCGGCTTGACGTTCTTCGCCGCGGTCACCGCGCAAAGGACGACGGTCTCGCCGAGGGTCGCGAGCACCGCGCCGTCGGCCTGGCGGGCAACTCGGCCCGTTTCGAGAGTGAGCGTCTTGCCGCCCCACTCGATTTCCACTTTCTTCATGTCGAACATTCTGTGTTTCCTTCCGTCCGGGCGCCCTATGCGCCCGGGGCAGCTTGCGGACCGTTCATGGTCCAAGGGGGTAGGGCCTCATTGCCTTTCCCCCGTCACCCCGGCGGATGCCGGGGTCCACCTTCTTTGCTCAGTCAGAGAGCGGGAAGAAGGTGAAGGTGGATCCCGGATCAAGTCCGGGATGACGCAATACGTAATCGGCCCGCCGAAGCGGGCCGAACGATTGCGTCACTTGCGAAGCCCGAGCTTCGCGATGAGAGCGGTGTAGCGCTCGTGATCTTCCTTGCGGATATAATCCAGCAGGGAGCGGCGCTTGTTGACCATCATCAGGAGCCCGCGGCGGGAGTGATTGTCCTTCGCGTGAGTCTTGAAATGCTGGGTGAGATTCTGGATTCGCTCGGTCAGGATCGCGACCTGGACCTCGGGGGATCCGGTGTCGCCCTTGTCCCGGGCGTTGTCGTTGATGATTTCCTGCTTGCGTTCGGCGGTCACCGACATCGTCAAACTCCTTCGTTTCCAATGTTGAAGCCGCGCACCACCCGAAGTTCGCCCTCGGAAAGCTCCACAAGCGCAACCGGAACAGACTGGTCGGTCGCTAGATGAAGCCCTGGCTTGGCGGCGATCCCGGCCAATCTGCGCCCCTCGCGGAGCGCCCTTGCCTGGTCGGGAGTGACGGGTAGAGCCGGGATGTCGTCCAGCCCCGCCGTCAGCGGCAAGAGTGCCTGTTCAAGCTGCCGCGCCTTAGCGAGTTCGCCCATTTTGTCCAGCGAAATCGCGGAAGCGAGGGTGAACGGCCCGGCCTTGAGCCGCCTCAACATGGTGACGTGGCCGACCGATTCCAAGGCGCGGGCGATGTCGCGGGCGAGCGAGCGGATAAAGGTGCCCTTCGAGACGCGGGCGACGAGGGTCACCTCGTCATTCCAGCGAAAGCTGGAATCCATGCTGCCGCCGTGCCCCGACCCATTGCCGGATGGACCCCAGCTTTCGCTGGGGTGACGAAAAGAGAGCTGGTGAACAGTCACCTTGCGAGGAGCCATCTCCACCGCCTCTCCCGCACGCGCCAGATCATAGGCCCGTCGCCCCTCGACCTTCAGCGCCGAATAAGCCGGCGGCACCTGCTCGATCTCGCCGGTGAAGCGCTCCAGCACCGCCTCGACCTGCGACGGGGTCGGCCGCACCTCCGAGGTCGCCACCACGGTCCCTTCCGCGTCGAGCGTGTCCGTCTCCTCGCCGAACCGGACCGTGAACTCATAGACCTTGTCCGAATCCAGCATTCGCCCGGCGAGCTTGGTCGCCTCGCCCAGCGCCACCGGCAGCACCCCGCTCGCCAGCGGATCGAGCGTGCCGCCGTGGCCGACCTTCAGCCTGGCATAGGCGCCTTCTCTCAGTGCCCGCTTGACCCGCGAGACGACGTCCGTGGAGCCGAGCCCCACCGGCTTGTCGATCACCAGCCAGCCGTGCATCAGCCCGTCCGCTTGAGCCTCAGCGGCAGCTGCCGCTGCTCGCCCTCGCGCAGCTTCGCCATGAAGTGGCGGCGGCACAGCGCCACGTAGCGGTCGTTGCCGCCGATATCGGTCTGCTCCCCCGCGGCGACCGGGAAGCCGTCCGAGTCGACCCGCAGGTTCATCGTCGCCTTGCGGCCGCATTCGCAGATCGCCTTGAGCTCGACCAGCTTGTCGGCGAGCGCCAGCAAGGTGGCGCTGCCGTCGAACAGATGGCCCTGGAAATCCGTCCTGAGGCCGTAGGCGAGGACGGGGATGTCGAGCTCGTCGCAGACCTCGGCGAGCTGAAGCACCTGCGCCCGGCTCAGGAACTGCGCCTCGTCGACGAGGACGCAGTGGAGGTGGCGCTTCTTGAGCTCCGCCTCGACCTCGCCGCGCAGGTCGGTGGCGGCCTCGAACGTGTTCGCCTCGGCGGTGAGCCCGATCCGCGAGCCGACGATCCCGAAGCCGGAACGGTCGTGGATTCCCGCCGTGTAGAGCAGGGTCTGCATGCCGCGCTCGCGGTAATTGAAGTCGGTCTGTAGAAGCACCGTCGACTTGCCCGCGTTCATCGAGGCGTAGTAGAAATAGAGCTTGGCCATATCGCCTTTTAGCGCCGCGGCCCGGCAGCGCTAGCCGAGCTCCGCCGGCAGCATGAGCCCGAGCAGCCACTCGACCGGCGGCCGCACCACCCGGCCGACCAGGTCGGCGCCCGGGATCAGCATCGGCAGGATCAGCAGCAGGAAGATGAGCAGCACGAACCCGAACCGCCCGAGCTTCGCATAAAGGCGCGCCAGCCGGCGCGGCAGCAGGCCCTCGACGACGTGGCCGCCGTCGAACGGCGGCAGAGGCAGAAGGTTGAAGACGGCGAGGAAGATGTTGATCGCGATGAAGTTGACCAGGTTGAGCAGAAGGAACAGCCAGAGCACGCCGCCGTCGGTCGGCACGGCGGAAATCAGGAGCGCCAGACACGCCCCGGCGATCAGGGCGAGCAGCAGGTTCATGCCCGGCCCCGCCAGGGCGACGATCATCATGTGAAGGCGCGGATTGCGCATCCTCGCCGCCACGACCGGCACCGGCTTGGCCCAGCCGAACACCGGCGCGCCGGTTACCGCCAGCAGCAGCGGCAGGATGACGGTGCCGAACGGATCGACATGACGGATCGGGTTGAGGCTGAGCCGGCCCTGCTCGCGCGCGGTCGGGTCGCCGAACGCATTGGCCACCCACCCGTGGGAGATTTCGTGAAGGACGATCGCGATGACCAGCGGGATCAGCCAGGTCGCAATCCGAAAGACGATATTGTCAGGGTGCACGAGCGCTCCATTCCTCCGCGAGGATCGAGAACAGCACCGTGTCGCGGACATGGCCGGTCCAGGTGATCCGGTCCTGGCGGATGACGCCTTCGCGGACTCCGCCGATCTTCGCCATCGCCGCCTGCGAGCGGGCGTTGCGCGCGTCGACCCGGAACTCGACCCGGCGGAAGCCGCAGCCGAAGGCGCGGTCCAGCATCAGCGTCTTCACCCGCGGGTTGAGCCCGGTGCCGCGCAGCCGGGGGATGTAATAGGTGTTGCCGATCTCCAGCACGCCGCGGTCCACGTCGATGCCGAGATAGCAGCTCATCCCCACCACCTCGCCGCCGAGGAAGATCGAAAAGCAGCGCCAGTTCGGGCGCGAGCGGATGAATTCGAAGGCGGTGTCGAAATGGTCGGGATCGTAAGAGGTCGCATAGATGGACCAGATGTCGAGGTCCTGAGCGCAGGCGGCCTTCAGCGTCTCACGATGGGCTTCTTCCATCGGCTCCAGGCGCAAGTCACCCTCTCGCATCGACGTGCCGAGGGTGTCGAGATCGAGGTCGGCGGAGCGCGTCATCCCGGACTTGATCCGGGATCCATGAACTCGGCCCCGCGGGATCCTGCGCTCGCGCCGTTCATGGAGTCGGCTTTCGCCGGAATGACGAGGATTGCTCACAAGAACTTCCTACTCATCTCCGCCGAGATCCTGCGCGACCTTGGGATCGCGCAGCAGCCGGTCGATATGGCTGCCCTCGTCGAAGCTCTCGTCGAGCAGGAATTTGAGCTTGGCCGCATATTTCGTGTTCACCCTCCGCGCTACCTCGCTCTGCAGGTAGGCGGTATGGGTACGAAGCGCCTTGAGCACCGCCTGGGCGTTCGAGCCGAGCAAGGGGATGACGAAGGCGGTGGCGTGTCGGAGGTCGGGCGACATCCGAACCTCGGTGACCGACACCAGATGGCTGGCGAGCGTCTCGTCATGGACTTCGCCGCGCATTAGGATTTCGGACAAGGCATGGCGCACCTGCTCGCCGACGCGGAGCAGGCGGACGGAGCGGCCTTCCTGGGATTCGTTCGGTCGTGGCATCTCGTTATCCCAGTGCGTGGCCGTCCCAGGCCGGTTCAGTCCGTCATTTGCGAGCGAAGCGAAGCAATCCAGCGCGGTCTCGGAGGCCGCTGATTGCCGCGTCGCTTCGCTCCTCGCAATGACGAATCCGACGGCGGGCGATCCCCTAATTCATCAGCAGATAGGCCGGAACGGTGAGCAGGGCGAGCAGGACGGCCATCGCCCCCACCGCCTCGACGACGCAGCAGCCCATATGGCCGACCACTTCGGCGACGTCCGCGACCGCCCCGCCGTCCACCGCATCGACAATGCCTGAGACGTCTACGCCGCCCGCGACGTCGACGAGGTCGACGACGTCCGGCACGTCCAGGATCTTCGAGAAGATCTCACCCTTCCGCTTGCGGCGGAGCCGCAGGCGCCGCCGGGCCGATCCCCGATTCACAGCGTCCGGGCGCGCTCCTCGACCTCGAACACTTCGAGATGGTCGCCCGGCTTGATGTCGTTGGTGTCGGCGAGGAGGACTCCGCATTCGAGGCCCGCGCGGACCTCGGCGACGTCGTCCTTGAACCGGCGAAGCGACGAGATGGTGGTCTTGGAGACGATGACGTCCTCGCGGGTGAGGCGCGCGTGCACCCCCTTGCGGATGACTCCTTCGAGCACCAGAAGCCCGGCCGCCTTGTCCTTCTTGCCCGCCGGGAACACTTCGCGGACCTCGGCGCGGCCGACGACCGTCTCGATGATCTCGGGCCCAAGCTCGCCCGCCATCGCACCCTTGGCCCAATCGGTCAGGTGATAGATGACGTCGTAATAGCGGAACTCGACCTTGTTGCGCTCGGCCGTCTGGCGCGCGTTGGCGTTGGGCCGGACGTTGAAGCCGATGATCGGTGCCCCCGTCGATGCCGCCAGAGTGACGTCGCTTTCGGTGATCG
>JAXDPB010000050.1:0-5475 GCA_034668585.1 Sphingomonadales bacterium | reverse complement strand
AACGGCTACCACAACGACGCCGACCCCTGGCGCGAGGAGAGGCACTGGTTCTGATGACATTCGAGGACGCGGTCGACCAGCAGAACCGCAGCATGATCGCCTTCGACCTGGCGCTCGGCACGGGCGCTCTGCTCGCGCCGGACGCCACGCTGAAGCTGCTCGGGCACGCCGAGCCCTCCGACGACGCGCGGGAGCTGTTTCGCCGCTGCGGGCCGATCTGGCTCACCTTCGCCGCCGCGCACGCCCTGGCCGCGGCGCGCGGTAATCAGGAGGACTGGTGGGCGCTCGCGTGGCTGCGCGGCACTGAGCTGTTCACTGACGTGGTGTGGTCGCGCTCGCCGGCCTTCCGCGACACCCGTACCAGGGTCGCGTTGGTGGGCGCCGGCGTGGGCAACCTCGCCATGGCGGTGGCGTTCGGCCTCCGTGCGCGCGGATGATCCTCCTCACCGGCGGAACCGGCACCATCGGCCGCGCCCTTCTGCGTCGCCTGGTGGCCTCGCGCACGCCGGTGCGCTGCCTCGTCCGCGACCCCAAGGGCCTTGGCCCCGACCGGGTGCGGGTGCAGATCGCCCTCGGCGACCTCGCGGACCCCTCCTCGTTTCGCAACGCGCTCCGGGGCGTGGACACCGTGGTGCACCTCGCCGCATCGATGCGCGACCAGCCCAGGGCTTCGATCGAGGAGCTGAATGCCATGGCCACCCTGCGGTTGGTCCGCGCCGCCGAGCGCTCGGGGGCCAAGCGCTTCGTGTTCACGTCGGCGATCGGGGCGAGCCTCCAGTCGCCCACCCGCTTCTTCCGGTCGAAGGCTCTCGCCCGCGGGGCTGTGGAGTCCGCGGACCTGGCCACCACCGTGTTTGCGCCCTCGATCGTCTACACGCCGGGCGATCCATGGCTCACGCTGCTGGAGCGCTTCGCGCTGCTGCCGGTCGTGCCCATCGCGGGCGGGGGCAAGGCGCGCTTCCAGCCGATCTGGGCGGAGGACGTGGCGGACTGCATCGTCGCGGCGCTCGAGCGGCCGGGCACGGAACCGAGGACCGCGTTCGACCTCGCGGGCCCCGAGTCCCTCTCCTACGACGAGCTGGTGCGGGCGGCCCTGCGGCCGATCGGGCGGGAGCGCCCGCTCGTGCACGTGCCGATGGCGGTCATAAAGGCCTCCCTGCGTGGCCTGGGGCGGGTGACCGGCCCGACCGTCTTCGCCACCGCGGAAGAGGCGGAGCTGATGGAGGAGCCGATGGTCACACCTCGCGGCACGGCTGACGCCGAGGCGCTGGGGGTCACGCCGCTGCGGATGAGCGCGGTGCTGGCCGCCGCCTAGGCGCTAGCGCCGCGCCGTCACGGTCCGCTTGGCCCTGGCGACGTTGCCGGCCGCGTCGCGCGCGGTGATCGTCAGCGTGGCCCGCACGCGCCGGCGCTTGCGGAGCGCCCGCTTCACGCGCCGGACCGTCTTCTTCGACAGTTTCACGGTGAGCTTCGTCTTGACCCTGGCACGCAGCGTGCGCCTGACGGCCTTGAGCTTGAAGCGCTTCGCCTGACCCGGGATCGAGAGCGACGCGGCCGCGGTCAGCGTCGCGGACTCGTTGGACGTGACCGTGAGGACGATCCGCTTTCCCTTGGCGATCTTCTGCCGCTTGCTCACGCTCAGGGTCAGCACCGGCGCGGCCGTGTCGCGCCCGGGGGCAGCAGGCGGCGGACGCAGTGGCAGTGGCTTGGGGGTCCCGTCGTCGACCACCTCGCAGTCCGCGTTCACCTCGTCGAGGGTGTCCGAGGTGACGGAGTCGCTGCCGGTGCCGCAAGCCACCCCGTCGGCGACGCTGTCGCGGCTGTTGATGGTGTCGTTGCCGCCGGCGCCGCTCAGGGCGTTGACCGCGGCGTCACCGGTGAGCGTGTCGCTGCCGCTGCCGCCGGTGAGCGCCTCGATGCTGGTGAACGCGTCGGCTTCGCCGAGCAGCGGGTCGCCGTCGGGACCGGCGCCGAGGGTGGCGACGATCTTGGCGCTCCGGTCCTGATAGCTGACGGTGTCAGCGCCGCTGCCGCCGTCGAGCGGATCGTTGCCGGTCCCGCCGATCAGGACGTCGGGCGCCCCGCCGCCGGAAAGCGGGTTGGCGCCGGCGTCGCCGGTGAGCGTGTCGGCGCTGCTGCCGCCGGTGAGCCCCTCGATGCTGGTGAACGCGTCTGCCTCGCTGAGCAGCGGGTCGCCGTCGGGGCCGGCGCCGAGGGTGGCGGTGATGGAGGCTGTACGGTCCGCATAGCTGGAGACGTCGGTGTCCCCGCCTCCGTCGAGCTGGTCGTCGCCGGTTCCTCCGGTCAGCGTGTCGGCGCCGTTCAGTCCCTGCAGCTGGTCGGCGCCCTCGCGGCCGGTGAGCGGGTTGGGTCCGGTGTCGCCGGTGAGCGTGTCGGCGCCGGTGCCGCCGGTCAGGCCTTCGATGCCGGTGAACGCGTCGGCTTCGGTCAGCGCCGGATCGCCGTCATTCCCGGCGCCGAGGGTGGCGGTGATGGCGGCGGAGCGGTCCTGGTAGCTCGAGACGTCCGCGGTCCCGGAGCCGCCATCGAGCGGGTCGTTACCCAGGCCGCCGATCAGCGTGTCGTTTCCCCCGCCGCCGGTGAGCGGATTGGGGCTGGCGTTGCCGGTGAGCGTGTCGGTGCCGGTGCCTCCGGTGAGCCCCTCGATGCTGGTGAAGGCATCGGCCTCGCTGAGCAGCGGGTCACCGTCGGCCCCGGTGCCGATCGTGGCGGTGATGTCGGCGCTGCGGTCCTCGTAACTGGAGGCGTCCGTCCCGCTGCCTCCGTCGAGTGGGTCGTTGCCGGTGCCCCCGACCAGGACGTCGTCGTTGCCTCCGCCCTTAAGGGTGTTCGCGATGGAGTTGCCGCTGAGCTTGTCCTTGCCGGTTCCGCCCGTGAGGTTCTCGATGCTCGTGTACTGGTCGGCTTCGCTGAGCAGCGGGTCGCCGTCGTTTCCGGCGCCGAGGGTGGCGGTGATGTCGGCGGTCCGGTCCTCGTAGCTGGCGGCGTCGTTGCCGCTCCCCCCGTCGAGCGGGTCGTTCCCAAGGGACCCGACAAGCAGGTCGCTCCCCCCGCCGCCGCTGAGCGGGTTCGCGGCGCCGTCGCCGGTGAGCGTGTCGGTGCCGGTGCCGCCGGTGAGGCCCTCGATGCTGGTGAAGGCGTCGGCCTCGCTGAGCAGCGGGTCGCCGTCGGCCCCGGTGCCGACCGTGGCGGTGATGGCGGCGCTGCGGTCCTCGTAGCTGGAGACGTCGGTGCCGCCCGCGCCGTTGAGCGGGTCGTTGCCCGGTTCGCCAACCAGGATGTCGTTGGCTGACCCCCCGATGAGCGTGTCTACGACGGTCCCCGGGCCGCCAAGGAGCTTGTGAGGCGAGGTGCTGGCGGAGAAGTTGATGTTGTCCGCGGACGGCGAGCCGCGCATGTCAACGTCCGGGTCCTGGAACGTCTCGTTCTCGACGCCCGCGGTGGGGTCGATGTCCTGGGTGGAGCTGGAGTTGCCGAGGACGATCTGGACCGCATTCGCGTGGGCGACCGAATAGTCGACGAGGTCACGGCAGCCGAGATCCGCATCGATCAGGTCGTCGCCGAGCCCGGGCTGGATGGTGTCGCAACCGCTCGCTGCGGTGCCGTCACCCCCGTTGATGACGTCGTTTCCGGCGAGACCGCTGAGAACGTCGTCCCCCGCGAGGCCGAACAGGGTGTTGGCGGCGTTGCTGCCTGTGATGTCGTCGTCGCCCGACCCACCGGCCAGGATTTCGAAGTCGGATCCCACGGTCTCGGTCGAGCCGGGCTCGCCGTCGTCGCCTGTGCCGTTCACGGACAAGCTGACGCCTGCGCTGTCGCTGGTGTAGTCGAGCCGGTCACCGATCTCGGGATTTGGGCTGCCGGAATCGCCGGAATCGGTGTAGCTGTCGTCACCGGGGCCGGGCACGAAAACGTCGTTGCTCGATGCCGATACGTCGTCGAGCGTGTCGTCCCCATCGCCGCCGAGCAACCCGTCGTTGCCCGGGCCGCCGGTGATCGTGTCGTTCCCGGGGCCGCCGTCGAGCGAACGAGCCGCTGGCGCGTCCACGGCCGAGAGGTCGTCCGCTGCGGACCCCCCGATCACCGTAATCACGTTGTCATCGATGTTGTCGCCCTCGGTCTGGGGCCCGGGCGCAATGCCGTCATCCACCAGGCCGTCGTTCGCGACGCCGTCGAAGGTTGCGCTCACAGGCGCGGTCTTGTCGTCGTAGCTCACAACCCCGCCCCCCGTGGCGGTGCCGAAGAAGTCGTCGGAGCCGGCGCTTCCGATCATGGTCGCGCCGTCTCCCTCGGCGAACAGATCGTCACTGGAGCCTCCACCATCAAGAAGGTCGTCTCCGGCGCCGCCGTGGAGCGAGTCGCTTCCGGCGGCACCCAGCAGACGGTCGTTTCCGCCCAGGCCGTTCAGCGTCTCCGCGGCGTTCGAACCAGTGACGTTGTCTGCGCTGCCGGTGCCGAAGACGGTGCCGGCCGAGATGTTGTCGGTCTCCGTCGCCGCGCCGGGCGGTCCCGTTACACATCCGCTGGTGCGCATCGTGTCGTTCGCGATGCCGTCGAGCGACACCACCGCGCACCGCCCGCCGATGCCGAAGGTGTTGTCGTAGAACACCTGGTCGGTCGACGCACCCATGAAGGTGTCGTTGCCCGCGCCGGGATGGAAGATGTCTTGGGCACCGGGACTGCTCAGCACCGTCATAGGGGTGCCGGTGTCGTTGTCGGTGATGACCGGAGTGCTGTTGGCGGGAACGACCCTGAAGTCGGCCGCGGGGAAGACCACGTCGGCATCCTGAGTGTCTCCCGGCCCGTTGACGTCGAGCTGCAACGTCCCCGCGGCACCCGACGTCTCCACTCGTATGCGGTAGGGCGCCTCGATTACCTCGCCGATCCCGGGCACTTCGGTGTCCTTACAGGTGACAGTGTTGGTGTTCAGCCCAAGACAGGCGGGCGGGTCCTCGATGTCGTCGCCTCCGGCGATCGAGCCCTCGAGGATCGGCCCCCCGCTCTCGGCGATGAGCGCGTACTCGTCGCTCGAGGTGGAGTGCTCTATCCGCAGGTTGGCGCTGCCGGAGACCCTGATCACCAGCGTGCCGGGCGGGTTGAAGCTGTTGTCGAAGCGCTCCGAGGCGACCTCGATCGTCGCCTCCGCCGTTGCGGGAAGTGCGAGTACGCAGATGAGCGCGAACGCCAAGGCCAGGCGCACAGCACCACCCTACGCCCGATTCAGCGAAGGCGCCAAAGGTGAGCTAGACGCGTAGCGCCGTTCGGGGGGGATGCAAAGGGGGGGCCAGTTGGCCCCCCCTTTGAGATCCTCAGCAAGCAGCTTCGCTGCTTACATCATTCCGTCCATACCTCCGGGCATGCCACCAGGCATCCCGCCGCCGCCGTTGGTGTCCTCGATCTCGGCAACGATCGCCTCGGTGGTGAGGATGTTCTTCCCGATGGAGGCCGCGTTCT
>JAXDPB010000049.1:0-32142 GCA_034668585.1 Sphingomonadales bacterium | reverse complement strand
TCGCTGGCCTGCGCGCTCTACTGGTTTCATCCCGGAGCGTGGTTCGCCGCCCGGCGGATGCGCCTCGAGCAGGAGCATGCGGCCGACGATCGGGTGCTGATCGCGGGCGGGTCGGCGCAGGCTTATGCTCTCAGCCTTCTTCATCTCGCCAGGGGGATCAAGGGGGCAAAGCGGTTCGAGCAGGCGGCGGCGATGGCCGGGATGGACCAGCTGGAGCAGCGGCTGGTTTCGATCACGAGCCCGGCGCGCCGCAATCGGCCGGGCACCTTTTTCCTCTCCTCGTCGGCGCTTCTCGCCGGCCTCGGCACCTTGCTCGTGGCCGCCGGCGTTCCGGTGAGCGCCTCGTCGACGCTGCCGAGCCCGTTCCGGCCGAAGCGCATCGCCCCGGCCTCGCCGCTCGAAAAGGCTGGGGATTCCGCTCGGGCCGAAAATTTCTCCCTGGGGGCAGAGCGTGCGGAGAGGCCTTCCTCCGCGCCGGCCGGCTCGGAGAATGCGGTCGAGCCGATCGCGGCGGAGATCCCGGAGCGGGGCTCGGCTCGTCGCCGCGGGACCCTCTCGAGCGAGGGCGAGTCGACGAGCCGAGAGGCAAGCCCGGAAGGGCAAGGTCCGGCCTATGCGGACCGGCTGCGCGACTATGGGTGGGAGCTGCCGCGGCGCGACTCGAAGCTGCCGATCGGGTCGCCGGCGGATTCCTCGCGGTCGGCCCGCCTTCTTTTGCCGGCCCCGCTTGCCGCCGCTTCGAGCGAGCGGACCGGCCGGCCGAAATGGGCTCGAAACACCCCGCGCCTGGTTCGAGGCCATTCGGTGCTTTCCTCGGTCCCCGCGTCCCAGGGCAGCTTGATGCTGTCCTGGTCCGTCGACGTCGGCGCGCCATAACGGGGCGGGAAGGGACGCATAATTCGTGAAGTTTCGGGGCAGCTGGGGCCAGTCGCCCGGCCGAAGAATGCTGCCCGGGATTCGTGTTTACGTGGCAATGGAGCAGGAGAGAGAGACATGAAGACGAGATTTTTGGCGGCAGCTGTCCTGGCCGCCTGTCCGATCCATGCCGCGGGCGCCCGGGAGGCCGGGCCCGAGGCCTCGGTTCGAGCCCCGCTGGCGATTTCGGGCTTCAGGGCCGAATTTCTCGGCGGGTATGACGATGACGGCTTCTCGAGCGGCCTGCTCTACGGCGCGCGCGTCGGCTACGATTTCGCGGTCGGCGACCGCTTCCTCCTCGGCGTGGACGGCGAGTTCACCGACGTCGACACCCACCGGACCATCGTGATCGGCACCCAGCCGCCGCTTCGGGCGAATGACGGGCCGGACCTCTATGTCGGCGGCCGGGCCACCTTCGCCGTGTCGCGGCGGTTCCGGATCTACGGCGGCGCGGGCTTTACCAGGCAGAAACAGGGCGTGTTCATCCAGGCCTCGGCGACCCCGCCGCCGTTCGGGACGTTCGCCGCCGAGAAATTCAGCTATGACGGCTTGCGGCTCAGCGGCGGCGCTCAATTGCTGATCGGCAGGCGCGCCTTTCTCGGCGCCGAATATCGCTATTCCCACTATCAGGATTACGGCAACCACCGCGGCCAGCTGGTCGGAAGCCTCGGGATCCGCTTCTAGAGCCCCGGACGCTGAACTGCCTCCTCGTCACCCCGGCGAAGGCCGGGGTCCATTCGGGCTCGCCGAATTCCCCGTCGCAATCAGCATGGATGCCAGCCTTCGCTGGCATGACGGTGAGACATCTGAACCGGCATCCTCGTCACCCCGGCGAAGGCCGGGGTCCATTCGGGCTTGCCGGATCCCACATCGCGGTCGGCATGGATGCCAGCCTTCGCTGGCATGACGGAGACGTCTGCATCCTCTCGTCACCCCGGCGAAGGCCGGGGTCCATTCGGGCTCGCCGGATTCCATGTCGCGGTCGGCATGGATGCCAGCCTTCGCTGGCATGACGGAGACGTCTGCATCCTCTCGTCACCCCGGCGAAGGCCGGGGTCCATTCGGGCTTGCCGGATTTCATGTCGCGGTCGGCGTGGATGCCAGCCTTCGCTGGCATGACGGGGAGACGTCGGGCGTCGTGACGATCCGGGTATTGCGACCCCCCTCTAGAGATCCAATAGCGGCCGCGGCGGGGGGAAGCTGAGCCTGGCCGCGCGGATCCAGCGCGAGGCGAGATATTTGGTGCCGCGGGCGATGGGCAGCCCGGCATGGACCGTCAGCGGATCGGCGCGGCCGTCCGGGCCGGCGTTGCGGAACAGGAGGGCGTCGCCCGTCCCGCCGCGGAAGGAGAGGCCGAGCCTCGGAAACACGGTCTCGCCGCCCTCATAATCGTCGGAGAGGTAGACGAGGACGGTGAGGATGCGCTGGTTGGGCTCGGCGGGAAGCGCGTCCATATGGGCTCGATATTCCCCGCCGGGGCGATAGCGCAGCAGCTGCAGCGGCTCCCCCTGTTCCGGCCGCGTCCCGCTCAGCGCCGCGATCCTGCGGTTGAGGGCGTTGATCACCAAATCCTCGTCGAAGACTCCGAACACCGCCGCGTCGGAGGTTCGCACCGGATGCGGGACCATCGCGCCGGTGGCCGGGTCGACGACCACCGAGGGCTCGAGGGCGGGCTCGCCCGCCGCCCGAAGATAGGCGCACTCGTCCCGGCTCATGAAAGAGTCGGCGGCGGCGACCGCGAGCGCCGGGCTGAGGCGGCGGCTGGCGGGGACAAGCTTCGGAAAGCCGTCCGTATCGAGGTCCATCCGCTCGATCAGCCCAAGCTGGGCGGCCGCCCGGGAGTCCCGTCGTGCGAGGGCGGTCAAGACCGCGAGCGCGCCTTGCCAGTCGTCGGGCCCGCCGACTCCGCCGGCGAGGAAGGCGGCGTGCACGAACCCCGCCTCGGCGTCGCCCTTCGCTCCGGCGAGGGCGAACAGCCGGCGGGCTTCGGCCAGGTCGCGACGGATGAGACTGCCGGCGACCCGCCACCGGCCGAGCTCGGCCGCCGCTTCGGGCTCTCCGCCCGCGGCCGCGGCGATCAGCAGCCGGGCGGCCTCCGCATGGCGGCGGGCGCCCAGCAGCGCCTCCATCCGACCGATCGTTCCGCCGCCCGCCATGAATGTTCCTAAGGCTTGTCGGCCCATTCCCGCAGCAGGTTCTGCTGGACCCGCTGCAGCCGGATGAGATTGTCGACGTGCATGCCATTGCCTTCGATCGCGGCGACCTCTCCGACCTCGTAGACGAGGTCCCGGTGGAGGGGATTGGCGATTCGGCTCTGGATGAAGGTGATCGCCACCAGCCGCTCGCCCTCCGTCACCGGCTCGACCTCGTGAAGCGAGTCGGAAGGGTAAGCGACGGCGCTGCCCGGCGGGCCGCGGAAGCGCATCTGGCCGCTGCCGAGATGAACGCACAGGGCGCCGCCTTTGTAGGTCGCGGGGTCGCTGAGGAAGACGGTGCAGCTGACGTC
This sequence comes from Sphingomonadales bacterium, assembly GCA_034668585.1. Taxonomy (GTDB): domain Bacteria; phylum Pseudomonadota; class Alphaproteobacteria; order Sphingomonadales; family Sphingomonadaceae; genus Allosphingosinicella. Next base: position 28,721 of record JAXDPB010000049.1, on the reverse strand, counting down.
CGAGCGCAGCAGGCCGGCGCCGAAGCGGATGAAGGCGCTGTCGAAATGCGATCCGTAATGCATTCCGCCCGTGTACCGGGTCAGCATCGGCGGGGCGACCGCCACCGGCATGACGAAGTTGTTGAAATCCTCGTGCCCGCCCATCGCCTGGAGGATGAGCTGGGAGGATTGCTGATAGGCGCTGGTCTCGTGGAGCTGCAGGTTGTTCTTGCGGGTCGAGTGCGGATTGCTGACTCGTCCGTCGACGAAAGTCGCCGATTTGGCGATTTTCCGCAGCGTTTCCACCTGCGTTTTGGTGAGAAGGTCGGGGATCAGCTTGTACATTTCGGGCTACCTATTTTCCGGACTCGAGGCATTCGGCCGCTTTCGGGTATCGCCGCGCGGCCTCCTCCAGCCAGGCCAGGGCCGCGCCGATCTCGTGCCGGTGCCTGGCGGCCGCCGAAGCGAGCACGTCGTTGCGCAGCTGCGCCGAATAAGCATGTTCCAATCCCTTGGAATAGCGGTTCATCAGGGGTCCCCGGCAAATCCGTTCGGCCTCGGCGGCGCCGATCTCATGACCGAGGAAGGAGGCGAGCCCGACGAGCTGGGCGGCGGCATCGTCCAGAAAGGAGTCGAAATCGAGCCACCTTACGTCCGCGGCGCCGATCCGCCGGGCCGCTTCCTTGAGGGCGACCATCTCGCACAGCCAGCTCATCGCCGCCTTTTCGCCTTCGGACAGGCTCCACAAGGTCCACGGCCCCTCGCCCAGCGCCCGGCTCAGTCGAGCGAGGCGAGGCCCCGCCAGCTGGTGAAGGTCGGACCGAGCTCCTTCGCCGGCAAGCAGGCCGGCCACGAAACGCTGCGGGGTCGCGTAGAGCAGGAGCGCGCGCGAGCCGGGACTGATCAGCCCGGGCGCCAGCTCGCTGGTGAAGCTGGTTGCCTTGATCAGCGCGCGCTGGCGGGGATGGAAGGTGCGGGACAGCAGGGCGCTCAGGGTGTCGAGCCGCGCCGGCGCCCATTCCGGAGCCCATGGGCATTCGGGGCGGCCGAGGAGGGTCAGGACCTCGTGGAAGGTGCGAAGGATCGCCGGCTCGCGAAGCGACAGGATGTCGGGGATCTCGCCCAGCAGCCGGGAGACGAGGGTGGAGCCGACATGGCTGATGTGAAGGATATATTGGGCGTCGCGGCGGGAGTCGCGGGGCAGCGCCGCCGCCACCTCGGCCCAGGCGACCACCTTGCGCTCCGTCCCCGGCTGCAGCGAGCGGTCGTCGAGGAAGCTTGCGGTGCGAAGATCGGCGGGAGTGCGCCTGACCAGCAGGACCCGATCGAAGATCGTGTCGAGCGCGTGCGGGAACCAGACGCTGTCCGCCCCGGCCTGTTCGCGGTCGCCTCCAACGAGGGGGGTGGTGACGTTCATCGGCGTTTATTGCGCGTTTGAAGCGGCCGCTGGCAAGCGCGGCTTCCTTCGGGGGGCAACGGTCAAAAAAAAGGCCGGGGCTCTCGCCCCGGCCAAGTCGATTTGCGTTTCTTAGAACTTCGCGACGGCGCCCGCATAGTAGGAGCGGCCGCGGACGTCGTAGATCGACGAACCGGCGCCCGCGCCCGTCAGGTCGAGCTGCGGGTGGCGGTTGGTGATGTTGTCGACGCCCATGTAGAAGTTGAAGTTGTCGCCGACATCGATGCCGATACGAGCGTTGTGATACAGCGCGGCGCTGTAGAAACGCACGTTGTCACGATCGGCATTCTGCGGCGGACGACCCTGGAAGCTGAAGAAGTCTTCGTACTGGTTGGTCACCATCTTGCCGATGTAACGCATCTTGTAGGCGACCTCGAACGGTCCCCGCTTCAGCGCGATGTCCCAGTTGAAAGCGTCCTGAGGATCGCCCAGCTCCGACAACGACCGGTTCCCGAGAGTCGGAATTGCCGGATCGGTGAACGAGGTGCGCTCGAGCACCCGGGTGTAGATCAACCTCGAGCTGATCGTGCCGACCGACTCCAGCTTGTGGCGGTAGGTCATCTCGAAGTCGATGCCGCGCGCCGTCAGCTTCGCGTAGTTGAGCTGAAGCTGGAGGAGCGTGCCTTCGAGGATCTGGTGGTTGATCTCGCCACGCGGGCCGCCGGCCGCTCCGGCGCGCTGGAACAGCGGGCAGAAGCTGTTGTTGAGATCCGGAGCGTCGTAGCAGGCGTTGGCGATCTGCTGCGCCGTCGGGGCGGTGATCACGTCATCGATGGTGATGTCGTAATAATCGACCGACAGCGAGAAGCCCGGCAGGAAGCGCGGCTGCAGAACCGCACCCAGGGTCAGCGAGTCCGAGGATTCCTCGTGGAGGTTCGGGTTGCCGCCGCTGACGATCTCGATCGACTGCAGGTAGACGAAGTCGTAGGTCGCCGGGATGCCCGCCGCGAGGCAGTTGGCGGCGCGGGTTGCGGCGCCCGTGCCGACGTTACGCGCCGAGCAGGGGTCGACGAAGCCCGGGGCGAAGTTCTGCCCCTGCTGCGAGAACAGCTCGCCCTGGCTGGGAGCGCGCACCGCGTGCGACCAGTTGCCGCGGAAGCGCAGGTCCCTGACGGGAGCCCAGTCGGCGCCCGCATTGTAGGCGAAGACGGTGCCGGTGCCGCCCTTGTAGTCGGCGACTCGGCCGGCGGCGCTGAGGGTCAGCTCGTGGAAGAAGGGCATGTCCTTCAGGAGCGGGATACGGATTTCGCCGTAAAGCTCCTTCACCTCGAACTTCGGCGGATCGAGCGTCGGGATCGAGTTGTAGAAGGTCAGGCCGCCGAAGACGAGCGGATCCTGGTCGTACTTGATGTCCTGGCTGCGATACTCGGCGCCGACCGCGAAGCCGATCGGGCCGCCCGGAAGCTCGAAGAACGAGCTGCTGTCGCCCGACACGAAGCCGCTGAGCACCAGCTGGTTGGTCGAACCGGTCGCGTTCGTGTTCTGCAGCAGATAGTCCTTCGCGGCTTGGCTCAGATTGCCGCGGCCGAAGAAGTTGGCAGGCACGCAGGCCGCGACGTCGGCGGCGAGCAGCTGGTTGGCGAGGGCCTCGTCGGCCGCGCCCTCGAAGGGGATGCGGGCCGCGGGATCGATGGTCGCGCGGCAGACGATGTTGTTGTTCGAGTCGCGAACCGCGTCCAGCGACATATAGAGGCGCTGGAGGTTGAGGTTGCCTTCGACTCCGACCTTCTCGTGCATCTCGCCGTAATTGGCGGCGACTTCGTAGGTCCAGTCGTCGTTGAAGGTGCCGCGCACGCCGACGACGCCGCGATAGGTCTCGCGAAGAGCGTTCTCGATGCGCGGGCCGAGGTCGTTGAAGCGGCCGCGGTAGATGAACGAGGTCGCCGTCGGAGTGAAGCCGAGGATCGTCGCGCGCGCCTGCGGGCTGAGGAAGGCGTTGTTGATCGAAATCCGCTCGCGCGTGAAGCCGAACGCCGGGATGAAGGCCGCGCTGCCGATGATGCTGACCGTCTTCAGCCGCGAATATTTCGCCTCGAAGAAGGGCTCGAACGCTTCCGACATGGTGAAGTGGCCGAGAGCGTTGACGGTGATGCGCTCGAGATCCGGCGAGAAGGCGAGCTGATTTCCTTCACGGCCCGAAATGCCGTTGCCGCCGATGAACGAACCGTTCGGGGCGATGCCGACCCGAGTCCCGGTCTCCGGCACGAGCGTGCCGTCGGGCTGGAACAGGTACGGGCGGGTGAAGCCGCTCGCATCGGCCGGGAAGGCGATCAGGCCGCCCAGGCTGGTCGTCGTCGAACGAACGTCGCGGAAGAAGATGGCGTCCGGGTTGCCGTCGCTTCCGTTCGGAGTGCCGCCGGGATCGGTGTCGACCGTGACGAACACGTTCTGCTGCGCCGCCCACGGGCGGTTCGAGGCGAAATAGTCGTTCTGCCTCGAGAATTGCACGTTGACCGCGACGTTGCCGCGATCCTCGGCGAAGTTGGTGCCGGCCACGACCGACCCGGTGTAGATGCCGGCATCGCCGAACTTGCTGATGCTGGCCTGGCCGCGGACCTGGACGCCCTCGAAGTTGCGCTTCAGGATGAAGTTGACGACGCCGGCGAGGGCGTCGGAGCCGTAAATGGCCGAGTTGCCGCCCGTGACGATGTCGACTCGCTCGATGAGGTCGGCCGGGATCGTGTTGATGTCGGTCGAGATGCCCGAGCTGAGAACGTCGCCGGCGACGTGGCGGCGGCCGTTCTGAAGAACCAGGGTGCGCGCCGTGCCGAGGCCGCGAAGGTCGAGCAGGTTGAGGCCCGCGACGCCGAGGCGGAGGTTGAAGTTCTGCGTGCTGAAGGTGCTGCGCAGCGAGGGAAGGTCGTTGAGGACGTCGCCGACCGACTGACGGCCGGTCTCGAAGAACTCGTCGCCGCCGATCGAGGTGATCGGAACCGTCGATTCGAGGTTCGGACGACGGATGCGCGAGCCCGTGATGGTGATCGTCGGATCGTTGGCCGTGTCACCCTGGGCGCCGGCCTCGGCGTTCTGGCCCGACTCGACTTCCGGCTCGCTCTGCAGCGTCGTCGGGCTGTCCTCGTCCGCGGGGACGTCCTGAGCATAAGACGGAGTCGCGACCACGGCGACCATGCCCATAAAAACGGCAGAACGAAGCGCGCTCGTTCCGAGCAATCCAAACTTTCTCATCCCGGTTCATCCCTCATAGCTGGACGCGCGCTTGATCCGCGCGGCCTCAGCCAGCACGCAGAGCCGATTCAGGCGCGCGGCGCAAGGGCGGGAGCCCCCTCGTTCATCAAAAGTTCAGCGACTGTAGCCGTTCTGCAACATTGTCCGCTTCCGCACAGCCAAAAAAGACTTTGAGCACAGGCGATTGAGCCTAGCGCTCGACGCAGAGCGCGATGCCCATGCCGCCGCCGATGCACAGGGTGGCGAGACCTTTCCGGGAGTCGCGGCGCTTCATCTCGTAGAGCAGGGTGGTCAGCACCCGGGCGCCGCTCGCGCCGATCGGGTGGCCGATGGCGATGGCGCCGCCGTTGACGTTGACTTTGTCCGGGTCCCAGCCCAGCTCCCTGCCGACCGCAAGCGCCTGGGCGGCGAACGCCTCGTTGGCCTCGATCAGGTCGAGCTCGGCGATCGTCCAGCCGGCCTTCTCGAGCGCTCGCCTCGAGGCCGGGACGGGACCGATGCCCATGATCGAGGGATCGACCCCGGCCGAGGCCCAGCTGGCGACTCGGGCGAGGATCGTTGCGCCGCGCCGCTGCGCTTCCTCCCGGCTCATCAGGACGAGGGCGGCGGCGCCGTCGTTGAGGCCCGAGGCGTTGGCGGCGGTGACGGTGCCGTCCTTCCGGAACGCCGGGCGAAGGCCCGAGACGCCCTCGAGAGTCGCCCCGGCCCGGATATATTCGTCCTCGTCGACCACGGTCTCGCCCTTGCGGGTCCTGATCGTGACCGGAGCGATCTCGTCCCTGAACCGGCCTTCGGCGCGGGCCGCCTCGGCCTTGTTCTGGCTGGCGACGGCGAACCGGTCCTGGTCGTCGCGGGTCACCTGATATTGCTCGGCCAGATTCTCGGCGGTGATGCCCATATGATAGCCGTTGAAGACGTCGGTCAGCCCGTCCCTGACCATCGTGTCGACGAGGCTGAGGTCGCCCATCTTGGTGCCGCCGCGCAGGTGCTGGGCGTGGGCCGAAAGGCTCATGCTCTCCTGCCCGCCGGCGACGACGATGCCGGCGTCGCCGGTCTGGATCGCCTGGGTCGCCAGCGCCACCGCCCTCAGGCCCGACCCGCACACCTGGTTGACTCCCCAGGCCGGAACCTCCTTGGGCAAGCCCGCGGCCATCGACGCCTGCCGCGCCGGATTCTGGCCCTGCGCCGCGGTCAGAACCTGGCCGAGGATGACCTCGCTGACCTCGTCCGGGGAGACGCCCGCCTGCTCCAGAGCGGCGACGATCGCCGTCCGCCCGAGCTCGTGCGCCGGGGTGGAGGCGAAGGCGCCGAGGAACGACCCCACCGGGGTTCGCTTGGCGGCCGTGATGACGACGTCGGTGGGGGCGGGCATGAGAGGGCTCCTGTGCTGTTCGGGGACGCGCAGCTTTTCGCGAAAAGCTGCGTGTCCCCCTTTCGGCCGGCGGGTTGAGTGCGTGGCCCCTAGCATTGTGCTGCATTGCGGGAAAGCCAGGCGGCGAGCGGCTCCCACAAGGCCGATCTCGACCGCCCGCCCACCACCATTCCGACATGGCCCTGGGCGAGCTCGAGCCGCTCGCCCGAGCCCGTCGCCGACGCCGCCGGGACGATCCGGTCCGAGGTCGAGACGATGTCGAGGAACGGGCAGGGCAGGGCGGCGGGATCGGCGAGCCGCCAAAGGCCCCGCCCGGTGACGTCGGCGCCGAAGAAATCCTCGAACAGTTCGAGCGCCGCCGAGTGCGGCAGCGGCGGCCCGTCATTCGCCCAATCCTCCAGGGTGACGAACGCCCGGGCCTCGGCGCCGCCCTCCTCCATGCCGGCGAAGGCCTCGAACTTGGCGACGGTCCGGGCCGGGTCGAGGCTCCAGAAGGCGCTCTGCAGCACCTCCATGGGCAGGCAGCCCAGGGTCCGCGACGCCGCCGCCGCGCCCTCCCACAGCCGGGCGATCATCGCCCGCGATTCGTCCGGGAAGCCGCCGAACCGCCACGGCGCCGCGATCGCCGCCACCGCCGGCGCTCCGCTCGGCCCGGCCGCCGCAAGCGCCATCGTCCCGCCCAGGCAATAGCCGACCAGGGCCGGCCTCTCGCCGAGCCGCTCGATCAGCGGCAGCAGCACCTGCTCGACATGGCCCGCCACCGACAGCGCCGACCGCGCCTCGACGTCCCACCCCCAGTCGAGCAGCAGCGGCCGGACTCCGCCTTCCGCCGCGAGCCACCTCAGCAGGGAGCGCCCGGGCAGGTCGAGGATCGAGGGCGGGTTGATCAGCGACGGAACGAACAGGACCGGCGGTCCGCCGCCCCCGTAATCGCGCACCTTCGCCCCGAGCAGCTCCGCCACCGCCGCCGGCGGAGCCGCCGCCGCGGCGCGCTCCGCCTCCTGATAGCGCCTCAGCCCGGCCAGCGCCCGCGCCAGCCGTTCCGGCGACCCTTCGGTCTCGCGCCGCAGCATGGCGAGGAACAGAGGCAGCGGCCGCGGCCTGTGTTGCGGCGCGTCAAGCTTCGGTGCTAGAGCCGTCCGCTCTGATTGGGGAGCATCCATGGCGGCCTCGGGATCCGGCGACGACGTCGTCATCATCAAGAAATACGCCAACCGGCGCCTCTATGACACCGAAAGCTCGTCCTACATCACGCTCGAGCGGCTGGCCGAGATGGTCCGCCAGAAGCGCGAGTTCAAAGTCGTCGACGCCCGCTCGGGCGAGGACATCACCCACAACGTCCTCACCCAGATCATCATGGACGAGGAAAGCCGCGGCCAGACCCTGCTTCCGGTCAGCTTCCTGAGGCAGCTGATCGGAATGTATGGCGGCGGCCAGATGCAGTCGATGCTGCCGCAATATCTCGAGGCCAGCCTCGAGGCGTTCCAGCGCAATCAGAGCCAGCTTCGCGAGACTCTCAGCAGCGCCTTCGCCGCCAACCCCTTCGCCGAGCTCGCCCGCCGCAACATGGAGCTGTTCCAGGCCGCCACGACCGGCGGCCGCGCCGCCTCGCCGCCCGAGCCCGCCGCGGAAGGCGGCCGCGAGGCGGAGATCGAGCGCCTCCGAACCGAGCTCGCCGACCTCCAGGCCAAGGTCGAGAAGCTGACCCGCTAGAGCGGGGCGCGCAAGACCCGAATCGCCACGCCCCCCGATGTCTCCCCGTCATGCCGGCGAAAGCTGGCATCCACGCCGGCCGCGGTGGGGAATCCGTCAAGCCCGAATGGACCCCGGCCTTCGCCGGGGTGACGAGAGGGTGCAGATGTCCCACCGTCATGCCAGCGAAGGCTGGCATCCATGCCGGCCGCGATGGGGAATCCGGCAAGCCCGAATGGACCCCGGCCTTCGCCCGGGGTGACGAGAGGATGCGGGTTCAGCGTCCGTCATCCCGGGCTCGACCCGGGATCCACGCCGACTCCTGCCGGCCGTCGCCCTGAACCCCCGCGGGCCGTCCCCCTGAACCCGTCAGGCTCCGGCGGCTCCCCCGCCCGGGCGCTGGAGAACTGGATGCTGAAACAAGCTCAACATGACGCTAAAGCGCGCCGATGGACGACCCCACCCCCGCCCACCTCCTCTGGGCCGCCGCCGCCCTCTTCGCGGCCCTCACCGCCTTCGCCGCCTGGCGCGACCACGCCCGCGCGAATCGCCGCGACATCGACAAGGTCGGCTGGGTGCCGTGGCAGCTCGTGCTGGTGCTGGCGATGCTGCTGGCGGTGGTGTGCGGGGCGCTGGGGGTTTTGGTTTAGAGCTTCTCGCGCTCGCCGGGGTGCGCCTCCCGGACCGCCAGCCAAACGAAGAAAAGGCCTACGGCCCCGGCGATGATTCCGCCAATGGCCGGAGCGAAATCCGCGAGCGAGAAATTCATGGCGTATCCTCCGACGAGGTTTCGAGGAGATAAAGCACCTTGTGGGCGACCAGGAGCAAGGCGATTGCGACCAGGGCCCACGCCGGCACGGCGAGATCCACGTCGCGGTTCACCCACGCCCGCGCCGCCGCCGCCGCCGCCGTAAGCGCCGCGGAAAGATTGAAGAAGCAGCTCGAAAACCCCTTCACCCGCTCGTTCAGCGTCAGGATCTGCGACAGGGGCATGGCGGCTTTTTCGGGCGGCGGGAGTGGGACCCAAGATTCGGATTTCGGCGCAGCCAGGCCCCGCGGCGGCGTTGGGGGAGCGTCGGCTGGGGCCGGGGAGACTGGCGCTGGCGAGGCTGCTGGCGGGAGTGTGCGGCGCGCTGGGGGATTTGGTTTAAAGGTCGGACGGCGAATCCCGGCTCGTCATCCCGGACTTGATCCGGGATCCACCTTCCTTCCCAGCTCCGATCACGGCCTTGCCTGCACCGCGAAAAGCCGCACGAGTTCGGATCATAACAAGAATAGAGCCGTTTCTCCTCCGTCACGCAAATCGATGGAGGGCATGATGGGCCAGCGCGAACTCAACCAGCCGCACGAAGGCGACAAGCGCTACCAGCGCCGCAACGAGGACGGCAGCTTCGCGGAAAGCGACGACCAGTCCAAATCGCTTCGACAGGACGTCAAGCAGCACGCCGAGACGAAGAAGCCGAAGAACGAGGGGGACAAGGGGGACTAGGCTGCGCGCACGAAGAAGCCGCGGACTTGGCTGCCCATAGTCCCTCCTCTAGACACGCTCCCGGTCGTGCCCCAGACCTAGGTCGATGGACTGGGTTGTCGCACACAAGGATCTGGCTGAGGCCTTGTCCTATTGGGCAACGACAGCCGGCATCGGCATAGCCCTTGTCGCCGGGTTAGCCGCTTACTGGCGATACCGAAAGGACGTGCAGCTTCATGAGTGGGATCGCGCTCGGGAGGCGTATGCGCGCTTTATGGAGCTAGCGATCTCGAATCCCGAGTTCCACCCTGGCTACTATTCACAGGTTGCAACGCGCGATCCCGTGGCACGGAACAAATTTGTCTGGTTTATGGCCCGCTTTCTTTGGGCCTGTGAGGAGGTCCTCAAAAGCTGTCCCGACGACCCCGAGGTATGGCATTTGGCCTTTAGGGTCGTGATACTCGAACACAGGGACTATTTTATCGCACCGGAAGGCCAAGAGGAGATCGGCTGCTATTACCCCCCTCTGACAGCACTCGTTCAGCGGGTTCTGGCGGAGGTTGATGGACCCTGACGTCGCAAGCGTGGGGCACGACAGACAGCGATTCTTGCCGCCATGTGCCCGCTATGCCCGTGATCCCGAGGGCCCGATCGTCCCGCGGAAGCAGTCAATGAAATCCGGATAGCCGAAGCGGTTAGAGCATCCCGCAGGATTCTATTGCGCTGCGAGTTGGTTAGGTTACTCTATTCTCGCGGTTTGTGGGCGCAACATCATGGAATTGGAGGCAAGGCTCGCCGAATTGGCGAAGGTGATCAGCGATCACCGCGAAGTTCTGCTCACGGAGGAGGCTGCCAAGAACGCTTTGGTCATGCCATTATTTCGGGACGTTCGTGGGCAAGGAGGAGACTCGGCATCCGGTTCTGGAGCCGGTTGAGATATACCAGCATGGCGAGGCGATCTTGAAGCGTGTGGCCGAACTGGAAGGGTAGGGGCCTAGATTGGCTCCCAAGCTTAGGTGTAGCAATCCCGACCGGCACGGCAGGCCATTGTTCAGTCCGCCATAAATCAGTCCTTGCAGACGTTGAAGATGAAGCAATCCTGCTCGTCGCCATGGAAGCAGGCGTCGAAGCAGATGCCCTTGACGAGGATGTGATAGGGACCGGGAACGGCCCCGCGAAGCCTCAGCACGAACTCGCGGGTGACGCAGGTGCACGGCGCCAGATCGTCGAAGCAATAGGGGCCTATCGGCACCAGCTGTACGGAGGGGCTGCCGTCGGGAAGGAGCGGCGGCGGGTTGCCGTTGGCATCGACGACCACGAGCTGGTGGATGGTGAGGTTCGACAGCGTCAGGTTGCTGTAGGGGTTGCAGACCGTGAGGTGCATCACCTCGGTATCGTCGCCCTCGATGCAGTCGCACTGGCTGTCGCCCCATTTGATCGAGGTCCACGGCGCGATCTTCGGCAGGTCGAGCGGCGCGCAGGGCGGCTTCTCGATCGGTTGGCTCTTGTCGCAGGGGCGGAGCGTGTTGACCTTCGGAGTCGAGACGATCTGCTCGTCGACCGCAGCGGCCAGGTTGCGGCAATTGTCGGCGCAGTCCGCGGTCCTCTGAGTGAAGGTTGGAAGGCCCAGCTGGCAAAGCTGGTTGAGGACGAGGTCGCCGCCGCCGGCCTTGGTCGCGACGGCTTTGAACTGGACCGCATTGCTTGCCGTCGTCGGGCTGTCGGGAAGCCCGATCTCGAACAGGCTGGTGTGGTTGAACTTGGCGCCGTAGATCTTGCCGTTGGGGCCGAGCTGGAGCGCTCCGATCCGATAGTTGCCGGACCATTGCATGTTGGCGGGCCAGACGTCGATCGGGTCGCAAGTGTTGAAAGTGTTGGGTCCGTTGATCGTGTGGCGCCGCACCGCCCCCGTCTGGTAGCAGCTGAAGTAGAGATACAGACCGTTCGGCGAGAATTCGAGACCGTAGGCGCGATTGCCCGCCAGGCCGGTGATCGTCGAATGAAGGGTGAATTGCCCGGTCGCGCGGTTGAAATCGTAAATCTCTATGGTTGCAACGGAGGCGACGGCGAGCCTGTTGCCATCCTGCGAGAATTTCATCGCGAACCTGTCGCTGGTCGCGCAGGGGGTCGTGACCGAGACAGTCGGCGGACCGTCGGAATCGACCAGCAGGGCGTGGAGGAGGCCTGGGCGGACCGGGCTGGGCGGGTCGCCGTCCATCGCGATGACCCAATATTTGGAGCAGTCCTTGTGGGGAACCGCCGCGAGCCGCTCCGCGGCGCGCTGCGGGCCGATGGCGGTGAGGGCGGTCGGTTGCGACAGAATGGCGACGGGGGCGAGCTTGAAGGTCGTATGGGAGACCGGGCCGATAGACGGCGTGCTCCAGTCTCCGACCGCGAAGATGTGATGGCGTGTCCCGCCGCCGGCCGGTGGGACGATGATCGCGCTTTGGGTGGACGACGGCGTCCCGCCGAGCGTCGGCGGCGTGGTCGTGAGCGCCGGTCCGGACAGCGACGAATAAAGGCCCGTGCCGTCGGTGTAGCAGACCAGGTTTCCAAGGGCGTCCGAAAGCGTCGCGCAGCCCTCCAGCGAGGTGAAGGCGTGCGGCGGCTCGGCGACCGGGGCGACTCCGCCCGGAAAGCTGATGTGCGCTTGGTTGCCGAACGTCCAGTGATAGTCGTGCTTGGTCATGCCCGCGTCTCCGCCTGAGGGTGTGTCGAACGCGGCAAGCAAACATGACAACGGAGGACGACCGCCTACCTTTCACGGAAGCCCTTCCCCGTCAGTCTACCTCGCCTCAGCCGTCGCGGCGAACGGGGTTGCAGCCATTTCGGATCATTGCGCCTCGCGCACGCGGTCTTGCTTCGTCCGCACAAGGTGCTACAAGTGTAGCAGGGTTGGCCCGATCAGGAGGCGAGGTGATGAAGACGGTATCGATCCCGATATTGCTGGCGGCCGTCGCGCTCGGCGCCGCGCAGGCGCCGGCGGCGACGCCGGCCGACGGGGAGGGGGAGCTCTCCGCCCTCATCAACCGCGAGCTTCGCTCCGGCGGGTCCTGGTTCACTCCGGCCGAGCGAGCGGTGATCGAGCGCAAGTGCGGCTATGCGCCGGGCGAGTGGGACGGGTTCGAGGCGAACCTGTCGGACGGCGCCTTCACCTGCCGCAACGGGCGGGTGGTCGACGATCCCGAGGTGCGCGCAGTGCTCAAGGCAGCGGCGCCGAGAATCGAGGCACGGGTCGAAGCGGTGATGGCCCGGGCGGACGTCTCGGCGGCGATTTCCCGGGTCGCGCAGGCCGCGGCGGACCAGGCGATGCGGGAGATGGCGGCCAGCCGCCGGCGCTGAGCGCCGGGCGAGCCGCGCCAGCCGGCGGCAGCTGGGCGGCGCATTCAACACGACTTGCGCGGCGGATTCGTTCGCTTTATGTTCGCCCCTCCCGTAACCGGGGAGGTCCATGGCCCATTTCACAATCCGAGCGCGCTCGACGCCGGGCGCCGAGCCCCCTTCATCGGCGGTGGCCGCCTCGCGTGCGCGGGTGCGCGCGCCCGCGCGAGAGGGGCTGACTTTCCTGACCTTCGTCCGTTTCCGAACACTGAAGCTGTGCGATCTCGTCAACCAGCCCGGCGCAAAGTACCACTTTGCGACGATCTCGTTACAGACAGGCCTCCAGATAAGGCTGGTCGAAGCCGAACATCTTGGCCTTCTCGAGCGTGTAGGGCCTCAGCCCCATCGACCGGTACTCGCCGATGATCTTGCCGTCGGCGGTCTCGTCGAGATATTCGAACTTGAACAATTCCTGGGTGACGATGACGTCGCCCTCCATCCCGATCACCTCGGTGATGTTGGTGCAGCGCCTCGAGCCGTCGCGAAGTCGCTTGACCTGGACGATGAGGTCGACCGAGTCGGCGATCTGGCGCGAGATCGCCTCCTTGGGCACCTTGATGTCCGACATCATCACCATGTTCTCCATTCGCGCCAGGCATTCGCGAGGGGAGTTGGAGTGGAGGGTGGCCATCGAGCCGTCATGGCCGGTGTTCATCGCGGCGAGCAGGTCGAAGCATTCGCTTCCCCTGATCTCGCCGAGGATGATCCGGTCGGGGCGCATGCGAAGGGCGTTGATGACGAGGTCGCGGATCGAGATCGCGCCCTGGCCCTCGAGGTTGGGCGGGCGGGTCTCGAGCGGCAGCCAGTGCGGCTGCTGGAGGCGGAGCTCGGCGGCGTCCTCGATGGTGATCACGCGCTCGCCCGGGTCGATCAGCTTGGAGAGGGCGTTGAGCATGGTCGTCTTACCCGAGCCGGTGCCGCCCGAGATGATGATGTTGAAGCGGCTGGCGCCGGCGATCTTGAGGACCGTCGCCATCTTCTCGGAGAGCGAGCCGAAGCCCTTCATCATGTCGACGGTGATCGGCTTTTCGGAGAATTTACGGATCGAGATGGCGGTGCCGCGAAGCGAGAGCGGCGGGATGATGACGTTGACTCGCGAGCCGTCCTGGAGGCGGGCGTCGGCGAGCGGCGTGGTCTGGTCGACCCGGCGGCCGACCTTGTTGACGATCCGCTGGGCTATCTGGAACAGATGCTCCTCGTCGCGGAACTGGATCTGCGCGATCTCGAGCTTGCCCTTCCTTTCGATGAAGGTCTGGTTCGGCCCGTTGACCATGATGTCGGAGATGTTCGGGTCGGAGAGCAATTCCTCCAACGGCCCGAGGCCGAGAAGCTCGTCGACCAGCACCTTCTCGAGCGCGAACTGCTCGCGGCGGTTGAGGTTGATCTTCAGCTCGGCGAGCACCTCGCCGATGATCGGCCGGAATTCCTCGGCGAGCTCGTCCTTGGAGAGGGTCGCCGCCGCTTCCGGGTCGACCCGCTCGAGCAGGCGGGGAAGCACCTGCTCCTTGATCCGGTGGATCGAGGCTTCGAAGCCCTCGTTCTTGCTGCTCGGGGCCTCGGAGGAGGCGGCCTGGCGATCCGCCAGCCGCGACATCGCGTCGGCGCCGCGCTCGGCCGAGGTCGGGACGAAGCTGTCGGAGTCGCCAGACGAGAAATCGATCGTGTCGAGCGGCGGGAATTGGTCGCCGCCGTCGGGGGGCGCCGGCAAGGCGGAGGCGCCGGCCACGCCCTTCATCGGCCTTGCGACGCCGAAGCTGGGCCGCCCGCCGCTCGCGCCGCTATTTCCTCCGCGCCGTCCGAAAGCACTCATTGCGCTTAGATCCCCTCACTCGGTGAAGCCGTGCCGCTGGAGGGTGGTGAATAAGGTGGAAACTTTGACAATTGCCTAACCGCGCGGGAAGGGCCGCTCGTGTCCGAGTCCCGCACCCGCGCCGCCCTCCTCATCGCGCTTGCCGGCTTCTGCTCGCTTTCGATCGGCGATGCGGTGGTGAAATCGATGGCGGGGGCGTGGCCGGCGCCGGCCGTCTCCGCGCTGCGTTACTGCTTCGGCGCCGCCGGTCTGGCGCTCTACGTGGCGTTCGCCCACGGCCGCGCCGGCTTCGTCATGCCACGGCCCGGGCTGCAGCTGGGGCGCGGCGCCGCGGTGGCGCTCGCCACGCTCTGCTTCTTCATGGGCGTGATGGCGATGCCGCTCGCCGACGCCACCGCTATCCAGTTCACCAGCCCGATCCTCACCGCCTTGCTCGCGCCCTTCGTGCTCGGCGAGCGCACTCGCCGCGCCACCTGGGTCGCGACCCTGCTCGCCTTCGTCGGGGTCCTGGTCGTCCTTCGGCCCAACATCATGGAGATCGGCTTCGCCGCCCTGTTCCCGATCGGCGCCGCGTTCGGCATGTCGTGGCTGATGATGCTCAACCGGATGACCGCCGGCGCCGCGCCGGTGATGGTGATGCAGTTCCTCCTCGCCGCCGTCGCCGCCCCGTTGCTGGTCGCCGCCGCGCTCGCCCTCCATTTGGCGGGCCTCGTCGAGATCGGCTGGCCTTCGGCGGTGACGGTGCTCAAGTGCCTCGGCGTTGCCGTCTTCGCGACCCTGGGCCACACGCTAATCTTCGCGGCGGTGGGCCGAGCGAGCGCCTCGGTGGTGGCGCCGATGACCTACGTCCAGCTGCTCGTCGCCGCCGGCCTCGGCTGGGTCTGGTTCGGCGACTCCCCCGACGCCGCGACGTTCGGCGGCGCCGCTCTCATTATCGCCGGCGGTCTGCTATTGTGGCGGGCCCAGCGGGTGCGGGACCTCGGCGAGGCACCCGCCTAGGGCAAGGAAAGATCGGGATGAAGATCATATGGCTCGGGCTCGCGGCGGCGGCCGGCGGAGTTCAGCCTCAGTCGGCGCCACGCCCCCGCGTCATCACCACGACTCGCGTCGAGCCGGTCGCCAGCTGCAAGGACATGAACTGGCTGGCGGGCGAGTGGCGAACTCCGAACCCGCCTCCGAATCTGCCGTCGTCGCGCAGGGGGCCGCCTATCGTCGAGGAATATTGGATGCCCGAAGCGGAGGGCTTGATGCTCGGCCTTGGCCGTACCGTCACCGGCGCCGGCCGGCCGTCGTTCGAATATATGCGGATCGAGCGCGACCGGAAGGGGGCCATCCGCTTCTACGGCTCACCGGAGGGCGGTCCGGCGGTCGCGTTCCGCCTGGTGGTCTGCAGCCCCGGCTGGATGACCTTCCAGAATGCCGACCACGACTATCCGCAGAACATTACCTATCGGCGCGAGGGCGACGTCCTGACGGCTTCGGTCGCAATGCTCGACGGGTCCCGCCGGCAAACCGTTCGGTACGACCGGCGCTGATCAGGCCGGCACGTCCGCCTTCTCGGCCAGCACCGTCAGCCCGCGCTCGCTCACTTCGGCGAAGCCGCCCTCGACCGCGATCCGCTCGGGCGTGTCGGCCATCGAGCCGCGGTAGATGGCGATGTCGCCGTTCCTCAGCGTCGACATGTAGGGCGCGTGGCCGGCGAGGACTCCGAAATCGCCCTCCGTCCCCGGCACCACGACCATGAAGACCTCCTCGGAGCGGACGAGCCGCTCGGGCGTGACGAGCTCGAAGTGGAGGTCGGCCATCTTTACTTGTCCATTCCGAAAAGCTGGGCGATGACGGGGCCGGTTCCGGCCGGGCCGCCCACCTGGATGAGCTGGAGATAGAGGAACTGGTTGTCGACGGGAGCCTTGAAGGTCTCGACGGCGAGACCTTCGGGACTGGCGCCGGGGTTCGGCACCGGTTTGAAGCCGAGGCCGGTGAACGCCATGTTGGCATGCAGCCGAGCCAGCACCGGTGCCCGCTGGGGCGTGTCGACGATCACCGTGCAATTTTTCCCCGCGGCACCGCCGAAGACGATCTCGCCATCGGGGCGCTTGGCCGTGACCGTGCTCATCTCGCCGAGTCGCGGGTGGGGCAATTTGGTGATCGTCTTGCCGAAGCCCCGCTCCGCCAGCTCGGGCCCGGTCAGCGAGAAGGGCCCGGCGAGGAAGAGCGGGCACAAGCCATAAGCGAGATCGGCCGCGACCTCGTCGATCGGCTGCTGGCGGACGGGCGGCTGGGCCGGGGCGGCCGGCTGCGCCGCGGCGGGCGCGGCGGCCGTCGCGATGGCCATGAGAAGAAGCGGAAGGCTGAGCACGGCTCTACTCACTCTTCGTGTCCATCATGACCGCGGTCGTCGTCGGCCCGCCGCCGACGCCGTCGCCGGCCGCGCCGGCGATGAAGACGAGCGTCCGACGGGGCATGCCGACGGCGCGATACGAATAGATGTCGGTCCCGTCGCCCAGCTTGGCCGGCCTGCCGCTTCCCTGGAAGGCGCTCTTCAGGGCCCTCTTCCTCATCGCCTTGAACAGGCGCTTGTTGTCGGGGCCGCCGAACCAGGTCGCGCAGCCGCCGCCGTCCGTTTCCATTTGACCCGAAAGCACGACCATCTCCGCTCCGGCGCCGCGCGTGGCGCGGGGGATCGGGCCCGAAGGCGTCTGCCGCGGCGGAGTCGCGCCATAGCCGATCGCCGCGAGTGCGGCCGGATCGTCGAGGCGCAGGCTGCCGTCGAGCACCTTCGGGCACAAATCGAAGATCGCCCGGCCGACCTCGGCCTCGTGGCCCGGCGCCGCCGCTGGCGCCGCCGCGGCGAGCGCCGCCGCTGCGCCGGCCAGGATCAGGGCCCTTCCGAGCATCAGGCCGCTTCCGCCGCCAGGCGCTGGGCCTTCTCGACCGCCTCCTCGATTCCGCCGACCATGTAGAAGGCGGATTCGGGAAGGTGGTCATATTCGCCGTCGACGACCGCCTTGAACGAGCGCACCGTGTCCTCGACCTGGACGAACTTGCCGGGGATGCCGGTGAACACCTCGGCGACGTGGAACGGCTGGGACAGGAAGCGCTGGATCTTGCGGGCGCGCGAGACGGTCAGCTTATCCTCTTCGGAAAGCTCGTCCATGCCGAGGATGGCGATGATGTCCTGGAGCGACTTGTAGCGCTGGAGGATCTCCTGGACGGCGCGGGCGGTGTCGTAATGCTCCTGGCCGACGGTGCGGGCCGTCAGCACGCGCGACGTGGAGTCGAGCGGGTCGACCGCCGGGTAGATGCCGAGCTCGGAGATGGCGCGCGACAGCACGGTCGTCGCGTCGAGGTGGGCGAACGACGTCGCCGGCGCCGGATCGGTGAGATCGTCGGCGGGTACGTAGATCGCCTGCACCGAGGTGATCGAGCCCTTGTTGGTCGAGGTGATCCGCTCCTGAAGAGCGCCCATGTCGGTCGACAGGGTCGGCTGGTAGCCCACGGCCGAGGGGATTCGGCCGAGCAGCGCCGACACTTCCGAGCCCGCCTGGGTGAAGCGGAAGATGTTGTCGACGAAGAACAGCACGTCCTGGCCCTCGACGTCGCGGAAATATTCCGCCTGGGTGAGGCCCGAGAGGGCGACCCGGGCGCGGGCGCCCGGCGGCTCGTTCATCTGGCCGAAGACCAGGGCGACCTTGGAGCCTTCCGGAGTCGGGTTGCCGTCGGCGTCCTTGGCGATGACTCCGGCGTCGAGGAACTCGTGGTAGAGGTCGTTGCCCTCGCGGGTGCGCTCGCCGACTCCGGCGAACACCGAGGTACCGCCATGGCCCTTGGCGATGTTGTTGATCAGCTCCTGGATGAGCACCGTCTTGCCGACGCCCGCCCCACCAAAGAGCCCGATCTTGCCGCCCTTGGCGTAGGGCGCGAGCAGGTCGATGACCTTGATTCCGGTGACGAGGATGGCGGTTTCGGTCGACTGCTCGACGAACAGCGGCGCGTCGCGGTGGATCGGGGCGGTGTCGCTATGGCCGATCGGGCCGCGCTCGTCGATCGGGTCGCCGATCACGTTCATGATCCGACCCAGGGTCATCGGCCCGACCGGAACCCGGATCTGGTCGCCGGTGTCGGTGACCGCCTGGCCTCGCGTTAGGCCGTCGGTCGAGTCCATCGCGATCGTCCGTACGGTCGACTCGCCGAGATGCTGGGCGACCTCTAGGACGAGCTTGGTGCCGTTATTGTCGGTGGTCAGGGCCGACAGGATCTCCGGCAGGTCGCTGTCGAAGGTGACGTCGACGACGGCGCCGATCACCTGGCTGACTCGGCCGATATTGTTGGTCGGGGTTGCGGCGGTGGCCATTTCTTCGTTCCTTGCCTTCTCATTCGTCGTCCCGGCGAAAGCCGGGAACTCGTGGGGTGAAAGGCGCGGCGCCCTTCACCCGCTGGGGGTCCCGGCTTTCGCCGGGATGACGGGTTAATCCTACAGGGCCTCGGCGCCCGAAATAATCTCGACCAGCTCGGTGGTGATCGCCGCCTGGCGTTGCCGGTTGTAGGCGATCGAGAGGCGCTGGATCATGTCGCCGGCGTTGCGGGTGGCGTTGTCCATCGCGGTCATCCGGCTGCCCTGCTCCGACGCGGCGTTCTCGAGAAGCGCGCGGAAGATCTGGACGGCGACGTTGCGCGGCAGGAGCGAGGCGAGGATTTCTTCCTCGTCCGGCTCGTACTCGATCGCGGCGCTGGCGCCGGCCGTCGCATTGCGGCTCTCCGGGAAGGAGACGGGGATGATCTGCTGGCCGACCGGCTCCTGCACCAGGGCCGACTGGAAATGCGCGTAGAAGAGATGGACGACGTCGATGCCGTCGGTCTGGTAGCGGTCGACCAGGTCGTCGGCGATCGCCAAAGCGTCGCCGAAGCTCGCGAACTTCATCGCGCTGGTGTCGTGCTGGTGGATGATCTGCTTCGGGTAGAGGCGCTGGATCACCGCCCGCCCCTTGCGGCCGACCAGATAGAAGAGGACCTGCCTGCCCTCGCGGGTCAGCTCGTCGGCCTTCTTGCGGGCGGCTCGGACGATGTTCGAGTTGAACGCTCCGGCGAGGCCGCGGTCGGAGGTGCAGACGACCAGCAGATGAGTCTGGTCGCGACCGGTGCCGGCGAGCAGCTTCGGGCTTTGCGGGCCGATCGTGACCTTGGCGGCGAGGCTCGCCATCACCTCTTCCATGCGCTGGGCATAGGGGCGACCGGCCTCGGCCGCCTGCTGCGCCCGGCGCAGCTTGGCGGCGGCGACCATCTTCATCGCCTTGGTGATCTTCTGCGTCGACTTGACCGACGCGATCCGCCCTTTGAGCGCCTTGAGGCTGGCCATTCTTCTTTCTTCCTTGCGTCATCCCGGCGGAAGCCGGGACCTCGTGGGTGAAAGGCGCCGCGCCTTTCTCTCGCCGGGGCCCCGGCTTTCGCCGGGGTGACGGTTAATTACGCAAACGACTTCGCGAACTCGCCGATGATCGACTTCAATTGCCCTGCCGTGTCGTCGTCGAGCGTCTTGGTCTCGCGGATCTTGCCGAGCACGTCGGCGTGATCCGAGCGGAAGTGGCTCAGCAGCGCGCTCTCGAAGCGGGTGACGTCCTTGACCGGCACGCCGTCGAGGAAGCCGTTGACGCCCGCATAGATGGAGACGACCTGCTCCTCGACCGGCATCGGGCTGAACTGGGGCTGCTTGAGCAGCTCGGTCAGCCGGGCGCCGCGGTTCAAGAGGCGCTGGGTCGAAGCGTCGAGGTCGGAGCCGAACTGCGCGAAGGCCGCCATCTCACGATACTGGGCGAGCTCGAGCTTGATCGAGCCGGCGACCTTCTTCATCGCCTTGGTCTGGGCGGCCGAGCCGACGCGCGACACCGAGAGGCCGACGTTGATGGCCGGACGGATGCCCTGGTAGAACAGCTCGGTCTCCAGGAAGATCTGGCCGTCGGTGATCGAGATGACGTTGGTCGGGATGTAGGCCGAGACGTCGCCCGCCTGGGTCTCGATGATCGGGAGAGCGGTCAGCGAGCCGCCGCCATTGTCCTCGTTCATCTTCGCCGCGCGCTCGAGCAGACGCGAGTGAAGATAGAAGACGTCGCCGGGATAGGCTTCGCGACCCGGCGGACGGCGAAGCAGAAGCGACATCTGGCGGTAGGCGACGGCCTGCTTGGACAGATCGTCATAGACGATGACGGCGTGCATTCCGTTGTCGCGGAAATATTCGCCCATCGTGCAGCCGGTGTAAGGCGCCAGGAACTGGAGCGGGGCCGGCTCGGAGGCGGTGGCGGCGACGACGATCGAATATTCCATCGCGCCATTCTCTTCGAGCGCGCGGACGATCTGAGCGACGGTCGAGCGCTTCTGGCCGATGGCGACGTAGATGCAGTAGAGCTTCTCGCGCTCGGCGCCCGACTTGTTGATCTCGCGCTGGTTGATGAACGTGTCGAGCGCGACCGCCGACTTGCCGGTCTGGCGGTCGCCGATGATCAGCTCGCGCTGGCCGCGGCCGACCGGAACGAGGGCGTCGAGCGCCTTCAGGCCCGTCTGCACCGGCTCGTGCACCGACTTGCGCGGGATGATGCCGGGCGCCTTCACTTCGACCCGGCGGCGCTCGGCGCCCTCGATCGGGCCCTTGCCGTCGATCGGATTGCCGAGGCCGTCGACCACGCGGCCGAGCAAGCCCTTGCCGACGGGAACGTCGACGATGGTGCCGGTGCGGCGGCAGGTGTCGCCTTCGCGGATGGCGCTGTCGTTGCCGAAGATGACGACTCCGACATTGTCGGCCTCGAGGTTGAGCGCCATGCCTTTGATGTCGCCGTCGAACTGCACCATCTCGCCGGCCTGGACGTTGTCGAGCCCGTAAATGCGCGCGATTCCGTCGCCGACGGAGAGCACGGTCCCGACCTCGGAGACTTCGGCGTCGGTGCCGAAGCTCGCGATCTGATCGCGGATGACCTTGGAGATTTCAGCGGCGCGGATGTCCATTTTCAGCCTTTCATCGCTTGCGCGAGGGTGTTCAATTTGGTTCGGATCGAGCCGTCGATCATCTGGGAGCCGATCTTGACGATCAGCCCGCCCAAGATGGTGGGATCGATGCTCATATCAACCGCCACGTCGCGCCCGACGCGGCTCTTGAGATTGGTCTTCAGCGCCTCGACCTGGCCCTCGTCGAGCGGGTGGGCGGAGGTCACTTCCGCCGTCACCTCGCCCCGGTGGAGGGCGGCGAGGAGGTTGAAGTTGCGGATGATCGCGCCGAGCTGGCCGAGGCGCCGGTTCTGGGCGAGGACGCCGAGGAAATTGGTCGTGACGGGATCGAGCCGCATCGCCTCGGCGAGGCCGGCGACCCCCTTCAGAGCGTCGTCGCGGCGGGTCAGCGGGCTGGTCGTGAGGACACGCAAATCCTCGGAATCGGCGAGCGCCTGCTTCAGCGAGGCAAGGCTCGCGCCCACCGCCTCGAGCTGCCGCTCGTCCTTCGCCAGTTCGAACAGGGCCATGGCATAACGGCCCGCCAAGCTTGCCTGAATGCCGCCGGAATTCTCCACGCGCGCTCTCACTCCCAGATCGGAATTTGACCCATGATAAGAGGCGCGCGCGGCGCCTCGCTTCAGGTCGCGGGCGCCCTAGCAGGGGCTTTGCTGCGATGCAACTCACTCGTCATTGCAGCGACGCCGGAACCCATCGGCACGGAGGCTCGAGGCTTTCGCGGCCGAGTTCATGGATCTCGGGTCTAGCCGGGGAGCGGCAGGGGAGGCGTCGCTTTGGCAGCAAGTCGCGGGACGCAGTCCTCCGCCGAATCGAGCAAGGTCGGGGCGACTGGAGTGACCATGACCTATCGAATCGAAGGACTGAAGCGGGAAGCCTATGCCGACTTGCTCGGCCTCACCGACGCGGAGCTGGCCGAACGGGGCGCCCGGCGAGTGACGGTCGACGCCAAGCCCGGCTTTCCCTGCCGAGTCGCGATGGCCGATGCCGAGCCGGGCGAGCGGCTGATCCTGTTCAATCACGTCTCGAACGACGTACCGACCCCGTTTCGAAGCGCTTATGCCATCTATGTGCGGGAAGAGCCGGGCCCGCCCGCCTGTTATGTCGATGAGACTCCACCCGCATTCGAGGGGCGCGTGCTCAGCCTTCGCGGCTTCAATGCCGAAGGAATGCTCGCCGAGGCGATGCTTGCCGAGCCCGGTCAGGCGGACGCCAAGATTCGGCACCTGTTCGAGCGGCCGGAAATCGCCGAGATCCACGCCCACAACGCCGCCGCCGGCTGCTTCGCGGCGCGGATTGTGCGAGACTGAACCATGGCGACTCTCCTTTCATCCGCACCTGTCGACTCCGAAGCGGCCTGGGCGGCCGTGCTCAAGCGCGACCGCTCCCTGGACGGCCGCTTCGTCACCGGCGTGCTCACAACCGGCATCTATTGCAGGCCGTCCTGCGCCGCGCGCCATCCCCGGCGCGAGAATGTCCGCTTCTTCGCTACCGGCGCCGAGGCGGCGGCCGCCGGGTTGCGGGCCTGCCTCCGGTGCAAGCCCGACGACGTCAGCCGCGACGCGGCGGCCGTCGAGGCGGCCTTGCGGCTGATCGAAGCGGCCGAAGAACCGCCTTCGCTCGATCAACTGGCCGCCCGCGCCGGCTATTCGCCCTTCCACTTCCACCGCCTGTTCAAGCGCGCGACCGGAGTCACTCCGGCCGCCTACGCCCGAGGAAAGAGAGCCCGAGCCATGACCGAGAGCTTATCCCAGAGTCCACGAGTGACCGACGCCATTTACGATGCGGGCTATTCCGGCCCCGGCCGCTTCTATGCCGACGTGAAGGACCGGCTCGGAATGACTCCGACGCGATGGCGCGACGGCGGCCGCGGCGAGACGATCCACTGGGCCACGGGCGAAACCTCGCTGGGGACGATGCTGGTGGCCGCGACCGATCGCGGCATCTGCCGACTTTCGTTCGACGAGGGCGAGGCGGAGCTGAGACGCCGCTTCCCCAACGCGACGATCGAGCAGGGCGGCGAGGCGATGGCCGAGCTGGTCGACCGCACCGTCGCGGCCGTCGAGGCGCCCGGGCAGGCGCACGATTTGCCGATAGACGTCCGCGGCACGGCCTTCCAGGAGGCGGTATGGCGCGAGCTGACCCGCATTCCGCCCGGTGAGACCCGCACCTACGCCCAGATTGCGGCGGCGGTCGGCAGGCCCGGCGCGGTACGGGCCGTGGGATCGGCGAACGGCGCCAACAGCGTCGCCGTCCTTATTCCCTGCCATCGAGTCATCCGCACCGGCGGCGCGCTCGGCGGGTACGCCTATGGCTTGGAGCGTAAATCCAAGCTGCTCGAAAGGGAGAGCCGCAAGGCCTGAGCGGCGCACCGCCGCCACCCGGTGGAAGAGTGGCTTGCCGCCAGTCTTTCGGTTTGCAAGCATGCCCCGGATAGAGAGCGGTGGACATGAACGACGGAAATAACGCCGGTGCTCTGGCGGTGGCGCAGCAGACCCGATGGAAGCGGATCGTGAATTTTCCGCTCGCGACTTTGCTGATCGCGTTTGCCGCCGTGATGATTCCGGCGGGTGTCGTGGCCGGACTGTTCGAGCGCGGCTTTTCGCCATCGCCCGCCGTGGACATCGCCAACCAGATCGTCGTCGTGGCGGTCATGATCGCCGCCTATAAGCTCGTCGTTCCGCGCCTTGGCGCGCTGAGGCATGACGACCTGGCCGGACCCGAATCGGTTCGTCAGCTCGGCGCCGGCCTTCTGTTTGGCGCGCTGCTCTTCACGCTGATCGTGGTCGTTGCAACTCTGGCCGGCGTTTACCGGATTACCGGCTGGGGCGGCACCGGCGGCCTCGTCCCGTCCCTGATCGACGACGGCCTGTTCCCGGCCGTTGCGGAAGAGCTCATCTTTCGGGCGATCATCTTCCGCTGGGTCGAGGAACTGGCGGGCAGCTGGGCGGCGCTGATCGTCTCGTCCGTTCTGTTCGGTCTCTCGCACACGGAGAATCCGAATGCGGACCTGGTTTCCACGGTCGGCATCATGCTCGAGGGCGGGATTCTGCTCGGCGCCGCCTACATGGCGACGCGGCGCCTGTGGCTGTCCATGGGTATCCATGCAGCGTGGAATGTCACGCAGGGCGAAGTCTTCGATATTCCCGTGTCCGGTCGAGACTCGCAGGGACTGGTCGAGGCTCAGCTGCAGGGCCCGGCACTGCTTTCGGGGGGCGGCTTCGGACTGGAGGCGTCGGTCGTCTGCATCGCGATCGGAACCGCGGCCGGGATCATCGTGCTGATCTATGCCGTGCGCCAGGGACGAAGCGTGCCGACAGGATGGTTGCCGCTGCGAGACGGGGCGAAACCGTAAGTCCATGTTTCGGCCGGGCCGGCCGGGCTGCGCGCTCGGCAAGGGTGCCAGGAATGCCGCCATGCTCATTTCCACGCACTCCGCGCGCGCGGAGAGGACGGACTCGCCTCAGCTGCCGCCCGCCTCGCCGGGTTTCGTAGCAGCGTCCCACGTCTCCAGCGCCGCCTTGGCGCCGCCTGAGTCGAGCCTGGCGATGACCGCCGCCACCATTTCGCCGAGCTTGCCGCCGTGTGGGTCATAGGCGATCGGGGCGAGGGCCCGGCGCGCCTGTGCGACCTTGTTGTCGACCAGGAGCTGGCGCGCGGCGTTCATCCGGAGCTCCGCGTCCTGCGGCGCCAGCGCGAAGGCCTGCAGCAGTCCCTCGACCGCGAGGGAAGTGGGCGCGACGCCCTGCGCGGCGAAGCTTTGATAATAAAGGATGAGGGGCTCCGGATTGTTGGGGTCGGCGCGGTTGGCCTGGCCGATCAGCCGGCGCACCGCCTTCCAGCGGGACTCATCGCCCGGAGCCGAGGCCTTCGCCCGTTCGAAGGCCACCTGGGCGCGGTAGGTCAGGGCGCCGACATTCTTCGAATCCGCGGCGATGGCCCGGGCCGCCGCCGAGTCCGCCGCGTCGAGATCGCCCGCGTCGAACTCCGCCTCCGCGAGCGCGGCCTGCACGGCCGGGTCGTCCGGCCATTCGGCGGCGGCCTTGCGCATGTCGCGGGCGACCCGGGCGGCATCTTCCGTGGTCACGCCGACTTGCGAGCGCATGCGCAGCTCCATGATCGCCGCCTCGCCCGGGCGAAGCGTCCTCACCGCCACGGGCTGGATCACGAGCAGCTCCGCCTTCATGGGAAGATACGGAATCTGCCTCCGGACCAGATAGCCCTTGAGCTCGCGGTCGAGCGCCTTCAGATCGCCGAAGACCGCCCGGGCCGCTTCCAGGCTCCCCTTGCCGGCGTTGACCGCGTCGAGATAGGCGGCGAGCTGGCCGGTCCGACTCCGTTCGAATGTCAGATAATGGGTGAGCAGCCAGCCGCGCCCGTAGATGGTCGCTTCCCATTCCCTCGACGTGAGCTTGCGTCGGGTCGGGTCGAACAGCATCTCGATCGGCAGCGGGTCCATTCCGATCAGAGCCCAGGCGCGATGGTTGGCGGCGGCGCCGAAGCCGATCGAGCCGTCCTTCTCGAACCGGGCGGTGGAATAGAATTCGGCGAAGCCTTCCCGGAACCAGGCCGGATAGGCCGCCGCCACGTTCTGAAGCATCATGTGATGCGAATATTCGTGGAGCAGGATGGTCGCCGGATCGAGGTCGTTCATGCCTCCCAGGCCGCTGACTCGCGGGATCACCGCGATCGACCGCCCGGCGCGGCCCTTGTAGAAGCCGGCGACGCCCGAGCCGCGCGCTCGGGCGAGGCGCTGCACTGCCGCGATGTCGTCGACCACGAACACCGTCACCCGGTTGCCCGGGCCCAAATCCTCGTCGGCGAAGCCGAGGCGCAGGCGCATCGCCTTGTCGAACTTCTCGAGCTTGGTGGCGAAAGCCTGGACCGATTGGACGCTGCCTCCGGAATAGACGAGGAAGTGCCGGCTGCTGGCCTCGCGCCATTCGGCGAGCGCGGGTGCCGGCGCGGCGAGGAAAAACAGGCCGAGCAGGAAGGCGGGAAGATGGAGCAGACGCATCTCAGCCCGCCTTCTTCCTGGCGAGCTTGCCTTCCAGGCGCGCCAGCATCTCGCGCGCGGTTTCGCGCTTCTCCTCGCCGGCGCCGCGATTCTTCTCCTCGCGCTCCTCGCGCCGCTTCTTCTCCTTGGCGCTCTCGCCCTTGCGGTGGGGGAGCACGTAGGCGACGGGGCGGATGATGGTGATTGCTTCCTCGAGCATGTCGCGCTGCTCGAAGTCGGCGGCGACCTTGTAGCGCAGGTCCGAATCGCTCGGCGCCAGCTCCATCGCCTTGTAGAGGGCCCGCTGGGCGGCCTCGGGCGGAAGCACGCCCTGGTCCGCATAGGAATCGTAATAGGCATCGAGGATCAGCGGGTTGTCCGGCGCCGCCCGGCTGGCCCGGACGAGAAGCTGCCGCGCCGAGTTCCAGGCTTTCGAATCCCCGGACGAGGACGCCTTCAGCCGCTCCATCTCGGCCAGCGCCTTCTGAAGCAGGCCGCGAGGGTCGTCGGGCGCGGCGGCGAGGAGCCGGTCGGCGGCCGCCGCGGCGGCGCCGTGATTGCCCGCCAGCCGCTCCGCCTCGGACAGCAAGGCGAGGGCGAAGGGGTCGTTGGGGAAGCGGCCGGCGGCGCCGCGCACCTTGCCGGCGAACTCGACCGCTTCGCGCTTGAGGATGCCCTGGCCGAGCTCGATCGAGAGCTCCGTCATCGCATTCTCCGCGGGGGTGACCGCGCGGACCGAGATCGGCCCGACGTCGATCTTCTTGAACGGCAGGGTCAGGACGGTGAACCGGCCCCCCCCGGCGGCGCCATGCAGCTCGTCGTTGAGGGCTCCGAGATCGTCGAAGGAGTCGTTCATCGCCTGCTCGTAGCTGGCGCCGCGGTTGATCGCGGTTAGATAGGCCTGCAGCTGCCTGCTCCGCCTGGGATGGTCGAAGGCGGCGCGGATCAGCAGCCATCCCTCGGCGTAGAGCAGGTCGAGCTCGGGCACGTCGGCATAGCTCTGCGCGGTCAGGAGCTTCTTCACCGGCAGCCAGCGGTTCATCTGGAAGGAGCCGTAGCGGTAGTTGACCGGCTGCCCGACCTCGACGACGTCGTTGGCGAGAATGTTGGTGGCGCCCCAGAATTCCGCGAATCCCTCACTATACCAGGTCGGATAGGTGGCCGGGAAATATTGGAACATGAAATGGTGGGTATATTCGTGGAGCAGGATGCTCTCCGAATCGATGTCGACATGATCGGGGCCGCTGCGTGCATTGATCGCCCCCGGGGGTCGGCTGCGCGTACCCACCATCATCAGCCCGCGGGCGCGCGGGATGTAATAGCCGGCGATGCCGTCGCCGCCCGCCATCCGGCCGACCGCGGCCGCGTTCGCAAGCAGATAGACCTTGAGCTTGATCGGGCTCGGCGGGGCGGTGACGCCGTGATAGGCGCGAAGCACGAAGTTGAACTTCTCGAGCTTGGTCGCGAACTCGCGCAGCTGCGCCTCGCCGCCCTCGGAATAGACGACGAAATTGGTGGTCGTCGCCTCCTTCCAGTCGGCGTGCGCCGCCGCCGGAACGCAGACGAGCAGCGCCAGCGATGCCAGCTTGATCAACCGGTTCATTCTCCCCACCCCGAAATCTTTAGCGAGGACAGCGGCTTAGCCGGTCCGGCCGGAAATTGAAAGCGGTGCTCCCGCGAGACGGGTATTTCAAACTCGACGGCTTAGAGATCGGTGCCTGGCACCGAAAAATACAAAGTTGGGGTCTTAGAGGAAGCTGTAGGGGTCGACGTCCACCGTCACCCGCACGCCGCGCGGCCAGCTCAGCTTGCCGAGCCAGTCGCGGATCACCTCCTGCATGTCGACTGCACGGGCGGCGTGGACTAGCAGGCGCTGGCGGTGGCGGCCGCGAAGCATGGCGAGCGGCGCAGGGGCGGGCCCGAACACGGCCATGTTCTCGACCCGCGGCGCGCTTCGCCCGATCAGCCGCGCCGCGTCGGTCGCCTCGGCGAGATCCTCGGAGGAAATGACGATTCCGGCGAGGCGGCCGAACGGCGGCATCGCCGCCTCCCGCCGCGCCTGGGTCTCGGCGGCGTAGAAGCTCTCCGCGTCGCCGCTGACCAGGGCCTCGATCACGGCCGCCGAGGGCTCATGGGTCTGGACCAGCACCCGGCCCGGCTTCTCGCCGCGGCCGGCGCGGCCGGCGACCTGGGCGATCTGCTGGAAGGTGCGCTCCGCCGCGCGAAGGTCGCCGCCCTGAAGGCCGAGGTCCGCGTCGACCACCCCGACCAGGGTGAGGTTGGGGAAATGATAGCCCTTGGTGACGAGCTGGGTGCCGACGACGATGTCGATCTCGCCCGCCTCCATCCGGCCGACGAACTCGGCCGCCTTGGCCGGCGACCAGATCGTGT
>JAXDPB010000048.1:0-6499 GCA_034668585.1 Sphingomonadales bacterium | reverse complement strand
ACCGGCTCGGATGCTTCAGCTTCCTGAGCGCCTTCGCCTCGATCTGCCGGATCCGCTCGCGGGTGACCGAGAACTGCTGCCCGACTTCCTCGAGCGTGTGATCGGTGTTCATGCCGATGCCGAAGCGCATCCGCAGCACTCGCTCCTCGCGCGGCGTCAGGCTGGCGAGGACGCGGGTCACCGTCTCCTTGAGGTTGGACTGGATCGCGGCGTCGACCGGGATCACGGCATTCTTGTCCTCGATGAAATCGCCAAGGTGCGAATCTTCCTCGTCGCCGATCGGCGTCTCGAGGCTGATCGGCTCCTTGGCGATTTTCATCACCTTGCGGACCTTTTCGAGCGGCATCGACAGGCGCTCGGCGAGCTCCTCGGGGGTCGGCTCGCGGCCGCTTTCGTGGAGGAACTGGCGGGAGGTGCGGACCAGCTTGTTGATGGTCTCGATCATGTGGACCGGGATTCGGATGGTCCGCGCCTGGTCGGCGATCGAGCGGGTGATCGCCTGGCGGATCCACCAGGTGGCGTAGGTCGAGAATTTGTAGCCGCGGCGATATTCGAATTTATCGACCGCCTTCATCAGGCCGATATTGCCTTCCTGGATGAGGTCGAGGAACTGAAGGCCGCGGTTCGTGTACTTTTTCGCGATCGAGATGACGAGGCGAAGGTTGGCCTCGACCATCTCCTTCTTGGCGATCCGAGCCTCGCGCTCGCCTTTCTGGACCTGGTTGACGATCCGGCGGAACTCGGCGAGCGACATGCCCGTCGCCTGGGCGATCTCGGCGATCTCGGCTCGGATGCGCTCGATCGCGCCCGATTCCTGGGTGCAGAAGGCCGACCATTTCTTGTCGGTGCCGCAGACCCGCTCGGCCCAGCCCTCGTCGAGCTCGTGGCCCAGATACGAGTCCAGGAAGGCCCGGCGCGGAACCTTGTGGCGCTCGGCGAGGCGGAGCATCTGGCCGGCGAGCGCGGTCAGGCGGCGGTTGTAGCTGTAGAGCTGGTCGACCAGATATTCGATCTTGGCGCCGTGGAACTGGACGCTCTCGACCTCGGCGGTGAGCTGCTCGGAGAGGGTCTGGTATTTCTTCTCCTCGCCGCGCGAGAATTCCTGGCCGGCGCTCATCGCCTCCATTCGCGAGTGCTGGACCTTGGAGAATTTCTTGTAGAGGTCGGTGATCTTGGCGAAGCGCTCGAGCGCCTGCGGCTTCAGGGTCTCCTCCATCTGGGCGAGCGACAGAGTATTGTCCTCGTCGTCCTCCTCGACGAATTGCGGACGCGCCCTGCGCTCGACGAGGCTGTCCTCCTCGTCCTCCTCCTCGTCCGCCGGGGCGGAGACGACCTCCTCCTCCTCCTTGAAGGAGGGGCCGGCGGTCTTTTCGGAAATGTCGCCGTCGTCGCCTTCCTCGGCGCTCGCCACCTGCTCGGGAGTCGGGCCCTTGCTGAGCATCGCGTCGAGGTCGAGGATCTCGCGAAGCTGCATCTCGCCCGCGTTGAGCGCGTTCGACCAGTGGATGATGGCGTTGAAGGTGATGGGCGATTCGCACAGGCCCCAGATCATCGTGTCGCGGCCGGCCTCGATTCGCTTGGCGATGGCGATCTCGCCCTCGCGGCTGAGCAGTTCGACCGCGCCCATCTCGCGAAGGTACATCCGCACCGGGTCGTCGGTTCGGTCGACCGTCTCCTTCTTCTTCTCGATGATGAAGCGCTCGCCGTCGGAGCCGTCGTCGTCCGGGGTGCCGGCATCGACCTCGGGCTCGTCCGCCTTCTCGTCGTCCTCGTCCGCCTCCTCGTTTTCGACAACATTGACGCCCATCTCATTCAAAGCCGACATAACGTCTTCGATCTGCTCGGAGGACATCTGGTCCTGCGGCAGGGCTTCGTTGAGCTCGTCATAGGTGATGTAGCCGCGCTTCTTGGCACGGGCCACGAGCTTCTTCAGCGACGCCTCGTTGAGGTCGATCAGCGGCGCATCGCCACCTTCCTGCTTGTCTTCGACGTCGCTGTCGTTGGTCGTCTTCGCCATCTAAAAACCTTGTATCCTGATCCTCTACGCGCCGCTCTCGATCAAAGCCGCGAGCTGCCTCTCCGCCTCGTCCCGCGCCGCCCTGAGCCGCTGCTGCTCCTGGAATGCCGCTTCGTCGCCTTCCTCCTTCAGCCGTGCGGTCGCCGCCTCGAGCGCGGCGGAGAGTCCCGGCTGGGCCGCCAATGTGTCGATGACCAGAACGAGATCGCGAGAAGCCCGTTCCGGCTCGGCATCACGGCGGTTGAAGGAGAAGGCCAGTCCGCGTTCCAGGCGCAGCCTCTCCGCAAGAGGAGCGACGCCGGCTTCGGTCAATATGGTATGAAGTCGCTCCTGATCAAGCTCGCCGTGCGCCATGGCGCCTTCGAGGAGGGCGTCGCGCAGCCGCGCCGCCATCGGTTCGGGGATCGGCAGGGTGGCGATCGCCTCGGCATGGGGCGCGACGAGCTCGGGATAGCGGAGCAGGCCGTGGAGCACCGAACGCGCCGTCCTGGGGCTGATCCCGCCGCTGGCGAGCGCCTTCGCCTGGGCCGAGACCGGGCGCTGCGGCACGAACTTTCCCTTGCCGAAAGCACCGGGCGTCCACGGCCGCCGCGGCGGCGGCGCCGTGAGGGCGTTGAACCGGCCGAGCAGCTCGGTTCGATATTGGTCGCGCACATGGGGGTCCTGGATCGTCGAGACATGCTCGCCGAGCCGGTGCCTGAGGCCCGCCCGCTGCTCGGGAGTGGCGAGCGGCTCGGCGTTCACCTCATGCTGCCAGAGCCGGTCGACCAGCGATTCCGGCGCCTCGAGCAGGGCTTCCATGCCGGCGCGGCCCTCGGCTCGGACGAGATCGTCCGGATCCTGGCCGGCGGGAAGAGTGACGAAGCCCAGCGAGCGGTCGGGCCCGACGTGGGGCAGCGCCCGCAGGAGAGCGCGGCTGGCCGCCTTCTGGCCCGGTGCGTCGCCGTCGAAGCAGAAGATCGGCGTGGGGGACATCCGCCAGAGCAACCCGAGCTGGGCTTCGGTGACCGCCGTGCCGAGCGGCGCCACCACTTCCCCAAGCCCCGCCTGATCGAGCGCGATCACGTCCATCTGCCCCTCGACCACGAGCACCCGCTTGGCCTCGCGACTCGCCGCCGCCGCCTTGTCGATATTGAACAGGGTCCGGCCCTTGTCGAACAGCGGCGTGTCCGGCGAGTTCAGATATTTGGGCTCGCCCGCGCCGAGGATTCGGGCGCTGAAGGCGATCACCCGCCCGCGCCGGTCGCGGATCGGAAACATCAGCCGGCCGCGGAAGCGGTCGTAGGGCTCGCGATCGTCGTCGGGAGCGATGAGCAGGCCCGCCTCGACCAGCTTCTCGTTGCCGAAAGCCTTGAGCGCCCCCCTGAGCTTGCCCCGACCGTCCGGCGCGTAGCCGAAGCCGAAGCGGGCGCGGGTCGAGTCGGAAATCCCGCGTTGCTCGAGATAGGCCCGAGCGCCGGAGCCTTCGAGGCCGGCGAGCTGCTCCTCGAACCAGCGCTGGGCGGCTTCCATGACGTCGTAGAGGCCCGTGGCCCGTTCCGCTTTCTCCTGGGCGCGGGGGTCCGCTGCCGGCACCTCCATTCCGGCGGCGTCGGCCAGCTCCTTCACCGCATCGATGAAGGGGAGGCCGCGGGCGTCGGTCAGCCAGCGAATCGCGTCGCCATGGACTCCGCAGCCGAAGCAGTGCCAGAAGCTCTTCTCGTCATTGACGTAGAAGCTCGGAGTCTTCTCCTTGTGGAACGGGCAGCACGCCTTCCATTCGCGGCCCGCCCGCTGCAGCTTCACCGTCTTCCCGACCAGCGCCGACAGCGACGTACGGGCGCGGATCTCGTCGAGGAACTGGGGACTGAGGGACATGCCCCAGCCTAAGCGGAAAGCCGGGCCTTTACGAGGCCGCTCGCCTTGGCCATGTCGAGCTCGCCGGCATGCTTCTCCTTCACCGCCGCCATCACCCGGCCCATGTCCTTCACCGACGAAGCGCCCGTCTCCGCGACGATCGCGTCGATCGCCGCTTTCGCTTCCGCTTCGCTCATCTGCCGCGGCAGGAAGCCCTCGACGACGGCGATTTCGGCGGTCTCCGCGTCGGCGAGCTCCTGGCGGCCGCCCTGCGCGTAGAGGGCGACCGATTCGCGGCGCTGCTTGATCATCTTTTGCAGGACTTCGGTGACGATGAGGTCGTCGTCGGCCGGCGCGCCGCTGCCGCCGCGAAGCTCGATCTCGCGATTCTTGAGGGCGGACTGGATCAGGCGGATCGTGGCGGTGCGCGGCTTGTCGCCGCTCTTCATGGCGGTAACGAGCGCGGCCTTGATGTCGTCGCGAATCATGGGGTTTCGGTCCAAGCGTTGGAAAGGCGGGAAGATAGCCGCCGCGCGCGCCTTTTAACAGATTGACGCTGCCGCCCCCCGCCTCTAGCCGTCGGGCCTTAGCAACATCGCCGTTTTCCTCGAGGAGTGCCCGCCGCCATGGCCGACGCCAAGCCTTCGTCCGCGCCGGAAGGAGCGACGGGCGTATTGGTGCTGGCGGACGGGAGCGTCGTCTGGGGCCGAGGCTTTGGGGCGGAAGGGGAGGCGGTCGGCGAGGTCTGCTTCAACACCGCGATGACCGGCTACCAGGAGGTGATGACCGACCCCTCCTACGCCGCGCAGATCGTCACCTTCACATTCCCTCATATCGGCAATGTCGGCGCCAATTACGAGGATGTGGAGGCGGACAATCCCTGGGCGCTGGGCTGCGTCGTCCGCCAGGATGTCACCGAGGCGGGCAATTTCCGCGCGGTCCAGACCTTCGCCGAATGGATGAAGGCGAACGGGCGGATCGGCCTCAGCGGCGTCGACACCCGCGCTCTGACCCGCAGGATCCGCGAGCAGGGCGCCCCCAACGGGGTGATCGCCCACCGCGCGAACGGGAAGTTCGACCTCGACGCGTTGCTGGCCCAGGCGCGCGCCTGGCCGGGCCTGGAAGGGATGGACCTCGCCCGGGAGGTCAGCTGCAAGCAGATGTTCCGCTGGTCCGGTGGGCTCTGGCGCCTTGGGCAGGGCTACGGAGAATCTCCCTCTCCCCGGGGGGGAGAGGGCCGGGGTGAGGGGGCTCCGAGTTCGAGTTTTTCCGCCGACGCCGAACCCCCTCACCCTACCCTCTCCCCAGGGGGAGAGGGGGAGGAAGGGGACTCCCGCCCCCACGTCGTCGCCATCGACTACGGCTCGAAGCGCAACATCTTCCGCAACCTCGCCGACGCCGGCGCCCGGGTCACAATCCTCCCCGCCACCGCGACCTTCGAAGAAGTGATGGCGCACAAGCCCGACGGTTTCTTCCTTTCCAACGGCCCCGGCGATCCCGCCGCGACCGGCGAATATGCGGTGCCGGTCATCCGGCAGCTGCTGGAGACGGGCAAGCCCCTCTTCGGCATCTGCCTCGGCCACCAGCTCCTCGGCCTCGCCGTCGGCGCCAGGACGGTGAAGATGCACCAGGGCCACCGCGGCGCCAACCACCCGGTCAAGCGCCTGGAGGACGGCCGGGTCGAGATCACCAGCATGAACCACGGCTTCGCGGTCGAGGCGGAGAGCCTCCCGGCGAATGCGAAGGCGACCCACATCTCGCTGTTCGACGGGAGTTTGGCAGGGCTAGAGTTGTTGGATCGGGCTGCGTTTAGCGTTCAGTACCACCCGGAGGCGAGTCCGGGGCCGCAGGACAGCATGTATTTGTTTCGAAAATTCCTCGGCCTACTGGGGGATCAATGATGCCAAATATCGCTGAGTACGCAGCAGCTGCACTCATACGTTGCGCAGTTAAGATAGCGGGAGGAATTTGCGCTCCGCGTGATCAACTAGGTGACATACTAAAAGACGTCATGGATGTATCTTTCCCGGAGGAAATCATCTCAGAGGCTGTTCGTATCTTAAACCGTTGTGATATCGCTTACTCGGAAGACGATGATTTTGCCGGGCGGTTTATTGTCGTAAGTCAGCAGCGATTTGATGCTTTTCTTGATAACGTCGCAGACGACCGCTCCAACTATGACAAGATTATCAAAGACGCCTTGGATGATAGCATCGGTCTATCAAGGGCCGAGGATGCAAATTTGCCCTATCTAGAAGCTTACAACCGGTTTCCAGTGTTGCGGAAGTACAGCCAGTTCGGCGAGGAATGGCTAAACAGGGCACTAGAGGGCATCAGGGCTCAATCTAGCTTGGAAACAGCTGCCATTCCGGCAAGCGACCGGGTCGTTCGCATCGATCACAATGACCCTCAGGCGGTCCAAATACGCGAGAGCGCAGAGCAGCTAAAGCAGCGCATTTTAAGGGGAAACGACCTCGGCAATATCTCACCAGAGCAGGCTGAGGCAGTTAGCCGGGAAATAGAGGAGCTTCAGAATTCGTTCGCAGGCGGTGTGATCCGGCCACAGGCCGTCGCCGATCGCGCGAAGAAGACACTTAGATGGGTGGGGGAGAAGGCAGCGGGTACCTTGGTCGGGAAGGGCGCGCT
>JAXDPB010000047.1:0-3183 GCA_034668585.1 Sphingomonadales bacterium | reverse complement strand
AGAACAGCAGGAAGATCACGAACGGGAGGATGTATGTGAGCGCCGTGACCCAGCCGCTGCCGGATTTGGCCTTCACATCGATCGGGATCTCCTCCGCGCGGAGCGTGTTGACCAGGTTCTGCTCGGTGTTGTCGGGGTAGGCGGTCTGGTACTTGCGGGCCTGCCCGGCCGGAGCGGTCTTTCGCTCGACGTCGATGCGGTTGTTCTTGGTGTTGAGGGTGACCTTCTTGACCTGGCTGCGGTCCACCTGAGCCAGGAAATCGCTGTAACTCGTGCCGCCCTTGTCGCGGTCCCCGGGGCTGATCAGCTGCTGCGCGAAGTACGCGAGCACAACCACGATCAGGATCGGAAACAGCGCGCTCTTGAAGAATCTGTTCATGGCGAGAAAAACCCCTCGAAAGGGGTGAAACGCAAGCCTAGCAAGGGTGTAGCGCGCGCTTTCGGGGATTGCATAGGGTCTGTCTGACCACAAATGGGAGGGGTCCCTTGAGGCTTTCGCGACGGAGCACCCGGGCGGCGCTTGCTGCTGCAGGACTGTGCGTGGGAATGGGCATCGGCGCCGGGCCCGCGATGGCGGGGGAGACCGTGTACGGCCTCACCTCCAACGAAAACATCGTGAGCTTCGATTCCGCGAAGCCCGGCATGACTTCGACGCCCAAGGCCGTGAATGGCCTCGGCAGCGGCGAGAACCTCCTCGGCATCGACTTCCGGCCCGCGACGGGCCAGCTCTACGGCGTGACCCGCGATGGCGGCGATCTCGGCCGTATCTACCGGATCGATCCGCTCACTTCGCCCGGCGCGACCGCGACGCTCATCACCTCGGCGCCGTTCGCGCTCGACGGCGCCGACATCGGCTTCGACTTCAACCCGCAGGCCGACGCGATCCGGATCCACATCGACCAGTCGGCCACCGACGACAACCTGCGCGTGAGCCCCGTTTCCGGCAACCTCGTGCTGGCCGACACCGACCTCGCTTTCGCGGGC
The DNA here is from genome assembly GCA_034668585.1 of Sphingomonadales bacterium. Taxonomy (GTDB): domain Bacteria; phylum Pseudomonadota; class Alphaproteobacteria; order Sphingomonadales; family Sphingomonadaceae; genus Allosphingosinicella. Next base: position 2,199 of record JAXDPB010000047.1, on the reverse strand, counting down.
GCGCCCGACCCGAACGCGGGCGACAACCCCAACCCCGTGGCCAGCGCGTACTCGAGCAACTTCCCCGGGACCACCCGGACGAAGCTCTACGCGATCGAGACCGGCAACCAGATCCTGGTCGACTTCGCGACGCCCAACAACGGCGTCATGGCCTCGCGCGGCGCGCTCGGGATCACCGTGACGGATGTGGCGGGATTCGACATCGGCCAGTCCGGTGCGGCACTGGCTGCGCTTCAGGTGGGTGCGGCCGCCCCCCGGCTGTACCGCGTGGACCTCGGCGCGGACACCAACGCCGTGGAGGACATCGGAGTGCTGGGCAACTCGGCGAACCCGGTCGAGGACATCGCGATCGCCCCGCGCGTGCGCATCTTCGCCGCGCTGGTGAACGGCACCCCGCAGCAGCTGGTCACGTTCCGCTCCGACCGGCCGGGCACGATCCTTTCCACATCCACCGTGGACCTGCCGGGCGCCGAGACGCTCCGCGCGATCGACACGCGGCAGGCCGACGGCGAGCTGTACGGCCTCGGCTCGCTGAGCCGCATCTACCGGCTGAACGTCTCGACCGGGGCGGCCACCGCGGTGGGCTCGAGCGCCTTCACCCCGGCTCTCAGCGGCAGCTCGTTCGGGTTTGACTTCAACCCCGCGGCGGACAGGCTGCGCGTGGTGTCCGACGCGGAGCAGAACCTCCGCCTGAACTCGAGCAACGGCACGTTCGCCGCCACCGCGGACACGAACCTGACGCCGGCCGGCAACGTGGTCGGCGCGGCGTACACAAACCCGGTCGAGAAGCCGGCGACCGGCAACACCACCCTGTTCGGGATCGACTCGGCAGCGAACCAGCTGGTGATGCAGGGCAGCGTGGACGGGAGTCCGAACTCACCGGACGGCGGCGCGATCACGAACGTCGGCGCCGGGCTGGGCGTGGACGTGGGCTCCGAGCTCGGCTACGACATCGTGCCCGAGTTCAACCAGGGGTTCATGGCGGCGGACGACGGCGCCTTCGTCGGCACGTCCGGCAACCTCTGGTCCGTCAACTCGGTGGGAGCCGCTCCGGGCACCGCGCAGCTGATCGGGGCGATCGGCGCCGGCGGCGTCGATGTCCAGGGGCTTGCATTCCTGGGTGAGGACGTGATCTCCATCGGGAGCCCCAAGGTCGAGGCCGGCGAGGGCGACGGTACGGCGCTTGTCACGGTGCTTCGCTCCGGCGGCAGCGACCGCTCGGCGACCGTGACCGTGAGCACCGGCTCGGAATCCGCGCAGGGCGGGTTCGACTTCGGCACTCCCAGCCCGACGACCCTGACGTTCGCCGCGGGTGAGACCGCGAAGACCGTCTCCGTGCCGGTCCTCGACGACGTGTCCGACGAGCCCGACGAGAGCTTCCTCGTCCGGATCAGCGCCCCCGCCGCGGGCACCGGCGGGGCCTCACTGGGCGTCACCTCGGCCGAGGTGACGATCGTCGACAACGATCCGACGCCCCTCGTGCCTCCGGAGCCCGGTGGCCTCGGCCGGACGTTCACCGGCACCGACGGGAACGACACCATCACCGGCACGGCGGGCGACGACATCATCAACTGCGGCGCCGGGAACGACGTGGTGAACGGTGGTGGCGGCAACGACGTCATCAACTGCGGTGACGGCAACGACCGCGTCGACGGCGCGGCCGGCGACGACCGGATCGACGGCGGCGGAGGCAACGACGCGCTGTCCGGCGGCTCTGGCGACGACGATATGGACGGCGGAACCGGGAAGGACCGCATGGGCGGCGGATCCGGGGACGACACGATGGACGGAGAGGCGGGCGCCGACAACCTGATCGGCAACTCCGGTAACGACCGGAACACCGGCGGGAGCGGAAACGACCGGGTGTCCGGCAACCAGGGCGACGACCGGCTGTCGGGTAACAGCGGCCGCGACATCGTCTCGGGCAACAGCGGCGACGACCGCTTGTCCGGAGGGACGGGCAACGACCGGCTCTCCGGCAACAGCGGCGACGACCGCCTCTCGGGCAACAGCGGGAACGACCGCCTGCGCGGCGGCTCCGGCCGCGACCGCCTGATCGGCGGGGCCGGAAGGGACATCCTCAGGCAGAGTTAGCTCGGCGGGCATCCATGCCCGCCCCTTGAGAGCCAGGGCGCCGTCCCGGCGCCGTGGACGGTCGGCTTCGCCGACCTCCTATTCAGCGAGGACGGCTACGTAGGG
>JAXDPB010000046.1:0-7807 GCA_034668585.1 Sphingomonadales bacterium | reverse complement strand
CCGATCTCCGGGAACTGCGTGCCGATCGTCCGCCCGCCGCGCTCGAACACTCGGAAGACGTCGCCGGGCGGGACGACGTGCCAGGTCGGCAGCGGATAGAGCACGGGGAGCGCGCCGCGCGCCTTCTGCTCGGGCGTGACGGTGCCGACCGGATTGCCCGGCGACATGATCTTCGCCGGCTCGCCGTCCTTGGTATAGGCCTCGCCGAAGATGTAGTTCTTGTAGGGAACGATCCCGTTATTATAGGCGCCTCCGCCGAAAAGCATCGCGCCGGTCGCCATCAGCGATCGCTCCGCGGCCTCGATCACCTCGATATGGCAGGCGCCGCAGCTGTCGCGCGCGACCCGATAGTCGGACGGGTTGACGAAGCGGACATATTCGGGGCTCTCGACATTGAGCAGAGTGTAGCTGCGCGGCGGGTTGGCGCTCGAGGGCCAGTGCCAGGACTTCGGATATCGGGGGAGGACGTGCGCCTTGTCGCGAGCGGCGACGTAGCGCGGGTCGTCCTTCGGCAGCGAAGCATCGCCGGGGATCGCCGCATTGCCGCCGTGGCAGTCGACGCAGCCGAGCACGACCGCGGGCGTCGAGTGCATGGTCTTCCTGTCGCTGTCGGTGTGGCAGGAGACGCAGCCGGCGCTTTTCGCCTCGGCGGCGTCCCAATCCTGGGTGCGCGGCGCGGCAGCAGCATGGACCAGGGAATAATCGCGCGCGACGGGCTTCTCGCCCTCGGAGGCGAGGAGGGGGCCGGCGACAAGCAGTAGCAGGACAAGAATCGTCATTCCGGCGAAAGCCGGAATCCACCTTCCCTGAGTCCCGCACCTCAAGGAAGATGGATGCCGGATCAAGTCCGGCCTGACGGCCAAGGAAGCGATGCGCCGCATCAGTAGGTCGCGATCGCGTTGAGCAGGACCGAATAGTATCTTTTGTCGCGGTCCGAGTTGAAGAAGAGGTCGCGGAAGCCGGAGCCGGGCTGCAGCACCGCCGCCGAGGCTCGGAAGACGAGGTTTTGGGTGAATTTCGGCCGCCAGATTGCCGCCGCCGAAACGTCCCAGCCGATGTCCCTCGGGATCGAGCCTTCGTTGCGAAGGGCCTGGAGCACGGCGGTCTTGTGAAACCAGAGATGATTGACGTTGGCGCTCACCCGCCACTGCGGCGTGAGGTCGAAATCCGCGCCGGCGCCGATGAGGATCGTGCCGGGATTGTTGAAGTTGGACTGCCCCTGCTCCTTCGACGAGCGAAGCGAATTCAAAATGCCGTTGCGGCCGTTGATCGAGACGGCCCGGCCGCCGCCGGCGAAGGGGATGGTCTGGCGGATCCAGTAGCTGGTGTCGGCGCCGGCGAAGATCGGGTTCTCGAAGATGGCGTCGAAGCCGCCCTCATGGTCGTCGAACGGCTCGCCGTCGCCGCTCGCGAACAGGAAGGAGCTGCGGAACCGCATCCAGTTCAGGTCGTAGCTCGGCTCGGCGGCGAGGAAGAAGCTCCGGATCTTGCCGGTCTCGCCGGTGAAGATGTTGTTCCGGTCCCAGCCGAACGCGCCGTAGGCGGAGGCGGAGAGATTGATCCTTCCGACATGGCCGTCGGCGCTGTAGCCGAGATAGGCGATTTCGTAATTGCGGGCGCGCAGATTGCCGATCAGGGCCGGCCGAACCGGGAAGCCGTTATCGTCCACCTCGATGTCGCCGCGCTCGCGGTTGACGTTGACCGTCAGGCTCGCCTGGCTGGTCAGGCCGACGAAGGGAAAGTCCTGGCGGTAGAGGTTGGCATGGAGGATCCAGTCCCTGCGCGGCGCTTGCAGGACGTTGTTGAGGCCGGAGTTGGTGTCCTTCTCCAGCCTCCAGATCGCCATCAGATTGTACTGGAATCGGTTGTTGTCGCGGTTGCCGAAGAGGCGGATTCCGAGCTGCTGGTCGTTGAACAGGAAGCCCCGGAAATCGAGCTGGAACGGCTGGATCCCGACCCGGACGCTGTCGAAATCGTAGCGGTCGGAGACGTTGCGCAAATGGTAGTCGACGAACGCTTCCTGCACTCCGAGGGCGTAGTCGAAGCGGCTGGTGCCCTTGCTCGGCTCGACGAACAGAACCCGCCGCTCGGAGACGTCGACATAGTTGACGTTGAGCGCGAGGGTCAGCCGGTACTCGATATGGGGCGGCATATAGGCGGTCGAGCCCTTGATCAGGGCGATTCCGGCGATGAAGGTCTGCGAGAGGACGAGGCTGTCGTTCTTGCCGAACACGTCGAGGTTGCCGGGGCGGGTTGTCGTCTGGACTCCGACGGGAATCGGGAAAGTGCGCGGCTCGACCACCGTGTCGGAAATGGCGTTGGCGACGAAGAACCAGTCATCGCCGTCCAGGCCCAGGAAGCGCGGCGTGCGGCATTTCGGCCTCCCGTCCTCGCGCCTTTTCGCCTGCTCCTCGGCGGTGGGGAGACAGATCGGGCGGTCCCCCTTGTAGGTGTTCTGGTTGTACGGGTCGAACCAGCGCTCCTTGACGACGCCCAGCGTCTCGATGAGGCGCCAGCGGTCGGGGATCGGGATCTGGTCGGTCGGGAAGGCTTCCGGCGGGGGCGCGCGGATCGCGCCCGGATTGTCCTGGCTGACGGGCTCCTCGAGCTCGTGCTGCGGCACTCCGGGGCGGCGGCGGCCTTCGTCGGTGGGCTCGGAGGGGAGGGGGTCTTCCGGCGGCGGCGGCGTGTCCTGGAGGGCGAGCTGCACCTCCCCGTCATCCCGGCGAAAGCCGGGACCCAGGAACACGGCGTCCTCCCTCTTTCGAACCGCGGTGTTCATGGGTCCCGGATCAGGTCCGGGATGACGACCTATGTCGACCGCCTGCGGGGACGCTCCCGCCAGCAGCCACATCATCGCCGCCGAAACGCTCATTTCCCCTGACACACATTCTGCTCGTTCGAGCCGAGGAAGGGCGCGAACGGGCAGTTGACGTAGCGCAGCCGGACTCCGTTGCCGACCTGGACCACGATCTGGTCGGCGCGCCTTGCCGGGTCCGCATTGCCGAGCGAGCCGAGCCGAAGCCCGGCATTGTGGAGGCCGAGGAAGCTGATCATGTCGTCCTGGTCGATGCCGTCGCCCGACACCCCGATGCCGCCGATCAGGACGGAGCCGCGGTAGATGGGCACCGAGCCCGGGAAGATCTGGATGCCGTTGGCGAGGCGCGGCGTGTGGGTGCATTGCTGGGGCGTGTCGGCGCCGCCGAGGACGAAAGCGACATGCGCCTTCACGTCCGCCTCGACCAAGGCCGACTGCAGGCCGGTCGAGAAAGGGTTGAATTCGGCGATAGGGCGCGAGAACGGGCCGGGCGGGCGGCCGAGCTCGCCGTCGGGGAAATAGGGCCGCGACAGGTTGCCGTTGGCGCGGTCGGTGAAGGCGAACTGCCCGGTCAGCGCATTGGGGTCGCCGAGGAAGGTGCGAGCGGCCTGCACGTACAGGCTGACATCCGGATCGGAATTGGCCTGCAGCGTCGCGCCGGCGCTCGCGCTGGAGAAGAAGGCGGCGGTGCGCGCCTTCTGAAGCGACACGTCGATTCCGAAGATCGGAGCGTCGGGCGAGCGGACCAGGCCGAGCAATGCGCCGTTGGTGTCGACGACCGAGATGCTGACCTGGGCGCGGCTGTCGAGCGGGCGGCGGATCTGCGCGCGCGCCGCGCTCATGATCTTGAACGCCTCCTCGAGCAAAGCGGTGACTTCGCCGGCGGTAAGGGCGCCGTCGGTGCCCGGTCGGACCGGATAGCGGTTCGATCCGGCGCCGTTGGAGAGGATGAAGGCATCGGGGTTGGCGAACTCGCCCGCCGTCGCCGCGCGGATTCCCGACGCCTCGGTGCCGTAGGCGCGGCCCGCCAGCACGCCCATGCTGGCGTCGTAATAGCCGCGCACCGACATGAGGGCGCCGGCGCTGCCGTTGATCGTCGCGAATCCGGGCGCGGCGGCAGGATTGGACGCCAGGTCGCCGGCGGTCGCGTCGGAGAAACGCAGCAAAGTGCCGTCCACGCTGATCCGTTCGGCGCGTATTTCGTCGGGCGCGGCGAAGCCCGCGGAGGCGGCGACAGCGATGATTTCCTCGCCGTCCTGGTCGACGTCCTGCACCTCGGGGTCGAAGCCGTAGACTCCGTCCGCCATCACCCCGACGCCGCCGACCAGCACGCCGTTCTTGTAGAGCGGGAAGCCGCCGGGATCGGCGGCGAGGCCGAGCGGCGAGCGCTTCGGGCCGATGAAGGCGTTTGCGCCGACATTGCCGTTGAAGCGCGCGGCGAGGTCGGAGCAGGGGAGCTGGCTGAACTGCACTCCGAACAGGGGGCCGCTCTCGAGCCCGCGCGCGGCGGCCGAGGGCGGGAAATGCTCCTGGACGATCATGCTCGCGGTGCGGGTCGAAAAGGCGTTGCCGCCGGAGGAGAGGTAGGCGCCGGTGATCGCCTTGGCGATCGCTCCGGCGACCGCGCCTTGCACGTCCACCCCCTGCAAATCGTGGGTGCTTCCATTGGGTCCGCGCGGCACCTGGAGGCGCTGGTTCGAGCCGTTCATGGCGAAGACGGCGAGGACGTTGCCGACCCGGTCGACCACCGCGAAGGTCGCGGGCAGGGTCCGGGCCCGCGCCTCGGCGACGCCCTGGGCGATGATCTGCTGCACCTCGGCCTGGCTGAGGGAGAGCGGTGCCGGCACGGCGTAAACGCCGGTCGGCGGCGCCGGCGGCGGCGGGCTGGGCGGAGGCGGGGGCGGCGGGCTGCCGCCGCCGCCGCCGCCGCCACAGGAGGCGGTAACCAGCGCGGCGATGGCGAGGAGGGAGCGCCCGCGCCTCATCTCAGCTTCCGGATCGCGGCCGCGGCCCGGCCGAGGCTCGCCCGGAATTCGCGCGGATCGTAGGCATTGGGATCGCGGACCGCCCGATAGGCAAGGTTGATGTCGGCGCGGATCGATGCCGGGGCGCCGGGGCCGAGCGAGGAGAGCAAAGTGTCGACCGCCATCACCGCCTGGACGCTTCCGGCATAATCGGTGAAGCGCGGCGAGATGGCGTTGCCGGCGATGCTGTCGATGATCTCGAACACCTGGGCGCGCGTGACTCCCTCAGAAAGATCGGCGGCGACGGCGCGGGCGCTTTCCTTCAGCCTGTTCGCGGCGGCGACGGCGCTGACCCGGTCCTTGGCGAGCGCGGCGTGGAAGGCTCGGCTGTCGCGCTCGAAGCGCGGCGCGGCCTGGGGCGCCGCCACCCGCGCCGCGGCGGCGAGCATGATCATGTTCTCGTCATTGTAGGGCGGAGCGCCGGACGGGATCGGGCGGGCCGGATTGCCCTCCGCGCTCGGTTCGAAGCGAGGGTCGTCGGAGATTCGGCGGTGGCAGGAATGGCAGTCGAAGAAGTAGAATTCCGGAAACATGCCTTCCATTCCCTGGCCGGGGGTCGAGAAGAGGGTCAGCGAGCGTTCCAGAGCCATGGCCTGGCCGACCGCCCAAATCGTGACTCCGTTGGAGCGGCCCTTGCGCTGGACATAGTCGCCGTCCTCATTGTGATGCTGCTGGAGGGTGGAGAAGAGGTCGAGCTCGAAGCTGATCCGCGGGTGGCCGGCGGCCATGATTCGGTGGTCGACGAACTGCCCGGCATCGGCGCTTCCGAAATGGCAGTCGAGGCACCGGCCGGCTCGGGCGCGGGCATTGTCGAGCGGGACCATGCCGCGCGCGACGTTGGCGGCATGGGTGCCGCCGACGGCGTAATGGCTGGCGAGCCAGCCCGAGGCGGCGCCGTGGCAGCTTTCGCAGCCGACCCCGTCGGACAGCTGGAAGCGGACGCCGCGGGCGCCGGGCGCTGCCGCGGTGGCATGGCAGCCGAGGCACGTCGGCGCGCTCGCCGCCTCGCCGATGCCGAGGCGCGCCGCGATCGCCTTGGCGCGCGGCTCGGTGAGCACTCGCCAGGCCCGGCTGTGGGCGCCGGCGGGGCTGGACGGGTCCTGCCACAGGCGCAGCTCGTCCTGGCGGACGATGGCGCCGTTGGCCTCGCTGCGGCCGTGGCAGGTCGAGCCGGCGCAGGTGGCGACGCCGACATAATGGGCGTCAGAACCGAGCTGAGCGCGCGCGGGTGCGAGGAAGATTGCAAGGGCCAGGAGCAGCGAGCCCGCCAGTGCGCTGATCGCCAGACTGCGGCTCGCCCCCATCGGAACACACACCCCCTCAGGAGGAGCGACTATGTGCCTAAGTCTCCCGGCCTTTCAAGCGCGATCGGGCTTGATGACAGGGTAGGCAAACAGGAATAGAGCTAGGCGCCGCCCGAAAGACCCACCTATGACCAAGGCCTCCGACCTGTTCGTCCAGTGCCTCGAAGAGGAGGGCGTCGACTATGTCTTCGGAGTGCCGGGCGAGGAGAATCTCGACTTTCTCGACAGCCTCTCCCGATCGCGGATCCGGCTGATCCTGACCCGGCACGAGCAGGGCGCCGGGTTCATGGCGGCGACGTACGGGCGGCATACCGGCAAGACCGGCGTGTGCCTGGCGACCCTGGGGCCCGGCGCGACCAACCTCGTGACCGCCGCCGCTTATGCCCAATTGGGCGGAATGCCGATGATGATGATCACCGGCCAGAAGCCGATCAAGAAATCCAAGCAGGGCCGCTTCCAGATCCTCGACGTCGTCGCGATGATGGGGCCGATCACGAAATTCACCCACCAGCTTGCCTCGGCGGACAACATCCCGAGCCGGGTTCGCGAGGCCTTCCGGCTCGCCGAGGAGGAGAAGCCCGGGGCGGTGCATCTCGAATTCCCCGAGGACATCGCCGAGGAGAAGACGGACTCGCGGCCGCTTCGCCGAAGCCTCGTCCGCCGTCCCACCGCCGACGAGAAGGCGGTGCGCGCGGCGGTGGAGAAGATCGAGGCCGCGAAGTCGCCGGTGCTCGTCATCGGCGCCGGGGCGAACCGCAAGATGACCAGCCGGATGCTTTTGCAGCTGGTCGAGAAGACCGGAATTCCCTTCGTCACCACCCAGCTCGGCAAGGGCGTGATCGACGAAACCCACCCCAGGTTCCTCGGCTGCGCGGCGCTTTCCTCCGGCGATTTCGTCCACCGGGCGATCGACTCCGCCGATCTCATCGTCAATATCGGCCACGACGTGATCGAGAAGCCGCCCTTCTTCATGAAGCCGGGCGGCACCGAAGTGATCCACGTCAGCACCAACACCGCCGAGGTCGACCCGGTCTACTTCCCGCAGGTCGAGGTGATCGGCGATATCGCCAACGCCGTCTGGCAGATCAAGGAGGACATCGTCCCGTCCGGCACCTGGAATTTCGAGCCGATGCTGCGCGCCCGCGCCGCGGAGTGCCGGCATCGCGACTCCATGTGCGCGGACATGCGCTTCCCGGTCTTCCCCGCCTGCCTGGTCGCCCAGATCCGCGAGGCGATGCCGGCCGACGGCATCATCTGCCTCGACAACGGCGTCTACAAGATCTGGTTCGCCCGCAACTATCCGGCGCGGATGCCGAACACGGTGCTCCTCGACAATGCGCTGGCGACCATGGGGGCGGGGCTTCCGTCCGCCATGGCGTCGAAGATGGTCCATCCGGAACGCAAGGTGATGGCGATCTGCGGCGACGGCGGCTTCATGATGAACAGCCAGGAGATGGAGACGGCGGTCCGCCTGAAGCTCAACATCACCGTGCTGATCCTCAACGACAATAGCTACGGCATGATCCGCTGGAAGCAGGCCAACATGGGCTTCGCGGACTGGGGCCTGACCTATGGCAACCCGGACTTCGTGAAGTACGCACAGGCCTACGGCGCCCATGGACACCGAGTGACCAGCGCGGCGAGCTTGCCGGACCTGCTGC
>JAXDPB010000045.1:0-6532 GCA_034668585.1 Sphingomonadales bacterium | reverse complement strand
TCAAGCAGCAGACAGCCCGGTTCGGCCACCTTGTTGAAGTTCTCTAGTTCCTCGCGCTCTTCATCTCCGGTCACAGCACCCGTTCGCGCTCCTCGACCTCGAACACTTCGAGGTGGTCGCCCGCCTTGATGTCGTTCGTGTCGGCGAGGAGCACGCCGCATTCGAGGCCGGCGCGGACCTCGGCGATGTCGTCCTTGAACCGGCGCAGCGACGAGATGGTCGTCTTGGAGACGATGACGTCGTCGCGGGTGAGGCGCGCATGGACGCCCTTGCGGATGACGCCCTCGAGCACCAGCAGGCCGGCCGCCTTGTCCTTCTTGCCGGCCGGGAAGACCTCCTTGACCTCGGCGCGGCCCATGACCGTCTCGATGATCTCGGGGCCGAGCTCGCCGGCCATCGCCTGCTTCACCCAGTCGGTGAGGTGGTAGATGACGTCGTAATAGCGGAACTCGACCTTGCTTCGCTCGGCGACTTCCCGCGCCTTGGCGTTCGGGCGGACGTTGAAGCCGATGATCGGAGCGCCGCTGGCCGAGGCGAGGATGACGTCGCTCTCGGTAATGGCTCCGACTCCGGCGTGGAGGATCCGCGCCTTGATGTCCTCGGTGGAGATGCGGTTGATGGCGCTGGCGATCGCCTCGACCGAGCCCTGGACGTCGGCCTTGACGACGATCGGGAACTCGATCGCCAGATTGGCCTTGGAGGCGAACATGTTCTCGAGGTTGACCGGCGCGCTGGTGGTGCGCTTGCGGTCGAGAACGCTCTGCCGGTAGGCGGCGACCTCGCGGGCGCGGGCCTCGTTCTCGACGACCGTCAGGGTGTCGCCGGCCGACGGAACGCCGGACAAGCCAAGCACCTCGACCGGCACCGACGGGCCGGCTTCCTTCACCTGCTTGCCCTTGTCGTCGATCATCGCCCGCACCTTGCCCGGCACGGCGCCGACGACGAAAATGTCGCCGACCCTCAGGGTCCCGCGCTGGATGAGCACGGTCGCCAGCGGGCCGCGGCCCTTGTCGAGCTTGGCTTCGACCACCGCGCCTTCGGCCGGGCGGTCGGGATTGGCCTTCAGCTCGAGCAGTTCGGCCTGGAGCGCGATGGCCTCGAGGAGACCGTCGAGATTGGTCTTCTTGAGCGCCGAGACTTGGACGTCCTGGACCTCGCCGCCCATGTCCTCGACGATGATCTCGTGCTGGAGAAGCTCCTCGCGCACCTTCTGGGCATTGGCGCCCTCCTTGTCGATCTTGTTGATCGCCACGATCATCGGCACGCCCGCCGCCTTGGTGTGGTTGATCGCCTCCACCGTCTGCGGCTTGAGGCCGTCGTCGGCCGCGACCACCAGAACGACGATGTCGGTGACGTTGGCGCCGCGGGCGCGCATCTCGGTGAAGGCCTCGTGGCCCGGAGTGTCGAGGAAGGTGATCTTCGACTTGTCGGGCAGGCTCACCTGATAGGCGCCGATATGCTGGGTGATTCCGCCCGCCTCGCCGGAGACGACGTTGGCGCCGCGGATGGCGTCGAGCAGGCTGGTCTTGCCATGGTCGACATGGCCCATGATGGTGACGACCGGCGGACGCGACTGCAGAGTCTCCTCGGCATCGACGTCGGCTTCCGTCTGGATGTCGGCATCGCTCTCGCTGACGCGCACCATGCGGTGGCCGAATTCCTCGATGAGGAGCTCGGCCGTGTCCTGGTCGATCGTCTCGGTGATGGTGACCGGCGTACCCATCTTGAACAGGGCTTTGACCAGGTCGGCGCCGCGCTCGGCCATGCGGTTGGCGAGCTCCTGCACGGTGATCGCTTCCGGCACGACCACGTCGCGGACCTGCTTGGCGGATGGCCCGGCCTGCTGGTGGGCCCTCTTCTCCTTCTCGCGCGAACGGCGAAGCGCGGCGAGGCTTCGGGCGCGGCTGTCGTCCTCGCCGGAAAGGGCGCGGGTGACGGTGAGCTTGCCGGCATGACGGCGGTCGTCGCGGCCGCGGGCCGGCCGGGCCGGCTCGGGTCGCTTGGCGGCGGGAACGTGATGACCCTTGGGCCGGGCATGGGCCGGGCGGCGATCCTCGTCGTCGTCCGCCGCGACCGGGGCCGGAGCGGCTTCGGCGGGAGGCGCGGGCTCTTCGGCGCGGCGGGCCTCTTCCTCCGCCGCGACGCGGGCCTGTTCGATCCGCTCCTCTTCGGCGCGCCGGTTGTCCTCGGCGCGCTTCTTCTCGTCCTCGGTCGCCTGGGCGGCCTGCTTGTCCTCGCGCCGCCGCGCCTCCTCGAGCGCGTTCAGCCGGGCTTCCTCGGCCTCGCGCAGGAGCTTGTCCTGAAGCTCGCGGCGGCTCGTCGCGTCGCTGGCCGGACGTTGCGGAGCGGCGGGCTTCGGCGCCGGCTGGGCCGGCTCGGGCGCGCGCGCGACCGGGGCGGCCGGCTTCGGCGCCTCCTCGACCTTGGCCTCCTGAGCCGCGGCGGGGCCGAGGATCCGGCGCTTCTTGACCTCGACCACGACCGTGTTGGAGCGGCCGTGGCTGAAGCTCTGCTTGACCTTGCCGGTCTCGACGGTGCGCTTCAGCCCCAGGGGCGCGCGCGCGCCAAGCTTCGGCTTATCTGTCGTCTCGCTCATTATTATCCTTCGTTCACATCAACGGCCGACGCGTCCGGCGTGCCCGCCGTCGCGGCGTCTAGCCCAGCCTCGGTTCCGATAAAAGCGCGCCACCGGTCGAGCGCCTGCCCCACGCGGGCGGCAGCCCCACGATCCGTCAGGGCGATATGTACCACATTCTGCCGCCCCAGCGCCAATGACAATATGGGTCTTTGTGCTGGAATAACCAACCCTTGCCCCTCGCGCCCGCCGACCCGCCAGGCCTGGTCGAGCTTGCGGTTGCCGTCCTCGCCCGCATCACGGGCGTGGAGGAGAAGCTCCACCTCGCCCTTGCGGAGGGCGTTTTCGATGCGGTCGGCGCCGGTGAGCAGGGTGCCCGAGCGCGCCTCGAGCCCGAGCCGGTCGAGCGCCGCCTGGCGCAGCGCCGCCTCGATCCGCTCGCCGAGATCGTCGGGGATGCTGAGCGGAGCGCCCTTGAAGGCGCGGGCGAGGGCGCCGCGCAATTTCCCTTTGGCCCGGGCGGCTTCGAGGGCCGGCCGATCGACGCCGATCCACGCGCCCCGTCCGGGCGCCTTGGCGCGCACGTCGGGAAGCACTTCCCCATCCGGGGAGAGCGCCAGCCGGATCAGCGTTTCCCGGGCGCCATGCTCCCCGGAAAGGATGCACTTCCGCTCCGGGACGTGCTTCTCGTCCGTCAGGGTCTCATTGGGAGGTTTCCGCAACGGCGTCCTCCCCTTCATCCTCGAACCAGTGGGCGCGGGCGGCCATGATGATCTCGTTGCCCTGCTCGTCGCTGAGGCCGTATTCGGCGAGGATCCCGCCTTTGTCCTCGGACCGGTTGCTCTCGCGCTGGCGGCGCTGCTCGGGGCGCTTCTTCTGGACCAGCTCGTCGGTGGCGAGGTCGGCGAGGTCGTCGAGAGTCTTGATCCCGGCCTTGCCGAGAGTCACCAGCATCTGCTCGGTGAGGTAGGGCATTTCGGCCAGCTCGTCCGACACGCCCAAGCCCCGGCGCTCCTCGCGCGACGCTTCCTCGCGCCGCTCGAGCGCTTCCGCCGCGCGGCTCTGGAGCTCGGTCGCGAGCTCGTCGTCGAAGCCCTCGATCGAGGCCAATTCGTCGAGCTCGACATAGGCCACTTCCTCGAGCGCTCCGAAGCCTTCGGCGACGAGCAGCTGGGCGAGCGTCTCGTCGACGTCCAATTCCTTCTGGAACAGCTCGGAGCGCTCGACGAACTCGCGCTGGCGCTTCTCGCTCGCGTCCGCCTCGGTCATGATGTCGATCGCCGAGCCGGTCAGCTGCGAGGCGAGGCGGACGTTCTGGCCGCGGCGGCCGATCGCCAGGCTGAGCTGGTCGTCGGGCACCACCACCTCGATCCGGCTCTCCTCCTCGTCGATGACGACCCGGCTGACCGTCGCCGGCTGCAGAGCGTTGACGACGAAGGTGGCGAGATCCTCGGACCAGGGGATGATGTCGATCTTCTCGCCCTGGAGCTCCTGAACGACCGCCTGGACCCTCGATCCCTTCATTCCGACGCAGGCGCCGACCGGGTCGATCGAGCTGTCGTAGCTGATCACTCCTATTTTGGCGCGGCTGCCCGGATCGCGCGCCGCCGCCTTGATCTCGATGATGCCGTCGTAAATCTCGGGGACTTCCTGGGCGAACAGCTTCTTCATGAAGTCGGGATGGGCGCGCGACAGGAAGATCTGCGGCCCCCGATTCTCGCGGCGCACCGAGAGGATCAGCGAGCGCACCCGGTCGCCGACGCGGACGACCTCGCGCGGGACCTGCTGGTCGCGGCGGATGACGCCCTCGGCGCGGCCCAAATCGACGACGACGTGGCCGAACTCGACCCGCTTCACCACGCCGGTGATGATCTCGCCGGCCCGCTCCTTGAACTCCTCATATTGCCGCTCGCGCTCGGCGTCGCGGACCTTCTGGAAGATGACCTGCTTGGCGGCCTGGGCGGCGATCCGGCCGAACTCGATCGGCGGCAGCGGGTCGACGATATAGTCGCCGATCACCGCGCCCGGCTGGAGCTTCTGGGCGTCGTCGAGGCTGACCTGCTTGAAATAATCGTCGACCTGCTCGCACACCTCGACGACCCGCCACAGGCGAAGGTCGCCCGAGGTCGCGTCGAGCTTGGCGCGGATGTCGTTCTCGGCGCCGTAGCGGGCCCGGGCGGCGCGCTGGATCGCGTCCTCCATCGCCTCGATGACGATCGCCTTGTCGATCAATTTCTCGCGCGCGACCGCGTCGGCGATGGCGAGCAATTCGGCCTTGTTGGCGGAAACGGCGCCCGGAGCGCCCGGGGCGGTGGTGGCCATGGTCAGTCTTCCTCTGTTTCTTCGATCGGTTCGATTTCATCGGCCCCGTCCACGCTCAGCGGCGCGGTCGCGGCAATCAATTTGTCGGTCATGACGAGCTTGGCCGACTGGATCGCGGCGAAGGGCAGCCCGACCGCGCCCTGCACCGGCACGTCGACCAGCACCGTCTCGCCTTCGGTCCCGCCGAGCAATCCGGCGAACACTTTGCGTCCGTCGAGCTTCTCGGCCAGCACGATGCGCGCCTCGTGGCCCTTCCAGTCGTCATAATCCTTGAGGCGGGTCAGCGGCCGGTCGATCCCGGGCGAGCTCACCTCGAGCCGATAGGCATGCTCGATCGGATCGGCCTCGTCGAGCAGCTCGGACAATCGCCGCGACAGCCGCGCGCAATCCTCGAGCGTCAGCTGCCGGGTATCCGGCCGCTCGGCCATCACCTGCAGCGTCGGGTCCGACGTGCCGCCGACCATCTTGACTCGAACGAGGCTAAGCCCCTCGGCCTCCGCCGCCGGCTCGATCAATCGGGTCACTTCGGCAATATCCGCCACGCATGCTCCTGTATCGGTTCCCGTCATTGCGAGCGAAGCGAAGCAATCCATAAAGCGGCGAGGCTGGATTGCTTCGTCGCTTCGCTCCTCGCAATGACGGCGGGCGAAAGCCCAAAACCCTTCCGCGCCGGCCCCGTCCCCGGGACCAGCCTCAACGTCTAACGATGTCGAGGAAGGTGAAGCGCATATAGGCGAGGCGGGAGCGGGGGGCAAGCGCTGATAAGCCGGCCACGCTGGACTGGGGTCAATCGCCCGGCTCAGTCAATGACGGGCCAATGTCCCGATTCACATGGATGACTCGCCACACATCGATATGGTCACCCCGCTCGACATAGAAGACGAAGTAGGGAAATCGGCCCAGCCGGCGGCTCCTCAAACCCGAAAGATCGAATTCATGGGAAAAGCGCGGGGAGCCGATCCGGGGCCGCTCGCCAATAGCGCGAAAGGCCGCCTGCAGCGCGCCGGCGAAGGCTTGAGCCACATCTTCCCCTGCCTCGATCGTATAATGATCTGCAATCTCATCGACGTCCCGCTCGGCCGAATCGCGCAGGACGACAGGCTTCACGCGCGCTTAGCGCCCTTGTCCGCAATCCTCTTGCGTAGCCGGTCGAAATAGGCGTCGTCTGCCGGCCCGGCGACCGGCGATGCCGCGCCCTCGAGGAGGAGCTTGCGCAGGTGCTGGCGATCCTGGTCCTTGCGGATCAACTCGCGCAAATACTCGCTGCTCGTGCTGTAGCCGCGCTCGGCGACCTGTTCGTCGATGAAGCCCTTGAGGCTGTCGGGGAGCGAGATGTTCATCGTAGCCATGCCGCCGTGAGATATAGACCTTGGCAAACTTTGCCAAGTTATGCCACAGTCTGCCTCGTTTAGCGCAATATGTCAGCACGAATCAACGTTTTCCGTAAACTCTGCGCTGCAACAATTGACATAATTCTCCGCTGCCCGCGACATACGGCGGCAACTCCCCGCGGTCAGTTGGGCGCTCCTCATCAATCAGGAGCCAGGCCGTGCACGCCCCCCTTTCCCCCGCCCCTATCCTTCAGATCGGCACCTCCTGAGAAATAGTGACAGTCACTGGGTGACTGTCACCGCC
>JAXDPB010000044.1:0-9325 GCA_034668585.1 Sphingomonadales bacterium | reverse complement strand
GGGCCGGAGTCGTGGAGCGCCATGGTGTGGGTCATATGGACGAGCTCGGCCTCGTCGGCCGCCGCCATCACCACGAAATTGGGCAGGGTGCAGAGGTAAGCGAGGTCGAAGCTTCCGGCGTGGGTGGCGCCGTCGGCGCCGACCAGGCCGGCGCGGTCCATGGCGAAGCGCACCGGAAGGTTCTGGATGGCGACGTCGTGGACGACCTGGTCGTAGGCGCGCTGGAGGAACGTGGAGTAGATGGCGCAGAAGGGGCGGTAGCCCTGGGCGGCGAGGCCGGCGGCGAAGGTGACGGCGTGCTGCTCGGCGATGCCGACGTCGAACATGCGGTCGGGGAAACGGGCTCCGAACTTGTCGAGGCCGGTGCCGGACGGCATCGCGGCGGTGATCGCGACCACCTTGCCGTCGCGCTCCGCCTCGGCGGTCAGCGCCCTGGCGAAGACGGCGGTGTAGCTGGGCGGGCCGGGCTCGGCCTTGGCCTGCTCGCCGGAGACGACGTCGAACTTCTGCACCCCGTGATATTTGTCGGCCGCCGCCTCGGCCGGGCCGTAGCCCTTGCCCTTCTTGGTGACGACGTGGACCAGCATCGGCCCCTCGTCGGCGTCGCGGACGTTTTCGAGGATCTGGACGAGGCCCTCGATATTGTGGCCGTCGACCGGGCCGACATAATAGAAGCCGAGCTCCTCGAAGAGCGTGCCTCCGGTCCAGAAGCCCCGCGAATATTCCTCCCAGCGCCGGGCCATGACGTGAAGGCGCCTGGGCAGCTTGCGGGCGAGCTTCTGGGCGAGGTGGCGAAGGGTCAGATATTTGGGCGAGGAGACCAAGCGGGCGAGGTAATGGGAGAGGCCGCCGACCGGCGGAGCGATCGACATGTCGTTGTCGTTCAGGATGACGACCAGGCGATTGCCCGCGGTCTGGGCGTTGTTCATCGCCTCATAGGCCATTCCGGCCGACATCGCCCCGTCGCCGATCACGGCGATGGCCCGGCCCGGCCGGTCGTCGAGCTTGCTGGCGACGGCGAAGCCCAGGGCCGCCGAGATCGAGGTCGAGCTGTGCGCCGCCCCGAACGGGTCGTATTCGCTCTCGGAGCGCCGGGTGAAGCCGGACAGGCCGCCGCCCATGCGCAGGGTGCGGATGCGGTCGCGGCGGCCGGTCAATATCTTGTGCGGATAGGCCTGGTGGCCGACGTCCCAGATCAGCCGGTCGCCGGGCGTGTCGAAGACGTAATGGAGGGCGACGGTGAGCTCGACCACGCCGAGGCCGGCGCCGAGATGGCCGCCGGTGACCGAGACCGCCGAGATGGTTTCGGCGCGAAGCTCCTCGGCGAGCTGGCGCAGCTGAGCGGGCTTGAGGCGGCGAAGCTCGGCGGGCGTTCCGACGGTGTCGAGAAGGGGCGTATTCGGGCGGTCGGTCATGGCTGGCGGATATGGTCCCTGTCGCCGGGTCCCGCTAGCCCGAAACGGGCCGGCTGTCGAATGGGGATGATGTGCAGGGAAGATGAAGGACGCAGCATCTGCCGCGCCGCCGCACGGCCGGTCAGCGGCGCTCGGGCTCCTCCTCATCCGGCTCCACCCAGCGATCCGGCGGCTCCCGCGCCACCTCCCAGACATGCTCGCCGACGACCGTCTCGGCGATCGGCCGGCCCTCGGAGTCGCGGGCGGGGCGGTAGCGGAAGCGCTGCATGATCAGGCGACAGGTGACCGAGTCGAGCTCGCGGCTGCCGCTCGAGCGGGTGACGGCGCAGTCGCTGACCCGGCCGCTCGGAGCGACGGTGAAGCGCAGGTGGACGATTCCGCCGACATGGGCGCGATAGGGGATATCGGGATAGTCGGAGCCGCGGATGCCGCCGCTGAGCCAGCGCGCCCGGACCGGTCGGCCGCCGCCGCCGCCGCCGCCGCCGGTGCCGTTGCCGAAGCGGCCGCTGCCGAGGCCGGTGCCGATGCCGCCGCTGCCGGTGCCGACGCCCGGCACGTTGGCCGCGCCCGCCGCCGCCGCGCTTCCCTGGCCGGGCGCCGGAGCGGCCGGGATGGGCGGCGGCACCGGCAGTCGGATTTCGGGCGGCGGCGCCATGATCTCGGTCGGAGTGTTCCGGAGGTTGGCCGGCGAGGCCGCGCCCTCGGCATTTTTCGGCCGCGCCTTGCGGGTTTTCTTTTCGACGTCGGGCGGAGCGGGCCTGGCCGGCGGCGGCGGCGGCGGCGCCTCGGCGATGTTGAAGAGCTTCAGGGCGTCGGGGACCGGGCTCGGCGGGCCGTAGCCGAGGCCGGTGAGGAGGACATAGGCGATCAGGGCGTGGAGCAGCGCGACCGCGCCGGCCGATCTCAGACGGTCCCTGTTCTCCCGTACCCAGAATAGCATATGCCGGCCCCGCGGCGGCAGCATCCGCCGAAAGACCGACATTACAATGTTCTAGATGACTGTAACCTGTCTTCCCGAAGCGAAGGCGCCCCGGCCTGGCGGCCGGGGCGCTCCCGGTTCAGGGCCGGTTGTCGCGGCGGGCGTCGACGTGGATGTCGTTGTCCTTGCGCCTCAGGCCGAGCAGGCCGGCGAGGCCGAGCAGCCCGAGCAGGCCCCAGGGAAAGTCGTGATCGTCTTCCCGGACGGGAGCATATTGAGCGTTGGCCGTGCTGTCGTAGCTGGCCGTGCCGGCCGTGTCGTTCTGAGCCAGCGCCGCGCCGGGGGCGAAGGCGAAGGCGGCGGCCGCGACCAAGGCGGCTTTCTTGAGGGTGGCGTTCATCGATTTTCCTCCTGTTTGGCCCGGTTGGGCAGGTTGCCGGGCGGCCTGTGATCCCGCCGGAGCGGGTGTGGACGAAGAGGGGCGGGAGGAGGCCGGCTCCTCCCGCCCCCCCTCGAGATCAGCGAGCGGAGCTGCCGCCGGAGCCGGAATTGCCGCCGAAGCCTCCGAACGCCGAGCGGTCGCCCGCCTCGCGGCCGTCCTCGACGTCGACCTCGGTGCGGCGCACCGTGTCCTGGATCTGCTCGGTCCGCTCCTCGGCGGTCTTGGTGACGACCACTTCCTCGCGCACGTTGGCGACCTTCTGGACGACGGCTTCCTCGGCCCGCTCGACCATCTCGATGGTGCGGTCCCGAAGCATGTCGTCGGTCGCCGTGGCGGCGGTCCCGGCCGCCTGGTCGACGGGGCGGCGCTCGACCTGGACATGCTCCTCGCGAAGAGTCACCTCCTCCCGGACCGGAACCTCCCGTACGTAGGACCGCACCCGGGCGCCGCCGCGTTCGATCTCCCTCTTGCCGACGCGAAGCTCCTCGTCGACGATCGGGATCCGCTCCTCCTCGACCGCCCCGGAGGCGGATCCGGCGAAGCCCTGGCCCGAACCCTCCCGAGCCTGGGAATAAGGAGTCCAGCCTTCCTGCTGCCAGCTGCGCTGCCGCTCTTCGAGGTCGATGCCGGGAGTCTCCTCGAGCGCCTGGACGATCCGGTCGCGGTCGGCGTCGCCGTCGACCTCGGCGCAGAGCAGGGCGCCGCCGCGGCGAAGCGCTTCGCCATAAGCGTGACGATCGTCGTTCGACAGATAATGGTCGCCGAGACCGCCGCCGCCGGAATCCTGCGACTGGCCGTCAATGACCTTCACATTCTCGACGTCGACGGCGGAGGACAGGCGCCGGCGCGCCGCCTCGGCTTCGGCTCTGGTGTCGTACAGGGCAGTTACGGTCCGGGACATACTCTACTCTCCTTCACTTGGGTTCCCCGTTCTTTCGTGACTGAAGCCGAGCCCGCGAGGGGGCTTCAGGATTTGTCTTCGCCGGCGCGCGGCGGCAGGTCCTCGACCTCGACCTCGGTCCGGCGCACCGTCTCTTCGATCCGCTCGACCCGCCGGCCGACGGTCCTGCCGACGACCAGCTCCTCGCGGACGAACGGCCGGGCGGCGACGGCCGTCTCCCGACAGGTCTCGCCGAACTCGATCAGCCGGGGCCGGAAGAGGCCCGCCTTCGAAGCCTCGGCTTCCGAGATGGAGGGAGCGCTGTCGGCAAGGTCCGCTGCGGGCGGTGGCTCCGAGCGGACCGCCACCCTGGCGCCGCCGGCGACGATCTCGGCCGCGCCGAAGCGCGGCCCGGGCCCATGCGGCGTCCGGCCGCTCATGAGGGCCGCCAGCGGGCGCCGGTGGTGGCGCCGCCTTCCCGCTCGCGCTCGATGTCCGCCCGCTCGGAGCGCAGGGTCACCGGAATCTCGCGCCGCTCGGTCTCGCTCTTGCGGACGACATGGATTTCCTCGACGAGGACGAGCCTTTTCTCAACGACCAGCTGCTCCTCGACGACCGGGATGATCGTGACATCGCCGTCGGTGCGGACCCCCGGTATCTCGGTCAGCGCCTGGTTCTTCGGAACTCGCCGGATCTCGACCTCGTCGCGGGCGAGCTCGGCCGCGACCTGCTCCTCGCGCTCGTCGACTGAGATTCGCACCCGCAGGCGCCCGGTTTCCACTTCCTTCCTGGAGACGTCGATCCGCTCCTCGACGAGTGGAATGGACGCAACTTCCTCTTGCTCTGCCATCGGGAGCCGGCCTCGCATTTTGTGGAACGCGAACCCAAACATCCGACCGCCCGGAGCGTTCCGACCCTTTGATTCATTTGCGATAATCCGATGGCGCCCGCGGGCCGCGGCGAATCCGGGCGGCTTCGCGAAGGGCCGAAATCGGCCGCGGCCCCGGCTCCGAAGAAACGCGCGTCGGCCAAGACGGGCCGCGCCTGAGGCGACCTCGGACCCTTCGACGACGAGCCGATTACGAGCGGTCGGACGGCTGAAGATCGTCCGCCGCCGCTCGCGCCTTTTCGCGCCAGTAGCGGACGTAGCCGGCCCCCTCCAGGCGAGCGCCCAATGCGCGCAGGTCCCGGCGGTCATCCTCGGTCAAGGCACCGGCCGAGGCCAGTCCGACCAGGCTCTTCAGGGCCGTCGAACGGCTGCCGCAGGCGAGCGACGCGTCGAGCGCGAGGCGAAAGGCATAAGCCGCCCGCGGGCGATCGCCGTCCTGCAGATGGCGAACCCCCGCGTCGCGGCAGACCAACGCATAATTCAGCGGATCACGAAGAAGCCCATAGGTTTCGATCGCTTCGACCGGCATCTCCACTCGCCGCAGGCGATTCAGATATTTGAGCGCATGCGCGTAACTGTAATAATCGCCGCTTCGGGAAGCCTGCCGGCGAATTCCCGAGACAAGCGCGATGAACGCCGCCCTGACCGGGGGCAGCCGGGTCATCCGAAATCGTTCCAACATGGTCATGACCCCGCCCAGAAGCATGATCGTGTGATCGTTTATCGCATGCTCGGCGCGAAGGAATTCCAGGCGCCGGACCCCGCCCGCGAGCCGATGCAGCCGGCGCTTCGCCAGGGAGAGGCGGATCGACAGGAAAATGCCCGCGAGGAGTCGACCCAGCATCGCGGAGAGGCCCGGCCGCCAGTCGACCGAAGGATCTCCGTAGGCGATGCTCGGGCCGATTTGCTGCTGGCGAGCCATGCCCAGGTGATAGAGGCCGCGCGCTCGAAGGCCGACATATTGGGCTTCGTCGATGGCGCCCGCTTGCACGGCCGCTTTCACGGCCCGCAACGCGGCCCGCGCGCTCGCCGCCGACCTGATATAGTCCGAGGTGCAATCCTCCACCCGGGCCCGCAGCAGCAGCGCCCCGACGCGATTGTCCGGCGGCAGCCCCGCCATTTCCTGTCCCAGCTCCGCGAGGATGCGGCCGGCGGCGTCGTTCCGCCCGACGCTGTGCAGGCAGAGCGCCAGGAAATAGAGCTTTTGGCGATCGGCGAGGCGCAGCGTCACCGACGCCTTGAGCTCCTCAAGTAGAGAAGCGCTATCCAGCCGCTCCGGCACCGGCAAATCGGGTTCGAGCCGGGCGAATGTTTTCGCAGGATAGTCGTCCAGGATGCGGGCTCCGAGCCGCTCGGCGTGGCTCCGCGTCACCGGATCCCCGAGCGGGTTGAACCAGTAAGGCGGGCGGGCGAACTCGCTTCCCGCCAGGACCGGGAAATAATCGATGTCGCAGCCGCTATACCCGACGAAGGCGAGGGTGTGGCTGCGCGCGAAAGTTGCGAGCAGGTCCAGCATGGGCTGGTTGACGGCCGATATGGCCTGCATGGTCGTCCCCAGGCTGTCCAGCGCTTCGCGGCCGTCCACGAGGATGGACCCGTGCAGCTTGAACAGGCTCATGACGCCTTTCTCGAACCCGGTGCGACGGACGGCCTCGCCGGGCCGAACGACCGTGACGTCGATCGGAATGCCGAGCTGCCCGGCGGCCGTCTCGAACAGCATGTCGAAATTCACCGTAAAGACAGGCAGGCCGTGGCGGGCGGCATGAGCGGCGATGGCGAAGTGGTTGCCATTGGGTTCAAGCCGAGTCCCGCGGCTGCCCAGCCAATGCGGAGACAAGGCCCGCCAGAGAATAAGCGCCGCTGGATCGTCGGCGACGGCAAGCAGGTTCTCGTAGAAGATTTCCGGCTGGATGCCGTCCAGCGGCGCGCCCGCGGCCCCCTTTCCCTGGAGCACTTCCGCCAGGTCCTTCGCATAGCGCGGGCCGGTCGGCAGGAAGAGCTCCGCCGAAGCCCTGAGGATTTCCGGCGGCATCGCCGCGCCCGAATCCCAGGACGCTCCGGCGCCGGTGAAGAAGATCAGCCCGCCTTCGCGGTAGTCGGCGATGAATTGGTCGCTGAGCGATACCGCCTCCCGGGTCACCTCGCCTCGCCCGGGACGAGGCCCTGGCCGCAACCGATCGCCGAGCCGCAACGCGGCCCGTTCAGCGTCTCGCGCTTTCGCACGCGGGCCTCAGCCCTCCTTGCAATCCGGGCAGGTGCCCCGCACCTCGATCACCGGCCGGTCGGGCGTGAAGCCGGCCTGGGTCGCCGCGGCGCGCACTCCGCCGGACAGCTTGTCGTCGTCGAGATGGGTGGTGTTGCCGCACGTGTCGCAGATCAGGAAGATGCAGTCGTGCAGGCAGTCGGGATGGTCGTTGGCGACATAGGCGTTGGCGCTCTCGACCCGGCGGGCAAGGTTGGCGCCGACGAAAAGATCGAGGATCCGGTAGACGCTGTTGGCGGCCACCCGCCGCCCCTGCGACTTGGAGACCTGGTCGGCGATGTCGTAGGCCGAGGCGGGGCGGTCGAAGCCGGCCAGCGCCTCGAACACGGCGGACCGCATCTGAGTCCATTGCTCGCCGGATTTCTCCATCGACGACTGCGCCGCCTGCATGAGGGAAGCGCCTTCGTGCGCCTCGTGGTGGTGGGTGTGCGCCATGGGCGCAAGGTAAGGCTTTTGCGGAGCCGGAACAAGGGAGGGGGACAGGTCGCCGTCATTGCGAGCGCAGCGAAGCAATCCAGTCAGCGGCGGTGGAGAGGGGTAGGTTGCCGCGTCGCTTCGCTCCTCGCAATGACGCGGCTAAGCGGTCAGATCACCGCTCGGCGGTTCAAATCGTGGCCGAGAGCGAGGATCGCCACTCCGACGATCGTGTAGATCGTTCCGGTGCCGTCCTCGGGCAGGCCGAGCGAGCCGGCCATCACTCCGAGGCCGAGGCCGCCGACGGCCGAGGGCATCATGAACCCGTGCTCGAGGATGCCGCGGCCGAGCGCGAGCATGCCGAGGCCGATGGCGATGGTGAGGCCGACTTCGTGGATGACCGGGTGGAGCAGGATTCCGCCCGCCGAGGCGAGCATGGCGACGAAGATCGCGCTCGCCAGGCAATGGACGAGGCACAGCCCGGACAGCGCGATCGCCATCCGGTCCATCGACCCATTTGCTCCCGCCTTCGCGAACATCGTAACTCGCCGCTCTCCTTTGACCGCGGTGGTTATAGCTCCGCAACGGTGAAGATACAACATAACATTCCACAAAAAGTTGCATTGGCTTTCCCCGGCTCGACCGCCATATCGCCCGCCATGGCCAGCTCCGCCGCCGCCGCTCCCGCAACGCCGTCGCCGCGCCCGACCGCCATCGCCTTATGGCTGCTCGGAGTCGCCGCGCTGGTCTTCCTGATGGTCGTCGTCGGGGGAATCACCCGGCTGACCGAATCCGGCCTTTCGATCGTCCGCTGGCAGCCTTTGTCGGGCGCGATCCCGCCGCTCGGCGACTCCGCCTGGGCGGCCGAGTTCGCCGCCTACAAGAGCAGCCCGCAATATCAGCTGGTCAACAACGGAATGAGCCTCGCCGACTTCAAGTCGATCTATTTCTGGGAATATGTCCACCGGCTGCTCGGCCGGGTCATCGGCCTCGCTTTCGCGCTTCCGCTCGCCTGGTTCGCGTGGAAGCGGGCGATCCCGAGCGGCTATGGCTGGAAGCTCGTCTTCATCCTCGGCCTCGGCGCCGCGCAGGGGGCGATCGGCTGGTGGATGGTGGCCTCGGGCCTGGTCGACCGGCCCGACGTCAGCCACATCCGTCTCGCCGTCCATCTCCTCATGGCCCTGACGATCTTCGCCGTCCTCCTCTGGGTGGCGCTGGACTTGCTCCGACTCGCGGGGGCGCCCGGCGCCCGGCCGGCGCGGATGCCGACGGCGGCGATCTGGATGCTGTCGGTCCTGTTCCTTCAGCTGATGTTTGGCGCCTATGTCGCCGGCCTCGACGCCGGCTATGCCTATTCGAGCTGGCCGAAGATGGGCGACCGATGGTTCCCGAGCGAAGCGCCCCTGCTCGAGCCGTTCCTTCGCAATTTCGCCGACAATCCGATCATGGTCCAGTTCGTCCACCGCTGGCTCGCCTTCGCCGTCGCGGCGGCGGCCCTGGTGCTGGCGCGAGCCGCCTGGCTCAAGGGGCACGGGCACGCGGCGATCCTGCTCGCCGCCCTCGTCGCGCTCCAGATCCTGCTCGGCATCTCCACCCTGCTCTCGGGCGTCGAGCTGTGGATCGCCGCCGCCCACCAGGCGACGGCCGTGCTTCTGCTCGCCGCCACGCTGGTGACGGCGCACCGGCTGGGGGAGCGCGAAGCATGAGCGGCATCGTCACCGTCTACGCCACCTTCGCTTCGGACGAGGAAGCCCGCCGCGTCGCCCGGACGCTGGTCGAGGAGCGGCTCGCCGCCTGCGCGAACATCCTCGGCGCCTGCCATTCCATCTACCGCTGGCAGGGCGCCGTCGAAGAGGCCGGCGAAGTCGCCACCCTGTTCAAGACGCGCTCGGATTTGGCCGACGCGCTGATCGCCCGCCTGGCCGAGCTGCACAGCTATGACGTGCCGGCGGCGGTGGCGTGGCCGATCGTCCAGTCGCCGGCGGCTTATCGGGAATGGGTGGAGTCGGAGACGAAAGACGCTAGCGGATCAGCCTCACCTCGACCGCCACGGCATCCGCCACCTGCAGCCAGGCGCGGTCCGCCGTCACGACAGGCAGCCTC
>JAXDPB010000043.1:0-4461 GCA_034668585.1 Sphingomonadales bacterium | reverse complement strand
GAGGCCGAGATTGGCGGTCGGATAGCCGATCGTGCGGCCGCGCTTGTCGCCATGCTCGACCACGCCTCCGATCGTGAATGGGCGGGTAAGGAGGCGTGCGGCGGTCTCGCAATCGCCCGCCCGAAGCGCCTGGCGGATGCGTGTCGAGGAGACGGGTTCCCCCTCGTCGGTGACCGGCGCGACCGCTTCCGCGCTCATCCCAAGCTCCGCGCCGAGCGTCCGAAGCAGGTCGACGTCGCCGCCGCGATTCTTGCCGAAAGTGAAGTCGCCGCCCGTCACCACGCCCGAGGCGCCGATCTTTCGGGCCAGCCAGTCGGTGGCGAATTGCTCGGGCGTGAGCGCGGCGAAGGCGGCGTCGAAGCCGAAGACGAACATGGCGTCGACTCCGACCGCCTCGATCAGCCTGGCCCGCTGCTCCATCGGCGTGAGCCGGAACCAGGGCGAATCCGGCCGGAAGAAGCGCATCGGGTGAGGCTCGAAGGTGGCGACCAGCGCCGGCCGCCCCTGGGCGCGCGCGAGCTCGACCGCCCGGCCGACCACGGCCTGGTGCCCCTTGTGGAAACCATCGAAATTGCCGAGCGCGACGATGCCCCCGCGAAGCCGCTCCGGAACCGCCGAGCCGCCGTCAAGCCGCTCCATAAGCTCGCGTATAGGAAAGGAGGGCGGGGCTGCCTAGCGGGAAGCCCCCTCCAGACGAACGAAGCTGAAGGCGGGGCCGTCGCCCTCGGCGGGATGGTTGGTTCGTGAGACCTCCCGCCACTCTTCCGGGTCGAAGGGCGGCATGAAAGTGTCGCCTTCGGCGTCGATATGCACCTCGGTCAGCTCGACCGCGTCCGCCCGCGGCAGGAAGAGGGTGATGATCTCGCCGCCGCCGATGATGCTGACCGGATCGGCCCCGGCGAGCTTCAGTGCTTCCTCCGCCGAGTGAACCGCCTCCGCGCCCTCGGCCTGCCAGCATCGATCGCGGGTGACGACGATATGGCGGCGGCCCGGGAGGAGCCTGGGCAGGCTGTCGAAGGTCTTGCGTCCCATAACCATGGCGCTGCCCATCGTCACCGCCTTGAAATGCTTCAGATCGGCGGAAATCCTCCAGGGCAGGCCGCCGCCCTTGCCGATGACGCCGTTGCGGGCGCGGGCGACGACGATGGTGATCACACCGCCACCGGGGCCGCGATATGCGGATGGGGGTCGTAGCCGCTGATCTCGAAATCCCCATATTCGTACTGGTCGATCCCCGGCGGGCGCCGCGTGATCGTCAGGGTCGGCAGCGGCCGCGGCTCGCGGGCGAGCTGAAGGCGGGCCTGGTCGAGGTGGTTCGAATAGAGGTGGCAGTCGCCGCCGGTCCAGACGAAGTCGCCCGGCTCGAGCCCGGCCTGCTGGGCCAGGATGTGGGTGAGCAGGGCATAGCTGGCGATGTTGAACGGAACGCCGAGGAAGACGTCGCAGCTGCGCTGGTAGAGCTGGAGGCTGAGCCTCCCCTTGGCGACATAGGTCTGGAAGAGGAGGTGGCAGGGGGGCAGCGCCATCCTGTCGACATCGGCCGGGTTCCAGGCGGAGACGATCTGGCGCCGCGAGCCGGGATTGGCGTTGATCGTGTCGAGCAAGGTCTGGAGCTGGTCGAAGTGGCGGCCGTCCGGGCCTTCCCAGTCGCGCCACTGCTTGCCGTAAACCGGGCCGAGATCGCCCTTCTCGTCGGCCCATTCGTCCCAGATGCTGACCTTGTTCTCCTTCAGCCAGGCGATGTTGGTGTCGCCCCTCAGGAACCAGAGCAATTCGATGAAGATCGAGCGCAGGTGGAGCTTCTTGGTGGTGACGAGCGGGAAGCCCTGGGACAGGTCGAAGCGAATCTGGTGGCCGAAGACGGAGAGGGTGCCGGTGCCCGTGCGGTCCTCCCGCGACACGCCTTCGTCGAGGATTCGGGAAATGAGCTGGAGATAGGGCTGCATCGCCCTTCTATGGCCGGACCTCGGCTAGTTTCCAAGGTGGACCAGTCTCCTCCATATCCTATCCGTTTTGGAGCAGGTCGGCCGCCTTCGGAGCGCCGAGGATGGCATGAGCGGGGCGATGTTCATCCGCACTGCCTCCGACGCCGCCGACCTGCTCGCGCCGATCTTCGCCGCCGCGCAGGGGGAGCGGATCGCCGTGCTTCATCTCGATCCGGGCC
This sequence comes from Sphingomonadales bacterium, assembly GCA_034668585.1. GTDB lineage: Bacteria > Pseudomonadota > Alphaproteobacteria > Sphingomonadales > Sphingomonadaceae > Allosphingosinicella. The sequence goes on along the minus strand of JAXDPB010000043.1, from coordinate 2,297 downwards.
ACCGGATGCTGGCGGTGACGCTCGAGGAGCAGGGGGCGGCGGACGAGGCCGAGCTGCCCGTGGGCGCCATCGTGGCGACGGCGCTTAGGCTCGGCTCGAGCGCGATCATCCTCGCCCACAACCATCCCAGCGGCGACCCGTCGCCGAGCGAGGCCGACCTGGCGGCGACCCGCCGACTCGCCGAGGCGGCCGCGGCGGTCGGCATCCGGCTGTTCGACCATCTGGTCTTCGCCGGCGCCGAGTGCCGCAGCTTCCAGGCCCTCGGCCTGCTCTAGGCCGGGCAGCTCGGGATCTTGCCCGGCTCGGGCTTGGGTCCGGCCGGCTCGAACTGGGCGAAATAGGATTCGCTGTCGGTCAGCCGCTCGAAGCGGGTGAGCTCATAGGCCAAAGCGGCGAATTCGCAGATCAGCAGGCGCGGCGGAGTGCCGTGCCGGTCCGTGGTCCGGTCGGCATCGACCACCACGACCCGCCCGCCCTTCTTAAGGTCGTCGCGGACGTGCCAGAGGAACTCGCTGGGGCTCTCGATCTCGTGGTACATGTGGATCATCAGGATCCGGTCGAACGAGCCGTCGGGCAGCTGCGGATCGTTCGGCCGGCCGAGCTTCACCGCGACATTGTCGAGATTCTCGCGCTGGACCCGCCGCGCCAGGGCGTCGCGGGTCTCGGGAACGATGTCCTCGGCGAGCACCCGGCCCTTGGCGCCGACCAGGGGCGCCAGCCGCACCGTATAATAGCCTTCGCCGGCGCCGATATCGGCGACCGACCTCCCCTCGCGCCGGTCGGCGAGCTTCATCACCGTCTCGGCCTCGCCGACGCTGTCGCGGGTGTCCTCGTTCGAATAGCGGGGCGAGACGATCGGCGAGACCGGCCGGTTCGGCTTCGGGAAAGGCGATTGCTCGGCCGGCTTCTCGCAGGCGGCCAGCACCAGCAAAGCGAGAAGGAGCGGCTTACTCCACATCTTCGACCTCGACCTTTTCGCCCGTCACCCGCTGCGACAAAGCGGCGGCCATGAAGGGGTCGAGCGCTCCGTCGAGCACATCGGACGGAGAGGTGGAGGTAACTCCGGTCCTGAGGTCCTTCACCAGCTGATAGGGCTGGAGCACGTAGGAGCGGATCTGGTGGCCCCAGCCGATGTCGGTCTTGGCGGCATGCTCGGCATCGGCGGCCGCTTCGCGGCGCTGGAGCTCCGCCTCGTAGAGCCGCGCCTTGAGCATCTTCATCGCCTCGGCGCGGTTCTTGTGCTGCGAGCGCTGGTTCTGGCAGGCGACGACGATGCCGCTCGGCAGATGGGTGATCCTGACGGCGCTGTCGGTGGTGTTGATGTGCTGCCCGCCCGCCCCCGAGGCGCGATAGGTGTCGATTCGAAGCTCCGCCTCGTTGACCTCGATGTCGATATCGTCGTCGATCACCGGATAGACCCAGACCGAGGCGAAGCTGGTATGGCGGCGGGCCGAGCTGTCATAGGGGCTGATCCTCACCAGGCGGTGGACGCCGCTTTCCGTCTTGGCATAGCCATAGGCATTCTCGCCCTTGAGCAGCAAGGTCGCCGACTTGATTCCGGCCTGCTCGCCGGCATGATAATCGACCAGCTCCACCTTCATCCCGCGTCGCTCGGCCCAGCGGGTGTACATGCGCTGGAGCATCTCCGCCCAGTCCTGGCTCTCGGTGCCGCCGGCGCCGGCATTGACCTCGACATAGGTGTCGTTCGCGTCGGCCTCGCCCGCGAGGAGGGCGGTCACCTTGTCCCGTTCCGCCCGCTCGGCCAGGGTCGCGAGGGAGGCGACGGCATCGCTCACCAGCGCCTCGTCGCCTTCGGCCTCGGCCATCTCCATCAGCTCAACAATATCGTCCAGCTCCTGCTGGATCGCCCGGGTCGCGCCGATCGCTTCGTCAAGCCGGCGGCGCTCGCGCATCACCTCCTGCGCGGCCCTGGGATCGTTCCACAGGCTCTGGTCCTCGACCTTCGCGTTGAGCTCGTCGAGTCGCCGCAAGGCGCGATCCCAATCGAGGAACCGGCGGAGCAGGTCTAGAGCCGACCGGATTCGGTCGACATGGGCTTGCGCTTCGGCGCGCATCGAGTTCCTTCCGTAGTGGGGACAGTCACTTTTCCGCACGAAGTTGCCGGTTTCCCGCCGCTGCGCGGAAAAGTGACTGTCCCTGAGCTAGTAAATCCCGCCCTGAGTCTGCAAGAAGTCGCTGTCGCGCTGGCGGTCGGTGCGCTTGGCCTTGGGGCGCACGGCGGCCTTGGCGACCGGCGGCGCCGCGGCGAGCTCGTCGCGGCGTAGCGTCCGGCGCGG
>JAXDPB010000042.1:0-19750 GCA_034668585.1 Sphingomonadales bacterium | reverse complement strand
GATGGCCTTCAGCCGGGGCCGCTTCTCGGTCGAGGTGATGGGGAGGACGATGATACTTCCGGCATGGCCGGAACCCGGTCGGGTCGCGGAAGATTGCCGAAGTTGAAGCTGTTTCAGGCGCCGCGCGGAAGCGAAGAATCTAGACGGAAAAAAAATGAAAACAAGGCTTGAACCGCGATTCGCGATGATTCATGTTCGCCTTGTCTTCAACAAAGCGAAAGGAGGTGATCCGATGTCTCATGGTTCAGCAGAGAGGTCGGTTCTGCTCGTTCGGGAGATGAAGGCCTAGCCTTCCTGTGGTCTCCCGGGCTGGAGCCATCCGGCCGCTGACCATGTTCGGAGGGTCGCCGCGCTTCGGTGCGGCGGCCCTTCAACTCGTCCGGAGGCGAGGAACGGTGGGCAGGATCGGGGCGTTTAGACGCCGTGACCAGCAAGCTCCCCCCCGACCAGGGCCGCGCCCCCCACCTTTACGATGAGCAGCTCCAGCGCCAGCAGCAGGAGAAGATGCTTCTGCGGCGGGCCAACGAAGGGCGGCCCGACCTGCTCGATCCTCCCCGCGGCTGACGCCGCGGGGAGGAGGATCCCCTTCAGCTCGCGCTGATCTGCCTGTTCATCTGCTCCCACTGGTCGTGGCCGGAGCGGACCGACTGGTAGCATTCGCGGATCAGGCGCTGGGTCTCGGACGACAATTCGGTGTCGGCCAGCGCGGTTTCCCATTTGCCGTTGAGGTAGGATTCGCCCCGGTCGACCTCGGCGATCACGGCCTTGTCGTCGCGGCCGGTGACGGCGTCGCGCAAGGACAGGAACTGGCGGTGCGCCTTGGCGAGCAGGCCGCCGTCCTCCTCGGGCGTGCCGCCGAGCTCCCGGACCCGCTCGCGCAGGCGGGCGACGACCTGCTCACGCTCCTGGGCGCGGTTGCGGAAGATTTCGGAGAATTGCTCGTTGGTCGCCTGGCCGGCGGAATGGCGATAGCCGTCGACGCTGTCGATGGTGGTTTCGATGAGGCTGTTGAGGACGGTGACGTCGTGCTCGTTGAACATGCGGCTGCTCCTGCTTGGGGTGTGGGGCTTCAACCCGCGGCGAGTGGCTAAGGGTCCGTGGCGGAACGGCAATAAGCGGCGGGACGTTCACCGGGCGGAAGGAGCCGAAGAGATGGCCGACAGCGACATCGAGCGGGGACACCCCGCCAGCTTCGATCCGGAGAGCGGCGAAGTGCACGGCTCCGGCTCGGGCGCGGGCGGCGGCGGCAATCCCGACGAGGATTACGACCAGGACCCGATGGCCGGCGCCGGCGCCGAGCCTCCGCACGGGCCGCGCGGCGCCGACGAGGCGGATGAGCGCCCGATCGATCCGGACGAGGGGGTCTGAAGATGAGCGGCAAGGGCCATCCCCTCCCGGGCAGCGACGAAGCCCGGCACAATGAGATTCCGGAGGACGTCGAGGCGGCGAAGGGCCGCGGCGACGATTCGAAGCCGGTCGTCCAGCCTGGCCGCGACCCGGTCAATCCCGACGGCGAGCCCTATCGCTACGACGATAACGGCCGGGGTGAGAAGATCTGAGCTCTCCTCCCCGCCGCGAAGCGGTGCGGGTCCAATGGGCGAGGCTGAATCGCGGCGCGGCGCGCGCCGGCACCATTCCGGCGCTGGCCATGGAGCCAAGGCCGTATCTTAACGTTGATCAGGCTTCCGGTTCACTCGCAGGAGCAAGAAACATGGCCAATCAGAACAACCAGGACGGCACCACGGGCAGCGGCCTGCAGCAATCGCAATCGGGCGGCGACAGCGGCCAGTTCGGCGGCAATCGCGACCCGCAGCAGCAGAGCGGCCAGCAGGGCGGCGCCCCCGGGACCGACCAGACCGGCGGCAGCGGCGGCGGCTTCGGCAATGCCGACAACCAGCAGAACAACCAGGGCCAGCAGGATGGCGGCCAGAGCGGCACCGGCGGCGGCGACCTTCGCCAGGGCGGCGGCAGCTCCGGCGGCCAGTCGCGCGGCGAGGATTCCGACGAAGCCCAGGGCGGCGGCCGCGGCGGCGCCGGCGGTCAGCAGGACCAGCAGGGCGGCCAGTCGGGCGGCCAGGGCAGCTTCCAGCAGGACCAGCAGGGCGGCCAGTCAGGCGGCCAGGGCAGCTTCCAGCAGGAACAGCAGGGCGGCCAGTCAGGCGGCCAGGGCGGCTTCCAGCAGGAGCAGCAGGGCGGCCAGCAGGGCGGCTTCCAGCAGCAGCAGCAGGGCGGCCAGTCGCAGCGCGAAGGCGGCTCGGACGTCGAGTTCCAGCAGGACCAGCAGTCCAACCAGGACCGCGGCCAGGGCCAAAGCGGGGTCGAGTTCGAGAGCGACCAGAGCTAGCCCTTCGGCTCGCGAACGACAAAGGGAGGGCCGTCCGCGAGGGCGGCCCTTCTTCATAAGGGCGGGTGCGGCCCTCAGGGAACCAGTGGCCGCTCCGCTCGTCTTGTTACGCGTCAGTTACAAGATTGGAGACCGACATGGCGGATAAGAAATCGGACCAGGGCGGCTCGGGCGGCTCGAAGCGGAAGGGCGGATCCAGCGGTTACGCCGACGCTCTCAAGGAAGCCGGCCAGCGCGCCGCCGACCTCGCTCAGAATCCGGTGGCCCGCTCGATGCTCGCGGCCGGCCTGGTGACCGCCGCGGCGGCGCTGACCGCCAACGCGCGAGTCAGGAAGACGGTGCGCGACGCCGGCCGCGACGCTCTCGATACCGCCGAGGCGGCCGCCGACAGCGCCAGCAAGATCGGCGCCGCGATCGTCACCGCCGCGACCGACGCGGTTCGGCGCCTGCTCGCCGGCGAGGCGGAGAGCGGCGGTGCTTCCGGGGGCGGCGCAGCCCCTTCGTCGTCGGGGCGCAAGAGCGGCGGGACTTCCGGCCGGGCCAAAGCGGCGCCGAGAGCTTCCGGTGCGAAGGCGAGCGCGTCGCGCGGGACCGCCAAGAGCTCCGGCGCCCGCGCCCGGACCGCGTCGGCCGGTGCTGCCGGAGGCGCCAAGGCTTCGGGCGGCCGCGGCAAGACCGGCGGCGGCTCCGCCGCCTCGTCGGGATCGGGGACCCGCGCCAAGAAGGCCGCCCCTTCGGGCGCCGCCGCCTCGGGGAGCAAGGGCCGTTCGGGAGCGAGCGGATCGACGGGCAGCTCGGGACGCAAGGCGGCGACCGGCGGCGGCCGCGGAGGCGGCCGCAAGAGCGCCGGCGCCTCCGCCTCGGGCGGCAGCAGCGGCGGCGATACGGGCGGGTCCGGCAGCTAGGACCGGCGCTGACCTCGGCAGCCGAGGATCGGAACCCGTATCCCGTCATTCCCGCGAAGGCGGGAATCATGGGCATCGTCGCTCCCGTTTTGGGATGGATGTGCAGCATGGATCCCAGCTTTCGCTGGGGTGACGGTAATGCCGGGCGGCCGTTGACCGCCTGGTTGGAAGGCAGAATCCCGGAGGCCTTGTCCACCCCCTCCTCCGTCATTCCCGCGAAAGCGGGAATCCATGCGGCATCGTCGCTCCCGCCTTGGGATGGACATGCAGAATGGACCCCAGCCTTCGCCGGGGTGACGGTAATGCCGGGCGGCCGTTGACCGTCCAGTTGGAAGGGCAGAATCCCGGAGGCGTCCACCCCGTGCTCCGTCATTCCCGCGAAGGCGGGAATCTATGCGGCATCGTCGCTCCCTCGGGATGGCCATGCAGCATGGACCCCAGCCTTCGCTGGGGTGACGGGTAATGGCGACCGCAATGCGCTAAAGCGGGAGAGAGGGCCCGGGGGCCATGTCAACCCCTCACACTCCCGGCTTGACGCAGCGCCCTGAATCGGCTTTGTGGCCGGGCCCGTTGGGGGCAGCTTTTTCCAAGGATTGTCATGCACTTGCACCGGCTTTTCGTGCGCGCTTCGAGCGCGGCCTTTCTGTTTCTCGCCGCTGCCGCTCCGGCCGCGGCGGCCGATCCTGCCGCCGTTCCCGCCAGCGGGGAAGGTGCGACGGAAGCTGCCGCGCCCGCCGCCAAGCCGGCCGAGCCGCCCAAGAAAATCTGCCGGACCATCGAATCGAGCGCCAACCGCCTCGGCGCGAAGCGCGTGTGCATGACCAAGGACGAGTGGCGCCACGTCAAATTCGACTGACCGGCTCAAAGGTCCCGACGCCTCACAAGCGCCAGTCCGCCGATGGAGCAGGCCTCCTAGAAGCTGATCCTGCCGCCCATGGCGAGGACGATCACGTGCTGGTCTTGGGCTCGGCCGTCGGTCAGCACGTCGGTCTGGGCGGGGGTGCCGGCGTAGAAGCGCTCGTCGCGGCCGATCGGGCCGTTTTCCAGGTCGGTATAGCCGGCGGCGGCGTCGACGGCGATCCGTTTGCTCAGCCGGTAGCTGGCGCCGACATTGTAATCGATTCGGTCGCCGTCGGGGACTCGCGGATTGCGGAACGAGTCGCGGGTCGGGGTCGGATCGATCTGGATTCCGGCGCGCAGGGTCAGCTTTTTGCCCAGCTCCTGGTCGAGGCCGAAGGCGACGCTCCACGTATCCTTGTAATTCTGGACGATCGCGCTGCTCAGCGGAGCGCCGATGTCGATGCTGTCGAACTTGCTCCAGCCGAAACGGACGGCCTGGGCATTCAGGGTCAGCCCCGGGGTCACTCCGATGCGGGCGCCGGCGGTCAGCTGCCACGGAGTCGTGAAGCGCGCCGTCGTCGGAGCGTTGATATTGCGCGCGGCGAGCGGCCCGGCGAGGCCGCTGATATCGACCGGGCCCTCGAGCTTGTGCTCGACCGCCGATTTGTAGGCGAGGCCGATCGTCACCCGCTCGGCCGGGCGGAGCTGGACGCCGGCGCTCCAGCCCAGGTCCCAGCCGTTGCCGGTCAGCCGAAGCCGGGCGTCGGGCGAGCCCGGCGCCAGATTGGGCAGCGCGTTGGACAGCCAGGCGTCGCTATATTCGATGTTGAGCGCCGCGCCGACGCTCAGCCAGTCGGTGGCCGCGACGGCGAGCGAAGGCTGGATGTCGAGCGTGATCAGCCGGCTGCGAATCGCCGAATAACGCTGCCAGCCCGACGGGTCGTAATCGCTGGTAAAGCTGAACGGGGCGCTGACGGCGAGGCCGATCGCGATCCGGTCGCTCAGCGGCAGAGCAAAAGCGTTGTTCGGGGCGACGCCGCGCTGAATTGGGTCCGAAAGCGATGAAATTCCTCCGACCGGCGCGGGCGGAACGACCGGCCGGTCGATCAGGGTGCCGGCGTCGTTCACCTTGCCGGCGGGGAAGATGGCGGTGGCGCCGAACGAGGCTTCGGCCTCGGTGGCTCCGCCGATCGATGCCGGGTTCCACCACAAGGACGCCGGCCCGCGATCGGCCACTTCACCGGAATTGGCCCGGCCCCATCCCCTAACGGATTGTTCCTGAAGGTAGAAACCGGCGGCGTCGGCAGGGCTCGAGGCGGTTACGATCAGTGCGGCGGTCGTCCCGAAAAGCAACAGGCGCCCCTCGGCGCTACCGCGATCGCCCGGCTTTCGGATCATCCTACCCCCCACTGCAACCCCACATGGCGGACCAGCCATTACCGCGAACTAGTGACGAAATCTTTGTATCTCAACCTTTTTTGTTCGTATCCGAAATGGATATTTGACGCTCTTCCCAGAAAACCCATAGGAGTCCTACAGGCAACACCTGAACAGTTAACGCCGCCGAACCGTAGAACCCCGATTGTTACCCATCCGCAGATATGCTTACCTACACGTACACCAAATGCTTGGGGCACAACGATGAATCAACATTTCAGCCTGCCGACCTCCGAGGAAGCGACTCCGGTAGCGGTCGCCGCGGAGGGCCGCGCGGGGACGCTGCCCCTCCAGCATCGCGAGAGGCCCGCGGGAACCCGCCTGTTCGACCTCGGCCAGCTCGACGTCCGCTGGGAGGCGGCGATGGGCACCTTGTGGACCTACATGACACCGGTCGACCGCCCCAATTTCAACCGCCCGATGCTTCGCGACTTCCAGCGCTGGCAGGCCGAGATCTCGCGCGAGTTCGCCGATCCGCAGGCGGGGCTCAAATATCTCGTGCTCGGCTCGCGCTTCCCGGGCGTGTTCAACCTCGGCGGCGACCTCGAGCTGTTCGCCGGCTTCATCGCCGCCGGCGACCGTGAGGGCCTGGTCCGCTACGGCCGCAACTGCGTCTCGATCCTCCACAACAACATGCGTCGGCTCGAGCTTCCGATCGTCACCGTCGCCCTGGTCCAGGGCGACGCGCTCGGCGGCGGCTTCGAGGCGGTGCTGAGCTTCAACGTCATCGTCGCCGAGAAGGGGGTCAGGTTCGGCCTTCCGGAGATCGCCTTCGGCCTCTTCCCGGGCATGGGCGCGCACAGCCTGCTGTCGCGCAAGATCGGCCTCGCCCGAGCCGAGGAGATGATGCTGTCCAACCGCCTCTACACGGCGGAGGAGATGCACGAGATGGGCATCGTCCACGTGCTCGCCGAGCCGGGCCGCGGCGAAGAGGAGGTTCGCTCCTATATCGCCAGGAACCGCCGCAGGCACGCCGGGCAACGGGGCATCTACCAGGCGTCGAGCATCTCCGACCCGATCCCGCTCGAGGAGCTGAACGCGATCGTCGAGGTTTGGGCGGACAGCGCGCTCTGCCTCAGCGAGACGGATCTCAAGCTGATGCGGCGGCTCGGCACGGCTCAGACTAGGCTTGCAGCCGCCTGACATTGTCGACGGGGGGATCCTCCTCCAGCCATTCCTCGCCGCGTCCCTGCATGTCGAGCCGCCGGCGGATCACCGATTCCGGCACCGGCCGGCCGAGGAAGAAGCCCTGGGCGGCGGTGCAGCGGGCGCCGGTGACGTAGCCCAATTGGGTCTCGGTCTCGATCCCCTCGGCGACGATCTCCATGTCGAGCTCGGCGGCGAGGCCGACAAGGGCGTGGATGATCGCTCGCGCCTCGCGGCTCTTGGTGACGTCGGCGATGAAGGTGGTGTCGATCTTGATCTTGTCGAAGCGATATTTCTTCAAATAGGTCAGTGACGAATAGCCGGTCCCGAAATCGTCGATCGACAGCTTGAGGCCGATCTTCTGGAACTCGCGGATCAGCGAGTTGGACTGGGCATTCTCCTCGAGCAGCACGCTCTCGGTGATCTCCAGCTCCAGCCGCCGAGCCGCCAGGCCCGAGCGGTAGAGGGCCGACAGGATCATGTGGCTGAGGTGGAGGTCCTTGAGAAGGGCCGGCGACATGTTGACGGCGACGCTGACGTCCTCCGGCCATTTGGCGGCGGCCGCGCAGGCCTCGTAGAGCACCCAGTGGCTGATCGGCGAAATGAGGCCGGTGCTCTCGGCGAGCGGGATGAAGTCCGCCGGGCTGACCATGCCGAGCTCGGGATGGTGCCAGCGAAGCAAAGCCTCGCAGCAGGTGACCTTCTTGGACTTCAGATCGACGATCGGCTGATAATAGACTTCGAGCTCGCCCCGCTCGATCGCCTCCTTGAGCGCCGCCTCGAGCTTGCGCTTCGCCTGGAACTCGTCCTGCATCTTGGCTTCGAACAGGCAGAAGTCGTTCCGGCCGTTGGCCTTGGCGTGGTAGAGCGCCATGTCGGCATGCTGGAGAAGCGTGTCGGCCTCGGTTCCGTGGCCCGGCGCCACCGCCGCTCCGATCGAGCCGGTCACCTGGATCGAGACTCCGTCGATGCTCATCGGCACCGAGAGGCCGCGCATCACCTCGCGGGCCAGCTCCTCGGCGAAGAAGGCCTTGGAGCCTCGGGCGAGGAGCACGAACTCGTCGCCGCCGAAGCGGGCGACGCTGCCTCGGCCTTCGACGATCGAGGAGAGCTGGCGGGCGACGGTGCAGAGCACCCGGTCGCCGGTGGGATGGCCGAGCGAGTCGTTGATCTCCTTGAACTTGTCGAGATCGACCCACAGAACCGCGAGATCGCCGGTTCCGGCCTCGGCGAGCTCGGCGAGCTCGGTCTGGAGCCGCTCCTGGAACGCGCCGCGATTCTCGAGGCCGGTCATCGCGTCGAAGCGGGCGAGCCGCTCGAAGCGGGCGGTGAGGCGGCTCTGCTCGCGCGTCGCCGACATCGCCTTGAGGACCGCCGAATAGGTCTGCAGCGTGATATCGACCATTCCGACCATGAAGGCGCAATTGACCCCGCCCAATACCCAGCGAAGCGGGTCGCCGCTGAGGAAGAGGCCGATCGACATCGGCGCCGAGGCGAGCGCGAGCTGGCCGATGGCGATTACCGGGCGGCCGGCGTTGCGGCCGCAAATGCCGGCGGCGTAGCCCGTGGTCAGCACCGCCGCGAGCAGGTGATAGAGCGCGTTGTCGGAGCGAGTCAGAGTGAGCAGGGCCATCGCGCCGAGCAAGGCGGCATAAGTCCAGGCGCCGAGCTCGTAGATGGTTTCGGAACGCGCGCTGTCGCTCGTGTCCTGCTCGCCGACCTGGTGGAAGAAGACCGCGTGCGAGAGGCGAAGCGCGCCGGTCAGGGCGATCGCGACCGCCATGCCGGTGAGCCAGGGATCGCCGCTCGACATCGCGATCGCGGTGCTGCAGGCGGCGCCCGCGACCGCGCCCGCTCCGAGCGACGTGGCCGAGGCGAACAAAGTCTCGACCAAGGATCGGCGTACCTCATCGGCAACCGTCCGGTCCGTCTTCGCTATATCGCGCAACTTCGCGATGATACTGGCCACGTCTCTCCCCCGAGGAGCGGCTCTTGTGGCGGAAACTTCTTTATCTTGAATTAAGGGCAATCAGTCGGGACTTGCGACGAACCGGGGAACCGCGACTTGCGGCCGTGGTTCAAACGCCATGTTTTTCCCGACACACGCCGGGCAGTCCCGGCACGCTTCGCAGATTCAGCTGATCCTGAGAACGCCCGAGGGCGGCGGGTGGGAGCTTACCCTCTCACAGGGTATGGAGCGCTTCATCGGTCCTTATGCGCGCGTTCCCGGCCTCGGCTCCGGCGGTCCTCTGCTGCGCTACGAGCCCGTCCGGGACGGCCGCGGCGGCTGAGCCGGCCCCGGCCCAGCCGGCCGGAAGAAAGCCGTGGATGCGCGCTCCGGCGCTCTCGAACTGCAGGCGCAGACGGTCGTTGAGCGGCCCGTAATTGTAGAAGGGCACCGACGGCCACAGATGATGGCCGAGATGAAGATTCTGCCCGAGCAGGATCCGGTGGGCAAGCGGCCAGTAGACCGCCGCCTTGCCGTAGCGGTCGGTCTTGTCGAACGGAACGTGCGGCAGCCACTGGAAGAAGGTGTTGAGCAGGACCAGCCCGATCATCATCGGCAGCCAGTAGAGCAGCACCGCGATGCCCGCATAGCCTAGGGCGACGGCGACCCAGAAAGCCAGCTGCAGAGCGGTGACGGTGACCGCGTGAATCTTCATTTCGTCGGGCGTCAGCCGGGCCTGCTTGATCGTGTAGCTCGCCGCCGGCACCAGCCGGACGATCGGCAGCGGCAGAAGCAGCAAGGTGCGAAGGAAGACGACCCGGCCGATGCTCTTCCAAAGCGGGCCGTGGCACAGATTGTAGTCGGGATCCGAATCGGTGTTGGTGTGCTGGTGGTGGAGGAGATGGATCCGGCGAAGCGCCGGATAGCTCGTCATCATGTTGAGCGCGCCCCACCAGCCGAGCAGCCGGTGCACCCAGGCGTAGCGCGGGCTTCGAACGACGTTGCCGTGAATGCTCTCGTGAACGAGGGTGTAATAAGCGAAGTGGATATAGCCGAGCGGCAGGATGACCGCCCAGAAGGGGACGAGGCCGAGCAAGGCGGCGGCGATCAGGCCGGCCTGGGCGAGCGGCAGAAGCAAGGCGAGGCGCAGAGTCGGCCACGCCACCGGCGGCGACAGCGCCAGCGCGACCTTGCGTTCCTCCTTCAACGACATCGCCAGCATTCGCCCTGCTCCCCGACTTGCCGCACCCGCGGCTCCACGCTCTTGGTTTACGGGGGTTTTACCACAGTCGGGCGCCGAGGGAACCTCCTCTCGGCGCCGGGGGCGGGCTGGAGCGTCGCCGTCGCACGATGATACACCGGCGCGGCAACCCTTTATGAACCTGTCGCCGCCATAATGGCCGAATGTTCCGCTCCCAAACCCAACGCCTCGAGCTGGTGCTCCGCCTCGCCGACGGCAGCCCGTGGCGGCTGACCGTGTCGCCGGGAATGGAGCGCTTCATCGGCCATTATCCGCGGGTCGACGGGATCGACGCCGGCGGCCCTCTGCTCCGCTTCAAGGTCGCCGACCCGACCTGAAGGAAATTGCAGCCGCTCCCGACGTTGGGAGCGCATGACGAACCCCATTCCAGCCAGTTCATGCGACGGCGAGCGTCCGCGAGCCGTCCTGTTCGACGTCGACGGCACGCTCGTCGACACCAACGATCTCCACGCCGCCGCCTGGCGCGAGGCATTCCTGAACTTCGGCCTCGACAAGCCCATCGAGGAGATACGCTGGCAGATAGGCAAAGGCGGCGACAACCTCATCCCCGCGCTCTTCCCCGGCCTCGCCGAGGACCGGCGGGAGGCGCTGGAGGACTTTCGAGGCGAGCTGTTCAAGCGCGATTATCTGCCGCGGGCGGTGCCGTTCCCCGGCGTTCGGGCGCTGTTCGAGCGGCTGGTGGCCGACGACATACGGATCGTGCTGGCCTCCTCCTCGCATTCGGAGGAGGTCGATTATTATCTCGGCCTGATCGGCGCCGCCGACCTCGTCTCGGCGACGACGTCGAAGGACGATGTCGAGAATTCGAAGCCGTGCCCGGACATCTTCGCGGCGGCGCTCGCCAAGGTGGCGCCGCTCGTGGCGGAGGAGGCGGCGGTGGTGGGGGACACGCCGTGGGACGCCAAAGCGGCGGCCAGGCTCGGGCTGCGCACCATCGGCTTCCGCTCGGGCGGATTTCCCGACGAGGCGCTCGCCGAGGCGGGCGCCTGCGCGCTTTACGACGGGCCGGAGGACCTGCTCCGCGGCTACGAGCTCTCGGTCTTCGCCCGTGGCTAAGGGCAAGGGAAGCCGCGCCTTGCTGGCCGCCGACGCGGCCGCCGCCGAGGCGGCCCTGCCCTATCAGGGCTCGCCGGCGATGAAGGCGCTCGGCCGTTTCGCCTCGCTCGGCGACCAGCCGCCGCTGAGGACGCTGTGCGCGGCGGTGATCGCGGCGGGGCTGGCGGGCGGCGACCGCCGGCTCGCCCGCGCCGGTGTGAGGATGCTCGTCGCCCATACGCTCGCCACCGCCGCCAAGGATTTCGTCAAGCACCGGGTCGACCGCACCCGCCCCCGCTCGAAGAGCGAGAGCGGCAAGGATCACGTCCCCAGGCCCGGCCGCCACACCGCCAAGGAGGAAACCAGCTTCCCCTCCGGCCACAGCGCCGGCGCCGCCGCCGTCGCCCGGGCCTTCGCCCGCGACTATCCCGAACATGCCGCGCCCGCTTATGCGGCGGCGGCCGCGCTCGCCCTCGCCCAGATCCCGCGCTGCGCCCATTATCCGACCGACGTCGGCGCCGGGCTTGCGATCGGAGTCGCGGCCGAAGCGGCTGTGGACATCGCCGCGCGGCTGTTGGAAGAGCGCGGCAGCCCCGACTGAAGGAATTCGCCTTGCGTCCGTTGATGTTCGCCGCCCTCGCCCTGGTTGCCGCCTGCTCCCCGGCGGGCAATCAGCCTCAGCCCCGGCAGCAGGAAGAGGCGACCTCCAAGCCCGTGGTCGCGCCGATCCTCGACACCCCGGAGGCGAAGGACAGCTACAGCTACGCCCGCCCGCTCGAGGCTCGGGTCACCCACGTCGCGCTCGACCTCAGGGCCGATTTCACGGCGAAGCGGATCGGCGGCACCGCGACCCTCGACGTCGACGCGAAGCCGGACGCGAAGGAGATCGTGCTCGACAGCAAGGGGCTGGAGGTGAGCGCCGTTACCGCCGCCGACGGCAAGCCGCTCCGCTGGGCGATCGGCAAGGACGACCCGGAACGCGGCGCCCCGCTCAGCGTGCAGCTGAACGGCGCCCGCAAGATCCGGATCGCCTACAGGAGCGCGCCGAATGCCGACGCGCTGCAATGGCTTACGCCCGAGCAGACCGCGGGCAGAAAGCACCCCTTCCTGTTCAGCCAGGGCGAGCCGATCCTCAACCGAAGCTGGATCCCGACCCAGGACAGCCCGGGCATCCGCCAGACCTGGGAAGCGCGAATCGTGGTCCCGGAGCCGCTCAAGGCGGTGATGAGCGGCGAGCGGCTCACTCCCGAGGGCGAGGCGGCGGCGGGCGGCGGCCGAGCCTTCAGGTTCCGAATGGACAAGCCGGTTGCGCCCTATCTGATCGCGCTCGCGGCCGGCGACATCGCCTTCCAGAGCCTGGGCCCGCGCACCGGCGTTTATGCCGAGCCGGCGACGATCCGGGCCGCCGCCGCCGAATTGGTCGACACCGAGAAGATGGTCGAGGCGGCGGAGAAGCTCTACGGGCCCTATCGCTGGGGCCGCTACGACGTCATCGTCCTGCCGCCGGCTTTCCCTTATGGCGGGATGGAGAATCCGACCCTCACCTTTCTCACTCCCACCTTCCTCGCCGGCGACCGAAGCCTGGTCGGCCTGGTCGCGCACGAGCTCTCGCACAGCTGGTCCGGCAACCTCGTCACCAACGCCGTCTGGACGGACAGCTGGCTGAACGAGGGCGTCACCTCCTATTTCGAGAACCGGATCATGGAGGCGCTCTACGGGAAGGCGCGGGCCGCGCAGGAAGAGGCCTTGTCCTGGCGGGACATGGAAAAGGGCCTTCACGAGCTCGGCGCCACAGCGCCCGGCACCCGCCTCCATGACGACAGCGCCGGCACCGAAGGCGGTTCGAGCGGAATCGTCTACGACAAGGGCGCGACGTTCCTGAGGACGGTCGAGCGGATCGTCGGCCGCGAGCGCTTCGACGCCTATCTGCGCTCCTATTTCGACCGCCACGCCTTCCAGCCGATGACCTCGGCCCGCTTCCTCGCCGACCTTCGCGCCAATCTCGTCAAGGGCGATCAGGCGCTCGAGGCGAAGCTGATGCTCGACGACTGGGTCTACAAGCCGGGCCTTCCCGCCAACGCCGCGCACCCGGATCCGAACGCCTTCGCCCGGGTCGATTCGGCGCTCAAGGCCTTCAACCGCGGCGGGCCCGCCGCCGCTGTCCCCTATGGCGGCTGGACGACCGCCGAGCGGCTGCGCTTCGTCGACGGCCTGCCGCGCCAGCTTCCTCAGGCGCGGCTCGCCGAGCTCGACCAGGCGCTGGGGCTGACTCGAAGCGGCAATTCGGAGGTTTTGTCCGCCTGGCTCCAGCTCGCCATCGCAAACCGCTACCAGCCCGCCATCCCCGCCGCCGAGCATTTCCTGATGTCGGCGGGCCGGGCCAAGTTCGTCGTGCCGCTGTTCAAGGGGCTGATGGCCCAGGGCGATTGGGGCAGGGCGATCGCCGGGCCGCTCTACGAGAAAGCGCGGCCGACCTACCATTCGGTGACGAGCAGCCGGGTGGACGAGCTGTTCAAGAAGTGAATCGTCATCCCGGCGAAAGCCGGGACCTCGGGACGAAATCTCGGCGGGGTCTCTCCGAGGTCCCGGCTTTCGCCGGGATGACGGGGAAGGCCGGTGGGCTGCCCGTCGGTTCGGCCTAGCTCCGCATCAGCGCATAGCCGCGCTGGGTCACCGCCGCCACGTGCTGCGCATATTCGCCGTGGCAGCGATTGTCGGGCCGGATGAGCCCGAACTCCGCTTCCTCGCGGCGGCTCATCGGCAGCAAGGCGATCGCGGTCGCCGCCGGAGTCAGCTGCGCTCCGGCGCCCGCGGCCAGGGTGGTGAGGACTCCGTTCAGCGCTCCGTCGGGGGACGGGCGGCCGAGGATGGCGACTCGATATTGGCCCTCGACGCTCGTCACCAGATAGATGTGCCCGGAAAGGTGGGGGAAGGAGACGAATCCGTGCTGCTCGAAGCCGCGGTCGAGCCGCGAGCTCTCGCTGAAGACGAGGCAGGCCGACGCTTCGTCCCAGGCGATCAGGGTGCGGTAGGCGTAGATGGCGCCGGGCTCGCTGAACGCCGGGCGAAGGGTCAGATATTCGCCTTCCAGCCAGCGCACCGCGGCGCGCGAATAGGCCCCCATCTCCTCGGGCGCGAGGCCGGGCGCGTTGTCGCCGCCCCGCTCGGGCGCCCTGGCGCTTCGGAGCGCGACTCCGAGCGCGGCTTCCAGCCGCACCACCGTCGCCAGAGTGAAGGCGCGCTGGCCCGAAAGCGCCTTTTCAAGCGTCGACAGGCTGACCCTCGCCTCGTCGGCCAGCCACTGGCGCGACAGGCGGCGGCGGGCGAGCTCCTCGCGGATGCGCAGCTCCGTCGCGCCGCTTTCCTCTTCGGTCTGGCTGCCGAGCACAGGATCCTCCCTCGCCCCTCCTTCCACACATTTACGTACTTTTCGTCAACTCCTTGCCGCAACCGCCGCCCTTCGGGCAGAAGGCGGCGGACATTTGTCCAACTCTCCCGTGGTGGCGAAATCCCGCCCTGCTATTCGGGGTCGGGGCGAGCGCGACCGGCGCTGCCCTTCGTCTTAGGGGAAGTGACATGGTCCGGGCCGCTCTGTCCGTCGATGAAAGCAACGCTTCGCCCTTCGGCTTCGTCAAGCATCCCAAGCTCGGCGACCGGATCGGAGTGTCGCGCCGCGGCACCCAGGTCTGGGCCACCGTCACCGGCCTTCGAGTCGCCCACGGCCCCGACGGCCGCCACACCCTCCTGGTCAGCGCGAGCTCGCTCTAGCCGTCATCCCGGCGAAAGCCGGGACCTCGTGGAGACCCGCGGAGCCTTCTTGTCCTGAGGTCCCGGCTTTCGCCGGGATGACGAAGCGTGGCCGATCCGCGCCCGCCCGCGCCTTTCCCCCTCAACCCGCCGAAAAATGGTGGATAAGTCATTTACCGTCTTGGCGGCGGATTCGAGTTGAGGCACTATGGCTAGTGGCGCTGCCTAGGGGGCAACGCAACAACTTGTAGGCGGGGACCGCGCATCTTATATCGGGCGCGGGCCGGAGGCTCTTGTCCTGTGGATATCGGGGACAAGCCCAAATGAAGCGCCCGCGCCCCCTTAAATGCGCTTAAGGTGGAGTGAATCCACTGGAACGAAGAACGAACAAGGGGTAAGGAAGATGGACCTTTCCGGCAGCAGCGAAACGGGAGCGAGCGACGTGGCCACCACCGTGAGCGAGGCGTCGGGCAAGGCGAAGGCGGAGAAGGGCTCGGGCCCCAAAATCTATCCGGTCGAGGTCAACCACAGCCGCGACTCGCTGCTGACCGATTTCGGCAAGGAGACCCTGAACGACCGCTATCTGCTGCCCGGCGAGACCTACCAGGATCTGTTCGTGCGCGTCGCCTCGGCCTATGCCGACGACGCCGAGCACGCCCAGCGGGTCTACGACTACATCTCGAAGCTCTGGTTCATGCCGGCTACCCCCGTCCTCTCCAACGGCGGCACCGGCCGCGGCCTTCCGATCAGCTGCTATCTGAACAGCGTCCCCGACAGCCTCGAGGGCATCGTCGACACCTGGAACGAGAATGTCTGGCTGGCCGCCCGCGGCGGCGGCATCGGCACCTACTGGGGCGCGGTTCGAGGCATCGGCGAGCCGGTCGGCTTGAACGGCAAGACCAGCGGCATCATCCCGTTCGTCCGGGTCATGGATTCGCTGACCCTCGCGATCAGCCAGGGCTCGCTCCGCCGCGGCTCGGCGGCCTGCTATCTCGACGTCTCGCACCCCGAGATCGAGGAGTTCCTCGAGATCCGCAAGCCCTCGGGCGACTTCAACCGCAAGGCCTTGAACCTCCACCACGGAGTCCTCGTCACCGACGCCTTCATGGAAGCGGTGCGCGACGGCTCCGAATGGACCCTGAAGAGCCCCAAGGACGGCTCCGAGCGCGCCACCGTCGACGCCCGCTCGCTCTTCCAGAAGCTGGTCGAGACCCGCCTCGCGACCGGCGAGCCCTACATCATCTTCATCGACCAGGTGAACCGGTCGATGCCGCGCCACCATCGCGAGCTCGGCCTCAAGGTGTCGACCTCGAACCTGTGCTCGGAGATCACCCTTCCGACCGGCCGCGATCATCTCGGCAAGGACCGCACCGCCGTCTGCTGCCTCAGCTCGCTGAACCTCGAGACCTGGGACCAGTGGAACGGCGACAAGCTCTTCATCGAGGACGTCATGCGCTTCCTCGACAACGTGCTCACCGACTATATCGACCGCGCTCCCGAGGAGATGGCCCGGGCCAAGTACAGCGCGAGGCGCGAGCGCTCGGTCGGCCTCGGGGTGATGGGCTTCCACTCCTTCCTCCAAGGCCGCAACATCCCCTTCGAGGGGGCGATGGCGAAGAGCTGGAACTTCAAGATCTTCAAGCACATCTCCGCCCAGGTGAACGAGGCGTCGATGATGCTCGCCAAGGAGCGCGGGCCCTGTCCCGACGCCGCCGACATGGGCGTGATGGAGCGTTTCAGCTGCAAGATGGCGATCGCTCCGACGGCCAGCATCTCGATCATCACCGGCGGAACCTCGGCCTGCATCGAGCCCATTCCGGCCAATATCTACACCCACAAGACCCTGAGCGGCTCCTTCTCGATCAAGAATCCGTATCTGGAGAAGCTTCTGATCGAGAAATCGAAGAACAGCGAGGCCGTCTGGTCGACCATCCTCGAGCGCGGCGGCTCGGTCCAGCATCTCGATTTCCTCACTCCCGAGGAGAAGGACGTGTTCAAGACCAGCTTCGAGATCGACCAGCGCTGGCTGATCGAGCTCGCCGCCGACCGCACGCCCTTCATCGACCAGGCCACGTCCTTGAACCTGTTCATCCCCGCCGACGTCGACAAATGGGACCTGCTGATGCTCCATTACCGGGCCTGGGAGCTGGGCATCAAAAGCCTCTATTACCTGCGCTCCAAATCGGTCCAGCGCGCCGGCTTCGCGGGCGGGGTCGAGGCCGACAACACGATCGACCCCAAGCAGATCGAGATCGCCGCGACGACGGACTATGACGAATGTTTGGCGTGCCAGTGACCCTCTCCGTCACCCCGGCGAAAGCCGGGGCCTCAGCTCGAGAGGTCTCGGCGGGTCTCCACGAGGTCCCGGCTTTCGCCGGGATGACGGAAGCATCTCCCCGAGCGGGGGGAGAGAGCCGCGCCTGGCTCCCTTCGGCGCGGCGCCTGGCGGGGAAAGGCGAGGCTGCGATGACGCGCGCGGATCCGCATACGCGCGCGCCGCGTAAGGCAGTCCCTTTCCCCGCCTTTTCGATCGCCCCGGCGCTCCTGCTCGCCGGCTGCGCCGAGACCCGGAATGCCGCCGCGGTTCAGCCCCACGCGCCGGGCTTCCTGCCCGGCCTGTGGCACGGCTTCATCTTTCCGGTCGCCTGGATCGCGTCGCTCCTAAGGCCGGACGTCGGAATCTATGCCGTCCCCAACAATGGCGGCTGGTACGATTTCCGCTATTTCATCGGAATAGTCTTCCTGGGCGTCGGCGCCCGCCAGGCGAGGAGAGCTTGATGCCCGAGACGATCACAATCGGCCATATCCTGATGCTTCTCGGCGCCATCGCCGCGCTCTACGCGCTCTGGCAGGCCTCGATCTTCCTCAAGCACCGCAGCGCCGGCCGCGGCACGCCCCAATATGCCCGCCGCCGCGACGGCAAGCGCTACGCCGTCTGGGGCCTTCTCGCCGCCCTCATCCTGTTCGCGCTGGGCTGCTTCACGCCGCTCAGCGACATCGCCATCGTCTGACCGGAGCCAAGACCATGCCCCTTCTCGAAGCTCGCAATCAGTACAAGCCGTTCGAATATCCCTGGGCCTATGAATTCTGGAAGCGCCAGCAGCAGATCCACTGGATGCCGGAGGAAGTGCCGCTCGGCGAGGATTGCCGCGACTGGGCGCAGAAGCTGACCGACCATGAGCGGTCGCTCCTGACCCAGATCTTCCGCTTCTTCACCCCGGCCGACATCGAGGTGCAGGATTGCTACCACGACAAATATGGCCGAGTGTTCAAGCCGGTCGAGGTGAAGATGATGCTCACCGCTTTCTCCAACATGGAGACGGTCCACATCGCCGCTTACTCCCACCTGCTCGACACGATCGGCATGCCCGAGAGCGAATACGGCATGTTCATGCAGTATAAGGAGATGAAGGATAAGCACGATTATTTGGCGACGTTCGGAGTCGACACCGACGAGGACATCGCCAAGACGCTCGCCATGTTCGGCGGCTTCACCGAGGGGCTTCAGCTCTTCGCCAGCTTCGCGATGCTGATGAACTTCCCGCGCTTCAACAAGATGAAGGGCATGGGCCAGATCGTCAGCTGGTCGGTCCGCGACGAATCGCTCCACTGCGAGGGCATCACCCGCCTGTTCCACGCCTTCGTCAAGGAGCGGAACTGCATGACCAAGGCGGTCCGCGACGACATCATGGACGTGTGTCAAAAAACCGTCCGCCTCGAGGACGCCTTCATCGACCTCGCCTTCGAGATGGGCCCGGTCCCCGGAATGACCCCCAAGGAGATCAAGAAATACATCCGCTACATCGCCGACTGGCGCCTCGGGCAATTGGGCTTCTCGCCCATCTACATGATCGACGACCACCCGCTGCCGTGGCTGGCGCCGCTCCTCAACGGCGTCGAGCACGCCAACTTCTTCGAGACCCGCGCGACGGAATATTCGAAGGCCGCGACCCGGGGCAATTGGGGCGAGGTGTGGGACAATTTCGACCGTAGGAAGGACGCCAAGGCGGCGAATGACGGCGGCGCGGCTGCGGCGGATGGCGGGGATGACATGTTCACGCGGGCTGGGGTTGCGGCGGAGTAGCCATGGCAGAGGAATTCACGGCACTCCGACTCCTTCGCGAATTAGGCGACTTCAGCGATCCAACAGGACCGGCTGCTCGCTTGCAGACCGAAACGCTGGCCGAGGAGCTTCGGCGCTTTGCGGAGGAGCATCCGGAAGCCACGTTTCGAATAACTGAGGATGGGTCCGAGCAGACGGCGGCAGAGATACTTGCGGAGTTCGAAGCGGAGAACAAAGCGCTCGCCGCCTTGAAGGAGGCATGGGCTGCCGAACGGCGAAAAATGGGTTTGGAGTGATCAGGAAGAGGTGCCATGCCTGCCGTCTTCCGCTGGAACGGTTATCGCTTTCACTTCTACTCGGATGAAGGCGATCCGCGCGAACCTCTCCACATCCATGTCAGGAAGGGCGACGCGGACGCTAAGTTCTGGCTTTATCCGGAGGTGGAGGAAGCCTACAATCACGGCTTCACTGCACGCGTGATGCGGCAGTTGCGGGAGGTCATCGAGCCCCGCCGCGCGGAGATCGAAGAGGCTTGGAATGAGCATTTCGGTGAGAGCGACTGAAGTCCGCTTCGACGACGCGCAAATGTGGGTCGAGCTCGAGGACGGCCGCACCCTCGGTGTCCCGCTCGCTTGGTTCCCACGCCTTCTGCACGGGTCCCCCGAAGCGCGCGAAAAGGTCAGCATCAGCCCGAGCGGTCTCCACTGGGAGGAGCTCGACGAAGACATCTCCATTGACGGCCTCCTGGCCGGCCGTCGCGACATGACGCGCCCGCGGAAGCGGGCGGCGTGATGCGGGGAAATTGGAGCGAGGTCTGGGACAATTTCGACCGCAGGAAGTCGGCGAAGGCGGCGAACGACGGCGGGGCGGCCGCGACGGAAGGCGGGCGTGGAGGCCGGTGACAGTCACTAGGGTCCGGACCCATAAACCGGATTCCCCTGGCGTTGGGAACGTGATTCACTGCCTTTGAGAGGAGGGCGGTGAGATGTCTGACTTCTTTTGGTTCTCGGATGCGCAGTGGGCT
>JAXDPB010000041.1:0-12798 GCA_034668585.1 Sphingomonadales bacterium | reverse complement strand
GACGGGTACTGCCCGGTACGAGCTTCTAGAACATCCCTGGGCGATAAGCATCCTCGGGGGCTATCCCTGGTCGGGCCCTGGTCCGGCACATATGGTCCCCACCTGACGTTGACGCGTCAGAGGATATTCAAGCAAACGGCCATGGTGGTCCCGTCACCTTCCCCCGGCAAGCCCGAGCTGCGCTCCGAAGCGCTCGAGCGGCGCCGCGCCTTTACCCGCTCGCTGGGGCCGGAAATGCGCGCCGAGCTCGAGCGCAAGCTCGCCGGGATCGTCCTGCCGCGCCTGATCGGGGCGAAGATCGTCGCCGGCTACCATCCGCTCAGAGACGAGATCAGCCCCTATGCCATCCTCGAACGCCTCGGCGCCGGCCAGCGCGCCGTCTTGCCCTGGTTCCTCGACCGGGACTCGCGGATGATCTTCCGCGAGGCGCCCGCGACGGAGCCGAGCCCGTGGGGCGTGCTCCAGCCGTCCGCCGGGGCGGATGCGCTCGCGCCCGACACGGTGCTCGTCCCGCTCGTTGCCGCCGACCGGAACGGCACGCGCATCGGCCACGGCAAGGGCCATTACGATCGCGCGCTCGCGCACCTGCGCGAGGGCGGCCGAGTCTTCACCATCGGCCTCAGTTGGGAATCGCAGCTGAGCGACGAGCCGATTCCCGCCGATCCTTGGGACGTGCCGCTCGACGCGATCGCCACCCCGCTCGAGTGGATCGACTGCCGATGAAGCCGACCTGGCGCAAACCGGCGGGAATCTTCCTGATCCTGTTGCTGATCGCCGTCTGGGGGTTCGTCGTTGTGACGGCGGCGGAAGCGCTTCCGTCCCTGCCCTGGCCCCTGAAGGCTGTGTTCTTCGTGGCCGCGGGGATCGTGTGGATATTGCCGCTGAAGCCGCTGCTGCGGTGGATGGAGCTTGGACGCTGGAGGGAATGAGCATGGTTGGACCCGCCGAGCCGGGCGCCGCCGCCCGTACGCCAAATCCGGCCCTGAAGCCGCTCGAGTTCCTCGTCGGCGAGTGGCGGACGAGCGGGATTCATCCGATGGCGGCGGGAGAGGCATTGCGCGGCCGAACGTCCTTCTCGTGGCACGAGGGCGGGGCCTTCCTGGTCATGCGGTCGGAGGTCGATCATCCCAAATTCCCGGACGGAGTGGCCATCATCGGCAGCGACGATGCGTCCGGCAAATTCGCCATGATCTATTTCGACGAACGCGGAGTCTCCCGAATCCTCGACGTGACCGTCGGCGACAGGAGCGTCACGTGGCGGCACGACGATCCGGACTTCGCACAGTCGCTGACCCTCGCAGCCGCGGGCGACGGGCTCGTCAGCAAGGGACGCATGTCGAAAAAGGGAGGCGAGTGGGAGGACGACCTGTCTGAGGTCTTCACCCGCGCGGCGCCCGGGGCCTGACCAACCGTCATCGTCGGGGAGTTTGAAATGAACTGGAACAAGTGGATCCGGCAAACCCACCGCTGGCTGTCGATCGTTTTCAGCGTGATCGTCGCCGGGATCTTCATCGCCCTGGGGACAGGCCATGAACCCGCCTCCTGGATCTATTTCCTGCCGCTTGCGCCGCTCGCGCTGATGACGCTCACCGGCCTGTACATGTTCTTCCTGCCTTACGCCGCCAGGCGACGGCGGTGACATCAGGCCTGGAACCGGGAAATGGCGCGAGTGACGGGGCTCGAACCCGCGACCTCCGGCGTGACAGGCCGGCGCTCTAACCAACTGAGCTACACCCGCGTGGGAGGGGGCGAACTATGCGCTGACCCCTCCCCTGTCAAGCGAGGCTAAGGCTTTGCCGAGGCGGCTCGATCGCTGTCGCCATGATCCTCGTGATGGGGGCCGGTCAGAGTGCCTTCCTCGAACAGGAAGCCGGCGATGTCGGGCTTGCCGGCGGCGTCGAGGATGGTCTTCATGATGATGAGGAGCGGCACCGCGAGCAGCGCCCCCGTGGTCCCCCAGACCCAGGCCCAGAAGCTCAGGGCGACGAGGATGAGCAAGGGGTTGATGGTGAGCCGCCGGCCGACGAAGAAAGGCGTGATCAGGTTCGCCTCGAGCAAGTGGATGCCGACGAAGCACAAGGCCGGAAGGAAGGCGTACCAGGGATCGGCGAAGGCCATCAGGCCGCCCAGGGTGAGCAGGAGCGCGGACGCGATCGGTCCCAGATAGGGGATATAGTTGAGCACCGCGACGATTCCGCCCCACATGAGTGGAGTCGGCATGTCGAGCATATAGAGGATGAAGGAGACGGTGAGGCCCATGGCGATGTTCACCAGGGTGATCGTGCCGAGATAGGTCGAGGTCGCGTCGACCACCTGCTGGATGGCGCGGGCGGTGGTCATGGCGCCGTCGAAGCTGGACCGGCCGGTGATCGTCCGCCGCCGCATCCGGGTCCAGCCGGCGAGGAAGAAGAAGATCACCAGAAGCGCGAAGAACATCTGGATCGCCGCGAACGGGGCCGAGGTGGCGACGATGTCGAGCAGCGAGTTGGGGGTCTCCAGCTGCACGGTCCGGGAGGAGGCGGCGTGGGTGCCGAACTCGTCGACGATGTCGTCGATGAAGCGCTGCAGGCTGGTATAGGCGTCCATCAGCGGCGCCAGCGTATCGCGCACCCGGCCGATCCGCTCGGGGAGCAGGCGAACCCACTCCGCGGCCGGAAGGACGATCGAGGCGACCGCGATGTTCGCGGCGGCGATGAACATGAGCAGGCAGGTGAAGGCGGCGAGGGTCGAGGGCACCCGCCGGCGCTCGAGCCATTCGAGCATCGGCACCAGGGCGATGGCGATGACCAGCGCCGCCGTCACCGGCAGGAAGAATTCGGCGCCCGCGCGAAGCGCGAAGGGAATGGCAAGGGTGAGGCCGGCGCCGGCGATCAGGGTCAGGGCCGCGAGCAGCCGGTCGCGGCGAAAGGCGATCGCCTCCGGCTCGAGCAGGGATTCCGAATGCTCGCCCGAACGATGCTCCCCGGCTCCGTCTTCTCCTTGCTGCTTCTTCATCTTCCTTACCGCCGCCCTCCGATCATCGCTTAATATCAGTGACTAATTGGCCGTTAACGCATTTTTAGGCCCTCGCCCCGCATTAGCCGTCTTCGAACCGAGCTCGTGGGGGAGCTGAAATGCGTTATCAGGCAATGGGCGCCGAATCACCGGCGTTCCTAAAAAATGCAGCTTTGGTCGCCGTCACGGCGATCTCGGCCTGCGTTTTCGCGAGCCCCGCGATCGCCGCCGGCACGCCCGCGGGCACCAACATCACCAACGTCGCCACCGCCACCTACGACCTGCCGAGCGGCGGCGAGGCGACGGTCGATTCCAACATCGTCACTCTGAAGGTCGACGAGCTGCTCGACGTCAGCGTCGCCTGGGCCGACCCGGCCGACGTCGCCACCTCGGCCGGCTCGACCGGCCAGCTGCTCAAATTCACCGTCACCAACGGCGGCAACGGCCCGGAGGCCTTCACTCTCTCGACGATCGCCAATGGCGGCGGCGACGATTTCGACCCGGCGGTGACCAGCATCGTCCTCGATTCGAACTCGAACGGCGCCTACGACGCGGGCGTCGACACCGTCTATGCGAGCGGCGGCAACGATCCGCAGCTCGATGCGGATCAGTCGCTCACCGTCTTCGTCCTCTCCTCCATCCCGGCGGCGGCCGGCGACGGCCATCGTGGCCGGGTCGACCTCACCGCCGTCGCCAAGACCGGCTCGGGCACTCCCGGCACCAGCTTTGCCGGCCTCGGCCAGGGCGGCGGCGACGCGGTCGTCGGCGCCACCGGCGCCGATGCCGAGGACGACGGTTATTACCGGGTCGCCAAGGCCATGGTGGCCTTCGTCAAGAGCGCGACCGTGGCCGACGCCTTCGGCGGCACTGCCGCCGCGCCGGGCTCGACCATCACCTACACGCTCGCGGCCACGGTCAGCGGCACGGGCAGCCTCGCCAACCTCAAGGTCAGCGACGCAGTCCCGGCCGGGACCACCTACAAGGCCGGTTCCCTCACCCTCGACGGCGGAGCGCTCACCGACGCGGCCGACGCCGACTCCGGGAGCTTCAGCGGCACCGCCATTTCCGTTGGCCTCGGCACCGTCGCCGCCGGCACCACCAAGACCATCACGTTCCAGGTGAAGATCGACTGAGAAGGATGACAAGCATGAAGATCTGGCTCGCGCTGTTCGCGCTTCTCGCTCCCGCCACGGCCTTCGCCGCGGACAATGTCTCCCTGACCAGCAAGGTGCTCGTCGAACGCACCAGGCCGGGCGCCGACGGCAAGCCCGTCATCGTCCGCGAGGAGCCGGGCATCGTCACTCCGGGCGACCGGCTCGTCTTCGTTCTGAGCTACCGCAATGCCGGCGCTGAGCCGGCGACCGGATTCACGCTCACCGATCCGATTCCGGCGTCGATCGCCTTCACCGGCACCGACGATGCCAGCGCCGTCGTGTCCGTGGACGGCGGCAAGAGTTGGGGGGCGCTCGCCTCCCTCAAGGTCGTGGCCGCGGACGGCACCCGCCGCGCCGCCCTCCCGGCCGACGTCACCCACATTCGCTGGTCGTTCGGCCGGCCGATCGCCGCGGGAAGCGGCGGGGAGCTCAGCTTCCGGGGCGTCGTCGAGTGATCTGCTGATTTCGTGAATTGGTAACCCGCATTCGGGCGCCGGCGGGGGGGATTTGGCGCTCAATTCGAACGATTGGACCCAGAAGATGACCAGGAATGTGCGATTGCTCGCCTCCGCCAGCGTGCTGGCGGTGTCGGCGATTGCGGTCACCCCCGCCTTCGCGGCCGGGACGACCGCCGGAACCTCCGTCACCAACACCGTCACCCTCGACTACAAGGTCGGCGGGATAGACCAGAATACGGTGACGGCCAGCGACAGCTTCAAGGTCGACCGCAAGGTGAACCTGACCGTCTCCGAGGTCGGCACCTCGACGACGACTGTGTCGCCCGGCCAGGCGGCCGTGGTGACGACGTTCAGCGTCACCAACGCCTCCAACGCCCCGCTCGACTTCGCCCTCGCGGTCAGTCAGCTGAACGGCGGCACGGCGGCGCATGGTGGGACGGACAATTTCAACGTCACGGGCCCGAAGGCCTACGCCGACACCAACAATGATGGCAGCTACGACGCCGGCACCGACGTCGAGATCACCTATCTCGACCAGGTCGCTGCCGACGAGAGCAAGACTGTGTTCGTGGTCGCCGACGTGCCGCTCGGCCGCTCCACCGGCGACGTCGCCGGCGTCAAGCTCAGCGCCACCGCCGCGGAAGCGACGGCGGCCAGCTCGCTCGGCTCGATCGTGACCCAGACCAACACCGCCAACACGTCGGAGGTCGACACGGTGTTCGCCGACACCAACGCCAACGGCAACGTGGCGCGGGACGGCATCCACTTCGCCGAAGACGATTATACGATCCTGGCGGCGTCGCTGGTCGCGACCAAGACCAGCCGCGTCATCAGCGACCCGTTCAACGGCTCCACCAATCCAAAGATGATACCGGGAGCGGTCGTGGAATATTGCATCGCCGTCGCCAACAGCGCCGGCAGCGCGACCGCACGCAACATCAACATCTCGGACCAGCTGCCGGCGGAAACGACCTACGATTCCGCCTTCGGCATCAAGCTCAACGGCACCGTGACCGGGAGCAGCTGCAACGCAGACGGCGCCAGCGGCGGCTCCTTCGCAAGCGGCACCGTCAGCGGAACGCTCAGCGACATCGCCGGAGGAGTGACCCGGACGCTCGTCTTCCGGGTGAGCGTGAACTAAGCGGACAGGGGAGGAGCGGCAACGTGTCGACGACACGCGGCCCCCTCCCCTCCCTCGCCATGGGTCGCACCACCCTCCTTCCGGGGGCGATATTGCTCGCCCTGCTGACGGCGCTGTGGCTCGCCGTCGCCGCGCCCGCGCTTGCCGCGGGCGCGCTGAGCCACCGCACCGTCTCCAACGTGGCGACGATCGAGTGGGATACGGCCGCGGGCCGAGCCACCCAGCAGTCGAACCGGGTCGACCTCAGCGTCGGCCCGAGCGACGTCCCGCTGGCCCTCTCCGTCTACCGTTTCGCCTCCAACAGCGCGAGCGTCAGCCTCCCCGTCAGTGCCTCGCAATGCGGCGGCGGGCGGGCGTCGCTGGCCGCCGCCTGGAGCGGGCAGAAGCTCGATCCCGCGTCCCTGCTCGCGGTGAACGAGATCCTACCCGGCGAACCCTTGCTCTTCATGGTCGAGGATCCGGCGCGGAACCTCGATCCCGGCCTGATCGAATCGATCGAAATGATCGTTCGCGCCCGCAGCGGCGACAGCGAAGCGCTGACCGTCTTCGAGACGAGCGCCGATTCCGGCAAGTTCACCGGCTTCATCCAGACCGTCCAGATCCCGCCCCCGCCGACCGGTGCCGATTGCCGGCTCAGCGTCGAGCCGGGCGACCTGCTCACCGTCGAGAGCCTCAGCGCAGACCACCGCACGACGACGGCGACGACGACGCTGAACGTGCTCGCCGATCCGTTCGGCTACGTCTTCGACAGCTTCGACGGCCGGGTGCTGAGCGGCGCCCGGGTCACTCTGATCGACGATTCCACCGGCCGGCCGGCGCAGGTGTTCGGCGACGACGGCGCGTCGGCCTATCCGAGCAGCGTGGTCACCGGCGGCACCGTCACCGACAGCGGCGGGACCGTCTACGATTTCTCGCCCGGCCTCTACCGCTTCCCGCTCATCCGGCCCGGAACCTACCATCTGAGCTTCGAGCCGCCGCCGGGCTACACCGCGCCTTCGCTCCGCACGCCCGCCGAGATGGCGGCCTTGCGCACGCCCGGAGGACGCCCATTCACGATCGTCGACGGCTCGTTCGGCCGTCCGTTCACCGTCGCCGGCCCGGAGCCCGTGCGCATCAGCGTCCCGCTCGACGGCCCGCGCCAGCCGATCCAGCTCGTCAAGCAGGCGTCACGCGCCACCGCGGCGCCGGGCGAGGCCGTGGCCTTCACCATTTCGGTCCGCAATGCCGATGCGCGGCTTCCGACGGGGACGGTCCACGTTACCGACATCCTCCCGTCGACTCTTCGGCTGCGTGCCGGCAGCGTCCGGGTCGATGGCCAGCCGAGCCCGGTAATTGTCGGGAGCGACGGCTCCAGCTTCACCGTCGACCTCGCGAGCCTGGCGCCCGGCGCCAGCCGCCGCCTCAGCTATGCGACGGAGGTGAAGCCGGGCGCCGCCGCCGGGGATGCGGTCAACCGGGCGCAGGCAATCGGCGACGGCGGCCTCGCCAGCAACGTCGCCGACGCCGCCGTCCGCATCCAGCGCGACGAGATTGCCGGACGAATGACCATCGTGGGCCGGGTCACCGACGGCGGCTGCGCCGCCGATCCGGCCAAGGCCGCGGGCGTCGCCGGCGTGAGGGTGATGATCGAGGACGGCAGCTACGCCGTCACCGATCGCGACGGCCGTTACCATTTCGAGGGCGTCCTGCCCGGCGATCACGTCGTCCAGGTCGACGACATGACCCTTCCGCTCGACCGTGCCGTCGGCGATTGCGCGAAGAGCAGCCGCTCGGCCGGGCGCGCCTTCTCCCGCTTCGTCGACGGCCGCGGCGGCGCCCTGAAGCGAGTCGATTTCAAGCTGGTCGAGGTCGCTCCTCGCGGCGAGCGGCGGGCCGCCGCGCGGCCCCGCCAGGCCGCAGCGAGCGACGCCGCCGCCGCGGGCGCCGAGCGCGACTGGCTGGCGGGCCAGGAGCCGGGCATCGCCTGGCTGTTCCCCGAACCGGAGCACAACCCGCGCGCTCCGATCGTTCGAGTCGCGATCAAGCATCGCCCCGGCCAGAGCGTGAAGCTGCTCGCCGACGGCCACGCCGTCGACCCGGTCGCCTTCGAGGGCAGCCGCAAGAACGAGGCGGGCGACGTCGCCGTCAGCCTGTGGCGCGGAATTCCGATCGAAGGGCGCCAGTCGGAGCTCGTTGCGGAAGTCCGCAATGCCGACGGCAGCCTCGCCGAGACCTTGCACCGCATCGTCCGCTATGGCGCCAGCCCGATGCGGGCCGAGCTTCTGCGCGACAAATCGGTCCTGGTCGCCGACGGAGTCAGCCGCCCGGTCTTCGCCGTCCGACTGACCGACCGCGACGGCCGCCCGGTCCGCCACGGCCTCACCGGCGACTTCGAGGTGCCCGCGCCTTATTATCCGGCCGTCGAAGCCGACGCTCAGCAGGCTCGCCAGCTCGCCGGCCTCGAGCGCGCGCGCCCCTTCTGGCGGGTGCAGGGCGAGGACGGCATCGCCTATATCGAGCTCGAGCCGACCACCGCCTCGGGCACGGTCAGCCTGCGCTTCAACTTCCGCGAAGGCGATTCCGCCCGCGAGCAAAGGCTCGAAGCCTGGCTCGATCCGGGCCAGCGGCCGTGGACCATCGTCGGCCTCGCCGAAGGGACGATCGGCTACAACCGGCTGCAGGGGAAGGTCGAGGATCTCGGCGAGGGCGACGACAAGCTCCTCACCGACGGCCGCCTCGCGCTCTACGCCAAGGGCCGGATCCGCGGCAAATGGCTGATGACGCTCGCCTATGACAGCGACAGGAAAGAGGACGAGACCCGCTTCGGCGGAGTCATCGATCCGCAGGCTTATTACACCGTCTATGCCGACCGGAGCGAACGCCGCTTCGACGCCGCCTCGGTGCGCAAGCTCTATCTGAAGCTCGAGCGGCCGCAATTCTACGCGCTGTTCGGCGACTATGAGACCGGCATCGACGAGCCCGAGCTCGCCCGCTACGTGCGCGCCTTCAACGGCGTCAAAGCCGAATATCGCTCCGACCGGGTCTCGGCCAAGGTATTCGCCGCCGACACCGCCAATCGCCATCGCCACGACGAGATCCAGGGTAACGGCCTCAGCGGCCCCTATGCGCTCGGCGCGCGCAACATTCTCGCCAACAGCGAGCGGGTGGCGATCGAGGTCCGCGACCGGCTCCGCTCCGACCGGATCGCCGAGCGGCGCCTGCTCTCGCGCTACGTCGATTACGACATCGACTATGTCGCCGGCACCCTGCGCTTCAAGGAGCCGATCCTCAGCCGAAGCTCCGCGCTCGATCCCCAGTTCATCGTCGCCGATTACGAGGTCGACGGAATCGCCAGCCGCACCGTCAACGCCGGCGGCCGGGTCAGCTGGCGCAGCCGCGACCAGAAGGTGCAGGTCGCCGCCACCGCCGTCAGCGATTCCAGCGATCGGGCGCGGACCAGCCTCGCCGGCGCCGACGTCCGCTATCGCCCGTCCGCTTCGACCGAGATCCGGGCCGAAGTCGCGGTCAGCGACAGCGATGCGAAGTCGGGGGCGACGCCGTCCGCCGGCACCGCCACGGCCTGGCAGGTCGAGGCCGAGCATCACGGCTCGAAGCTCGATCTGCTCGCTTATGCCCGCGAGCGCGAGGCCGGCTTCGGCCTCGGCCAGACCAGCGGCGCCGAGAACGGCACCCGCAAGTTCGGCGTCGATGGCCGCGCCCGGCTTGAAGACAAATGGTCGCTGACCGGCAGCGCCTGGCACGAGGATTATCTGGGCAGCGAGGCCAGGCGAATCGCCGCCCGCACCCTGGTCGAGTATCGGACGCCCGATTTCACCGCCCGCGCCGGCCTCACCTTCGCCGACGACCGTCTCGCCGATGGCCGCCGCGCGCGCTCCACCCTGCTCCAGCTCGGCGCCACCAAGCGGCTGCTCGACAACAAGCTCGAGCTCGACGGGCAGACCGAGATCCCGCTGGGCAATTCGGAAAGCATCGACTTTCCCGCCCGCCACCGCCTCAGCGCCCGCTATGCGGTGTCGAGCGGAATCCAGCTCGTCGGCGCCTACGAGATCGCGGACGGCGAGAATATCGACTCCCGAACGGCGCGTCTCGGCTTCGACGTCCAGCCCTGGGCCGGTGCCCGGATCGCGCTCAGCGGCAACGTCCAAGACATCGCCGAATACGGACCGCGAAGCTTCGCCGCCTTCGGGCTTTCGCAATCGCTGGTGCTCGACAAGCATTGGTCGGTCGACTTCACCGTCGACGGCAACAGGACGCTGGGCGGAATCGACCCGGCGCGGGTCCTCAATCCGCTCCACCCGGTTGCCAGCGGCGGCTTCGTCGGCGCAAGCGCCGGCACCCTGACCGAGGATTTCACCGCCCTCACCGCCGGCGCCACCTATCGCGCCGGCCGATGGAGCGTCACCGGCCGGGCCGAATATCGCGCCGGCGACCAAGGCGACCGCTATGGAGTCACGGCCGCGGCCTTGCGCCAGATCGGCGATGGCGAGGCGGTCGGCGGCGCCTTCAACTGGTTGGTCGCCAACGGCCTGAACGGCGCCGAGACCCGGACCTCGAATCTCCAGCTCAGCTGGGCCCACCGCCCCGCCGGCAGCCGCTGGTCGTGGCTCGAGAAGCTCGACCTGCGCGAGGACCGGGTCACCGGGGCCGTGGCCGGACAGGCCGGACCGATCGGAATTCCGCTGACGATCGACGGCGACGCGCGATCGCGCCGCCTGGTGAACTCGCTTTCGGTGAATTACTCGACCGAGGGCCGCTCCGAAATCTCGCTCTTCTGGGGCTCGCGCTACGTCTCCGAAAAGTTCGGCGATCAGGACATTGGCGGCTGGAGCAACGTCGTCGGCGCCGACCTCCGCTTCGACCTCGGCGACACGATCGACGTCGGCGTCGCCGGCTCAGTCCGCGGCGGCCTCGGCGGGCGCGCAATCGCCTGGTCGGCCGGGCCGAGCCTCGGCTTGACGCCGTTCGAGAATGGCTGGGTTTCGGTCGGCTGGAACCTCGTCGGCTTCCACGACCGCGATTTCGAGGAGGCCCGCTACACCCGTTCCGGTCCTTACGTGACCCTTCGCTTCAAGTTCGACCAGCTGAGCCTGCAATCGCTCGGCCTGGGAGGGCGGTGATGAGTCTGCTTCGCCTCCTCGCCTTGGTCCTCGGAATCCTCCTGGTCGCCGCGCCCGCGGCCGCGGCCACCTACACCCTGACTCCGGCCCAGGATACGGACGTTCGCCAGAATGGCGGCGGCATTTCGAATTGCGGCACCTGCAACCAGGTCTCGGTGCGCAACCATTCGACCGGCGAATTTCGAGCGCTCTACCAGTTCGACCTCTCGAGCATCCCCGCCGGCTCGCGGCTCGTCAGCGCCACCCTGCGGGTGTGGGTGACGGGCACCGACAACAGCAGCGTCGGCGTCTACAGGGTGACCCAAAGCTGGTCGGAAGGCACCCTGACCTGGGCCAATAGCGGCGGGGTCTCCCACGATGCCACCGCCATCGCCTCCTTCACCCCGGCGTCGAGCGGCCGCTATTACGATATCAACGTCGCGTCCCTGGTGGCGCTGTGGCGGGGCGGGACCGCGAACAATGGAATGATCCTGAAGATCGGCGGCAACAACACGCTCGCGACCTTCACCAGCAAGGAATGGACGACGGCAAGCCAGCGTCCGCAGCTGGTGGTCGTCGCGGATCCGCCGCCGAGCTTCAGCACCGCCCTGACCCACCCGCTCGTTTCCGATCCGTACAACGGGACCACGAATCCCAAGGCGATACCGGGCGCGGTGGTGACCTATTCGCTCAACATCAGGAACGACAGCAGCGGCATCCCCGATTCCAACAGCGTGGCCGTCGTCCAGTCGGTGCCGGTCCAGGGGTCGCTCTACGTCGGCGATCTCGGCGCGGCCGGGTCCGGCCCGGTGGCCTTCGCGCAGGGTTCGCCGTCGAGCGGCCTCACCTACAGCTATGCGAGCCTCTCCAGCACCGTCGACGACCTGAGCTTCTCGAACAATGGGGGCTCCAGCTTCGCCTACTCCCCGACGCCCGACGCGAACGGCTACGATAACGCGGTGACCCATATTCGGGTCACTCCGCGAGGGACTTTCGCGGGCGCGACCGGCTCGGGCTCGCCGAGCTTCACGATCAGCTACCGAGTCCGGGTGAAGTAGCGGCTCGATGCGGACAATCATACGGCTCATCGTCCTTGCGCTCGCGGCGCTCGGCGGCGCCTCGGCGGCGCAAGCGCAGCTGACCTTTCAGCTGCGGACCGGCGATTCGGGGACGAACGTCCAGTCGATGCCGATCGACAGCAACAATTGCGCCGGTTCGGGGCCGCGCGCGATCTACGTGGGCGGTCTCATCACCAATACCGGCGGGTCGACCGTCAACAACATCGTCGCGACGATGAACGGCGTCACCGGCAATTTCGCCCTGGGCCAAAGCGCGACCCAGTCGGTGGGCTCGCTCGGCGCGGGGCAGAGCGCCGGAGTCTACTGGCACATCGATTACGGCTGCAGCATCACCACGATCAGCTCGACGATCGCGGTGGCGTCGAGCGCGGCGGCGATTTCCCGGACCGTCGGCCTCAGCACGATCAGCTCGATCAGCGCCAATGCCGGCGGCAACGTGCTGTCCTCGACGCTCGGCCCCGGCGCGGTGGTGGGCCAGACCATCTGGTTCGACGCCTCCTACGATTTCGGAGGCACCGACATCGGCGACGAATTCATCCTCCAGCCCTCGGGCAGCCAGGCGTTCGACGCGGTCTGCTTTCGCCTCGTCGGCACCGAGATCCGGACCAGCAATATCGCACCGATCACCGTCGGGACCACCAACAAGATCTACTTCCGGCAGACCCAGAAACAGTCGGGCAACGGCTATTTCGCCTCGGTTCGCTATTATTTCGAATATCAATGCGCCGGAGCGTCGACGACGGCTCGGCCCTACGCCACGATGCCGTCGGGCAACGCGCTCAAATATACCGGAAATTACGACTGCTCGTGCAGCTTCAGCATCGCCTTACCGGGCGCGACCAACCCGTTCACGATCGGCAAGAGCTCCGACATCGC
>JAXDPB010000040.1:0-35914 GCA_034668585.1 Sphingomonadales bacterium | reverse complement strand
TCAGGCGGGCCGTGCCGCCGCCATCGCCGCCTCGAGATTGACCACGATCGCCTCGAAGAATTGCTCGGTGGTCATCCAGCTCTGCTCGGGGCCGATCAATATGGCGAGGTCCTTGGTCATCTTGCCTTCCTCGACGGTCTGGACGCAGACCCGCTCGAGGGTCTCGGCGAAGCGGGTGACCTCGGGCGTGTCGTCGAACTTGCCGCGGAACTTGAGGCCGCCGGTCCAGGCGAAGATAGAGGCGATCGGGTTGGTCGAGGTCGCCTTGCCCTGCTGGTGCATTCGGAAGTGGCGGGTGACGGTGCCGTGGGCGGCTTCCGCCTCGACGATCTTGCCGTCCGGGGTCATCAGGATCGAGGTCATCAGGCCCAGCGAGCCGAAGCCCTGGGCGACCATGTCCGACTGGACGTCGCCGTCGTAATTCTTGCAGGCCCAGACGAACTTGCCGCTCCACTTGAGCGCCGAGGCCACCAGGTCGTCGATCAGCCGATGCTGATATTCGGTGCCGGCTTCGTCGAACTTCGCCTTGAATTCGCTTTCGAAAATCTCCTGAAAGATGTCCTTGAAGCGGCCGTCATAGGCTTTGAGGATGGTGTTCTTGGTCGAGAGGTAGACGGGCCACTTCCGGCCCAGGCCGAAATTGAAGCAGGCGCGGGCGAAGTCGCGGATCGAATCGTCGAGATTGTACATCCCCATGGCGACTCCCGCCGAGGGGAAGTCGAACACTTCATGCTCGATCTCCTGGCCGTCCTCGCCCGTCCACTTGATGGTGAGCTTGCCGGGGCCGGGAACTCGAAAGTCGGTCGCCTTATACTGGTCGCCGAAAGCGTGGCGGCCGACGACGATCGGGTCGGTCCAGCCGGGGATCAGCCGGGGCACGTTCTCGATCACGATCGGCTCGCGGAAGACGACCCCGCCCAGGATGTTGCGGATGGTGCCGTTGGGCGACTTCCACATCTTCTTGAGGCCGAACTCCTCGACCCGGGCCTCGTCGGGCGTGATCGTCGCGCATTTGACTCCGACGCCGTGCGTCTTGATCGCCTCGGCCGATTCCACGGTGACCCGGTCGTCGGTCGCGTCCCGATTCTCCATTCCCAGGTCGAAATAGAGCAAGTCGACGTCGAGATAGGGGAGGATCAGCCGCTCGCGGATCCATTGCCAGATGATGCGGGTCATCTCGTCGCCGTCGAGCTCGACGACGGGGTTCTTCACCTTGATCTTCGCCATATGCGGCTCGCGCTTTCCCTTGGATGATGAGGTCGCGGGCGCTGTAGGCGGTGCGGCGGCCTCGATCAACCAACCGTCATGCCAGCGAAGGCTGGCATCCCAGGGGGTGAAAAGCGTCGGCGGCCTTTCACCCGCCGGGGCCCCAGCCTTCGCTGGGGTGACGGGGCGACGGTTGTTGTCACGCCTCGCGCCCCGGCCTAAAGGCTCGACCCATGGCTTCCCTCGAAAAATCGGACCTGGTCACCACCAACGTTCGCTACCGAATGCCCAACGTCCATCCCGAAGGGCGCAAGTTCGTGGTCGTCGCGGTCGCCGTCGCGATCTTCTTCTGGCTGGTGGTCGACTGGGACTGGCTCGGCTGGATCTTCGCCGGCCTGAGCCTGTGGGTGGCCGCCTTCTTCCGCGACCCGATCCGGACCACGCCCAAGGGCGAGGGGCTGATCGTCGCTCCGGCCGACGGCCTGGTGACGATGATCGCGACGGTCGAGCCGCCGCCCGAGCTCGCCGGCGACGACGGCCTGCCGCCCGGCCCTTGCATGCGGGTCTCCATCTTCATGTCGGTGTTCGACGTCCACATCAACCGCTCGCCGATCGCCGGCGAGATCAAGCGGGTGGTCTACATCGCCGGCAAGTTCCTCAACGCCGACCTCGACAAAGCGAGCGAGGACAATGAGCGCCAGCATTTCCTGGTCGAGGACCGTCACGGCCTCAGGATCGGCTTCACCCAGATTGCGGGCCTCGTCGCCCGGCGAATCGTGCCCTGGGTCAAGGCCGGCGATTATGTCGCGGCGGGCCAGCGCGTAGGCCTGATCCGCTTCGGAAGCCGGGTCGACGTCTACCTTCCCGCCGGCACCTCGTCCCAGGTCCTGCTCGGTCAGCGCACCATCGCCGGCGAGACGATCGTCGCCCGGGCCGGCGTGTCCGAGGCGCTGGAGGGCGTCGCCCAGTGAAGGCGCCGACGCGGGGAGACCGGCCGCGTCGCGGCATCCCGCTCCGGACGATCGTCCCCAACGCCGTCACCGCCCTGGCGCTCTGCTCGGGCCTGTTCGGCATTCGCTTCGGAATCGGCGGGGAATGGGACAAAGCGGTGGGCGCCGTCGTCCTCGCCGCCATACTCGACGGCCTGGACGGGCGGATCGCCCGGCTCTTGAACGGCCAGAGCCGGTTCGGTGCCGAGCTCGACTCGCTCTCGGACGTCACCGCCTTCGGAGTCGCTCCGGCGATCATCCTTTATCTTTGGGTGCTTCAGCCGCTGGCGGAGCTCGGCCCGGATTACGAACGGTGGACTCGCTACGGCTGGCTGTTCGCTTTGGCCTATGCGGTGTGCGCGGCGCTTCGCCTCGCCCGGTTCAACGCCAATATCGACTCGGTCGAGCAGCCCCACAAATCGGCCGGCTTCCTGACCGGCGTGCCGGCGCCGGCGGGGGCCGGGCTGGCGCTGCTGCCCATCTACCTTTGGTCGTGGACCGGCGAGCCGATCTTCCGCGAAACCTGGCTGGCCGCGCCCTGGGCGGCGGCGGTCGGCTTCCTGATGATCTCGAACCTCGCCACCTTCTCCTGGGGCTCGCTGAGGTTGCGCAGCCATGTCAGGCTGGGGGCACTGGTGGTGATCGCCCTCGTCTTCGCCGCGCTCATCTCAGCGCCGTTCCCGACCCTGAGCGTTGCCGCGATCCTCTACGCCGCGATGATACCGTTGAGCATCGTCAGCTATGCGAAGGTCAAGCGGCAGCGCGCCGGGCCGCGCGGGCCGGAGCCGCCTGCCGCGCCGACGACGTAGCGGCGCCCAGCTCTCCGCGCAGGGCGAGCAGGATTTCGCGCCAGTAAAGCCGCACCGTCACGTGGATCGCCACCAGCGCGGCGAGCAGGGCGAGGGTGAAGAAGAGCGCGGCAGCCAGGTAAGTCACAGCCTTATCCCCTTACTTATCCACAACCGCCCAACGCCTCGTCGGCGGTTTTTGATCCATATCCTGTTGAAAGACTGTCATGTTCATGTTTTGTTTCAAAGTCAAGGCCGTTGCGGGGCGTCAACAATGTCGTTCCGGCGAAAGCCAGGAGTGACGCGCGTTGCTGAATTCCGACCCCCAAAAGAAAAAGCCCCAGCCCTTTCGGGCCGGGGCTCTGCGGTGTCGGCGGGGAGGGGGAGGGGTGGCCGATCACCGCGGGGGGGGTAAGGGCAAAACGTCGTCCCCGCCGTCGGGTTCCGAAAAAAATCGAGGGCCGCGAAGGAATAGCCCGCGGATAAACGAAGCGCCCCGGAATGCGTGCCGAGGCGCTTCGCCGACAGCTGCCGTTACCGGCGACTATCTCCCGTCCCCGCCTGGTGCTCTACCTCAAAACGGCGATTCGGAAAAGCCGCTTTGGCGCTGGAATCCGCTCCTTTTCCTTTGCGGCCCGGCCGGTCGTTCCGTTAACCATATCAATTGGCTGGACAGCGGCTCCGCCGCTTGCCAGTCTCCGTGCCGCAAGAAGAAGATCGGGGTGAGTCGAACCGCAGAAATTGCGGCCAACCTCTCCGTTCTCGATTGGGGGGAATCAATCGAAGCTTGCTGGGGGAGGGTAGGCGACGACCTTTGGGTCCGAGCAGACTCTTCGTGATTTCATCGGAAATGCTTGAGCGAGCTTGGTCTCGACAATGCAAATCGGGGAGGGACTTGGAATGGCCTGGGACGAAATCATCAAAGGCACGAACGGCAGCGACATCATCAATGGCGGCAGTGGCGACGACTTCATCCAGGGCAAGGCCGGCGGCGATTTCCTCGATGGCGGCGATGGCGACGATCAGATCCAGGGCAATGAAGGCGACGATTACATACGCGGCGCCGCCGGCAACGATTTCCTCCACGGCGGAACCGGTACCGACACCGCCGTCTATGGCGGCTCCATCCTCGAATACAGCTTCAGCCGCGACGGCGAGAATCTGTTCGTCAGCCACACCGGCGGCAGCCATTACGACGGCAACGACCGCCTGATCTCGATCGAGCGGCTGATCTTCGCCGATGCGGTGATCGACCTCACCCAGAACAACGCGCCGATCGCGTTCAACGACACCGCCTCGACCAACGAGGATGTCGGCACCTATTCGGGCTCGAGCGTCCTCGCCAACGATTTCGACTGGGAGCATCAGAGCCTGACGGCGACTCCGGGCACCTTCAACGGCGTCTACGGCACGCTCACCATGAACTCCAACGGCACCTACAGCTACACGCCTTACGCCTCGACCCAGGCGCTGGCGCTCGGCCAGAACGTGCAGGACAGCTTCTCCTATACCGTCTCGGACGGCAGCCTCACCGACACCGGCACGCTCACCATCACCATCGCCGGGCGCAACGACGCTCCGGTCGCCAATCCCGACGCGGCCACCGCCGGCGAGAACCAGACGATCACCGTCAACGTGCTCGGCAACGACACGGACGTCGACAACGGCGCGGTGCTGACCGTGACCGCCGCCTCGGCGCCGGCCGGTAAGGGCACGACCTCGATCGTCGGCAACCAGGTGCAGTGGAATCCGGGCACGGCCTTCGACCATCTCGCGCAGGGCGCGACCGAAGTCGTCGTCGTCAGCTACACGATCAGCGACGAGCATGGCGCGACCTCGAGCTCGACCCTCAGCATCACCGTGACCGGCACCAACGACGGTCCGGTCGCCAACGCCGATACGGCGGCCGGTACCGAGAACCAGGTCCTCACCATCGATGCGCTCGCCAACGACACCGACGTCGACGACGGCGCCGTGAAGACGCTCGTCTCGGTCTCCGCGCCAGCGGGCAAGGGAACCGCCTCGGTCGTGGGCAACCAGGTGCAGTTCAACCCCGGCACCGCCTTCGACCATCTCGCCCAGGGCGCGACGGAAAATGTCGTCCTCAACTACACGATGAAGGACGAGCATGGCGCGACGTCGAGCTCGACCATCACCCTTACCATCACCGGCACCAACGACGCGCCGGTCGCGAACCCCGACGTCGCCGGCACCGGCGAGAATTCGCCGGTCACGGTCGACGTCCTCGCCAACGACACGGACGTCGACGACGGCGCGGTGAAGACCGTCACCGCGGCCTCCGCGCCTTCCGGCCAGGGCAGCGCGTCGGTCGTCGCCAACCAGGTCGTGTTCGATCCGGGAACGGATTTCGATTATCTGGACACCGGCGAGAGCGCCAACGTCGTCGTCAGCTATTCGATTACCGACGAGCACGGCGCGACGTCGAGCTCGACCGTGACGATCACTGTCAACGGCGTCAACGACGCCCCCGTGGCCAACGACGACACCGCCACCACCGACGAGAACAGCAGCGTCTCCGGCAACGTCCTCGCCAACGACACCGACCCCGACGATCCGCTGACGGTGACCAATCCGGGGACCTATATCGGCTTCTACGGGACCCTCGTCCTCGCGGCCAACGGCAGCTACACTTATACTCCGGGCGGGGCCGCCGCGTTGCTCAACAACGGGCAGTCGGCGAACGACGTGTTCAACTACACCGCGTCGGACGGCACCGTCTCCGATACGGCGACGCTCACCATCACGGTCAACGGCCTCAGCGGCGCTCCCGACGCCATTGACGACGCCGCCTCCACCAACGAGGATTCCAGCGTCTCGGGCAACGTGCTCGCCAACGACACCGACCCGGAGGGCGACACGCTGACGGTCACGGACCCGGGCACTTACGCCGGCACCTACGGGACCCTGACGCTGGCCGCCAACGGCAGCTACACCTATGCGCCCAACGCCGCCGCCAACGGGCTCGCCGCCGGCGAGACCGGGCAGGACGTCTTCACCTATACCGCTTCCGACGGCGGGGCCTCGGACACGGCGACCCTTACCGTCACCGTCAACGGTACCAATGACGCGCCGACGATCACTGGTGGCGACTTCACCGGCTCCGCCGAGGAGCTGCCCGACAGCGATCCGGGCGCGAACAGCGCGGTCCACACCGACAGCGGCGCGATCACGTTCGCCGATGTCGACGTTTCGGACACGCATAGCGCCAGCTTCACGCCCCAGGGCGCCTTCTATCTCGGCACGTTCAGCCTCGATCCGGTCGATCAGATCGGCGACAGCGTGGGCTGGGACTTCACCGTGTCCGACGCCGCGCTCGAGGGCCTCAGCGAGGGCGAGGTCCGGATCCAGACCTACACGGTTCAGGTCTCCGACGGCCATGGCGGAACGGACAGCCAGAACGTCACCATCACCATCACCGGCGCCGGGGCAGGCGCCGGCCCGCAGGCCGTATGGTATATCGACAACAGCGCGGTCGGCAGCACCAATGTCGGCACCGAGGCCAATCCCTTTACCTCGATCGCGGCCTTCAACGCCAAGCAGGGCACGCTGGGCGGGCCGCAGGCCGGGAATACCGTCCATCTCCTCGCCGGTACCGGCACTTATGCCGAGGCGGACGGAATCAACCTGCTCGACGGCCAGATCCTGGTCGGTGACGCGTCGGGCTCGCTTCGGCCGACCATCGTCGCGACCGCCGGCGACGGCATCGACGTCGCCGAGAACAACACCATCACCGGAATCGACATCGGCAGCACCAGCGGCGCCGGCATCGACGACGACGGCGGCACGGTCGGAACGCTCACCGTCATCGACGTCGGCATAGGCGGAGTCCGCACCGGCCAGATCGTCGACATCGACCATGGCGGCACGCTCAACGTCACCCTGAACGAAGCGGCCTCCACCGCTTCGTCCGGCGGCGCGATCGATCTCAACGCGGTCGGCGGCAGCTTCACCGTCACCGGCGCGACGACGATCGCCGGAGCGACCGGCGGCGGCGTCGACGTAACCTCCGGGATCAATCTCGGGGTCGACTTCCAGGGCGGCCTCAGCGCTTCGAGCGGGGCCAGCACGGGGGTCAACTTCTCCGGCAACATGGGAACGAGCGCGCTGACGGTCGACGGGCTCAACCTGACCACCACCACCGGAACCGGCCTCGCCGTCTCGAGCGGCGGCACCGTCGAGGTCACCGGCACCGGCAACACCATCGCCACCACCGGCGGCACCGCGGTGAACATCTCGTTCGCCACCATCGGCGCCGCGGGCGTGACTCTCGAAAGCGTGTCGTCGGTCGGCGGCAGCGCGACCGGAATCATCCTCAACACCGCCGGCTCCGGCGGCTTCGAGGTAACCGGCACGGCCTCGGTCGCGGGATCGGGCGGCACCCTCGCCAACAAGACCGGCGCCGACGGCGTGGCGCCCGGCCAGGGCGTCGGCGTCTACATCAACGCCACCTCGAACGTGTCGCTCGCCAACATGGCGATCACCGGCAACTCGAACGGCGGCGTGGTCGGGACCAACGCGGTCGATTTCACTCTGAC
This sequence comes from Sphingomonadales bacterium, assembly GCA_034668585.1. Taxonomy (GTDB): domain Bacteria; phylum Pseudomonadota; class Alphaproteobacteria; order Sphingomonadales; family Sphingomonadaceae; genus Allosphingosinicella. The sequence continues at coordinate 28,375 of JAXDPB010000040.1, read as the reverse complement.
CGATTCGACCCTGACCAACAATGGCAGCTCGGCAAACGAGGGCGCGGTCTACATGACCGGCCTGACCGGCACCTCGGCGCTTCTCGGCAACGTCATCGGCGGGTCGAGCGGGGACAACGTCCACATCGTCCAGACCGGGGGCAGCCTCGATCTCACCATCGCCGACAGTGCCGACGATCAGGCGATCATGGGCACGGTCAACAACGTCACCGGCAACGATTCGGTGTTCATCGCGACCAGCGGCAGCGCCTCGCTGACGCTCGACGTGGACGGGGTCGACTTCCAGGGCGCCGCGGGCGGATTGCTGCAGGTCCTAGCCGAGGGTTCGTCGACCCAGGACTTGACGATCAGCAACAACAACTTCCACAACCTCCAGGCTGGAGTCGGCGGGGGAGTCACTCTCAACGGCGGCGGCGGCGGTTCGAACATCGACGTCACCTTCGACGTCGTCGACAACAGCTTCACCGGCTCCAACGGCGATGCGCTCAGGGTCAGCTACGTCATGCCGGCGGGCGAGGTTCACGGTAACATCGAAGGCAATACGATCGGAATCGACGACGGGACCGCCACCGACGACGGAGCGGCCAATGGCGGCTCCGGAATCGTCGTCGGCCTCGCCAAGATGGCCGGCGCCGGCGCGGCGAGCCTCGCGGTCAGCATCGTCGGCAACGACATACATGACGTCGAATCCGGTGCGGGCATCTCGCTGAGCTCCTCCGGCGGCGGCTCGGGCAACGGGGCGACGCTCGAGGCGACGATCACGGACAATGTGGTGGACGAACTCGGCGACTTCGCCCTGGCCGCTTTGTACGCCCTGGTCGGCGGCCAGGCGGGGAGCGGCGACTTCTCGAAGCTGGGTCTCGCGCTGGACGGCAACACGCTCGATGCGAGCGATGCCGATTTCGGGATCGACGCCATCTATCTCGACCAGCTCTCGAGCGACGCCCATTATTACGTGCCCGGCTACGCCGGTTCGGCCAATGGCGAATTCTCCGCCTCGCCGGGCACCGCCAGCGCGGACCTCACGGCTTTCTGGGACGCGAACAACACGCTTGTGACCACGCCGTTCAACATCTTCGGCGGAGTCGATGCGAGCATCGTCCGCGGAGTCACCGGCGACGCGTTCTTCCTTCCGTAGGCGGCTCTCAGGCGGCGCCCGTCGCTTGGTGCGGCGCCGCCACCGCCTTCGATTCGGGCGATTCGCGCTGCCTGAGCCAGATCGAGAGGACGACCAGGACGGCCGTCGACAGGAACTCGCTCTGCCAGTTCTGGAAGCTCTCGAACCAGAGTTGGGGATCGCCGAGATAGGCGAGCACTCCGGCCGGAGTCTCGCCATGCTGAATCGCCTGCTCCGCCGCTGCCTTGGCGCTGTTCCACCAGTGGAGCGTAAAAGAGAGCAGGAAGAGGACGAACAGGGCGATGCCGAGCGAATGGGCGTAGAGCCAGCGCGCCGTGTCGCCGCCCATCAGGATCCGCGGCGCCCCCGGCGAGCGCGCCTGAGCCTTCAGATCCGAGTCGCGCGGGGGATCGTCGGGATCGCGCGATTCGGCCGAGCCGCGCTGGATCAGCATCGCCGTCAGAACGACATAGGCCGACATCTGCAGGAACTCGCTCTCCCAATTCTCGAAGACCGACGAGATGAACTCCGAATCGACCGCATAAGCGGCGAGCGAGAGCGTCTGCTGCCCGTGCCGCGTCAGCTCCTCATTCTCGACCTTCCAGCCGGCGATCCACTGGCCAAGGAGGCTGAGCAGGAACAGCAGCATCAGGACGATCGTCAGGCCGTTGTTTTTGAACAGCTTGGCCATGGAACCTCCATCGTTTCGGAGGCGACAATGCCGGCTTCCCGGCTTTGTTCCGGGGACGGAAGGGACCTAGCCGGGATCCTGCCCGGCGGTTCCGGTGACGCGGAACGACAGCGAGGGCGAGTCCGCGGTGGAACCCTCTTCAGGGAAGGAAGGCGGCGAGTGGACCGGCAGCGACCAGCGTATCTGGCTGCGCAGCTGGTCCTCCAGATCGTGCAGCCCGGCCCGCGCCGCCGCCGCCCGCTTCTGCAGCAGGCCCGCGAGGATGGATTCGCGGGTGAGCGGAGTCGCCCGGCGGGTGCGTCCCGCGTTGAGCGCCTGGGCGAAATGAAACGACATCTTGGACATGGCCAGATCGAGAATGAACTCAACTGCTTAAGGATTGGTAGTCTTGCGAGGCGCGAGCTGCGGACGCTCCCAGCTTTCCAGTCGCCGGACCCGGGCCTAAGCGTCGAAGGCGATCGGGAGCGGAGCCGCGTTGCGCAATGGCGAGCGAGAGTAGGCAATTGTTTTGCGAGATCGAGCAGGCTCAGATCGAGCTGCGCGAGAGCATCGAACGCAGCCGCCGGCTGGTCGAGCGTTCGGATGCCCTCATCCAGCAGGTGAAGGACCAGGCCCTGCCTCCCGCCGAGGAAACTCCGGCGCCCGCGGCCGTCACTTCTCTTCGGTAAACCTCTTCACCTTCACGGGCAGCTTTTTCCCCTTGGTCCGACGGGACGGAATCTGGACGGGGTGCTTTTTCTTCCATTGCGCCCAGGTCATGGGGCCGTCCGGAGTGTCAATGATCTCGTCGTCCAAGGACATGGCGGTGCTCCCGAGGGACAATATTAGCGGATAGCGCGATCCGCGTCATCGGACGGCGACTGGATGCCGGGCGATATCCTCATTATCGCCGGAGAAACTTCGCTGCGCATGAAAGGGTGAGATGATGGAGTCGATCCAGCCCAGGAGCGTCTGGAACGTCGCCGCCGAGCTTGGGGAGGGGCCCGTCTGGGTCGAGCGCGACCGCTCGCTCTGGTTCACCGACATCAAGCGGCTCAAGATCCATCGCTACGATCCGGCCACGGGCGCCCGTCGCAGCTGGGATTCGCCCGAGCAGGTCGGGTTCGTGCTTCCGGCGGCGGGCGGCGGGTTCGTCGCCGGGTTGATGAGCGGGCTCCATCGCTTCGACGAGAGAACGGGCGAATTCACCCTGGTCGCTCGGATCGAGCCGGAGCGGCCGGGCAATCGGCTCAACGACGGCGTCGTCGATCCCGCCGGGCGGCTGTGGTTCGGAACGATGGACAATCAAGAGAGCGAGAAAAGTGGGGCCTTCTACCGCTTCGACCGCGGCGGCGTCGCCCGCACGGGGCTCGAAGGCATCGCCATCACTAACGGCCCGGCTCTGTCTCCCGACGGACGGATCCTGTATTTCGTCGACACCCGCGCCGGCACGATCGGCGCGGCCGACGTGGCGGAGGACGGGGCGCTGGGACCGTCGCGGCCGTTCGCCCGAATCGACCCGGCGGACGGCTTTCCCGACGGGCCGACGGTGGACTGCGAAGGCTGCGTCTGGATCGGCCTCTATGCGGGGTGGGAGGCGCGGCGCTATTCGCCGGCCGGCGAGCCGATCGGCCGGGTCCGCTTCCCGGTCGCGAACATCACCAAGATCGCTTTCGGCGGCTCGGATTTACGAACCGCCTACGCCACCACCGCCCGGCAATTGCTGAAGCCGGACGAGATCGAGCGACAGCCCGAGGCAGGCGACCTGTTCGAGTTCCGGGTCGACGTGCCGGGGCTTCCCTGTCCGCTGATCGCGGCCTGAAGCCTGTCCTCCGCGCCTTACGGGTGAGCGATGACCATGAGGGTGCGCGCGCGCTTGAGGCTACAATCGAGGCATAGAGCCAGCGTTTCCGGGTCGAGCGCGGCGAAGCTCTCGTCGAGGACCGTCAGGTGCGCGCCCTGGAGGAGCGCCCGGGCGAGGAAGATCCGGCTGCGTTCGCCGTGCGAGAGCTGCCAGCCGGTTTCGCCGACATATTGGTTGAGGCCTCCGGGCATGCGCTCGATCAGGGGGCCGAGGCCGAGCTCCCTGCACAAGGTCTCGGCTTCCGTGAGCAGCAAGGGCGGGGCGGGCCATTCGCGTCCCATGCACAGGTTGAAGGCGAGCGATCCCGAGAGGATGTGGTTCTCGTGGAATTGCGGCGCCGACGTCGCCAGCCGGTGCCAGTCGTCGCCCAAGGTGTGCCGGTCGAGCCCGTTGAGCAGAAGCAAGCCCGAATCGGGCTTGTTGAGTCCGGTCAGCAGGCTGGCCAGGGTCGACTTGCCGCCGCCGGACGGGCCCTCGAGCAGGATTCGATCGCCATGGGCGATGACGAGGTCGGCGCCCTCGATGACCGTCTCGTTGCTCGAGGGATAGCTGAAGGACATCGCCTGGGCGTCGATCAGCGGGGTCCTGATCGCTTCATTCTCGATCTGCTCGAGCGTCACGTAGGTCTGCGACGAGGTCTTGTTGCGGGCCGCGTGGAACATCGGCCCGATCTGAGTCCAGGCGACCAGCGCCCTGGCGCCGGCGGCAAGACCGTCGGCGATGCCGGCAAAGGCGCGCTGGGCGAACAATATGCCGCCGAGGCTGACCGCGATCCCGGTCGCCGAAACGTCCAGATTGCCGACGAACGCCGGAACCAGCCCGGCGAGGCCGACAATCACCCAGCCCGACGATATGCCGAGGTTCGTGGCCATCGACGACACGTCCATCGCGCCCGACAGATGCAGGTAGTTCTGAAGGGCGCTGTCCTCGCTGTCGTTGCTCCGGCCGGGCGGCTCCTGGGCGAGCCGGGTGCGGTGGCCGACCATCACCTCGACCAGCTCGTGGGTCATTCCGAGGCGAGCGAGCGACCAGGATTTGAGGCGCCTGAAATAATGCCAGCTGAAGGCGAAGGCGAGGAGGATCCAGACGGCGAGGAGCAGCAGGTGGATGGTCGGAGCGACGCCCTGGCTGAGGATCCAGGCCGCGAAGATCAGCTGGAGGAAAGATCGCAGCAGCGCCATGCCGCCGTTGAGCGAGAGCGATTCCAGGGCCTGCGATTCGACGACCCGGCTCAGCAACTGGCCGACTCCCTGCCGCTTGACGCTGTCCGACGACAGACGCAGCGCCCCGGCCAGCAAGCGGGTCTTGACGAGGCGGCCGGCGTCGAGCGCAAGGGTCGCCGACCACCACCCGCCGAGCGTCTGCAACGGGATCATCGTCGCGGCGAGGAGAAGCCAGGCGGCGAACCAGCCGAGATCGAAGGTCCCGCCCAGCGCCGCCGATCCGATCAACGCCCATCCGGCGATTTCCGCGGCATAGCTCGCCGCGTAAATGGCCATCATCGCGGCGACCTTCCTGAAGGCGCCGATTCGCGACAGCTGCTTCCAGAAGCTCGCCGACGGACCGAGCCGCAAGATCCAGATGCGCTCGACCTGATGCTGGCCGAGCTGCTCGCGAAGCATCGCCGCTCGAACGCGAGGCTCGCGGGCGGGCTCGATGCCGGTCGCACGGACCAGCCGGGTGATCTCGGGAAGCAACGGAGCTTCGCGCGGCCAGCACATGATGCCGCGGAGATGCTTCGAGTCGCAGGGCAGGATCCGAAGGTCGGGAGAAAGCAGATAAGGCCTGCCGCGCCGCCAGCGGACCAGCAGCAGGACTCCGGGTATATCGAACATGTCGGCGCCGAATACCGCCGGCCCGCCGGCCCGGATCAAAGCGGGGATGTTCGCGACCGGAGTCTGGACGAGATTGGCCTCGATGCCGAGATGCTCGGCGGCCCATTCGAACCAGTCCGCCATGTTACGCATGTCGCCGCCGGCAATGGCGGCCGGCACCTTGACGGAATCGGATGCCAGGCTCTGGCGAAGGCCGGTGCGCCGCGAAAGCTCCTCGATTCCCTCGCCGACCCGGTCGAGCGGCCAGAGGAACGGGCGAATGACCGCGGCCATCACCTTGTGCTCGGCTTCGCCTCGGCCTTCCCGGGGTGCGGCATCAGCCACTAGAGGCTCTCGCTCGTGTGCAGTCGGCCCTCGGCGAGAGTCAGCCGCCGCCAGAAATCGCCTTCCCACATCGTCCTGCCGACCTCCGCCTCGGCATCGACGAGGTCGCGATAGCGGGAAGCGTGGGCGGCGAGCACCTCGGGCGAGCCGTCCTCGATGATCCGCCCGTCCTCGACCACCAGGACCCGGTCGAACGACAGCGTCTCGGCAACGTCGTGGGTGACGCAAAGCAACGTCACCGGCGCCCACCATTGCCGAGCCTCGGCCAAGAGGGCGCGGCGCTGGGTGCGGTCCATGCCGCGGAAGGGTTCGTCGAGGAGAGCGAGGCGGGTCGTCGGGTTGAGCAAGGCGCGCGCCAGGCGCACCCGCTGGCCCTCGCCGCCCGACAACAGGCCGCCGCCCTCGCCGAGAAGGGTTTGCAGCCCCTGCGGAAGCTTTTGGGTGACTCCGCGAAGCCTGGCGGCGGCGATGACGTCGCCGACGTTGAGCGCCGCTTCCTCCTCGGACGCATAAGTGAGATTGTCGAGCAGGGACCGGTTCCAGATCTGGATCGCGGGATCGACCCAGGCGGTCTCGTGGCGCATCGCCTCGATGTCGCGGGGCTGAGCCCGCTTGCCGTCGATCAGGAGCTGCCCCGAAGCGAGCCGGTGCCAGCCCAGCAGCAATCCCAGCAGGGACGATTTGCCGGCGCCGGACGTGCCGACGATCGCGATATGCTCGCCCGGGGCGATCGACAGGTCGATCGACTGCAGGATTGTATGCCCGGCCGCGATCACGCCGCCGCCCTGAAACTCGAGCGCGACTCCGGCCGCTCCCGGAGGGGCGGTCTCGTTCGCCAGCCGAGCTCGCTCCTCGGGCGCCAGCTCGGAATCCTCGGGCGCGGCGAGCGGTTCGAGCAAGCGCGAGAGGACGTTGCGCTGCGCCGGATATTGATGGGCGAGCCGGGCGATCTGGCCGCCGAGGGCGGGCAGCTTGAGCGTCCAGAAGACGAGCAGCAAGTCGGACCCGGTCACTCGGCCGGCGGCGAGGAAATGGGTGAGCAGCAGGGCCCCGACCAGCCCCGTGGCGACCATCGTCTGCACGGTGTCGGTCGCCAGGGCGACGTTGATCAGGCCGCGGATCGACTTGAACCATTCGACCAGCAGGCTCTCATGCTGGCCCTGAACGCTTCGTTCGGCCCGGTGCGCCCGCACCGGGGCCAGGCCGAGCATCGAATCGAGATAGAAGCTGTTGAGCGCGCCGGCATGGTTGCGCACTCGAAGATCGCGCTCGTTGAGCAATTGCTGGGTGGTGAAGGGGATGGCGAGAGTCGCCAGGGTCAGCAAAATCGCGAGCCACCACGCGTTCGGAGCGAGGATGAGCACGCCGATGAAGGTGATCGTCAGCTCGAGCGCCGACTGGACCAGTCGAAGGCCCAAAGCGGGCACGCCGCGCACGACATGGATATTGTGATTGCGGTCGGCCATGTCGGAGATCGGGCGGCTGTGGAAATAGCGGTCGTTGAGCCGCGGCAGCTTGGCGAGCAGCGCCATTCGCAATCGTGCCTCGAGCTTGCGGCCCCAGCGCAAGGTGCCGAGGCCGCTGGCATATTCGATCGCCAGCAGGATCGCGGCGAAGACGAGCAGGCCCAGGGCCGCGAAGAGGCGCTGGGTGGGCAGCTCGAGCTGCGCCGAAACGTCGAAGAGGCCGCGGAACAGGAGCGCCTCGATCATCGTCGCGCTGACCGCGAAGGCGGCCGCAAGCACCAGCGCCAGCGGCGCGAGCAGGCCGTCCTCGCCCAGCATCCTCCACAAGGCCGCGAGCGGCGATACCGGCTTCTCGGCCAGCGCGGCGCTGAGCTCGAGCGACAGCGGCTTGCCCGGCTCCGCGGCCTTTTCCTCCTCGGACCTGAGGCCGGAGACGCTGAGGACGATGGCGCCGTTGACCTTGATCGTCTCGGCCGGGCCGACCGGAGAATCTTCGTCCGCAATGGCGGACCAGAAGGTCATCGGAATGAGAGTCCCGTCGTAACCCGCCTCGGGGCTTCCGGAAGTGCCGCGGACCAGCTCCCGGAGCACCCGTTCGGCCTCGTCGCCGCGGCGGATGCCGTCATTGGCGAGGAGCGACTGGACGAGGCGGATACCGGCATCGAGCTTGGCCATGGGGCGCCAGCCCGGATCGGCCAAAGCGTCGACGATGAGATCCTCGACGGCCGAGGTCTCGGTCCCGAGGCCACGCAGGCGCTCCCGAAGCGGGTCGAGGAACGATTCGGTGGCGGTCCAGTCACGCCAATGGGCGACCGGGACGCTGGTTTCGTGCCGGTAAATCTCCTGCTGGAACTGGGACACGCCGACCCAGCGGCGCCCGATCCCGGGATCCATGATCTGCAGCCAGCGGCCGTGGCGCCTCCAGACGACGACGAAGTGAAGGGCCGCCGACCGCAGCAGGACGACGATCGCCGGAAGGGACTGCGCGCTGGCGAGAGTGACATGGTCGACGGGGATCATTTCCTGCTGGGCGGCAAGGCCGAGGTCGAGGGCGATCTGCTCGATCGTGTCGATCGAGGTGCCGTCGACGTCGGTCTGGCAGGCTTCGCGAAGGCGGCCGAAGCTGATCGGCACATGGTGGCCCTCGAGCAGGCATTTGAGGGTGGCGGGTCCGCAATCCATCGACGAGGTCTGGACCACCTCGACGGCGAGCCATCGCCGCGCCTTCGCCTTCCTTCCCGCTTCGGTCATTGCCCTGCGGCGCCTCGCGGGGGCTGGGCCGGGCCTTCGGTTATCCGCCCCGCCGACCTGAGCAGCAGCTTCGCCGGCGACACGGTCTCGACCCTGACCTCGAGCGTTCCGGGCAGGCCGTGGCGGAGGACGAGGCCATGGGTGGCGTCGCGCTTGATCCTGAACTCGGCCCGGAGCGACTGGTCCCTGATCTCGCCGGCGACGCGCACCGCGGTGGCTTCGATCGTTCCGAACTGGACCCAGGGAAATCCCTCGAGCCGGAAGCGGGCGGTCTGGCCCGGCCGGATCCGGCCGAGCGCCGTCGTCGGGTCGAAATCGGCCACGATCAGCAGATCGCCCTGGGGGATGATCGTCGCCAGCTTCTGGCCGGGGGCGACATAGGCGCCGGCGCTGAGCGCACGGGTTTCGCCGACGACCCCGCTGACCGGCGCCCGGATCTGATGGTTGGCGACTTCGAGGCGCAGCTGCGCGATCAGCTCGCGGGTGCCGACGGCCTCGGCCTGGGTGGCCAGTAGGTCGCGGCTCAGCCTTTCCACCTGCACCCGCGTCTCGTCGGAGCGGACTCGCGAGTCGAGGCCGAGCTTGGCCAGTTCCGCGGCCGAGATGTCGCGTTCGGAGGCGGCCTTGCGCGCGTCCGCCGCGGCGCGGACGGCGTCGACGGTGGCCGATCCGCCGCTTTCCGCGTCCCTCTTGATTCGGGCGGCGGAATCGTTGGCGAACCCGGCCGCGGCATGGGCGCCCTGCAGACGCGCCTGGGCCGCGCGAACCGCGGCCCGGCTCGACCCCTGGTCCTCCGCCATCACCCGGCCGAGATAGGCGATCTCGCGCCGCAGCGAGGCGATCCTGGCGGGATAGAGGGGAAGGCGCGCCTCGGCCTCGGCGAGGCGCAGCTGTTGGCGCTCGGAATCGAGCTCGATCAGCACGTCGCCGGCGCGGACCTTCTGGCCGATGACGATGTGCGAGCGGATCAGCCGCCCCGCCAGCAGCGACGAGATCTCGCGCGGAGCGCTGCCCACCTCGAGCCGCGCCTGGCGTGAGACTTCGTAGACGGTGACGTTGCCGAAGCCGAACCACAACAGCCAGCCGACGAGGCTCAGTCCGGCAAGCGCCAGGGAAATGAGGACGATCCGCGGTGAATCCAGCGCCAGCGATTGGGTCGTCTTGGAAAACTGTAACGTCAACGCGTTCTCCCCGGCACAAACGGGGCCCGTCGGTCACGCGACGCGCGGCCTGGCCCCTTCCGGCAGCTTAGTGGTGAAATGTCCAAAATCAAAGGTGACGGCCCGGACGACTCTGCTATTCAGTAGTTGTACGAGTGCTACCGGTTACCTTCGGATTCAATCCGTCCACGGTTCCATTATTGCTCCGTAATGGATCAAAATCCCCTTGGATTGGCTTGGTCTGTGCTCCTATCGTTTCCCTTACTCGGCAAGACCCGACTCCGGATTTCCGGTTTTGGGCCTGACGACCGAAACCAAGGTACGACGCCTGTCGCCTCGACGGAGTATTGTCGACGTATGTCTACTCTTGCCAAAGAAGCCACCGCACATCTGGGGAACGACACGACTTCAGCCGACGAGTCCGCGGACGAGATTCCAGCTACGCCGGCAAGAGTGCTCAATCAGGACGATGAACTCGTCTTCCCAATGTCGAAAGCTGCTTTCTCTCAATATTGGGAAGACGCGGATACGCCGCGTGAACTGCGGGTCTTCTATAAAGATAAAGAGATCACCTTCGACGATCCGACTTTCTGGAGCTTCGGGGAGAATTTGATTAAGCAATCGACGTTCCGCGCCGGCGATGCTCTCGAATGGGGAGCGAACGATTGGCCGAAGGTGCGCGAGATGCTCGAGGATCTCGTCGAGGCGCAGGTCCTGCATTACGCCGACGAGGGTCCGCCGCCGCCGCCCCTGCGGAACGAGGAACGGGAGTCGCTGCTGCTTCAGGCACGATGTAGCCGACCGATGACCTGGGACGACGCGGAGGAGATCTTCAGCATCATCTCGACGGGGCCGCTCGAGACCGGTTATGTCGAGCTGATCATCCCGATCTTCCGCATCGCGCACATGTATCTCGATGCCGACAACCGCCAGGTCGGCGAGGCCAACGTCTTCCCGCCCTATGCGCGGCTGGACCGTCCGACCCTGTGGCGGACCTGCACTTATTCCGGCACCCGCTACCAGACCGAAAGGCCGATGAACGTCACGGCGCTTCGGATCATGCGCAACCAGTGGCGGCAGATGATGGTCATCATCCGCCGGGTCCGCGACTCCTACATGGGCCGCTTCCCGCAGGTCGCCGCCCGCGGCTGGACGGTCGGCGACATCGAGCGGATGACGGTCTGCGTGCTGGCGCTGCCGGCCTACATGCTGCTGAGGACCGAAGGCCGGATCGAGAACGGCAAGCTCCATCCCGCCCTGTCGTCGGCCTTCCGGCTTACCGACGGCCTCAGGATGCTGATGCACCACATGCTGTTCATCCCCTTCGGCGAGCCGACCCGGTCGAGCGAAACGCCGATGACGGCGCCCGAGATCCACGCTTATGCCGAGCGCAACTTCTCGTTCCACACCGCCCAGGGCGTCTGCGCCGGACCGCCGGCGATGGTCGACGATTTCCTCGAGGTCATCCTCGACGGCGAGGATCCCAAGGGCGGCTGGCCGGACAAGCTCGATCCCGAGGTCGAGGAGGCGCTCGCCGAGGTCGAGCGGGCCGTGGATTACGGCCTGATGGGCCTGCAGAATTTCGGCTCGGTCTTCTCGACCTTCCCGACGATGACCGCGGGCCATGCCGAGCTGCGCGAGATCGTGCTGAAGTGGAAGGGCCCCGAGTCGCGGACCCTGAGGGTGCTTCGCGACCGGTACGAGCGGATCCACCAGACCACCCAGGACGTGGGCTGGCTCGCTCATGACGAGCTGCGCAAGAGCCGGCTGCGGGCCTATAACGTGATGTATCAGGAATGCGCGTTCGGGCTGACGGGCAGCTACCCCAAGCCGACGCTGTACGAGCGGTACGAGACCCCGCCGCCGCTGCCGGCCGAGACGATGGACAAGCTCAAGGCGGCCTGGGCGCGGCACCTCCACGACCTGGAGGATGGCGACGAGCTGATCGCCGCCCTGGCGGGCGCCTTCGGCAAGTTCATCAGCTTCGTCCAGGTGGCGCTCGCCGTGGCGCTCGAGGTGCAGGGCCGGGTCAACGCCCTGCTCGGCCGCGAAGCGCCGAAGCGCCCGTTCACCGGACGGGATCTGGCGCGCTATCTGGGTCTCGAGAAGAGCGTCGACGGGAAGGACGAGACGAACCACGTGCCGTTCCTCATCGACGACCTGGGGAGGCTGCTTGGAATCACCATCGAGGTCAGCGTCGACGAGGTGACGATCGCCGACGGCGTGAAGAATATTGCGATCGGAAAAGCGGCATTGGCGGCGAGGGCCTCCGCCTGACGACGCGCCTGGTGACGTGGAAGGAAGCCGGAAATGAAGTTCAACACCAATGTCCGCGGCGGCGATACCGGTTCGACCGGTCGCGGCGGCAGCGGTGGCGGCCGTGGCGGCGGGCTTTGCGGAGCCCCGACATCGTACAGCCGTAGAAGAATTTGGTGGACGTGAGGTCCGCCAAATGACGCGCATCATGCGCAAACTGAGAGGAAGCTGAAATGAAAATCACGACCAATGTCCGCGCCGGGGTGACCGGTTCGACCCGTTGCGGCGGCACGCGTTGCGGCGGCACCCGTTGCGGCGGCGGCGGCACCGTCCAGCCCTACCCGCTGTAGGATGATGTAGCGGCACCGGCTGTCCCGCGGCCTGTTCCAATGCCCGGCTCGGCCGGGTGGGAACACGAAGCGGGATGGCCGGTGACCGTCACATCGTGACTGACGGATGACCTGGCTGATGGACGTCCTCGCGTGGAAGCCGGTCGGCCAGAGAAGAATTTGGCGGGCGTCAGGTCCGCCAAAATGAGGCGCATCGTGCGCAAAAAGTGAGAGGAAGCCAAAATGAAAATCAGAACCAACGTTCGCGCCGGAATCGCAGCCGACGGCTCCACCCGTTGCGGCGGCACGCGTTGCGGCGGCACCCGCTGCGGCGGCGGCTCGGGCGGTACGCAGTACGCGCTCTAGAAGGATGTAGCGGCATCGGCTGTCCCGCCGGCCTGGTCCAATGCCCGGCTCCGCCGGGCGGCAACCCAAAGCGGGATGGCCGGTGACCGCGACCTGGCGACTGACCAACGATGTGCTGGTGCACGTCCCCGAGAGGAAGCCAGACGACGATAGGAGAATTTGGTGGGCGTGAGGTCCGCCAAATGACGCGCATCATGCGCAAAGTGAGAGGAAGCAGAAATGAAGATCAGAACCAACGTCCGCGCCGGCATCGTCGGCTCCACCCGTTGCGGCGGCACGCGTTGCGGCGGCACCCGCTGCGGCGGCGGCGGCGGCACGACCTACGCGGTCTAAAATACCGTAGCGGCATCGGCTGTCCCGCCGGCCCGTTCCAATGCCCGGCTCGGCCGGGTGGGAACACAAAGCGGGATGGCCGGTGACCGCAACTTCGTGACCGACGTGCCTGATGCACAATGTCGGCCGACTCCAGGTCCAGCCGTCCGGTTCAGTCAGGGCGGCTAAACCTACCTGAGGCGTTCAACCTTTGTCCAAGTGCCGACCGGTGATGATGGCAACGCATAGGGCTGCAGGAGGCTCGGCGATCTGGCTGGCGCTCCTCGCGGCCGGGCTGGTGCCCGCACAGGCCGCCAGGCCGCGCGCCACCCAAGTGCGCGCGCCGGCCATTCCAGAACGTTTCAACGCCGTCGAGCGCTACCCCCTCGCCACCGTCCCGGCCGCCAGCCTTTCGGAGGAGGCCTGGTGGAAGATCTTCAACGACCCCGTGCTCGACTCGTTCGTCGAGAAGGCTCGGAGCAGCAACAGCAGCATCCAGGAAGCCGCGGCCCGGCTCGAAAAGTCTCGCGCGTTGCTGCGCGGCGCGGCGGCCGCTCGAATGCCTCAGATCGGCGGCGGCGGCAGCGCGTCGCAGCGAGCCGGACCGCTGATCAATGAGGCCGGCCAGGGCGGCGGCCTGATCAACTCGGCGGCGAGTCTCAGCTACGAGATCGACATCCTCGGCCGGCTGTCCAAGGCGAAGAAGGCGGCGCGGCTCGATGCCGTGGCCAGCGCGGACCTGCTCCGCTACGCCCGGCTGCTCGTCGAGGCGGATACGGTCCAGGCCTATTTCGAGATTTGCGCGCTCGACGAGGAACGCTCGGTCCTTGTCAGGGCGGCGGACGATCGGCGCTCGACCCTGAAGATTCTCGAGGACCGCGAAGGCCATGGACTGGCGACCCGGCTGGCGGTGAACCGGGCGCGCGCCGAGGTCGCGACCCTCGATTCCGACGTCGACGATCTCGACCGGCGCCGAGCCGAGCTGGTCGGAGGCCTTGCCTTGCTGATGGGGGAGGCGCCGTCGGATCTCGCCATCCGCGGAAAGCTCGGCACCCCGCCGATCGTGCCGCCCGACATTCCGAGCGTCGTCATCGCGCGCCGTCCTGATATTTCCGCGGGTTTGCGCAGCGTCGAAGCCGCCCAGTCGCGGGTCGGAGCCGCCAAGGCGTCGTGGCTGCCGAGCCTCAGCCTGACCGGCGCGCAGGGTTTCGCGTCGTCGGGGCTGCAGAGCCTGCTGAGCTCGGCGACCCAGAATTTCGGGCTCGGCTTCCTGTTCTCGATCCCCGGGCTCGACGGCGGCCGCTACAAGGCCCGGGTGCGCTCGGCTCGGGCCGATCTGTCGCTGGCGTCCGCCCAGTACAGCACTCAGCTGCTGACCGCGCTTCGCGACGTCGACAATCAATTGAGCGCGGTGCGAATCCTGGGCGACAGAGCGGAGACCCTGCGCTCGATCGCCGACGACGACCGGATCCTGGCGACGATGCTGCAGGCCCGCTACGCCAACGGCCTGATCAGCCAGCTCGACTATGTCGACGGGCAGCGAGTCATCCTGGAGCATCGCCGGAGCGCGGTTCAGACCAACGCCGCGCGTTACGTGGCGACGGTCGGATTGATCCGGGCGCTGGGCGGGGGCTGGGGCCCGCCCGCACCGGCTTTCCGGACGGATGTCGCCTCGCGCTGACCCGCCGACGCGGCGCCTTCAGCCCCAATCCGAGAGCCGGCCTGACGCAGCCGTCGCCGGATGCTATGGCCGTCCCGGGACCGGCTCGGATCGGCGGAAGAGGGGATCGGGAGCGGAATGCGCGGGCGGGACCAGTTCGCCATCGCCTGGCGGCTCGCGGCGGGCGGCTGGGTCGGCTGCGCCCTCCTCCAGCTCATCCTCTATCTAAGGCTGTCCCCTTATGGCGGGCCGTTCCTCCTGCAGTGGAAGACGCGTTCATCGTCCGCCCATGGAGGGGAAGGACCGGAAGCGACCACGCCTTCTGCCAGGCTGGTGACCCCTACGGGACTCGAACCCGTGTTTTCGCCGTGAGAGGGCGACGTCCTAGACCGCTAGACGAAGGGGCCGTCGCGCGTCGAGGGGGGCATATCGGAGGAGCGGCTTTCGCTGTCAAGCTGGCGGAGCCAAGCCGAGCGGCCTAGGAGCGGCGCCATGTGCAACCTCTACAGCAACAAGGTGGCGCCCGACGCCATCGCGAAGGCCTTCGAGCAGCTGCGAATGCCGCTCCGCCTGCCCGAGGGAATGCCCAATGCCGAGCCCCGCGAGGAGATCCGGATCACCGACCGGGCGCCGATCGTGCGCTGGGGGGAGGGCGCCGCGGAGCTCGTCCAGCGGCGCTGGAGCTGGGCGGGGCCGGGCGGGAAGCCGGTTTACAATTTCCGCTCCGACGGGCGCGAATTCGCCAATTCGGAGAGGGGCGGCCGGTGCCTGATCGTCGCCGACGGCTTCTATGAGTTCACGACGCCGAAGGAGCCGCGTTCCGACAAGCGCAAGGACCGCTGGCGCTTCACCGTCGCCGGCCGCGACTGGTTCTGCATCGCCGGGCTGTGGCGGACGAGCGACTCCGGCGAGGCGTTCACGATGCTGACGACCCAGCCCGGACCCGACGTTGCTCCCTACCACCATCGCCAGGTGGCTGTAATCACAGACGATGATTGGGGCGCATGGCTCGACGGCAGCGGCTCCGCCCGGAAGCTTCTCGGGCCGTGTCCGGCAGGGCTGCTGCGGGTGGAGAAAGTCGCCTGACGTCAGGCGGCCGCGGCGCCGCGCCCGCGTTCCAGCTCGCCCGCGACCCGTTGCGCCACCTCGGCCGCCTGCGCCGGGTTGAGGCGCGGGTCGCACTGGCTGCGATAGCCCAGGACCAGGTCGCGCTCGGTCACTCCGGCGATGCCGCCGGTGCATTCGGCGACGTCGCGGCCGGTCATCTCGACGTGGAGGCCGCCCGGATGCACGCCTTCGGCCCGGCAGGCTGCGAAGAAGGCGTCGACCTCGGCCAGGATCGCGGCCATCGGCCGGGTCTTGTGGCCGCCCCGCGCCCGCCGGGTGTTGCCGTGCATCGGATCGCAGCACCACAGGACCGGGTGGCCTTCGGCGCGGACGGCGCCGAGCAAAGGCGGGAGGGCCGAACCGAGCCGATCCGAGCCCATCCGGCTGATCAAGGTGATCCGGCCGGGCTCGCGCATCGGGTTGAGCCGGTCGAGCAGGCGCAGGATCAGCGCCGGCCCGAGCGACGGGCCGCACTTGATCCCGATCGGGTTGGTGAGACCGCGCAGCAGCTCGACATGCGCGGACCCTTCGAAGCGGGTGCGGTCGCCGATCCACAGGAAGGGCGCCGAACTGCCGTACCAGCCGGCCCCGTCGCGGCGCACCAGGGCTTCCTCATAAGGGAGGAGGAGGGCCTCGTGGCTGGTCCAGACCGGCTCCGGGCCGGCGCCGGCGGCGAGATGGCTCAAGGTCGCCGCGGACTGGGCGTAGGCGCGGAACATCCGCTCCGGGTCGGGGCTCCGAGCGGATTCGTCCGACGCGGCCCCATTGACGATGTCGCCTCGATAGACGGGAAGCGCGCGGCCCCCCTTGCGTTCGAAGGCCCGGGAGCGCGGCTTGGCGAACTGCCCCGCGATCCGGGCCACCCGAACGACGCGCAGGCCGCTCGCCTCGGCCAGGCGGCGCGCCACGGCGGCGATGAGAGCGACGGTGAGGCGGACATTCTCCGGCGCGAATTCGGCGAAGCTCTCGGCGCAGTCGCCGCCCTGGAGGAGGAAGGCGCGGCCCGCCTGTGCCTCGGCGAGCGCGGCCTTGAGCGCATGCGCCTCGGCGGCGGGCACCAGGGGCGGATAGGCGGCGAGCTCCTTCAGAGCGGCGGCGAGCGCGGCGGCATCGGCATAAGCCGGCTGCTGCCGAGCTTCGTGGCCGCGCCAGCTTGCCGGGCTCCAGTCTCTCGCCATGGGAGGCTCCTTCGCGGATCGCGCCCGGCGGCGCAAGCAATTGACGCGTGCGGCCGATAAGTAGAGGGAAGCGCTTGTGAAAAGCCTCTTTCCCCACAGCGCCACGACCGGCGACGTGACCGTCAGGGTGTCGGTGAGCTTCCTGCCGGAACAGTCCGAACCCGGCCGCGGCCGCTGGTTCTGGGCCTATCACGTGCGGATCGAGAACGGCGCGAGGAGCGCGGTGCAGCTGATCAGCCGCGAGTGGACGATCAGCGACGGCCGCGGCACCCGCCACCAGGTGCAGGGCGAGGGCGTGGTCGGCGAGCAGCCGGTGATCGAGCCCGGCGGCGCCTTCGACTATGTATCGGGCTGCCCCTTGCCGACGCCTACCGGCTGGATGGAGGGCCATTACCGGATGGTCGCGGCCGACGGCCGGTCTTTCGACGCCATGATCCCGCGCTTCCCGCTCGTCGCGCCCGCCGTGACGAGCTAGAAGAGGCCTCGCGTCCAGGAGTGCTAGCGATGCGCAACCCGATCTTCGCCGCGGCCACCGCCGCCTTCGCCTTCACCGCTTCCCCGGCGAGTGCCGGCACTCCGGTGACGGAGACGATGACCTGCCCGATCGGCGGCTCGAGCTTTCCCTTCACCACCACCCCCTCCTACAGCACCCATGGCGAGCGCCCCGACGGCAAGCCGTTCGGAAGCTGGACCTTCCCGCTGGCCTTGCCCGAATGCCCCGACAACGGGCTGGTCCTGTACAAGGATTACACGCCCGAGGAGATCGCCAGGCTCGAGCCCCTGATCGCCTCGGAACGCTATCAGGCGCTGCGCAAGGAGGACACGCCTTACTACCGCGCTTACTGGCTGATGAAGGAGATGGGGGTCGGTCCGGAGCGCTATCTGTGGGCGCTGCTTCAGGCGAGCTGGGAAGCCGAAGCCAAGCCGGAGCTCAGGAAACGCTACCTTGCCGAGCTGGTCGAAGCCTCGGCGGGGGTGCCGCCGCGGCCCGCCGACCTCAACTGGATCGGAATGGAAGGGCGGGCGATCAACGCGCTGAGGGAGCTGGGCCGCTTCGACGAGGCGCTGGCGCGGCTGGCCAAGGTGCCGCTCGCCGGCCTCGACGTGAGGCTGCCGACCGGCACCGCCGCGACCCAGGAAGCGCTGGCCGCGGCCCGCACCCGCCGCGGCTGGCATTCCTATTTCATCGGCCTGAAGCCGGCGATCGAGCGCCACGATTCCGCGATCGAGCCGCTCGACCTGCTGCCGCGCACCATTGCCCTCGGCCGCTGCATCGACGAGGCCGACAAGCTCGACGAAGCCGGGCGCGCCTTCTGCGAAAAGGAATCGACCGCCGTCGCCGAGGTTCGCGAGTCGCGCGACAAGCTCGCCAGGGAATTGGAAGCGCTGCGCCAATCGCGCGAAGCCAGCGGGCGCTAGACCTCGATCCTCAGCGTGCCGCCGCCTCGGGCACATCCGGGGTGAGATCGACATATTCTATCCGGCCTTGGGGCAGGCGCTGCTCAAGTCGCGAGCCCACCGCCGCGGTCCGAATCAACGAGGTCCAGGTATAGCGCTCGATCCGGTAGCTTCCCGCCGGATCCGGGGAAGGCGAATAGAGGCGTCGGCCGATCGAGCTCAGAACCGGCTTGAGCCAGCCTTGCGGCCCGCTGCTGCGCAGGACTTCCGCCTCGCTGACCGTTCCGTCCGGCTTCACCCAGAAGCCGACATCGGCCCAGGTCTTGTCGAACGCCTGGCTGGCGGTGCTCATCGTCTGATCGTTGTTGCTCGGAGTCCGGTCGTCGCCCATTCTCGGAACGTCGACGGGCGGCGCCCACAGCAGGGTCGGCTTGTCCAGCCGGGCGTCCGCCAGCGCCTTCAGCAGCCGCTCCGGGCCGGCGGCCTTGCCCTGTTCGCGGTCGGCCCGCGCCAGCAGCACCAGGGCGGCCAGCCTGGCGCCCGTGAGCTCGGGATCGGTGGACTGGGCCAGCTTCTCGAGCGGCTTCAGGAATTTGGAGGACCTGAACTCGCGATAGTCGAGCCACGCCCGGCGAAGCTCCGCGGTCGCCGCCAGGTCGCGGGCTCCCGCTTTGGCGGCATCGGCGGCGATGGCGGTATAGGCGCTGCCCGCATCGTCGAACCGGCCGAGCCGGGCATACATCTCGGCGACTTCGAACCTTGCCGTGAGGACAGTGGGATCGTTCTCGTCGAGTCCCTTTTTGAGCGCCCGGACCGCTCCCAGGGTTGAGCTTCGATAGGTTTCGCCGTCTCCCAGATGGATCGAGATCCGGGCGTCCGCCCGGTGGAGCGTCGCCACCTCCAGCGGATGCTGCCGGGCGAAGCGCTCGTTGCGCCGCATCGAAGCCTCGATCGTCGATCGCGCCTTCGGATAGTCGCCTCCGATGAAGAGGTTCTCGGCATGGGCCAGGGTCGCCGCCATATCCTCGAGCGGAGGGCATTTGCGGGCCAAGCACGCCTCGAGAGCCCGCTTCGTATCTTCGATCCGCTGCCCCCTCACCACGATCGTCTGGCCGTTGCTCGAGGGCGCGGGGCCTTGTGCCCAGGCCGGGGCGAGGGCGGCGAGCGCAGCGGAGAGAAGGCACAGCCGAAGAGCAGCTTTCATCGCGATCCGACCTTCTTGTTGCCGCTGCAAATAGCCGGTTTCGCTCGGAAAAGCCACGGCGTCGCTAGCGCATCAGGGCGACCAGACGGCTCATCAGGGCCGCGAACCTGGCTTCGTCGACCGGCGCTTCCGGGTTGTTCCAGGTCGCCGCGACCGCCATCCACCGGCCCCCGCGGCTCCTGAGCAGGAAGCTCAGATTGACCACGCCCGGTTCCGAGCCGCCCTTGTAGCCGAAATAGGCGAAGTCCTTGGCCAGCGCCGACCCCAGTCCGGAGTTGATCGCCAGAAGATCGAGCGTGGTGGAATCGCCGTTGCGGCGCAGCCAGTCGAGCGTTCGCACCAGATCGGCGGGAGAGGCGAACCATTCGATCGTTCCGATCTCGGTCGGCCGGCCGCGGAATCGCATCGGGTCGAGGGGTTGGGCCGCGACGGCCGCCAGCCTCGGCAGAAGCGCCCGCCGGCCGGATTCGTCGGCCTTCTTCCACGCCTCGAGCAGGGCCGGATCGCCGAGCTTGAGGGCGAAGGCCTCGCGGGTGGACAGGAAGGGGCGGTTCCGCTCGGCCGCCCGAATGCCAAGCGCGGGCAGCAGGCGCTCGACCTTCTCCCGCCCGAGCACGTCCAGCAACGTGTCGGTGGCGCTGTTGTCGCTTCTCGAGATCATCAGCGCGGCGAGGCTGTGGAGGGTGATGGGCGAGCCTTTGGGCCAGTCCTGGAGCAGGCCGGACGGAAGGGAAGGGGGTCCCAGCGGGACGACGTCGCTCCACCGCCGCTCGCCGGCCTTCACCTCGCGCACCAGCTCGGCGAGGACGAACAGCTTGAACGCCGACCCGATCGCCAGAGGACGCTCGGCTTGCTGGGTGAGGAAGCTGGCCGGCCCGCTCTCCTCGAGCCGGGCGGCGGCGAGCGATACCTCGCCGGGAAGGCCGACAATCTCTCCGAACACCGTCGGGACGTCGACGGCCGTGGCTTCGGCGCCGATGACGAGCAGCCCTTCGATGAGGTGCGGGGGATCCGCGCCGACCGCGAGTTTCATCTTCACGACGGCGCGCTCGAACGCGATCGAGACCGTGGCGGCGGCGGGTCCGCTCGCCTCGACGCTCAGCACTTCCCTCGCCGTGCCGTAGCTTTCCCTGAGCTCGGCGGCGATCGCGGCGACCTGGGCGGGCGTGACCTGGGCCAGGAATGTCGGCGAGAAAAGCTGCTCGGACCGCCCCTGCCCGTTCAGCATCGGCACCAGCTCCCTTGCGCGCTCAATCACCTCGGCCGAGGGTTCGGCCGCCCGCGCCGGAGCCACCGCCGATGCGAGCAGAAACATCGCCCAGAGCAAATTGCGGATCACGGAGCTGGAGCGCCTTGATCCTGGGTGAGGTCGAGATATTCGACCCGCGCCCGCGGCGATCTTTGCCTGAGATGCGATCCGGTCTGCTCCTCATAGCCGGCCGTGTAGCTGTAGCGTTCCAGCCGGTAGGCGGCCTGGGTCGCCGGGGCGTAACGGCGGCCGGCGATCGACTTCAGCAGCGGCGCCGCCCAGGAAGGGTCGCCGCTCTTGCGCAGGACCTCGAGGTCCGAGACTGTGCCGTCAGTCTGCACCCAGAAGCTGACGTCGATCCAGGTCTTGTCGAAATTGCCGCCGTAACGCCGGGCCGGATTGCCCTGGGCGGGATTGGGGGTCTCGTCGGGCATGCGCTCGGGTTCGCGCACCGCGAGCTCGTAACGCGGCGAATAGACCAGGACCGGCGCCTTGAACCCGTTGCCGGTCACCTGCCTGATTAGGGCGTCGGCCTCCGCGGTGTTTCCCGATTCCTGCGCGATTCGCGCGAGATACAGCTTGGCCATGTTGGCCGCGACCCTGGTTTCGGGCGCGGTCGAGGCGGCGATCTCCTCGATTCGCTTGCGGGTGGTCCTGTTGGCAGCGCGCCTATAGGCGAGACCGGCGGCTCGAAGCGCGGCGATCGCCGCGATGTCGGGCCTGCCGCCCTTCGCCGCCGACCGCGCCAGGCTCGCATAGTCGCGCTCGGCGAAATCGAGGCCGCGCATCCGCCCGGTCATGGCGGCGATCTCCATGCGGGCGCCGAAATGGCGCGCGTCCTGCTCGGGAATGCCCTCTTTCAGCGCATGGAGGATGCCCCAGGTGGAGCGTTCATAATCCTCCTCGAAGCCGAGATGGTTCGCCGCCACGGCGTTGGCGCGATAGAGGTCGGACACCGGCTCCGGATAGCGGGCGGCGTGCTTGCGGTTGCGATGGAGCGAGGCCCGCAAGGTCGTGCGCGCCTTGCGATAATCGCCCGCCACGAACAGATTTTCGGCATGGGCGAGCGTGGCGTCGATATCCTGGTCGGGCGGGCAGCGACGCTCCAGGCAGGCGCGCAGGACCGCCTCGCTGTCCTGCAGCCGCTTGGCGGTGATGACGATCGGCGGGCTCTCGGCGGGCGGCCTCGCCGCCGGCGCCGCCGGTTCGGCCGCCAGAATCGCCAACAAGAGCGCCGCGGTCGCCATGCCACTCCCTCCTTATCGTCCACGCGCATGCCCGGAGCCCCAGCTTAGGCGTCGATCGCCTCTTCGTCGATCTCGGCGGCGTGGCTCTGGATGAAGTTGAAGCGGTGCTCCGGGTTGCGCCCCATCAGCCGGTCGACCAGGTCGCGGACCGGCTGCTGCGGCTGGTAGCCCTCGGGCAGGGTCACCCGGATCAGCGAGCGGCTCCTGGGGTCCATCGTCGTCTCGCGGAGCTGCGACGGGTTCATCTCGCCAAGCCCCTTGAAGCGGCTGATCTCGACCTTCCTGCCCTTGAACAGGCTGGCCTCGAGCTCGCCGCGGTGGGCGTCGTCGCGGGCATAAGCGACGGTCGGGCCGGACGACAGCCGGTAGAGCGGGGGCTGGGCCAGATAGAGGGCGCCCTGCTCGACGATCCTGCCCATCTCGTTGAAGAAGAAGGTCATCAACAGGGTCGCGATATGGGCCCCGTCGACGTCGGCGTCGGTCATGATGATGATCCGGTCGTACCTGAGCTGCGCCGGGTCGCAGCGCTCGCGCGTGCCGCAGCCGAGCGCGAGGATGAGGTCCGCTATCTCCTGGTTGCCGCGGATCTTGTCGGCGCTCGCCGAGGCGACGTTCAATATCTTGCCGCGTATCGGCAGGATCGCCTGGGTCTTGCGGTCGCGCGCCTGCTTGGCCGAGCCACCGGCGCTGTCGCCCTCGACGATGAACAATTCTGTTCCCGACGGATCGTCGTTCGAGCAGTCGGTGAGCTTGCCCGGGAGCCTTACTTTGCGGCCGCTGGTCGCGGTCTTGCGTTTGATCTCGCGTTCCGCGCGCCGCTTCAGCCTCTCGTCCATCCGGTCGATGACGAAGGCGAGCAGGGCCCGGCCGCGCTCCATATTGTCGGCGAGATAATGGTCGAAATGGTCGCGCACCGCCGCCTCGACCAGGCGGGCGGCGTCGGGGCTGGTCAGGCGGTCCTTGGTCTGGCTCTGGAACTGGGGGTCGCGAATGAAGACGGAGAGCATGATCTCCGCGCCGCCCACCGCGTCTTCGGCCTGCACATCCTTGGCCTTCTTCTGCTGGCCGGTAAGCTCGGCGAAGGCTCGCACGCCTCGGGTCAAAGCCGCCCGGATGCCCTGCTCGTGGGTGCCACCGTCGGGGGTCGGGATGGTGTTGCAATAGAAGGAGGAGCCCCCCTCGCTCCACAAGGGCCAGGCCACCGCCCATTCGACCATGCCCTGGCCGTCGGGGAAATCCTGCCGGCCGGTGAAGAAGTCGGTGGTCGCGCAATCGCGTTCGCCTATCTGCTCCTTGAGATGATCGGCGAGCCCGCCGGGGAATTGGAAGACCGAGTCCGCGGGCGTGTCGTCGGCAATCAGGGAAGGGTCGCAGCGCCAGCGAATCTCGACTCCGGCGAACAGATAGGCCTTCGACCTGGCAAGGCGATAAAGACGCGCCGGCTTGAAGCGGGCCTCCTCCCCGAAGATTTCGGTGTCCGGGACGAAGCTCACGGTCGTGCCGCGGCGGTTCTGCGTGGGACCTCGCGACTCGAGCTTCGAGGTCGGCTCGCCGCGAGCGAAAGTCTGGCGGTAGAGTTCCTTGTTGCGGGCGACCTCGACGACGGTCTCGCTCGACAGGGCGTTGACGACGCTGACTCCGACGCCGTGCAGGCCGCCCGACGTCGCATAGGCCTTGTTCGAGAATTTGCCGCCGGAATGCAGCATGGTGAGGATGACCTCGAGCGCCGACTTGCCCGGGTAGCGGGGATGCTCGTCGATCGGGATGCCGCGGCCGTTATCGGTGACGGTCAGTCGGTTGCCGGCTTCGAGCACGACCTCGATTCGGCTGGCGAACCCGGCCACGGCCTCGTCCATCGCATTGTCGAGCACCTCCGCCGCCAGATGATGGAGCGCTCGCTCGTCGATGCCGCCGATATACATTCCGGGGCGGCGGCGGACGGGCTCCAGCCCCTCCAGCACCTCGATCGAATGGGCATCGTAATCGGCGGAAGGCGGGGCGGTGGACGCGAACAGGTCGGACATGGCAAAGCTATAGGCGGGCGCGAGTCCCGGAGGGAAGGGGGTGTTGAAATCCCCCTCGCAAAAGCAGGGGACGATTAAGGCAGGAAAAGGCGGCGGCCCGTTCGTGGGGGTGAAGGGCCGCCGCCGGCCGGCACGACCAGAAAGCATGCCGGCGCCGATTTGGCCGGTCCTCCCTGCATTCCCGGAGACGGAACGGAAATACCGGACGAATACGGTACCGGCCCTCGCAATGGCGCGCGGCCGCGCCTATGTCGGCGGCTGATCGAAAGCATCCCTCGAAGCGGGACCGGTTTCTTGTCCTTTGTGGTTCACATCGTGGTCAGCGAGCCCGCAACGCGCGTCGTAATCGAGCGCGCCCTCGGCGACCGTGATTTCGATCGCCGGACCTACGCGGATGGAGAGGAGTTCCTGCGCGAGGCTCGGCTCGGCGGCGGCTGTATCGTGCTCGACCTGGGCCTCTCGGGGGACGGCGGCGGGGCGGTATTCGAGGCGCTCGTTCGGCGCCGGGTGGTGCTGCCGGTCATTCTGATCGGCCGGCACGGCGATGGCGAGGAGGCCGGGCGGGCGATGATGCTGGGCGCCATCGATTTTCTCGAGAAGCCGGTTCGCGAGGAGGACCTGCTCGCCGCGGTCGAGCGGGCGGAAACCTTGTTCCGCGCCGGCGAAAGTCGCCGCGCCGCCGGCGCCGACGCGCGCGCGAAGCTGGATCGGCTGTCGCGCCGGGAGCGGCAGATATTGGAGGGGCTGGTCGGAGGCCTCTCGAACAAGGCGATCGCTCGCGATCTCGGCCTCAGCCCCCGCACCGTCGAGATGCACCGCGCCAACATGATGGCCGAGCTCGGCGCCGCAACTCTCTCCGATGCCTTGCGGCTGGCCCTGGCCGCCGGCCTCGGCCCTAGCGGGCAGGCCGCCATTCCCAATGGTTTTGAGGCCGAGGCGGGCAGCTCCCTGCTTCGCCGGGTGCTCGACGCGTCCGGCGATGGGGCCTGGGAATGGAACGTGCAGACCGGCGCTCTCGACATGTCGGAGCGTTTTCTGGCCCGCCTGGGCTATCGCGTGGCGACCGTCGAGCCCGGCTTCGAGACGATCAAGGACCTGATCCACCCGGACGACCGAAACCGGCTCGAGCGCGCGCTCGAGGCTCATCTCAGCGGCGAAGCTGAGACCTATTCCTGCGAATACAGGCTGCGCACCGCCAGCGGCGGCTGGTGCTGGAACCAGGACAGTGGCGTGATCGTCGAGCGGGACCACCGGACCGGCGAGCCGCTGCGAATGGTCGGCACCGCCCGCGATGTCACCGAGCGCAAGCGCCAGGAAGACGAGGCGCGCTCGGCCGCCGAGTTGCTCGACCTCGCCCGCCACGACGCCGGCACCTGGGAGCTCGATCTCGACACGCGCCGGCTCAGGGTGACCGCGCGCATGCGAGAGCTTTACGGCCTTCCCGCGGAGGGGCCGGACGAAGTGCCGCGCGACGAGCTCAGGGCGATGATGCACCCCGATGACCTCGTGCGGCTGAGCGAGGAGGTCGACCGAGCCATCGCCACCGGCGAGGCGTTCCGCGCCGAATTCCGCACCTATACCTCCGACGGCCGCTGCCGCTGGGTGCTCGGCGAAGGCAGGATCGTGCGCGATTCGGGCGGCGCGGCGACTCGGATGGTCGGTCTCAACCAGGATATAACCGAGCGCAAGGCGGCCGCGGTGGAGCTGAACCGGGTCCAGTCCGAGCTCGCCCACGTCTCCCGGCTCGGCGGCGCCGGCGAGGGGGACGCCCCCCAAGCGCCGCCGGTTCGCCGGCCTACGCGCCTCGACCTGCTGCTGCGGGAGAGCTGCGCTCTGGCTTTGGTCGACGCCGATTCCAAGGGCATCAGCTACACGATCGACGTCGCCGGAGACCTGGGTCTGGTCCGCATCGATCCGGCCCAGGTCCAGCAGGTGCTTCTCAACCTGTTGCGTAACGCTGCCGAAGCCGTCGCCGAGGTTCCGGTGCCGCGGCGGCGGGTAAGGGTCGCCGCCCGGCGGCTGGACCCGGACGAGGTCGAAGTGAGCGTCGAGGACGGAGGGCCGGGCCTAGCAGAAGCCGTTCGCGAAGGGCTTTTCCGGCCCTTCGTCACGACCAAGGCGCAAGGGACCGGCATCGGCCTTGCCATCTGCCGTGCGCTGGTCGAGGCCCATGGCGGCCGCATCGAGGCCGATAACGGCCCCGACGGCGGCGCCCGGTTCCGGTTCACCCTCAAGGTCTAGGCCGCGAACAGACCTCCCGTGGCCCTGGGCTCGTCGCCATGGATTCGGTCGAGATAGGCGGAGGCGAGCTCGTAATGCGCCTGCACCGCGCGGCGATGCGCGGCGGCCTGGGCGAGCGAAAGCTCCGCCTCGGCTCGGCGTTCATAATATTCGCGTTCTTCCTGAGACATTTAGCCTGGATACTCGAGGTCGGTTACGGTCGGGTTTCAAACGGCCGAGGCCGCGCCGCCGTTCCCCGAAATCGCTCTAATCCAGTTTGTTGATCCTAGCGAATCCGGGGGCCGCCGAACGGCAGGGGCGGCGGCGGGCGGCGGTCGCGGCGCGGGATCTGCGCCTGGTAGGCGATTCCGCAATGCTCGACGCAATAAGGGAAGCCGGGATTGGCCTGGGCGCCGCAGAAATGGAAATCGGGCTCGCCGGGATGGCCGATCGGCCATTTGCAGATCTTCTCGTTCAAATCGAGCAGGCCGGTCTTGTCGGCGATCTCGGGGCTCGGCTTGGCCGGGACGAGGCGGCGCGGCGGAGCCGGCGGGATCGGCGATTGCTGCTCGCCCGGCGCCTGGCGGACGAAGCCGCCCGGCCCGATCGAGCGGATCTGGGGCTGCGGAGCGGCCGGCGCCGGTTCCGCGGCCGCCGCGGCAGGCGCTTCGGCTTCCGTCTCGGACTCGCTCTCCTCCGGCTCGGCCCGGGCCGAGTCCGGCCGGGCTTCGGTGCGGCCCTCGGGCTCGAACGGGGAAGGCGCAACCTCCCCGCCTTCGTTCGGCTTCACCGGCGAAGGCCGCGACTGCAGGCCGAGGCGGTGCGCCTTGCCGATCACGGCGTTGCGCGAGACTCCGCCAAGCTCGTCGGCGATCTGGCTCGCCGTCATGCCCTGAGTCCAGAGCTCCTTCAGCCGGTCGATACGCTCGTCGGTCCAGGACATTATTGCCATGCCTTCCTTGTATGCTTGCGGCCCACGTCGTCTGCCTCTAGCGACGGCCCGTGAACGACCAGCCTTCTCAATGGATGCGGGCCGATCCCGGCGTGCCGGTAATCCGGAACGTCAATTGGGGCGGCCTCAGAACCCTCTATGTGAAGGAGGTGAGGCGTTTCTTCAAGGTCCAGCTGCAGACGGTGTGGGCGCCCGCGGTCACGACCCTCCTGTTCCTGGTGATTTTCACGGTGGCCCTGGGGCGCAGCGGCCGGATGATCCAGCTCGGCGGCACCAGCTTCCACTTCGCCGATTTCCTGGCTCCCGGACTCATTGTGATGGGGATGCTCCAGAACGCCTTCGCCAATTCCAGCTTCTCGCTTCTGGTCGGCAAGATCCAGGGCAATATCGTCGACTATCTGATGCCGCCGCTCTCGACCAGCGAGCTGATCGCCGCCCTGGTCGGCGCCGCCGTGACCCGCGCCTTCCTGGTCGGCCTCGCGGTCTTCCTCGCCATGCAGCTCTGGCCCGGCGTCCATGCCATGCCGGTTCATCTCTGGGCGGTTCTGTGGTTCGGGCTGATGGGCAGCACGATGCTCGCCTTCTTCGGACTGATCACTTCGATCTGGGCCGACAAGTTCGATCATGCCGCGGCGGTGACCAATTTCGTGGTGGCGCCCCTGTCCCTTCTTTCCGGCACTTTCTATTCGATCGACAGCCTCGCCCCCGCCTTCCGGGCGGTGAGCCACGCCAATCCCTTCTTCTACGTCATCTCGGGCTTCCGCTACGGATTCCTCGGCGCGGCCGATTCGCCGATCCTGATGGGGGCGCTGCTGCTGCTCGCGATCAACCTTGCGCTGGGCGGGCTCTGCTACGCGATGCTGAGGACCGGGTGGAAGCTGAAGGCCTGAAGCCCGAGTCTTTTCATTTGATCGGAAGCGCTCGTTGAGGCACCTTGGCGTCACTGGCTTTGGGGGAGGTCATGATGCAGCTGCGTGGGATAATCGGCTTACCGCTGGTCGCCACTTTGGGCGGGTGCGCTCTCAGTCAGGCAACCCCGAAAATCGCCCTCGATTACAATCGCGATTTCGCCGATTCCCGAAACGAGATGCTGCTGTTGAACGTGTTGCGGGCGGCCGCTCGCGAACCGCTTCAATTCTCGACGATGGGCACGGTGCAGGGGACGGTCGGGAACGGCTCCTCGCTG
>JAXDPB010000039.1:0-30263 GCA_034668585.1 Sphingomonadales bacterium | reverse complement strand
CGATCTTGTAGGACTTGCCGGTATAATAGAGGATGCGCTCGGTCGTCGTCGTCTTGCCGGCGTCGATATGCGCCATGATGCCGATGTTGCGATAGCGCTCGAGCGGATGACTGCGGGCCACGTTCTTTAACTCCAGGCCGGGGCTAACGGCCCGGCGTTCGATTGGTTACCAGCGGTAATGCGAGAAAGCGCGGTTC
This sequence comes from Sphingomonadales bacterium, assembly GCA_034668585.1. Lineage (GTDB taxonomy): Bacteria > Pseudomonadota > Alphaproteobacteria > Sphingomonadales > Sphingomonadaceae > Allosphingosinicella. The sequence goes on along the minus strand of JAXDPB010000039.1, from coordinate 30,066 downwards.
GCTTCCGCCATGCGGTGCGTGTCCTCGCGCTTCTTGACCGCATTGCCGCGATTGTTGGCGGCGTCCATCAGCTCGCCCGACAGCCGGCCGGCCATGGTATTTTCGGAGCGGCTTCGCGCCGCGCCGATCAGCCAGCGAATGGCCAGGGCCTGGGCGCGCTCGGGGCGGACCTCGACCGGCACCTGGTAGGTTGCGCCGCCGACCCGGCGGCTGCGCACCTCGATGCCCGGCTTCACGTTGTTCAGAGCGTCGTGGAAGACTCCGATCGGGTCGCGCTTGGCGCGGGTCTCGATCGTGTCGAAGGCGCCGTAGACGATCCCTTCGGCGACCGACTTCTTGCCGTCGAGCATGACGCTGTTCATGAACTTGCTGAGCGTGATGTCCCCGAACTTCGGATCGGGGAGGATTTCGCGCTTCTCGGGGCGACGACGACGGGACATTCTTCTCTTCCTTTATCGCTTCAGCCGGTTCCGGAACCCGTCCGGGGCTTACTTCGGTTCTCGTCACGCCGGCGAAAGCCGGGGTCTCAGGTCGGAAAAGGCTGGCCCTTTCCCCCGAGCTCCCGGCTTTCGCCGGGATGACGGGCTTATTTCGGACGCTTGGCGCCGTACTTGGAACGGGACTGGCGGCGATCCTTGACGCCCTGGGTGTCGAGCACGCCGCGAAGGACGTGGTAGCGGACGCCGGGAAGGTCGCGGACTCGCCCGCCGCGGATCAGGACCACGCTGTGCTCCTGGAGATTGTGCCCCTCGCCGGGGATGTAGCTGATCACCTCGCGCTGGTTGGTGAGGCGGACCTTGGCGACCTTGCGCAGCGCCGAGTTCGGCTTCTTCGGGGTCGTCGTATAGACTCGCGTGCAGACTCCGCGCTTCTGCGGATTCTGCTCCATGGCCGGGACCTTGGATTTCGCCTTCTGCGGCTCGCGACCCTTGCGGATCAGCTGGTTGATCGTCGGCATGAAGCCCTTCACTTCCTTCAAGTTACTTTACCGAGGCGCAAAAAACGCAAAAAACCGGGGCGACCTCTCGGCCCCCTGGCCCTTGCGACGCAACAGCAATGTTCAAGCTCTCTGCCCGCTACAGGAACGCAGCGGCTCCGCGGGCGAGGCGGCCTATAGCCGCGAGAGGGATATGGGTCAACGGGCGAGTTTTTAAAGGGGCCCGGAAAATGCTCCACGGCCGCTTTGGGCGTCGGTTCCTTCGATCGGCGCCGCCGCGGCTCCGGCGAGCGGGTTCGGCTTCGGGCGCGGGACCGCCGGCACGGCGTCGCCTCCCTCCTCGTCCCGCCGCCGCTTCGGCCCCGGCGGCTTGCGGCGTCCCCTGGCGCCGAGATGGGCCTCCATGCGTCGCTGGATCTCTCCCATCGCCCGTTCGTGAGCCGCCATGGACCCGGCCATCCTGAGCTCGATCGCCGCCAGCGCACGCTCATGCGCGGCCATGGCTCTCGCCACGTGAGCCTCGTGCCGAGCCATATGCGCGTTGAAGATCTCCGCGGCTCTGGAAGGGGGTTCGTTCATGTGGCGGCGCCGGGTCATTTCATCGTTCCTGCCGGGGGGAACCGTCCCTAGCAGAAAAGGGCGCCCCGGCCCATGACAAACGGCGCCCGCATCGCTGCGGGCGCCGGTCCGGTCCCCACTCTCGAACTTGGTCAGGCGACCTTGGCGGTCTCGATCTCTTCGGGATCGCGAAGGACGTAGCCGCGGCCCCAGACGGTCTCGATATAATTGTCGCCGCCGCAGGCCAGGCTCAGCTTCTTGCGAAGCTTGCAGATGAAGACATCGATGATCTTCAATTCCGGCTCGTCCATGCCGCCGTAAAGGTGGTTGAGGAACATCTCTTTGGTGAGAGTCGTGCCCTTGCGGAGCGAGAGCAGCTCCAGCATCGCATATTCCTTGCCGGTGAGGTGCACCCGGGCGCCGTCGACCTCGACCGTCTTGGCGTCGAGATTGACCGCCAGCTTGCCGGTGCGGATCACGCTCTGGCTATGCCCCTTCGAGCGGCGGACGACGGCGTGGATGCGGGCGACGAGTTCGTCGCGGTGGAAGGGCTTGGTGACATAGTCGTCGGCGCCGAAGCCGAGGGCCCGGACCTTGGAATCCATCTCGCTGATGCCCGAGAGGATGAGCACCGGCGTTCCGACCTTGGCCAGCCGAAGCTTCTTGAGCACGTCGTAGCCGTGCATGTCGGGCAGGTTGAGGTCGAGCAGGATGATGTCGTAATCGTAGAGCTTGCCGAGGTCCAAGCCCTCCTCGCCGAGGTCGGTCGTATAGACGTTGAACCCCTCGCCGGTGAGCATGAGCTCGATGCTCTTGGCGGTGGTCGGCTCGTCTTCGATCAGCAGAACGCGCATGGTACCTGGCCCCTCTCGCTCAGGGTTTCCCCTGATGAAGTTCATTAACCATGGGAGATGTGAACGCAAAAGGTTAATTTCGAATTAAACGAGGATTCACAATCACTCCGCCGGAAACGTTGCGCCGCCGCAACAGGCGAGGCGGGACCGCCCTCTCGATGAGAAAAATCGGACCGCCCGGCGGAAAATACCGAATTCATCGACTTCGAGGCTTTATTCATCGACGCCCTGCGCGTCGCGGCGGCTTGCCGCGGCAGCCTAGCGGTAGTTGCTCTGGCAATAGGCGTTGCTGCCCGTGGCGGTGACGGTCAGCTGCCCGGTCGACGTGGCGTTCAGGCTGTCGCGCACCGTGTAGGTGAAGCTGGACTGCCCTTTCCAGTCGGTGTTGACCTGAACCGATGAGCCGCTGACGACGGTGGCGCTGGCGGTCGTGTCCCCCCCGACATAGGCGATGGAGACGAGAACGAGTGGAACGTTGTTCTCCGGATCGCTGTCGTTCGCGGTCAGGTTCACGATCGCACTCGAGTAGCAGAGCAGGCTTGCGCTATCGGCGACGGTCGTCGGCGGCGAATTAGGCGGCGGTGGTGGAGGCGGCGGCGGCGGTGGAGGCGGCGGTGGAGGCGGCGGCGGCGGCGGCGGCGGAGGCGGAGGAGGCGGCGGCGGCGGAGGCGGCGGATTCCCGGCTGGGGCGACGGTCACCATGTCGATACCGCTGTCGTCGTAAGCCGTGCCGTCGGCGGAGGTGAAAATAAGGGTGCCGGACCCGCCGCTTGCGGTGAAGGCAGCGCTGGTGACCGAGGTGAAGGCCGTCGTCGGCGGGTTGAAGGTGCCGAGCGAGACGCCGTTGAACGACACGGTCACCGGGATGCCCGAATATCCCGGCCGAATGCTGATCCGGAAGCTGACCGTGTAGCTGGCCCCGGGCGTGAGGCCGGTTACCGGAAGCGAGATGACGGCCGGCCCGTTGCCGCCCTGGAGGAAGGCGACCTGGTCGCCCTCGGGAGCGGCGGCGAAGCCCCAGGCGCTGCCGTTGCCGGCGACTCCCGAATTGCCGGAGAAGGTCGCCGGGCTGCCGGTCGGCCGGTAGACGTAGCTCGTCCCCATGTCCGGGTCCTCGAACCCGCCGCCCGCCACCGTCGGCCCGCCCACGCCGCTGACCGTGACGTTCTGTCGGTTGCCCGCGGGATCGTAGGTATAGACGGAGGAAACGCCGGCGCTCGGGCCCGTGCCATGTTCGGCTTTGACCAGCCGGCCCAGCGCGTCGTAGGTATAGGTGGTGGTCCCGGCGGCATGGGTCACCGCCGCTATCGCCAGTGCCGAGGTCGCTAGAAACAGCTTGGCGCCCAGTCTCATGTGCATTTGCGTCCTCTCGACATCTCCAGGGCGACCTGTCTAAGCAATGCCGAGCTTCTCCCGGTTGGCTGCGGCCCGGTTCAGAATGGTTTCCAGGGGCTCGGACTTGAAGCAGTCCAATTCCCTGAAGAGCCGGGCTCTTTCCGTAGGCGCGACTCTACGGTCGTTGGCAAATCGGATGAGTTCCTCCAGCGTTTCGTCGTCGGAGAAATCATCGTTATCCAAGACGATCCTGCTTGCTTCCGAAGCCAGTTGCGCGGCATCTTTCCCGCCCGTCTCTATGTGACCTTCGCTCAATCGATAGCCGAGGCTCATGTTGAGGAAGTCGACGGACTCAAACAGCGGAATATAATACTTCCAGATATAACAAGTGCCAGGAGGCATGTCCAAAGCAAACCCTCTCATCATCAGGATTGGCTCTTTACGATAGAGAAAAGAACCAGCCGAGAGGAAATTCGGCATCTCCGAGGCGATCTTCTTTGCCAATGCATCGGACTTTTTGGTCACGGGACAATTATCTCCTGGAGGAGAGTGCCAGGGGGAAGGTTGGCCCAATAGGCTGCTGCCTCAGCATTAGAGATGTAGGCACCGCCTGTCTTGAGTTCGATTGCGAATAAGGGAGCCGCCGGGTTGCCGACCACGGCATCGGCTCTGATCGAACCTGGTGTACCGTAAGTAACGACCCTTCCGCGCAAATAGGAAACTTCGGCATTATATTCGGGGTTGCCCATCCCCTTGACGATGGCGGCGAACCTGCTGTGAATCTGGATGCCCCGGAGCCAGCCGAAGAAGCTGCGGCCGATCAGGCTGTTGAAAAACGGGTTGATCGAGTTGGCTGCCTCTTCCGCCGCATCCACCAATATCCGGTCGGTCGATGGACGCACACGCGGCGAACCGAACATCGACGCGCCGGACCCCAATCCGGCGAACAGGGTCGGCATCGAGAACAGGCTGTCCGGTCTGAAAGTCCACGGCGTCGCGTAGAGGAGATTCCCCAGCGAATCGCGAACGGCCCATCTGGAATAGGTGCCGGCCAGCCCTGTCGAGGTCAGCGCGCGATCGCCTTTCTCGCGGTCGCCCTTTTCCCCGGTAATCGTGGCCGCGCCTGTCATGTAGCACGACGGGCAGTCGATCCGATCCGGCACGTTGGTGCCTGTGTTCATTCCACTCGGATCCGTGTTGTTCACCGGATCGCCGCCGCCATAATCGTACCAGTTGATGCCGTCGTCGTAGCCGATGGGATCGGTCTGCAGGAACCGGCCCAGCGTGGGCGAGTAGGTCCGCGCCTTGTAATGATACATGCCGAGCTCGGGCAGCCAGACTTGGCCGGTATATTGGAACCGGCCGATGTTCGCGGGCCCCGGAACGCCGAACTCGTCATAGCTGTTGATGGCGAGCGGATTGCCCGAGGAGTCGGTGACCGCCACGATCGAGCCTCGTTCGTCGGCGACGAGGTAACGCCGGTCGGCGGTGCCGGCGCCCTCATACCAGACCAGCGGCTCGTCGACGCCCGGTCCGAAGACATAGCGCCGGGTCAAAGCGTTGCCGGCGGGCGGATTGACTTCGGAGACGATGTTGGAGCCGTCATATTGAAACGCCGCCAGCGGAGTTCCGCCGCTGCTCAGGATCCTGTCGAGCCGCCCGCTCGGGTCGAAGTAGAATTGCGTGCCGGTGTCGCTGGCCTGCACGAGCTGGTTCTTGCTGTTGTAGGTGTAGACCGTCGTCCCCGCCGAGGTCAGGTTGCCCCTGACATCATAAGTCGGCGTCAGGGGTCCGGTGACGCTGTACTGGTTCAGTGCATTGGCTGTGTAGTTGCGGTTGACGTTGTAGTGACCGTTCCAGTTGTAGGCGTTGTTGGAGAAGGTCCGCTGGGTGACCTGCATCGCAGGGTTATAGGAATAGCTATAGCTCTGGTCGTTGGCGGTTCCCGGAAGATCCAACCCCAGGCTGCTCAACCGCGAGCCGCCATCATAACTGTAGTTGGTCACAGCACCGTTGGCACGGGTGAGCTTGGTACGACGCCCGAGATCGTCAAATTCGAAAGTCGCCAGGGCGGCTCCCCCATTCTCCCTGATCGCCGTCATCATCCCGGTCGCGTCATAGTCGTAGGTCACGTAGAATCCGTCCGACCAGGTCAGTCGGGTTCGCCGGCCCGCGGCATCATACTGGCTGGTTCGGGAAGAGATCTCGTCTCCCTGGCTGGTCGCTCTGCCGAGCGCGTCATAAGCGAAGGTGCTGCTATGCCCGTTGGCGTCGGTCGCTGAGAGCAACTCGCCCAGATTGGTGTACGCGTAGGTGACGTCGCTGTCGGTCAGCGCCGTTCCCGGATAATCGATGCCGGCGGTCCGGCCGAGCAGATCGTAGCTGTAGGCAACCGAGGCCGCCGAGGCGTTGCCGCGAAGCTTCCGGCTTACGACCTTGCCGGTTCCGGCGCCGGCGGTCCCGTAGGTCGTCGAGACGAAGTCGGCCGGCGAACCTCCGGTGCAGGTCGTGACCGAGCTGTTGTAGCAGGTCCTCGAGAGCCGATCGTAGCCGTCATAGGCGTAGGCGGTGACGTTGCCCTTGGCGTCGGTCACGCTGGTGTTGAGGCCATTGGCGGAATAGGTGAAATGGGTCTCGTCTTGCGCCAGCGTGGTGCCCACGCCCTTCTTCAGGGTATCGACCCTCCCTTCATAGTCGTACAGAGTCTGGCTGATCCGGTCCGGTCCGTTCGCGCCTGGCGCGGATACCTGGGTGCAGGCCGCCGGCAGCGAGCCGTAGGTGGACGGAGTCAACCGGACAGCGGCGCAGTCGAGGCGGCCGAGGGCGTCATAGCCATATTGGGTCAGAGAGTAAGCGGCGGTGGCGGCGCTGTTGCCGGCATCGTTCTGCCGCTCGGTCGCCTTCCTGCCGTAGCCGTCGTACCCGATGTGGAACGCCTCGATTCCGGTAAAGCCGCTGCCGTCGGAATTGGCCGTGCCTTGGGTGATCAGGTCGATCTGTCCGTCGGCCTGATAATGGGTGGTGATGGCGCGCGGACGGCGCGGTCCGGCACCGTCGGGGTCGGCGCCCCAGCGGGCGATCTCCTGGCGAGCCTCATTGAAGCGGGCCTGGCTCGTCTGCCCCAGCGGGTCGGTCGTGCTGATGACATTGCCTACACTGTCATAGCCATAGGATTTCGTGGCGCTCGGCGCCCCGGTTCCGGCACCGGCCGTCGATGATGACAACAGCAGGTTACTACCGGCCGAGGACGAGCCCGTCTGATAGGCATAGGTCGTCTTTACCGCATCCGAGCTGGTGTCGAGGCAGGCGGAGGTCGTCCTGCACGACCAACTCTTGACCGGCAGGATGATCGGGCTGGCCGCCGGCGCGAAGATGCCGGAGCTCGTCTTCGTCCAGGCATAGAAGCTGGCATAGCCATGACGGGTGCGCGGCCGAACGCCGCCCAAGGAAGGCGCGGGCGCTTCCACATAATCGAGCGATCCGTCCGCATTATAATAATAATCGGTAACGTTGCCCGCCTCGTCCGTTGTCGAGACCGGCTTGTTGCAGGTCTTTATGTTGGCGCAGCTGCTCGGATAGCTTGCATAGGATGCCATGGCGGGAAGACCGGAGCCCGGCTTGGGCGTGGCGGTGGCGGACGTGCGGTTGCCGCGCGGATCGTAGCCATAGGTGACGTAATTGCCTTCCGGGGCGGTGACCTGGGAGAGACGCCCCGAACCGTCATAGCCGTAAGTGGTCGTGTGGCCGTTCTCGTCGGTGTCGCTGGTCAGCTGGCCGGCGAGCGTGTCGGAGACGGCGGTGCGGGTGCGGGACAGCGGATCGGTGATCGTAACGGTCCGCGTCGTGAAATTGTAGCCGCTGAGAGCATTGTAATAAGTCCAGGTCTGTCCCCCGCGCTGGATCGAGCTGACGAAGTGATCGGTGCCGTAATTCTGGATCGTGACGTCGTCGATCGAGGCACCGGGACGCCGGATCGTGCTCAGCCTGTCCACGTCATAGCCATATTGCCACGTGCGGTTCGCCGGATCGGTTACCGATGTCAGGTTAACGTCGCCGTAGCCGGCGGAGTAGGCATAATCGGCATGCGGCCAGGCATTGGCGAGGCTGCAGGCGTCGGCCGCCGGATCGCAATATTCGACCGCGTTGTTGATGCCCGTCACCCGTGAAGGATATTTCCAGGCGGCCTCGTTCCCCTGGCTGAGGAGGTTCGTGCCGTAAGTCAGCTTCAGCTGGTAGCCGTGATTGTTGGTGACCGATTGCACGCGCGCATAGATTACCGTCCACATGCCGCCGCCGGGCGCCGGCACCGTGTAGCTGTCGGTCTTGTAGGTGAAGGTCATGACGGTACCGTCGGGCGAGGTTATCGACCGCGCCCGGCCGATCTCGGAACTATAGCCTCCCAACATTGCTCCACCGGCCGACATGAAGCGCACGATCGTTCCGTCGCGCCCGGTGTAGACATAGTCCCCCGCTGGCTCTCGAAACAGGGTGGAGCCACTGGCGAGATCGGTCGAATAAGTGCTGCCCGCGCTTGTGACGGTCAGCCGGGTGAAGGTTTCCGAAGCTCCGGCTATGCTCACGGTGGGCGTGGCGCCGCTGCCGCTGATCGTCACGATCAGCGAGTGACGCCACCCTCCACCCGCCCAATATCGAGTGAAGGCCAAGCCGTGCAGACCCTCGGGCCCGATCGACACGTCGGTCGGACTCGTGCTGTAGGAACCCCGCACCACGTCCACCCCGTTGGAGTCGACATTCTGGTGGACCGGCGGCGCCGGAACGTCCGCGAGCGCCCGAGCCGCCAGGAAAAGCGCAGCCAGCGCCCCGATCACTCCCCACTTGCCGCTTCGCATTCGCCCCCCCGAGGCACAAGAAATTGCAGCCCCGGAAGGGCTATTGCGCCGAACCCGCAGGCGGCGTTTCGGATTGCGCGTGCGGCCCGCCCTGTGCCGTCAAAGCGTAGTGACTGGCGGGCAGCCGTCCTTCCGAGCCGGGCCGCCCCAGAGCGGGCGTCGCGAGGCTCCCGTCCTTCGCGAACCGCTCGAGATCGACCTCGACCGCGCGCAGCCCGGCGTCGAAAGGCCGGCCGGACGCCCTGGCGAGGTCCCGCGACAAGTCCTGCAGCTGGAGCGTTCCGTCCGCTTCCGGCTGCGCCACGAGCACGCGGGTCCGATCGCCCTCACGGATCACCACCGCGAGGCTCCGAGTCCCGGGATTGTAGCTGGACCGATAGGAATCCACCTTGCCGATGCGGACCGCCGCCCGGCCGCAGCCAATGTAGAGAATTGCGCCTCCCAACGCCGGGTCCGCCGGCGCCACTTCGGACGTCCGGCACGAAACGGGCGGGCCGACCTGCGGGGCCGACGCCTGGCCGCCGGGCGCGGCGACGGCCTGCAAGAGAAATGTAAGGCTGGCTATCAACGGGTCTTCCTTAATAGGGCAGGAACTGTCCGATCAAGGGCAGTCCGGTTACCAGCGCTCAATCCTGCGATTGAGACAGTCAATCATCAGCTACTCGAAGTCGAGAGTGACCTAGTTTTTCGTTGATTCCGGATAAACAGTCTTTTGGTCCGTTTTGACTGTTTCCGCCTCGACATCCTTTCGGACCATGGCGGCCGAGTCCATGCTCGCCCTCGTGGAACGTCCCGAGGCGAGGACGTCACGCCCAGCGCAAAGCCTGCGGCGGCCGGAGCCGGCTTGCGCCGGGCGGCGATTCAGGTTTTGCGCGGCGGCGGCAGGCGTGGCAGTGCGCCCCTCTCGACGAAGGATAACGCCCGGTGTGGGATAAATATGTCTTGTTCATCGACGGCGAGGCGATCGTCATCGACAAGCCGACCGGGCTCGCCGTCCATCCGGGCTCGCGAACGCCCGAAAGCCTCGAAGATTATCTCAAGCATTTCCGCTTCGGCTTCAAGCGCCCGCCGCTTCCCGTCCACCGCCTCGACCGGGACACGTCGGGCTGCCTGCTCCTCGCCCGCAACCCCAAGGCCCACAAGCGCTTCCAGCGCGCCTTCGAGGACAAGAAGGTGACCAAGACCTACGTCGCCGTGCTGGCCGGCGTGCCCGGGGCGGTGGAAGGCGAGATCGACATGGCGCTCGGCAAGGTCTCGACCGAGGCCGAAGGCTGGCGGATGGTGCCCGACCCCAAAGGCAAATCGGCGCTGACCCGCTGGCGCACCCTCGCCGTCCGCGACGGCCGGGCGGTCCTCCTCTTCTCGCCCGAGACCGGCCGAACCCACCAGATAAGGGTCCACGCCGCCGCCGGCCTCGGAATCCCCATATCGGGAGACCCGGTCTATGGCGGCTCGTCCGGGCCGATGCTTCTCCACGCTCTGTCGTTGCGCGTCGAGCGCGACGGCAAGCCCCCGGTCGAGGCGAAGGCCCCCCTCCCCCCGACCTTCCTCGCGGCCGGCTTCGGCGATGTCCTCGGCTGAGCCCTTCGTCCTGCCGGAGGAGGCGCTCGAGGAAAAATTCCTGGCCTCGACGGGGCCGGGCGGCCAGAACGTCAACAAGGTCGCGACCGCGGTGCAACTGCGCTGCGACGTCTTCAGGCTCGGCCTCGCCCCCGCCGTCTACGCCCGGCTGAAGAAGCTCGCCGGAAGCCGGATGACCGGCGAAGGCGAGATCATCGTCACCGCCCGAACCCACCGAACCCAGGACGCCAATCGCGAGGAGGCCCGCACCAGGCTGACCGAGCTGATCGCCAGGGCCCACGTCGCGCCGCGCAAGCGGGTCAAGACCAGGCCGAGCCGAGCGGCGAAGGCTCGGCGGGTCGACGAGAAGAAGGGGCGCGGCACGGTGAAGCAGGGGCGTGGGAAGGTACGGCTGGACTAGGGCCGCCTACACTTGGTCCGCCAATACGACCGTCATGCCGGACTTGATCCGGCATCCACCTTTTTCTCTACATAGCCGCGATAAGAAGGTGGACCCCGGATCAAGTCCGGGGTGACGTGGGATAACCAGTCCGGGTGACATGGGATAAGCGGTCAGTCCGAACCGGCGGTTTCGCCGATAATCCGGGCCTCCCGGACATAGCCGAAGGCGCCCGCGCCCGACCAGGCCCGGCCGTCGGGGTAACGTAGCTCGACCCCGGCCAGATCGCGCTCCTCCACCAGCCGCATGTTGACGCCCATGACGACGTTCCCGTGCTTGGCCGCAGCGCTCGCCGTCAGCACGAAGTGGGTCGTTACGCCGCACTTCGCGCAGAACTGGAGCAGAGCGTTCGGGTCGGCCTTGTCCTCCCGGCAATAGCCCTCGGCCGACCCCTCGACGCTCACCTCGGACGGATGGAAATAGCCCCAGCGGGCGCCCGCCTTGCGGCAGAGCGTGCAGTTGCATTCGTGGATATAGTCCGGCGGCTTCGCGGTCTCGACGCGGATCCGGCCGCAGAGGCAGGAGAGGCTCAGCATTTCCATGGCGTATCAGGAGGGCCGCCGGCCTGCCAGAAAATCGGTCCCCGGCACCCAATTTCCGCGGCTCGTGGCATTTCGACGGGCACTCGACATTCGCCGGCTGGCGGCTTTGCGCCAAATGCGGACGTTCGAGGCTTCAAAGTCTATCCAAAAGCCGCCGTTCGCTCATCTGGCCACGGCGCACACTTTGGACGGCTGATGGGACTTTGTGCTCTGTTCGCTTTGAACTACAGCAGAGGAAATAGCGGGCATCCCGAGCGCGGAGAGTCGATCCCTTGTCTCGTCGTAGGGAGCCTTCAACATCTTTCGGCTCGATCCCGAAATCGGCCGTTGGTCCAGCGTGGGCTCGACGACCCAAATTAGTGATTACCCGGCGATGAGCAGCCAGCCCGTCTCGCAGGCCTCATAGACCTGGCCGCGCCCGGTGCCGATGCCACGCCCCTCCTGCAGGAAACAGAGCGCGCAGACATTGCCCGCGCCCCCGATCCTGAGGCTGGCATCGACCATGAAGCGCCGGGGCACGAAGCTCGTCCCGCAAAGATCGCAATCGTCGATATCGCCGCACCAGTAGAGGTCGTCGTGCCGGCGTGGCGCGTCCGCGATCATCGCCGCCAGCTGCCGCTCGGCGATGTTGAGGTCGCTGTTGATGAAGGCCTGGATCGTCTCGGCGAAGCCCTGATCGACCCGCATGAAGATCTCCACGAGTTTGCCGACTTCCTCCTGATGCTCGTGGATCATCAGATTGAGCGAGCGGATTTCGCCTTTCACCGGAACGATCGAGGACCCTTGCACGCGGATGCGCTCGGGTTTCTTGCCGGTCTCGCGGAACACCGAATAGCGCAGGCCGAGATCGGTCATGATATCCCGGTTCATCGTCCGGTTCTCGCCGAAATGACAGGCGAGGAAATAGCCGAAGCTGTCGCCCGAAAAATGCTCGGCCATGACCTTGTCGAAGTCGGGCGGCGAGCCGTCCCATTCAGGCAGACCGATGAACCGCTCGGTCGCGCCGTCATGTTCGATCTCCAGCCGGAAGGTCGGTACGTAGCCGGGAAAGCCAAACGCCGAGGCCGCGATCGCGCGAAGAATGTCTTCTGGGCTGTAGGCGATTAGCTCGATCCAGGTGCTGCCGCCCTTGCGCTCCGCATAGCGGATGAGCTGGGTGACCGTGCCCAGCCACGCCTCGTTGAAAAAGAAGATGTTCTCGACGCGCGCGCTCAGCGCCTTCATCTGCGGCGGCGAATCCGTGCGCGCCGAGAAGCGCAGGCGAAAATCGGATTCGCCGCCATCGCCGCGGATTTCGTTGATGATCGTGGCGTCGCTTAGCCATTGATCGACAAACCGGCCGAAGCGGTGGACGATGATGTCGTCCTGCGCACTCTCCTCGAACCATCGCCCGCCCTTCTCGGGATGGGCGATTTCTGCAGTGTCGGCACCGATCTTGCGATAAGGCACGCCGCCATGGAGATGCCACAGCGCATCCGACGCTTCGGCGACCCGGTCCTCGATCTCGGTGAGATCAGAGATGTTCTCGCGAAATTCTTCGAGCTGGTCCGCGTCAAAGTGCGCCTCGATCATCGCGATGTAATCTTCGAAGCGCAGTTCGCGCTGCGCGAAATAGAGGAACGAGCGCCCGCCGAGGCTGGGCTTGGTCGCGCGGCTCTGGATCAGCACGAAATCGGCGATGCCGAAATGCTGCACGCGCCTCGCGATGATGCCGACCGCTTTGCTCGCGGTCGCTTCGTCCGGGAATCCCCACAGGAAATGCCGGACCCCGATCTTCCGCTCGCGAGTGTGTGCCGGCGGGATCACCGGTTCAATCGCAACGGGCGTGCCCTCAGCGTCGAGGGTGATCGCGCCGGCGGTTACCTCATAAGGCGCTGATGCGGCGAATTCCGCAAAGGGCGTCGCCAGCTCATGCCACGCCACCGACAGCAGGATGAGCCGGATATCGATGTCCTTGACGAAGAAGCGCTCGCGCAGCAGCGGCACATATTTGTAGAGTTCCTGAATCGCCTCCCGCGCCGCGGCATCAGTGCGCTTGATCTCGATGATCACCAGCTTGCCCGCCGCATCGCGCGCGAAGATATCGAGAAAGCCCGATGCGCCGTCGCGATTGGGCAGGTGAAATTCGATATCGACCAGGGTCAGGCCGGGCTCGATCAGATCGAGATGCGCCGCCAGATGATCGCGAATATCGGCTTCGGTGATCTTCCTGGTCATAGAGAAGCACTCAGACATCCTCGTCCCAGCCGCGGTCCCATACCCCGTCACGCTCCATCCAGCCCACCAGCCGGCGGATTGTGAAAACGATCTCGCACAGCTGCACCGGCTCGACCGGGCGGCTGTGCATCGTCGGGCGACGATTGGCATTGAGGCGCTCGAGATCGACCTTCAGCCATTCGGCGCGGTCGAACACCGCCTCGAACAGCTCACCCCAATTGTCCTTGCGCAGGATCACGCCGATCAGATCGCCAAGGTCGGTATAGTGGATCAGCGGGAGCTGCGCTTCGCCCGCCCGCATCGCCTCGCGGCGGCGTTCCTTGGCGCGGGTCATGACATCGCCGGGCACGCGCTGCTTGAACCAGTTGGGCCCGGCGAGCGCTTCGAGCTTAGCCGAGACGAAGGCACGCAGCGCATTCTCGAACGCGTCGATAGCGCCGAACGCACCCATCTTCGGGCGGCTCACCATGATGCGGAGCTTGACCGGCCCCGCTTCGACCACGGCCGTCATCGTGCCCGCGCGGGTGCGTCGTCCCTCGACCACGCCACTGTCGATCAGCACCGCCACGGTCGCCGCATTATCGGCGTCCATCAGCCCGTCATCGACGTCCTGATCGCGATAATAGCGCGCGCGCTCGCGCGGATCGCGCCAATAGGCGCGGTCGAGCATGTCGGTCGAGCTGTAGCCGCCGAGCAGCGCGGCATAGGCCGCCTGGCTCCCGCCCGCGCCCGGCCCCAGCACGTCGATAGCACCGGCGAACAGCGACATCTTGGTTCTGGTGACATCGAGCCCGGCGAAGCGGCTGCCGAGCGCCGCATCGGTCAGTGCGGCACTGGCCGCAAAGCCGGCGGTTGCCTTGGCGATGCTGTCGGCGGCGAGGTTCAGTGCCTCGAACTGCTTGCGATATTTCTCGCCGGTGCCGAGCAGCGCGGCATAGTCGCGCGCCGTCGATCCAGTCAGCGCGTCGGCCCAATGCCGGGTGCGCGACAAGGCGCCGAGCGCTTCGCGGTCGATGCCGAGCGCGGTGCGCACGCTGGCGGGGAGCGCCGCATTGGGCTCGGTCAGTTGCTTCATCACCTGGCTGAGGCGACCGTCGAGGGGATTGCCAAGTTTCGGCCCGTCGAGCAGTGAGAGCTTCGCCGCCGTGATGTGCGCCACGCCAAACGCAGTGGTGTCGATCCGCCCGATCCTGCCCATCGCCTCTTCGATCGCGCTGCGCGTCGCCCCGAATTTCTCGAACGGGTCATGGAGCTTGAGCGCGACGCGCTTGAGCTGGTCGAAAACCGAGCCAGTCTCGACCAACGGGTTGAGCGCTGTAATTTTACCGCTCGCGATCGCCATCGCTTTCTCGACTTCGGTCGACTGTAACCCTCGCGCTGCGCGGCTCACGGGATCATCGCGGAACATGCCGAAAGCCGTCAGCTTGTCTAACGAGCGCTGGGTCTCGAGCGCGCGCTCGAGCGCATTAGAGGTGTCGAGGCCGAGCGAGCCGCCCGCCAGATCGCTGAGTGATTTCCCCGAACCGGTCATTGCCGTCCTGCCCTTTGGTTGCGCGTGCGCCATGACATAGGAAGCGGGATCGCACATTTCACCCGGCGTCATGACGTCTGTCGCGCCGACCAAAACCGGCCGCGTCGAGCGACGTGGCCGACCCTGCTATGCCTCGCCAGTGCCGAACATCCCCTCGCTGCCCGGCGCGCAAAGGATGAGCGCGGGGGCCAGGATTTGGGAGCGCGATGAGTGCATTCTCATCACCTGAGACGGACAGGTGGGAAACAGAGCAAATTTATTGGCCGCTTTGGCGCATGCAGAATTTGCACGGAATGACGACGTATGGGTCGCTAGCCGCGCTGGTGAGACTCATCTCGAACCGGCAGCTATCGCGGATGCCTCCCCGAAACGGACAGCTAACGGCCAGAAGCAGCCCCTCGCGTACCTCCATTTGCAACTCCGCTGCAGAGGGCGCGAAAGCGGCATTAGGGGCTCTGCGCCGGCGGAGATCGATCCGCGCGATGGCGGAAAACCTGGATTGGTTCGCCCCGGCTTGCGCTGCGGGCCCGCAGGACCAACATGGCGGCTCATGTACGACTTCAAGATCGACACCGCCGACAAGCCCGAAGCCTGGCGCCAGATCGTCGCGGCGGCCGGCGCGCTCACCGACGGGGAGCCCGACGCCGTCGCCAACATGGCGAACGTCGCCGCCTTGCTCTGGGAATCGCTGCCCGAGCTCAACTGGGCCGGCTTCTACCGCAACGTCGGCGGCGAGCTGGTGCTCGGGCCTTTCCAGGGGCGCGCCGCCTGCATCCGGATCCCGTTCGGCAGGGGCGTGTGCGGGGCCGCCGCGGCGACGCTCGAGCCGCAGCTCGTCGAGAATGTCGACGCCTTCCCCGGCCATATCGCCTGCGACAGCGCGTCCAGGTCGGAGCTGGTCGTGCCGCTGGTGCACGAGGGGCGGCTGCTCGGCGTGCTCGATCTCGACAGCCCGCGCCTGGCGCGGTTCGACGGCGAGGACCTGGCCTTCTGTCTCGAATTGGCACGCCTCCTCGCGCCGCGCCTGGCGGCCGGTAGCAATGCCTCTGCCGAAGCGTTAAAAATGTCTTAACGAAGCCCCGACTCCGCGCCGGGGCTGGACCGCCACTCGCGCACAGGGGACGAACATGGGCAAGCTCTGGCTGATCGGCTTGGCGGCATCGGCCGCCTGGACTCTCCCGGCGATGGCGCAGACGGCCGCGCCGCCGCCCCCGCCGCCGCCCATGCCGCACGGCATGCACGCGCCGATGGCCGCGCCGGGCGCCCCGATGACGATGCACCCGATGCCGCCCTCCGGCCACATGCCGGGACACATGCCGGGCCATGGACCGGGAATGCACCGCATCGGCCGCGGCGGCATCGTGCCGCCTTTCTTCATCGGCCCGCAATTCATGATCAACGACTGGCGGACGTTCGGCTTCCCGCAGCCGATGCCGGGCGGGCGCTGGATCCGCTATTATGACGACGCTCTGCTCGTCGACCGCGACGGCCGGGTGATGGACGGCCGCTACGGCTGGGACTGGGACCGCTACGGCGACCGCGGCGATCATGCCGACGAGCGCTATGACGACGATCGCGATTACGGTGGCGACGATTATGGCCGCGACGATTATGGCCGCGACGATCGTGACGGCGGCGGGGAATGGGCGGACGGCGGACCGGATCGCCGGCACCATGGCGAGCGCGTCGTCCGGGTCTTCCGCCACGACGGCGGGGACCGGGGCGATTGCCGGCGCAGCTGCGTCCGGGTCCGCCATGTGCCGCCGCCCCCGCAGCCCGGTTATGGCTACGGTTACGGCTACGGCCAGGCCTATGGCTGCGGTTGCGGTGGGGTGGTGATCACGGAGACGACCACGACCACCGCTCCGGTCGTCGAGATGCGCACTTATTACGAGACGGTGACCGAGCACCGCGCGGCGCCGCGGCGCCACTACAGCAAGCCGGTGGTGCGCCATTATTCGAAGCCGGTCGTCCGCCGCTCCGTGAAGGCGGTCCCGAGGCCGGGCGAGCGGGGCTAGCTCAGCCGGTCGAGGTCCTCGTCGCCGAGGCGGCCTGGGACGATGACCAGCGGGCAGGGCAGGCTGCCGGCGACGGCGCCGGAAAAGTGGCTGACGAGCGGCCCCGGCCCCCCTTCCGCGGCGGCGCCGAGCACCAGAGCGGCGACGTCGTCGCGCTCGGCCAGCAGGTCGGCAATGGCTTTTTCGGGCTCGCCCTGGCGGACCAGGATGGTGGGCTCGATCCCCGCTTCCTCGACGATCGCTCCCGAGGCCTGAAGCACCATCGCCTCGGCTCGAAGCCTCGCCTCCTCCTCCATCGCCGCCTGGACTCCGCCCCATTGCACGAACTCGGCGGGCGGGATGATGGCGAGCAGGATGACCCCGCCCCCCGTGCCGGCGGCTCGGCGCGCCGAGTAGCGCAAGGCGGCGCGCGCCTCGCTCGTCTCGTCGATCACCACCAGATACGATCGCATCGAGGCTCCCGTCGGACGGGAGCCTCGATGGGATCGCGAATGCCGCCCCTCGTGCCCGCGGCCGCGATGCTGCGCCAGATCGTCCGGCCGCGCAAGCGCCGCCCCCTTCGGCCGGCCCGGGCGGCGGCTCAGGTCAGGCTTGACCCGGCCCCTCCACATGGTCTTTGGCGTTCGCGCTCAGCCGCCAGGAGCATCGTGCGCCATGATTGAATTGAAAATGCCCGCGCTCAGCCCGACGATGGAGGAGGGCACGCTCGCCAAGTGGCTGGTCAAGGAAGGCGACACGGTCGCCGCCGGCGACCTGCTCGCCGAAATCGAGACCGACAAGGCGACGATGGAGTTCGAGGCGGTCGACGAAGGCACGATCGCGAAGATCCTGGTCGCCGAGGGCACCGACGAGGTCAAGGTTGGGACGGTGATCGCCCTGATCGCGGGCGAGGGCGAGGACGCGGCTTCCGCGGCCCCGGCGGCGGCGAAGGAGCCGGTCTCAAAAGACGGCGGCGAAACCGGCGCCGGCCAGCCGGCGAAGGAAGCGGCCGCGCCCTCCCCCGCTCCGCCGCCGCCGCCCGCGGCCGCCCTGCAGCCCGGGGCGGCCCCGCAGCCCGGGGCCGACACCGGCGACCGGGTGAAGGCGAGCCCTCTCGCCCGCCGCCTCGCCGAGCAGCGCGGCATCGCGCTGGCCGGCCTGACCGGCTCCGGCCCGGGCGGACGGATCGTCAAGGCCGACGTCGACGGCGCGGCGGGCAAGCCTGCCGCCGCCGCCCCCGGCACCGCGCCCGCCCAGGCCCAGGCCCAGGCCGCCCCCGCTCCCGCGCCGAGCTACGCCGTGCCCGAAATCCCGCACGAGGTCGCCAAGCTCTCCAACATGCGCAAGACGATCGCCCGGCGGCTCACCGAGTCGAAGCAGAACGTCCCCCACATCTACCTCACCGTCGACATCCGGCTCGACGCCCTGCTCAAGCTTCGCGGCGAATTGAACGCGTCGCTGGAGAGCCGCGGAGTGAAGCTTTCGGTCAACGACCTCATGATCAAGGCGCTCGCCGCCGCGCTGATCGAGGTGCCCGAGTGCAACGTCCAGTTCACCGGCCACGACCTCGTCAGCTTCAAGCGCGCCGACATCTCGGTCGCCGTCTCCATCCCGGGCGGCCTGATCACCCCGGTGATCGCCGAGGCCGACACCCGCAGCCTCTCCTCGATCGCCACCGCGATGAAGGACCTCGCCGCCCGCGCCCGCGACGGCAAATTGAAGCCGGAGGAATATTCGGGCGGGACGGCGAGTTTGTCTAACATGGGGATGTACGGGATCAAGCAGTTCGAGGCGGTCATCAACCCGCCGCAGGGCATGATCATGGCGATCGGGGCCGGGGAGAAGAGGCCCTGGGTGGTCGACGATTCCCTGCAGATCGCCACGGTGATGAGCGCCACCGGAAGCTTCGACCACCGCGCCATCGACGGCGCCGACGGCGCCCGCCTGATGCAGGCGTTCAAGCGGCTGGTGGAGAAGCCGCTGGGGATGCTGGCTTGAACGCCCCCGTCTGTCCCTCACCCTCCCCTGAAGGGAGAGGGGTTTGGAGCCTCAATGTCTGACACTTACGACCTCATCATCCTCGGCTCCGGACCCGGCGGCTATGTCGCCGCCATCCGGGCCAGCCAGCTCGGGCTCAAGGTGGCGATCGTCGAGCGGGAGAGGCTCGGCGGGATCTGCCTCAACTGGGGGTGCATCCCGACCAAGGCTTTGCTGAGAACCTCCGAGATCCACCATTATCTCACTCACGCCTCGGCCTACGGGCTCAGCGCCGAGAAGGTGTCCTTCGACCTCGCCAAGATCGTCGAGCGCAGCCGCAAGGTCGCCGGCCAGCTCAACGCCGGAGTCAAGGGGCTGATGAAGAAGAACAAGGTGACCGTCGTCGAGGGCGAAGGGAAGCTGGCCGGCAAAGGCAAGCTGCAGGTCGGGGACAAGGTCATCGAGGCGAAGCACATCATCGTCGCGACCGGCGCCCGCGCCCGCGACCTTCCCTTCGCCAAAGCGGACGGCGAGCGGATCTGGACCTACCGGCACGCGATGGTGCCCAAGGTCATGCCGACCAAGCTGCTGGTGATCGGCTCGGGCGCGATCGGGGTCGAGTTCGCGAGCTTCTATTCCGACATGGGCGCCGAGGTGACGATCGTCGAGATGCTCGACCGGATCCTTCCGGTCGAGGACGAGGACGTTTCCGCCTTCGTCCACAAGGCGCTGGTCAAGCAGGGGATGAAGATCCACGTCTCCTCGGGCGTCGAGAAGCTCGAGACAGGCCCGAACGGGGTGAAGGCGACCTTGAAGGGCGGGGACGTGCAGGACTTCTCCCACGCCATCGTCGCCATCGGCATCGCCCCCAACACCGAGGATATCGGCCTCGAGGCGCTCGGCGTGAAGACCGACCGCGGCCACATCGTCAC
The DNA here is from genome assembly GCA_034668585.1 of Sphingomonadales bacterium. Classification (GTDB taxonomy): domain Bacteria; phylum Pseudomonadota; class Alphaproteobacteria; order Sphingomonadales; family Sphingomonadaceae; genus Allosphingosinicella. Next base: position 10,316 of record JAXDPB010000039.1, on the reverse strand, counting down.
CGACGGCTTCGGCCGAACCAATGTCGAGGGCGTCTACGCGATCGGCGACGTCACCGGCCCGCCCTGGCTGGCCCACAAAGCGAGCCACGAGGGCGTGGTCTGCGTCGAGGCGATCGTTGCAGCGGGGGGCGCGGGCAAGAAGCCGCATCCGTTCGAGACCTGGAACATCCCCGGCTGCACCTATTCGCGCCCGCAGGTGGCGTCGGTCGGCCTCACCGAAGCCGCCGCGAAAGCGGCCGGCAAGACGGTCAAGGTCGGCAAATTCCCCTTCATCGGCAACGGCAAGGCGATCGCGCTCGGCGAGGCCGAGGGCTTCGTCAAGACGGTGTTCGACGCGGAGACGGGGGAGTTACTGGGCGCGCATATGGTGGGGGCGGAGGTCACCGAGCTGATCCAGGGCTATGCGGTGGCGAGGCAGCTCGAGACGACCGAGGAGGATCTGATGCACACGATCTTCCCGCATCCGACGCTGAGCGAGATGATGCATGAGTCAGTGCTCGATGCTTATGGGCGGGCGCTTCATTATTGAGGTCGGGTCCGGATCGCGCCCGTCGTTTCACCCAAAGCACCAAAGAACCAAAAAGGTCACCGGCCTCCCCGTCACCGGGCCTCCCGAAATTGGAGGCCGGTAACCCTCACCAGAAGTGGGGAGCGGTGACATTTACGGGTGACCCTGACTCACGGCCGGGGGCGCGGGAATCAGGTCGCGGAGCCGGCTTAGGCGCTGCTCGCGGGCCGTGGCCGACAGCGCCTCGAACAGGGAGGAAGACGCTATCTCGGCCCCGCCGGCGATCCGCTGCGACAAGGCCGGAGCGCGGACGAAATACTCGACCGCGAAGTCCGGCGGCACGTCGGCGGAATAGGATACCGAGCTCTCGTAGATTTTTCGGTAAGAGATTATGAAATCGACGTTTTGAGAGCCCAATTTCTGTATCGCCTGGCGAACCGCATCGTCCGTCGGGAATGTCCCGAATTGCTGGACAAAGGTGTCGCAGACCAATGTCCAGCCTGCGTGGATGAAGGCGACCGGGGCGACCTTGGCTTGCGACGTCTTCGCCCAATCCAACGCGTCGCTGGACGGCGTTATCACCATGACGCTGACGTTTTGAAACAGCTGCACCTGCGACAGATCGGCGAACCTGGTGATGTCGAATTCGCCCACAGGCGTCTTCAACGACTTCGGGCGGAGCGAGTAGCGACTCTTCACGAGGGTGGCCGCCGCGAGTAACGCCGCCAGTACCCCGAGCGCGAAGATGCCCAGACTTGCCATCCGAAAGGGATAGCGGATTCTTGCTCAATGGAACAGTGACTGGGGTCTCTCACTTGCGCGCGCTCGCTTTCGAGCGGCGGCGAAGCTCACAGTGTCAGGAAGCTCATAGTGTCAGGCACGTAGCTGGAAGCTCACAGTGTCAGGAAGCTCACAGTGTCAGGCACGTAGCTGGCACGTAGCTGGCACGTAGCTGTCACGTAGCTGGCACCGGCCGCTCATGGCACTGGTCGCTCACAGCCTCGACGGCCGAATACCTCACAATGTCAGGCACGTAGCTGGCACCGGCCGCTCTTGCGCGGCCCCTCAGGCGAGGGCGTGCTCGACAGTTTTGGGCGCGCCATTCATTATGAGGCTCTGCAGGGAGGGACTCGTGGCGCAGTCGAGGCAATGTCCGAAATGCGGGGGGTCGATGGTCGAGGGGTGCGTGCTGGACCGGGCGCACGGCAGCGTCGGCGTGTCGAGCTGGGTCGAGGGCGTGCCCGAATGGAGCGTCTGGACGGGCGTCCGGCTAAGGGGTCGGCCGCAATCGACGATCGCGACCTGGCGGTGCGGCCGGTGCGGCTTCCTCGAAAGCTATGCGAGCGGCGAACCGGACGGAAGCCTCGCCGCTCAGAAAAAGGCGGCCGGCGTGATCGTCGCGGTGGCGCTGATCCTGGCGCTCGTCGGCGCCTATCTCGTCCTGCGCGGGCCGTGACGAGGATGGGGGACTCCGGTGCCAGGGGGACTCCGGTGCCAGGCACGTAATTGACACGTGCCTGGACTCTGGTGCCATGCACGTAGCTGGCACGTGCCTGGCACGTAGCTGGCACCACCCCGGAACTCCCGGTGCCAGGCACGTAGCTGGCACGTAGCTGGCACCGGCGGGGGACGGCCGGCCCCGGCGACGGTCGTGATTTACCGGTTTCCGATGAATGGACTCGCGTCGGATATGTTTTTATGGCAATCCGGTGCAATGCCGCGCCCGCCTCGTCTCGTCGTTCCGGGTCAGCCGCACCATGTCACCCAGCGCGGGCAGAGCCGGAACCCCGTCTTCTTCTCCGACGAGGATTATGCCTTCTTCTTGGCGTTGCTGCGCCACTGGTGCGGCAAGGCCGAAGTGGCGGTTTGGGCCTGGTGCCTGATGCCCAACCATGTCCATCTCATCCTGGTGCCGCCGGCCGGGGACCGGCTGGCCGCGGCGCTCGGCCCGCTCCATCGCCGCTACGCGGTCGAGCTGAATCGCCGCCACGGCTGGACCGGCCATCTCTGGCAGGACCGCTTCGCCTCCTTCCCGCTGGACGAGGCGCGCCTCTATGCCTCCCTGCGCTATATTGAGCTCAACCCTGTCCGGGCGCGGCTGACGGCGCGGCCGGAGGACTGGCGATGGTCGAGCGCGCGCGGTCATCTCGGGCTCGCGGCGGACCGCCTCGTCGACCCGGCGCCGGCGCGAGCGCGAGTGGAGGACTGGCGGAGCTTCCTTGAGGAGGGCCTGGATCCCGACGACCATGCCGACCTGCGCCTCGCCGAGCGCAGCGGCCGCCTGCCGGCAAGGCGCGAAGGCGGGTCCGACTGACCTCGCCTCGCCGGGTCGGTGCACCGATATGCGTGCCACAAAGCTCGAGATCGGTGCCTGCTACGTACCTGGCACGGTGCCGGTACTGGAGCGAGGGACCATGCCTGGCTGGCTCCAAGATCGGTACCAGCTACGTGCCAGGCACGTGCCAGGCACGTAGCTGGCACGTAGCTGGCACGTAGCTGGTAACGAGCTGGCCGGTGCTGGAGCGTGGGGGCACTTTGGTGACGGTCACTTGACCGTCGCTTGCCGGGGTCGAAAAGGCGCACGGATGTAGGGAATCGAAACGGGGGCAAGTCTTTGATCCTGAAGTAGAAAAGCAGGCTTCGATTGCCTACAAATTGCCTATTTGGTACTTTCTGGTTGATCGCACCCTCCTGTTCTGCTAATGTTCTTGTTCGGCAGGGGTGCCGAGTCGGGAGCGTGGGAGATGGATGGAGAGGAAGCGAGGAAGCCGCTCAGGCGGCTGACGCAAAGACGGCGGGAGAAGTTCCTGGAGGTGCTGGGGCAGACCGGGAACCGGCGGATGGCGGCGGAGGCGATCGGGTTCGATGCCCGGCTGATGGACCAGAGGCGGCGTTACGATCCGCTGCTCGACCGGCAGTGGATCGAGGCGCTCGACCGAGCGGACCGGCGGCTGGCCGGGATCGAGGGGCCTTACGACCAGCAATATGGCGACAGGCCGGCGGTCGTGGTCAAGCGCGGGTCGAACGGCCGGCTGATGCTTCAGAAGGCGGGGGAGAAACGCTGGAGCCGGACGGTGGAGGACCGATTCTTCGCGACTCTCGCGGTCTGCGGCAATATCGCGGCGTCGGCCCGCGCCGTCGGCTTCTCGCAAAGCTGCGTCGACCAGAGGCGGCGCAAATGGCCCGACTTCGCGCAGCGGCTGGAGGAGACGCTCGACGACGCCGAGGTCGAGATCGAGTTCCGGGTGGCGGCCGAGGTGCGCGGGCAGAGCTCCGCCGCGGCCGATGGAGAAAAGGCCATTGAGCCGGGCCCGCTCGACCTGGACGCGGCGATGCGATTCCTCAAATGGCGGCAGGAGAAGAAGGCGGGGCGCGGACGTCGAGGTCGGGTGCCGGCGCCGCCGAGCATCGACGCGGTGACCGAGAAGATCGTCAAAAGGGTGAAGGCGATCAAGCGGCACCGGGCGCGGGGCGGGGCGCCGCCGCGAGCGGAGAAGTAGGGAGGGGGAGCGCTGGATAGCGGCGGATGGGGGAGCGGGACTGTTCGGCCGAGGTTCGAGTGCCGATCTCGAAGGCCTGCGCCGGCTACCCTCCACCATGAGCAGGTGGACAGTGCCCCGCACTGTCCAGCCCTGTCCGGGGGACAGGGCGACCTGCTCATTGCGCATGGTCCCCCTCGCCATCGGAGATGGGGAGGACGAAGTGGAGCATCAGGCGGTGCGGGCGCTCGAGGCGCTCGACGACGAGGAGCTTCGGCGGGTGCTGGGCGAGCTCAGCGAGGCGGAGCGGCGGGCGCTGGAGGCGCATTGGCCGGCCTGGGCGCATGAGGGGCAGATGGCGCCGGCGGGATCGTGGCGGACCTGGACGATGCTGGCCGGGCGCGGGTTCGGCAAGACCAAGGCGGGGGCGGAATGGGTGTCGGCCTTCGCGCGGGGGCATCCGGACGCCTCGATCGCTTTGGTGGCGGCGACCGCGGAGGAGGCGCGCAACGTGATGGTGGAAGGGCGCAGCGGGCTGCTCGCGGCGGCGCGGTTCGAGGAGAGGGAGGCGATGGTCTGGGAGCCGAGCCGGCGGCGGCTGGTCTTCGCCTCCGGAGCCCGGGCCTTCCTCTATTCGGCGGCCAATCCGGAGGGGCTGCGCGGGCCGGAGCATCATATCGCCTGGTGCGACGAGCTGGCCAAGTGGCGGTCCGCCGAGACGGCGTGGCGCAACCTTCGGCTCGGGCTCAGGCTGGGGGAGCGGCCGCGGGCGCTGGTGACGACGACCCCGCGCGGGGTGGCGGCGCTGAAGGCGATCCTGGCCGAGCCGAGGACCGCGACGAGCGGAGGGCCGACCTGGGCCAATCCGCATTCGTCCGAAGATTTCGTCGCGGCCGAGGTGGCGGCGCATGGCGGGACCCGGTTCGGCCGGCAGGAGCTGGAAGGAGTCCTGCTCGAGGATGTCGAGGGGTCGCTTTGGCCGCGCGAGCTGATCGAGCGATCGCGAGTGACGGTCACCGGTGACTGTCACTATCCGCGAGTCGTCGTCGGGGTCGATCCGCCGGCCTCCGCCGGAGGGGATTCCTGCGGAATCGTGGTCTGCGGCCTTGCCGGGGGAGTCGGCCATGTCCTGGCCGACCTCAGCGTCGCCGGGCTGTCGCCGGAGGGGTGGGCGCTCAAGGTGGCGGCGGCGGCGCAGGCGTGGGGCGCGGACCGGGTGGTGGCCGAGAAGAACAATGGCGGCGAGATGATCGGGACGGTGCTTCGCGGCGCCGACGTCGGACTTCCGGTGACCCTGGTCCATGCCGCCGACGGCAAGTCGGCTCGGGCCGAGCCGGTGGCGGTGCTGTTCGAGAGCGGCAAGGCGAAATTCGCCGGGCGATTCCCGGAGCTGGAGGAGGAATTGGCGGGGCTGACCTACGGGGGCGGCTATCAGGGACCGGGAAGGAGCCCGGACCGGGCCGACGCGATGGTGTGGGCGATGACCGAGCTGCTGGTGAGGAAGCACAGGGCCGAGCCTCGGATCACCACTTTCTAGAGCGGGGTGCGCAATACCCGAATCGTCACGACGCCCGATGTCTGACCGTCATGCCAGCGAAGGCTGGCATCCATGCTGATTGCGACTTAGAATCCGGCAAGCCCGCATGGGCCCCGGCCTTCGCCGGGGTGACGAGAGGGTGCGGGTTCAGCGTCCGATGCTCTGGAGGATTGCGATTGCCGGCGGCGACGGTCGCTCCGCCTTCGTTCCCGCACTGCAACAATCGAGACAACAAAGTTCGAGTCGCGGCACAGGGCGGCCATGAGTCGGGCCTAGACGAGCGCCACGGCCACTCCCGGCCGAGGAAAGGGCGGGGACTTCCCCCGCGAGCGATCGTCGTCATGAACCAGCTTGTCCTTCGCAACGCCTTCGTCGCCGCCAGCGTCGTCCTGCTGGCCTTCACCCCGCTCCGCTCGGCGCATGCCGAGGTGATCGGGCCGGCCGCGGCCGCCGCCGAGCCGGCCGCCGCGGCGGTCGAGCAGGCGGTGCTCCGGCCGGGCGAGTTCGTCTGGCAGCCGGAGCGTTCGCCGGCGGGCGAGGTGGAAATCGTCGTCAGCATCCCGCTGCAGCGCGCCTACGTCTATCGCGGCGGAGCCCTGATCGGAGTGACGACCGTCTCGACCGGCAAGCCCGGCCATTCGACCCCGACCGGCAAGTTCGACATCCTCGAGAAGCATGCGCGGCACTTTTCCAGCAAGTACAACAATGCGCCCATGCCCTACATGCAGCGGCTGACCTGGGACGGGGTCGCTCTCCACGCCGGCCAGATTCCGGGCCGCCCGGCCTCGCACGGCTGCGTCCGGCTTCCGCTCGACTTCGCGCGCGAGCTGTTCGCCGTGACCCGGGTCGGAGCGACGGTCCACGTCATCAGGCAGGCGCCCGCCCCCGAGGAAGCCCTGGCCATGGTGCGAGGCAACGGCGCCTATGCCGGCATGGGCGGGCCGCTCGAGGACGTGCCGGGGGCCAATTGACCGGCGATCGCCGTTGCCGACGGCGCCGATTTCGGCGGCGGCCGGCCCCTCGAGCGCTTCGTCGCCGGGCCATGACGTCGCCGATCGCCGAATTCGCCTAGCCCTGATCGGGCGCGCGGGCGACGTCGAAGGCCACGGAGATGCGCTCGGCGCCGTCGCCCGGGGGCACCGTCTCGTGCGGAACGAAGGACGGGAAGAGGAGGAGGGTGCCGGGCCTCGGCTCGATCTCGAGCACCGGCCAGGGCGGCTCGACCCCGGCCCAGGCCGGGAGCATTCCGATGCGAAGCAGGCCCGGGGACGGAGCGCCGGGCCGGGGCGGCTCGAAGCGGGCGCTGACATAATAGACTCCGGTCACCCAGCAGCCGGGATGGTGGTGCGGAAGCTGGTGTCCGGCGCCGCGGAACAGCAGGGCCCAGGGGGTGAAGATGGCCCGGGCCGGGCGGGCGCGGACGAACGGATGATCGCCGGCGAGATCCTCGGCATAGGCGCCCAGGGCGGCCTTGATCGCCGCCACCAGGGCGGTCGCGGCCCGATCGCCCGCGACCGGAAAGAAGCGGGTGCGAAGGCCCGAGCGGGTGGCATGGCCGGCCGGATCGCGGTGCAGGGTGGGATTGGCGAGGATCTCCTCGCGGACGGCGTCGCGGAACGCCTCCTCGCCGCCGAAGCCCGGCGGAGCGGGCAGCGGCGCGAGGCGCAGGAAGCGGTCGATCCCCATCAGAGCGGCGGATTCCTCGCCGCGGCCGAGCTGGGCCAGCGCGACCGCCTTGTAGTGAAGGGCGTGGGCGGCGGCCGGATCGCGGCCGAGCATTTCGTCGCACAGGCGAAGCAGCCTTTCGGGATCGTCCCGCGCCCGTTTGACCCGGGCTTCGAGCAGGTCCGAATCGGCGGGCCTCAGGGACGCGAACTCGGCCTCGAGCGGCTCGGCCTCGTCGCGGCGGCCGTGGCGGACGAGAAGCTTGAAGGCGAAGGCGGTGGCCCAGGGCGCCGAGCGGGCGCGGGCGCGGGCGAGCGCGCCCTCCACGTCGCCGAGGCGGCCCAGCACCTGCGCCAGCTCCTCGTGAAGCGGCTCCTCGTCGGGAAAGCGGCGGCAGGCCTCGCCGAGGCTGGAAGCCGCTTCCTCCAGCTGACCCGAGCCGCCGAGAGCGCGGGCGAGGACGAGGTGCGCGGACGGATTGCCGGGAGCGGCCGCAACCGCGGAGCGCGCCAGCTCGACCGCGGCGAGCTGATGCCTCGGGGTGCGGGGGCTGGCCCAGCGAATCGGCTTGTCCGTTACGTCAGGAAAGGAGGTCGGCCGCGTCCGTGTCCGCACCGTCCGACGATTCCGCGCCGGCCGTCAGCAGCTTGTCCACCTCCGGCCGGGTCCATTCCGTCCTGCGCTTCATCGAATCGGGTTCCCCGATCCGCTCGTGCCGCCGCTCGCTCACAGGCCATTCCTCCCGTCAGAGGCGAAGATTTTAGCAAGCCTCGTCGCAGCCGACAACAGCGCTTGAGCCGCTTCGGACCGCGGGCCGATCCCCTGCGAAAGAGCGTCGTCCCGAACGGCCCAACCCATCGGCCTCAGGAATTGCCGAGCCCGTCCGCGTTGGTGGCATCGCCCTGCTCGGCACCGCCCGCGTGGAGCCTGCACAATTCGGGCCGAGTCCATTCCGCTCTCGGCCTCGCCGACGTTGGGCCGTCGATCTGCTCTTCGTGCTCCTCGTTCACAGGCGGGTCCTCCGTTGGGAGGCAAACATCTAGCAACGCCTAACAGGGCCGACAACGCCGATTCGAGCGCAAGAGCGCCGCCGCTGCCGGCCCCCGAGCGACTGTCCCTAGTGACTGTCCCCAGGCGCGAGGCTAGGAGCCGGGCAACCCGCCGAAGGAGCATCGGTTCTTGAGCGAGCACAACAACAATACCCTGCTGATCGCCTTCGGCGCCAATCTCGGCATCGCGGTGTCGAAGTTCGTCGCCGCCGCCTTCACCGGCTCGTCCGCGATGCTGACCGAGGGCGTTCATTCCGTCGTCGATTCCTCCAACCAGCTGCTTCTCATCTGGGGGCGCCGGCAGGCGCGGAAGCCCGCCGACGATCGCCATCCGTTCGGCTATGGCCGCGAGCTCTATTTCTGGAGCTTCGTGGTCGCGGTGCTCGTCTTCGCGCTCGGCGCCGGGGTGTCGGTCTACGAGGGAGTCATCCACATCCTCCACCCGGAGGAAGCCGTCTCGCCCTACATCGCCTACGGCGTGCTTCTGATCGCCTTCCTGCTCGAGGGCGGCTCGACCTGGGCGGCGTTCAAGGAGTTCAGGGAATCGAAGGGGTCGCTCGGCTGGTTCGAGGCGGTTCGACGCTCGAAGGATCCGCCCGCCTTCATCGTCCTGCTCGAGAACGGCGCCGCCATGGCCGGCCTGGTCGCCGCAGCGATCGGGCTGATGCTGGCGCAGCTTACCGGCAACCCTTTCTGGGACGGCGCCGCCTCGGTGATCATCGGCATCATCCTCGGCCTCACCGCCTTCCTGCTGGCGGTGGAATCGAAGGCCCTGCTGATCGGCGAGGCGGCGGAGCCGGAGATCGTCGAGGGGCTGCGCGCCGCCGCCGCCGGGCGACCGGGGATAGCGGGTATCGGCCGAATCCTCACCGTCCACAGCGCCCCGGACCAGATCACGGCGATGATGAGCGTCGACTTCGAGGACTCGATCACCGCCGGCGAGGCGGAGCGGATCGTCTGCGAGATCGAGGCGGACGTGGCCCGGAAATGGCCGATCGTGCGGCGCCTCTACATCCGGCCGGAGCAGGGTGCGGCGGAATGAGTGACTGTCACCTTCCTTAGTGACTGTCACCGTCCTTCGCGGCTAGGAGGCGTCGACCCAGCTCCGGAGCCCGCCCGATGCGCAAAGCCTTTTTCGCCGTCTTTCTTCTCGCTTCGGCCGTCGCGGCGCCCGCGTGGGCGGCGGAATCCGTCGTCGTCACCGCCGACCGGATGGTCGACGTCCTCACCGGCAGAATCGTTCAGGAGCCGGTGATCGTGATCACCGACGGGCGAATCGCCTCCGTCGTCGGGCGGGGCGGGGCGCGGCCGGTCATCCCGGCGGGGGCGAAGAGGATCGACCTGCCGGGCAAGACCCTGCTTCCGGGCCTGATCGACATGCACGTCCATCTGACCTCGCTGGCCGAGATCGGGGGCTATCGGGGGCTGCAATATACGGACAGCTTCTGGTCGGCGGTGGGTGCGGCCAATGCCGAGAAGACACTGAGGGCCGGGTTCACCACCGTGCGCAACGTCGGCTCAGACGGTTTCCAGGACGTCGGGCTTCGCGAAGCCATTGACGGCGGCTGGCTGCAGGGCCCCCGAATCGTCACCGCCGGCTATGCGATCGGGGCGACCGGCGGCCATTGCGACAACAACGCGCTTCCGCCCTCGCTCGACCGGCAGGAGGCGTCGGTGGTCAACAGCCCCGAGGAGGCGCGGGCCAAGGTGCGGTGGCTTCACAAATATGGCGCCCAGGTGATCAAGATCTGCGCCACCGGCGGGGTATTCTCGCTGGGGGACACGGTCGGCGGCCAGCAATTGAGCCTGGAGGAGATGAAGGCGATCGCCGACGAGGCGCACATGCTCGGCCTCCGGGTCGCCGCCCACGCCCATGGCGACGAGGGGATCCGCACCGCCATCCTCGCCGGGATCGACACGATCGAGCATTGCAGCCTCGCCAGCGACTCCACCATCGCTCTCGCCGTCCAGCACCACACCTGGTTCGACATGGACATCTACAATGACGACTACATCCTCGCCACCGGCACTTCGAACGGCACCGAGCAGGAGAGCCTCGACAAGGAGAAGGCGATCGG
>JAXDPB010000038.1:0-24885 GCA_034668585.1 Sphingomonadales bacterium | reverse complement strand
TGAGGTAGGGGCGGCAGGTGCAGATGTCGGAGCCGAAAACGTCGGAGCCGTTGCATTCGTCATGGACCCGGCAGGTCAGGGTCTTGCCCGTGTCGCCGAGCGAGGCCGGATCGCCGAAGATGTAGAGCGTCATCCCGCCGATCGGCGGCAGGAAGACGGAAAGGTCGGGCCGGGTGACGAGCTCGGGATACATGCCGCCGGTCTGCTCGAACAGGCAGCGTCTGAGGCTGGCCTCCGCCACCTCGAACCGCTCGGCGACCCCGGGCAGCCACCAGACCGGGTCGACGGCGATCTTGGTCACCGACACGTCGCCCGCTTCGTGGACGATGTCGCCGTCCACCTCGAGCCGCCCGGCTGCGATCGCCGCCTGGATCTCCCCCAGCGTCAGCCGAGCCCTGGTGATCGCGATCGAGGGACGGATATCGATGCCCTCTTCGATCAGCTCGCCGAAATCCTGCGCCACTCGGTGGCCCCAGGGATCGAGCGAGACGATCTTGGCCGGATCGCCCCATTGCGGGTGAGGCCCGATCTCGCAGACCGGCGAAGTGTCGTGCAGGTCGGGCCGGGCATTGGGGTCCATCGCGCCCGACGAAATGGCGAGCGCCCGGTAGATGGAATAGGACCCGCCATGAGCGCCGATCGCGTTGCGGTCGGCGCGGGCGTTCACCGTCGCGATGACCGGCCCACGCTCTTCGACGGTGGGGGCGCCCCATTTCAGCGGGAAACGCGCCACTCCGCGCGAGCCGGGATGCGACGTCAGCCTGATATGGCCGCTCTGTCCCTCGGGTTTCATCCAGATATCACCTCGCTTCGGTCCCGGCCCGACGGCCTCTCGCAAGGACGCTACGCCAGCACGAGCGGGGTTGCTAGGCCGCTAATGGCATCGAAGCCATGGCCTTGCCCGCCGCCGATGATGTATCGAGCCTTTTCCGGCGGATTGGGATGGTCGTTCAAATGATTGCTCTTTCGGCTCGCGCCGCCGTCATCGGCCTGTTTCTGGCTCTGGGCTCGCCCGCGGCGGCGGGCGACGAAGCGGTGGCATCGCCCGCCGCCGAAGCCTTGCCTGCGGCCGCCCGCGCCGCGGCCGAAACCGTCGACTCCTTCCACGCCGCGCTCCGCCGCGGCGATAAAGTTGCGGCACTGGCCCTGCTGGCCGACGACGCGCTCATCTTCGAGGAAGGCCGGGCCGAGCGAAGCAAGTCGGAATATGCCTTCTACCATCTCGCCGCCGACTCGGAATATTCGAAGGCGGTCGCGGCGGTCGTCACCAGGCGCAGGGGCGACTGCGCGGGAGACTTCGCCTGGATCGCGACCGAAGGCCGCGCCCGGGGCGCCTTCCATGGCGCCGACGTCAACAGCGTCACCGACGAGACCATGGTCCTGCGCCGCGTCGCCGGCGGGTGGAGGATCGTCCACATCCACTGGTCGTCCGCCCAATCCAGCGTGGAGTGACCCGCTCGGCCCTTTAGCCGGCACCGTCGTTCGGGCGAGGCGACCGTCCCTCAGTCGGCCCCGTGGAAGGCTGCCGGCGAAAGAAGCGCCACACCTCGACGGGCCCGTCGATCGCGCTGGTGACTCCGCCCAGCAGGCGGGGAGGCCGGTAGACCGGCTGAGGGACGACATGTCCGCCGCCATGAACGGTGAGGAGCGACACTTCGCTCCGCCCCGGAGTCCGCCATATCGCCTGCTCCACCCAGCTTCCGTCGGAACGGGTCCGGGCGGGGATGCGGGTGACCGCGGGCCGAGCCGCGCCGGCTCCGGCGAACCAGGCGGCGCTCGATCGGGCGGAGAGCACGGTGCCGCGATTGCCGAAGCCGAACAGGGTGACAATTCCGCCCTGATACGGGTTGATCGGGTCGTTGGTGCCGTTGACGATGATCATCGGCGGCGGCGAACCTCGCGGCTTGCAGGCTTCGTTGTCCGCGGTCGGCAGGTTGGCCGCGAAGACGGCGGCGCCGGCGATGCGCTCCGGACGCTCGAGCGCCAGCCGGTAGACGAAATGACCTCCGTTCGAGACTCCGGCGACGAAGACACGGCCGGTGTCGATGCCGAGCTCGTCCCGCAGGCGGGCGACCAGCGCCTCGAAGAAGCCGACATCGTCGATGCCGAGCCGGCGGGCCGGATAGTCGGCGGCTTTGCGGCAATCGTTCCAATTGCCCTCGAAGCCCTGCGGGTAGGCGACGACGAACCCGTGCCGGTCGGCCAGCTGGTCGAACTGGAAGCCGGTCTCCCGTCGAATCGTGCCCGGGCTGCCCATCGAGCCGTGGAACACGATCAGCAGCGCCGGCGAGGGCGGCCGCCGTGCCGGCGCATAGAGCAAATATCGGCGCTGGAGCGGCCCGACCATGATGGTCGCGGATCGAGGGCTCGCGGTCAGCCGAGGTTCTTCGGGGGCGGGCGCATAGACGAGGTAGAAGGCCAAAGCGATGACCAGCGCGAGGACGGCGCCGGCCCGGGCCAGGATCCTCAGCGCCTTCTTCATCCTCGCGCCCTCCTCATAGGATCAGATGTTCGCGATCGCCGGACGAAGCGGTCATGGCACGATTCGGGGACCAGCGGTCGCCCGGGGTCTTGAGATAGCGCGAGACCACGTAGCGCCAGGGAATGGCCGGGATCAGGATCGCCGCGAGGAGGCACTCGCGGATCGTCTGCGTGGTCGCGGCGTCGAGCGCGCCGGCGCGCCACAGGGGCAGCGCCACCGCGACCAGCCAGATCGACTTCCAGGTCAGTTCGAACAGCAGGATCGGAAGCATCGGCAGCGGATAGCGAAGCCCGAGCGCCGCGATGACCGACATCGCCGCAAGCAGGCTGCACACGACCCCGTTCATCAGCGGCCAGCCCGGCGGATGGCTGACGAGCAGGGGCCAGATGGTCACCGCCGTGCCGCCGGCGATCAGCAGATAGGCCGCGCGCAACGCGTACAGTCGAAACAAGGAAATTTCGGTCACAGCGGCATCTCCTGGGCGTCGCCGGCCGGCGCGGCTTCGGCCGATCTTATGGACGAGGAAAATTCGAGCAGGTCGCCCGGCTGGCAGTGCAGCGCCGAGCAAAGCGCGTCGAGAGTCGAGAAGCGGATCGCACGCGCCTTGCCGGTTTTGAGGATCGACAGGTTGGCGAGGGTGATCCCGACCTTCTCGGCGAGCTCGGTCAGGGTCATCCGCCGATCGTGGAGCAGGTCGTCGAGCCTGACGAGCACCGCCACGTCAGATCGTCCCTTCGAGGTCTTCGCGCATCCGGGCGCCATGGTCGAAGACTCTGGCCAGCACGAAGAGGAGAAGAACGGCGAGCCATCCGGTCACCGAGAAGCTCCAGTCGATGTCGAGCGGGTTGGCCGCGCTCGACGCGCCCGCCGCCACCGCGCCGGCGACGAGATGAAGCAATTCCAGCCCCAGCAACGCCCAGGCGATCGTCTGCAGCCGCGCGGCATTGTCGCGCAGGAAGGGGTCGCCGCGGCGCACGGTCTCGACCATCGCTCGAAGCCGGGTAAGGGCGATGTGGGCGAGCGGGACCGACAGGAGGCCGACGACCATGATCAGGCGCATGCCCAGAATTACCAGCGACCGCCCTTCGGCCGAGCGTACGCCCAGCGCCTCCATGACCGGGGCCGGCGCGGCCAGGCTCGCGGCCAGCAGACCGAGAATGAGGGCACCCAGAACCAGGTTCAGGAGGATCAGGACCCGAAGGAGGGTGCCGGACGCCTTCAACGCGAAGGGAAAGGACGGTGTCATGAGGATCCTCCACCGACCTATATCGAAGATCGGTAACGGGATTATCGATAATCGATAATAATCCTCCCTGCAAGAGCTATTTCACCGTTATGGTCAAAGCCGCATGACTCCCTTGCGCGGTTCGCGCATCGCCAGCGTTTCCGCGCTCAGAGGCGCTCCGGCGGCGAGCAGAGCCTGGCGGCGGCCGGCGGGGTCGGTGCCGAGCTGGACCTGCTCGAAGGGCAGGAGGTCCGCGAAGCAGGGATGGGCCAGGGCTCGCTCCACGAAGGCGGCGGTTCGAGGCCAGCGGCCGGGATCGGGCTCGAAGCCGGCATAGTCGCCGTTGCGGAAGAAGGTGGCGATGGCGATGTCGGCGAGGCCGATCTCACCGAACAGGAATCCGGCGTCGGGCAGCTGCGCTTCGAGATAATCGAGCTCGCGGGGCATGTCCTGAGCCAGAGTCCTGTCGATCCGCGGCTGGTCGCCGGGCTCGCCCCAGACGATCCGGTGGACGTATTTCGGATAGAAGAGACCCCAGATGAAGACGTCGCCGAGGCGGGTGTCGGCATATTCCTCGAGCCAGCGCGCGCGGGCGCGGTCCTTCGGACCGGCCGGAAGCAGCGGCCGCCGGGGATGGGCATCGTCCAGCCAGGCGCAGATGACGGAGGAATCGCAAAGCGAAGTGTCCCCGTCGACCAGCACCGGAATTCGCCTCAAGGGGCTCAGCCGCTCGAATTCGTCATTGCCGTAGAAAGGCGTGATCGGATCGATCTCGTAAGCCAGCCCCTTGAGCGCCAGGCAGGCGAGCACCTTCCTGACATAGGGGCTGACGTAGCTGCCGATGATCTTCATGTGCGTCTTCCTCAGATCGAGCGGCTCACGACTTCCTTCATGATCTCGTTGGTGCCGCCGAAGATCCGTGTGACCCGGGCGTCGCGCCACAGGCGGGCGATCAGATATTCGTTCATGTAGCCGGCGCCGCCGTGGAGCTGGAGCGAGGCATCGCAGGCCTCCCATTGAAGCTCGGTATGCCAGAGCTTCGCGGCGCTGGCCTCGGCGGCGGTGAGCTCGCCGGCGACGTGGCGGGCGATCGCCCAGTCGAGATGCGCCCAGCCGACCTGGAGCTTGGCGGCGAGGTCGGCGAGGGTGAATTTGGTGTTCTGGAAATCGAACACGGTCTTGCCGAACGCCTTGCGGTCCTTGGTGAACTTGACCGCCTCGTCGAACGCCCGCTGGGCCGCGGCCTGGGCGGCGCAGGCGATCGAGAGCCGCTCCTGGGGGAGCTGGTTCATCAGATAGGCGAAGCCGGCGCCCTCCTCGCCGAGGCAGTTGGTGATCGGGACCCGGACGTCGTTGAAGAACAGCTCCGACGTGTCCTGCGAGTGGAAGCCGATCTTGTCGAGGTTGCGGCCCCGTGCGTAGCCGTCGCGGTCGGCCTCGACCAGGATCAGCGAGACGCCTTTGGCGCCGGCGGCGGGATCGGTCTTGGCGACGACGATGGTCAAATCCGCATGCTGGCCGTTGGTGATGTAGGTCTTCGAGCCGTTGATCACATAATGGTTGCCGTCGCGCTTCGCCGTGGTTCGGATGCCCTGGAGGTCGGAGCCGGCGCCGGGCTCGGTCATGGCGATGGCGGTGGCGGTCTCGCCGGAGACCATTCGGGGGAGCCAGTGGGCCTTCTGCTCCTCAGAGCCGTAGGCGACCAGATAGTCGGCGACGATGTCCGAATGGAGGGTGATCCCGGCGGTCGAGCCGGCGTAGGCGAGCTCCTCGTCGATCACCGCGTTGAAGCCGAAATCGAGGCCGGGGCCGCCATATTGCTCGGGCACGGTCGGGCAGAGCAGGCCCGCCTCGCCGGCCCTGGTCCAGAAGGCGCGGTCGATGATTCCCTCCTCCTCCCAGCGGCTCAGGTGGGGGAGGAGCTCGCGGTCGAAGAAGCGGCGGACGGAGTCGCGGAACTGCTCGTGCTCGGGGGCGAAGGCGGTGCGGCGGGAGGTGTCGAGCATCAGGAGGGCTCCTCGAAGCGGGGGGCGGGGGCGGGCTGGGTGACTCCCATAATGTTCAGGAAGGTGCCTCGAAACGCGTTGTGGGGGTGGCCGGGCGCCTCGGAAAGCGAGAGAATCGGAGCGAAACAGGAGTCGCAATGTTGGAGAATGTTGCACCAATGTTGCCGGGAGTGGCGGCGGAACGCCAGTCTGAGCTCTTCCGCGAGGCCGGAATCGTGCTGCCCGCACGCCAGCCCCATCTTCTCCTTCAGCACCGCGAAGAACTCCCCCTCGAGCGCCCCCACCGCCACCCAGAGGCCGTCGGCGCATTGGTAGACGTCGTAGAAGGCCCGGCCGGTGTCGAGCAGATTGACCCCGCGCTCGTCCTTCCACATCCCCGCCGCCTTCAGCGACCAGGTCAAGGCCGAGAGCAGAGCGGCGCCGTCGACCATCGCGCAGTCGATCACCTTGCCCCTGCCGGTGGTGCGCGCCGAGAGGATCCCGGCCAGCATCCCGAAGGCGAGAAGCATCCCGCCGCCGCCGAAATCCCCGACCGCGTTGACCGGCGGCGTCGGGGGACCACCGGCGCGGCCGTAGGTGTGGAGCGCCCCGGCGAGCGCTATGTAGTTGATGTCGTGGCCGGCGGCGTGGGCGAGCGGCCCCGTCTGCCCCCAGCCGGTCATGCGGCCGTAGACCAGCCGGGGATTGTCCTCGAGCAGCACCTCGGGCCCGAGCCCGAGCCGCTCCATCACCCCGGGCCTGTACCCCTCGATCAGCCCGTCGCAATCGCGCGCCAGCTCGCGGACCCGGGCGGCGCCCTTCTCGGACTTGAGGTCGACCCGCAATGTCGAGGCCCGCGAGCGGCCGAGGATGTCGAATTCGGGCGGGATGACGGGCGGCCGGTCCTCGCGCTCGACCCGGATGACGGTCGCGCCATGGTCGGCGAGCATCATCGCGGCGAACGGCGCCGGGCCGATCCCGGCCAGCTCGACGATTCGGATTCCGCAAAGCACCCCCGCCATGGGTTCGAGCATAGGTCGGGCGGCCGGGTCCGCGCAATCGCGCCGCCGGCCGCAAAAAGGGGACAGTTACCGTAACTGTCCCCTAACTTTCCCAATCGCGCCGCCGGCGGAAAAAGGGGACAGTTACCGTAACTGTCCCCTCATCCCCAAAAAGGGGACGGTTACGGTAACTGTCCCCTCACCCCCGACGCGGATGACGGCGGCGCCGTGGTCGGCGAGCGTCATCGCGGCGAAGGGCGCCGGGCCGATGCCGGCGAGCTGGACGATCCGGATGCCGGAAAGCACCCCTGCCACAAGGCTTTCAATAGGTCGACTGGACGGGGCTTGACAATCGGCCGCTCATTTCGAGTCCGGTATAAATAAAAGTCAGACGCTGCACAGATTCGGACTCGAACTCGAGACGAAAACGGTGTTGGATGTGGGCGGGGGGGACTCGACGTGGCCCTGGATCAAAGTCAGCTCATCGCCCATGGTGCAATCGGACCGGGAAGCCGGCAGCTCGGACCGGGATCGAGCGAGTGGGTTGCTTACGGAAGCATCTGGCAGAGCTTTACGCCTTCGACTTCCGGCCTAATGGACAAGTTGAGCATCGGTTATCAGGCCATCAGTTTCTCCGGCAGCGCCACTCTCAAAATATATCGGGGCGAAGGGATTGGCGGACAGCTGCTGTTCTCGACATCGATCCATCTGTCACCTCAGTCGGCGCTGCCCTACGGCTCCTATGTCTTGCTGGACTATCTTGTATCGGCCTCGGTGGAAGCGGAGACAAAATACACTTTTGAGCTTACGAATTTCCAGGGGACGGGTCCGGAGATCGCGCTCGCGGCGGCCTTCTGGCAGGATTGGTATCCCCGCGGGACGAACAGCAACAGCGCCACCTTCATCAACGATGCCGTGTTCCGAATCTACGTCGGCGACGGCGCGGTCTTCACCGAAGGGGACGACAGCTTCGACTTCAACCTCGGCGATCCGGCCGGCCGGACCGGACGCTACGACAACGCCCTTGGCGGGAACGACGTGGTCGTCCTGCCGGAGACCGAAGCGCGGATGGACCAGTGGCAGCTGCCCATCACCTTTCACGGCGGCCTTGGCGACGACAGGATCACGGCCGGCGCCGTCGGAATGTCGCTCTACGGCGATGACGGCGCGGACTCGCTCTACGGGAGCTCCGCGTCCGACGTGATCGAGGGCGGCGCCGGGGACGACCGGCTCTACCACAGCGGCGACGTGTCCGAAGACTCCCAGGATCAGCTCACCGGAGGGCCGGGTCTCGACGTCTTCACGATCGGCCCCAAAGACCTTGTTCGCGACGCCGAGCCGGGAGAGCTGATCATCCTTGAGGGGAGCCTTAATTCGGGTCGCCTTCTCGTCTCGAAGGCGCCGGGCGAGGGCGGCGCGGCGATCCGGCTGACCAGCCTCGATTCGAACGATCAGGTCATCGCCACGGCGACGATCCAGACGAATGTCGCCCAGGCCTCCTTCACGATCGACCGGGTCGCCGATGGCACCTCGATCGTCGTCGGCCCCGCGGTCGACCTTCCGAGGATCTTCACCGAGACCTTCAGCGAGACATTCGAAAGGCTGGTCGGGTCGAGGCGTGACGAGCTCGCCTTTCACCTCGAGAAGGTCCTGACGAATGAACTGGAGGACAGGGTTACCGACCGCGGATTGCGCGGCGTCAGTGAAATCGGCAAGTCCTTCTTCAAGGGCGGTCCCATTGCAGGCGAGCTGTTTTCGCTATTGGGTTCGACGCTGGACGTCTTTGCCGACGCCACCAAAGTCGAGAAATTGCTGTTGCGACTGAGCGGAATGTCCGTCGAGTTCGCGGGACGGGCGCTGTACGTGAAATTCAGCGACTGGCTCGGGCTCTACGAAGACCGGGCGGAATATTTCCGGGCGCTCGAGACCATTGTGATGCCCGCGTTCGACGACCTCCTCGATTTTTTCAACCTCATCGATGTCTCGAAGGAAATCGTCCAGGGGATCGCCGCGACGCTCGCCGCCGAATTGTACGAAGCCGTAGTCGGCGTCGACGCCCTGGTGAGCGGCGCTTCGAGCCGGCTGATCCTGGCACCCGAAGCGGGAGGCCTCGTCCACGGCACAGCGGCCGACGACATCATCGTCAGCACCGGGGCGCATGTTATTTTCGCCTCGTCGACCGGATCGAACCTCTACGTCGACCCGACGGGACGGGGGGCGGTGGACTATTCCGCGGCGGGCGGAAATGTGACGGCCGACCTCGCGGCCGGGTCCGCGCGGGTACAGGCGCAGCCGCAGCAACAGCAGCAGGAGGCGCAATACGCGATGGCCGCTTCGGCGCTCGCGGCGGCCGCCGCGCCGTGGGCCGAGGACAAATTCTCCGGAATCTCGGATCTCATCGGCTCGAGCTTCGACGATATGCTGAGCGGGGATTCCGGCGCCAACGCGCTGTCGGGCACGAGCGGAAACGACATCCTGCACGGCGGGGCAGGGGACGATTCCCTCGACGGGGGTGCCGGGGAGGACAGCCTTTACGGGGAAGGCGGCAACGACCGGCTCCGCGGAGGTTCTCAGGACGATCTCCTCGACGGCGGCGACGGCGACGACCTGCTTCGCGGCGACGACGGCGTCGATCATCTGATCGGCGGCGCCGGCAAAGATATCCTCCTTGGTCTCGCCGATGCCGACACGCTGGAAGGCGGGAGCGAGGACGACGAGCTTTACGGCGACGGCGGCGACGACACGATCGCGGGTGGCGAGGGCAACGATCGCGGCTTCGGCTGGACGGGGGCCGACACTCTGAACGGCGGCCTCGGCAACGATCGGCTTGCCGGAGAGGACGGCAACGACAACGTCAATGGCGGAGACGGAGACGACATCCTGTTCGGCGACCGTGACTCGGCGCCCCTCGTCCATAGCGGCCAGGAAATCATCGATCTGAACGAGGCGCGGATAGGCGCCGGCGACTTCGCAATTCTCTACCAGGGGCCCTCCTACACCTATGAGGGGCTGAGAGCTTCCGACCACGACCTCATCATCATCAACCCGGCCCGCCTGATCGACCCCGAGACGGTGAACAGCGAGCTACTGTGGTCGGCGGCGCAAATCGACGGGATCGAGGCGACCGGCAAGCGGCTGATCGCTTATCTGAACGTCTCCAAGATCAACGATTTCGTGAGCTACTGGAATCCAGGGTGGACGACGACTCACGATGCAGAAGGCGCTCCCGCGCCGGGTGCTCCCGCCTTCCTTGGCGCGGACGATCCCGACTACGACCATACGCGGCTGATCAACTATTGGGCGACGGGCTGGAAGGAACTGCTCGCCGATCGCGTCCGAGCGATCGTCGCCCACGGCTTTTCCGGAATCTTCCTCGACGACGTGGTCGCTTATTTCAGCCGGCGCGGCAGCGGCCTCGTCGATATCGCTCAGGCAGCGCGCGACATGCGGGATCTCGTCATCTATCTCTCCGATGCCGCCCGCGACGCCGTAATCATGCGCGACGGCAGCGCGGCGGCCGCGGAGCAATTCACCATCATCGTCAACGGGGCTCCCTTCCTCATCTCGGACACGACGGCGGACGGGGCTCCGCACGACACGGCCCGGGCGAATGCTTATTATGCGTCGCTCGACGCCTTCCTGGCCGAGAATTATTTTTCGGAGTTCAACCGGGTTGGGATCGCCAAGGCCGCTGCCGAATTCGGCTCACGCGGCATTGCGCTCCTCTCCGTCGACACCGGCATAACCAGCGCGAACTACAGGATCCTGATCGAGCGGGCAGCGGTCGACGCCGGATTCCTGCCGGAGGTCGTTTCCGCCAATGGCTACGGCACCGACTCGGCTCGCTTCGCCCCCGACTTCGGCGATACCGTCCTCGCCGGCATCGATATGCTGGACGGCGGCCCAGGCAATGACCTCCTTGATGGCGGCGGCGGGGCGGACACGATGCGCGGCGGGGCCGGCAACGACGTCTATTACGTCGACAATGTCGGCGACGCCGTCGAGGAGAATGCCGGCGAGGGCGTCGACGAGGTGCGCACGTCGCTGGACAGCTACAGCCTGCTCGGCAGCTGGATCGAGAATCTGACGGCGACCACGAACAGCGCTCACGACTTCCGCGGCAGCGAGGCCGGCAACGTCCTCACCGGAAGCGTCGGCAACGACACGCTCCGGCTTCAGGACGGCGGCGGCGACATCGCCCATGGCGGCGGCGGCAACGATGTCCTCTATTTCGGCGGCGCCTTTGCCGGCGGCGACGTCGCCGACGGCGGCGAGGGCAGGGACGTCCTCATCCTCCAGGGCAATTACATCCTGGCGCTGAGCGCGACCGGCCTCGTCGGGATCGAGTCCATCTCGCTTCAGAGCGGGGCGAGGACGACCTGGGGCGATACCGCCAACAATTTCTACGATTACAACCTCACCATGAACGACGCCAACGTGGCGGCGGGCCAGCAGCTCATCGTCAACGGCCAGTCATTGCGTGCCGGCGAGGACTTCACCTTCGACGGCTCGGCCGAATCCGACGGCTATTTCCTGGTCTATGGCGGGAACGGTGTGGACACGCTCAAGGGCGGCGCCGGCAACGACGCCTTTTTCTTCGAAGGTGCCCGCTGGGGGGCTGGCGACAGCGTCGACGGCAGCGCGGGACGGGATGCTTTGATCATCAGCTCGGGGAGCGGCGTCAATCATTTCGAATTCGGGGCGAATGCGCTGACCGGGATCGAGTCTATCTCACTCAACAATCGCTACACGACCGATCCGAGCCAGAAGCCGTCCTACGAGCTGGTGCTCAGCAACGGCAACGTCGCTCCCGGCGCGACGCTGATCGTCAACGGGAGCTCGCTGGCGGATCCCGGGCAGACGGTGAGCGTCGACGGGAGCGCGGTGCATGGCGGCAACCTGATCCTGTTCGGGGGGCGGGGCGGCGACGTTCTCAAGGGGGGCGACGGCGCCGATCTCATCCAGGGCGGCGAGGGGATCGACGTTCTGGCCGGCGGCGCGGGGGCCGATACGTTCCGCTACGCGGGGGCTTACGACGCGACGGCGCAATTTCCCGACCGGATCCTCGACTTCGTCTCGGGGGTGGACAAGATCGATCTCACCCGGATCGACGCCGACCTGTTCGCCGCGGGCGACCAGGCGTTTCACTGGATCGGGTCGAACGCCTTCACCGGCGGCGGGGCGGCTTCGGCGGGCGAGCTTCGGGCCTGGCAGTTCAATGGCAGCTGGTATGTCGAGGGCGACATGGACGGCAACGGTTCGGCCGAGCTCGTTATCCAGCTGACGATTCCGGTCGCGCCGCCCGTGCAGGGCGACTTCCTCCTGTAGAGCATGATCGTTTTTGTCTAATCC
This sequence comes from Sphingomonadales bacterium, assembly GCA_034668585.1. Taxonomy (GTDB): domain Bacteria; phylum Pseudomonadota; class Alphaproteobacteria; order Sphingomonadales; family Sphingomonadaceae; genus Allosphingosinicella. The sequence goes on along the minus strand of JAXDPB010000038.1, from coordinate 12,840 downwards.
GTCATTGCGGGGAGCGTCGCGACGAAGCCATCCGGCGGGACTCGGAGGCCGCTCTCGATTGCTTCGCTTCGCTCGCAATGACGGAGGTGATGACGAAGCGCACGGCCTCCTGCCCATGGGTCTGCCGTCCAGCCCCCGCGCGACCGACGTTGCGCCCGGGGCGGGGCGGGGACATTGCGGGCCGCCTCGCCCGAACGCGGATCTCCGGGCCGCGGCGAGTTAAGGGATTGCGCGGGCGGGGTTTTTCCGTGATGCTCGCGGCAAGGAGCGGGCATGGCGGACAAGCCTCACATCACCAAGGACGGCTATGTCGCGGCGCTGGTGCAGGTGGGCGTGTGGGCCGCGCCGCAGAGCCCGATCCAATATGCGTTCCTCGAGCAGCGCCCCGCTTATCTTCCGAACGAGCAGGGCTGGACGCCCTTCTCGGCCGCTCAGCGGGCGGCCGTCCAGCAGGCCTTCGCGATGATCGCCGAGGTCGTCAACCTGACCTTCGTCCAGGTCCCCGCCACCGCGCAGCAGCCGGGGCCGAACAACCCGCGCATCAACTTCTACGCGAACAGCGTCAGCCTCGCTTTCTCCGGAAGCATGAGCCCGTACCAGCTGCAGGGATCGTCCGCCATTTACGGCGCCGATATCCGCTTCAACACCGCGCGAATCGCCCAGCGGACGAGCAACGAGGGTTTCCAGGACTTCACCTCGTTCGTCGCCGTGCACGAGGTCCTGCACGCCCTCGGCCTGTCGCACCCGGGCAATTATAACGGGCAGGGGCCCACCTATCAGAACGACGCGGAATTCGTCGAGGACACGATCCAATATTCGGTCATGTCCTACTTTGCGGCGGCGAATACGGGAGCGGACCACACCATCGGCAGCGTCCAATATGTCGGGCGGACTCCGCTCCTCTACGACATCCTCGCGCTCCAGTCGCTCTACAGCCCGAACATGAGCACGCGCTCGGGGGACACCGTTTACGGGTTCAACTCGAACACGGGCTCGGCCTCGCCGTTCAACTTCGCGGTGACGACCGGGCCGGTGGTGGCGATCTGGGACGGCGGCGGAACCGATACGATCGACCTGTCCGGCTATGGCGAGGCCTCGCTGATCGACCTCAACGAAGGCGCGTTCAGCGATGCCGGCGGCCTCACCCGGAACATCGCCATCGCCTTCAACGTGACCATCGAAAACGCCGTCGGAGGCGCGGGCCAGGACCGCCTGGTCGGCAACGCCGTCGGCAACCGCCTCGACGGGGGCGCCGGCGCCGACGTGATGGAGGGCGGTCCGGGGGACGATGTCTATGTCGTCGACGATCCCGGCGACGTCGTCCTCGAGCTGGCGGGCGGGGGCCGGGACGAGGTTCGGACCGCCCTTGCGGCCTACCTGCTTCCGGCCAATGTCGAAGTCCTGACCGGAACCTCGTCGGCCGGCCAGGCGCTCACCGGCAACGAGCTGGCCAACGTCCTTGCCGGCGGCGCGGGCGACGACCTGCTCGACGGAGGCGCCGGGGACGACCGGATCGACGGCGGCGCGGGCCGCGACCGGGCGAGCTACGCCAGCTCGGCCGCGGCGGTGTTCGTGACCCTCGCTTCGCCGGGCTCGGAGCAGAATACCAGCGGCGCCGGGATCGATACGCTGGTCGACATCGAAGGGCTGATCGGCACCGCCTTGCCCGACACTCTGATCGGCGACGGGGCGGACAATTTCCTCGACGGGAATGGCGGCTCCGATATCCTGCGGGGGGCGGCCGGCGACGACACGCTCACCGGCGGCGCGGGCAACGACACGCTTGAAGGCGGCGCGGGCAACGGCGACACGGCCGTCTATGCGGGCAACCGCGCCGATTACGATATCGGCACGGTGGGCCAGGTGACCGTTCGGGATCTGAACGCCGCCGACGGGGACGACGGGACGGACAGCCTGGCCGGCGTCGAGCTCGTGCGGTTCGCCGACATGGTCGTCCAGCTCGGGATCGACCCCAACAATCCTCCGGTGCTCGGCGACCCGCATATGGTCGACCAGATCTGGGCGGACGGGCGGGCGGCGACCTACACCATTCCGGGCACCTCGTTCATCGATCTGGACGGCCAGCAAACCCTCACCTTCCGGGCGACGCTGGCCGACGGCTCCGCCCTTCCCGCCTGGCTGGGCTTCGACGCCGCCACTCGGACCTTCAGCGGAACGCCTCCGGTCGCGGCGATCGGCGCGACCCTGGCGATCCGGGTGACCGCGGACGACGGCAAGGCCTCGGTCTCCGACGACTTCACGATCGGAGTGACCCAGGCCCCGGGCGCGGACGTGATCGGGACCGAGGGCGCCGACCTGCTCGACGGCACCTTCCGCGCCGAGACGATGATCGGCGTCGGCGGCGACGATGTGCTTCGCGGCTCGCCGGGCGCGGACCGCCTCGACGGCAACGCCGGAACCGACACGGCCGATTACTCGGCGTCGCCCGCGGGGGTGACGGTCAACCTCGTCACCCGGTTCGGGAGCGGCGGCCACGCCGAGGGCGACGAGCTGATCTCGATCGAGCGGGTCACCGGCTCCGCCTTCGCCGACACGATCGTCGGCGGCGCCGACCAGAATCGGTTCGACGGCGGCGCCGGCGCCGACACGATGGAGGGCGGAGCGGGCGACGACCTCTACCTGGTCGACGACCCGGGCGATAATGTGGTCGAGCGCCCCGGCGAGGGGACGGACGAAGTCAGGACAAATCTCGCCAGCGCCGTCCTTGCCGCCAATGTCGAGCGGCTGACCGGCACCTCGAACGGCGGCCAGGCGCTGACCGGCAACGGCCTCGCCAACACGATCGTCGCGGGCGGCGGCAACGACCTGCTCGACGGCGGCGCCGGCGCCGACACGATGCGCGGCGGCGCCGGCGACGACGTCTATGCGATCGACGAGGCCGGCGACCAGGCGATCGAACTCGCCGGGGAGGGGACCGATACGATCCGGACCGGCCTTGCCGCCTTCAGCCTCGCGGCTCTGCCCAACGTCGAAAACCTGACCGGCATTTCATCGTCGGGCCAGGCGCTCACCGGCAACGGCGCCGCCAACTCGATCCGCGGCGGCTCCGGCGACGACCTGCTCGACGGCGGCTCCGGCGACGACCGGATCGACGGCGGCGCGGGCCACGATCGGGCGAGCTATGCGGCGTCGGCCGCGGCCGTGTACGTGACCCTCGCCTCGCCCGGCGCGGAGCAGAATACCAGCGGCGCCGGCATCGATACCCTGGTCGACGTCGAGGGGCTGATCGGCACCGTCCATCCCGACACCCTGATCGGCGACGGCTCGGACAATTTCCTCGACGGCAACGCCGGCGCCGACTTCCTGCGGGGGGGCGCCGGCGACGACAGCTATATCGTCGACGATCCCGGCGACATCGTCGAGGAGCTCGGCGGCGAGGGCATCGACACGATCTTCACCAGCCTGGCCGGGTACAGCCTGCTCGGCGGCTGGATCGAAATTCTGGCGGCGGCAAGCGATGGGCCCCACGACTTTCGCGGCAGCGACGCCGACAACTTCATCGTGGGCGGCGCCGGCAACGATCTGCTCCGGATGCAGGACGCCGGCAGCGACGGCGCCTTCGGCCGGGCCGGCAACGACGTCCTCTATTTCGGTGCGGGCTTCAGCGGCGCCGATCTCGCCGACGGCGGCGACGGCCGCGACGTGCTGATCCTGCAGGGCAATTACGCTCTGGCCCTCAGCGCAACCAACCTCGCCGGCATCGAATCGATCTCGCTTCAGAGCGGCGCCAGGACGACCTGGGGCGATGTCGCCAACAATTTCTACGACTACGCCATCACCACCAACGATTCGAACCTTGCCTCGGGTGAGCAACTGATCGTCAACGGCCAGTCGCTTCGGGCGGGCGAGGATTTCAGCTTCGACGGCTCGGCGGAGACGAATGGCTATTTCCTCGTCTATGGCGGCCATGGGGTCGACACTCTCAAGGGCGGGGCCGGCAATGACGCCTTCTTCTTCGAAGGCGATCGCTGGGGCGCGGGCGACACCGTCGACGGCGGGGCGGGGCGCGATGCCTTGATCATCAGCTCCGGGAGCGGGATCAATCATTTCGACTTCGGAGCGAACGCCCTGACTGGGATTGAATCGATCTCGCTCAACAATCGCTACACCACCGATCCGAGCCAGAAGCCAAGCTATGAGCTGGTGCTCGCGAACGGCAACGTCGCTCCCGGCGCGACCCTGATCGTCAACGGAAGCTCGCTGGCCGATCCCGGCCAGACGGTGAGCGTCGACGGAAGCGCGGTGCAGGGCGGCAACCTCATCCTGTTCGGAGGCTTCGGCAACGACGCTTTGACTGGCGGTGACGGCGCCGACCTCATCCTGGGCGGGGAGGGGATCGATGAGCTGACCGGCGGCGGCGGCGCGGACATCTTCCGCTACGCCGGGCCTTACGACGCGACATCCCAGCTCCCCGACCGGATCCTCGACTTCGCCTCGGGCGTCGACAAGATCGACCTCACCCGAATCGACGCCGACCTGTTCGCGGACGGCGACCAGGCTTTCCACTGGATCGGCTCCAATGCCTTTACCGGCAGCGGGGCGGCTTCGGCGGGCGAGCTCAGGGCCTGGCAGTTCAGCGGCAACTGGTTCGTCGAGGGCGATATGGACGGCAACGGCTCGGCCGACCTCGTCATCCAGCTGACGATTCCGGTCGCGCCGCCGGTGCAGGGCGACTTCCTGCTCTAATATCGTCGACTCGGACGAGAGAAGCATCCTCCTCGCGCTCGATCCGGACGACGTGGCGCGGGTCGGCGAGCATCATTCCGACGAAGGGCGCGGGCCGATGCCGGCCAGCTGGGCGATGCCCATGCCCTCCAAGACCCCCGGCCAGGGCTCGTGGATAGAGGGCGGGCGACGATAGGAAGTCCCTTGCGAAAATAGGATTTGCTTATTCACTATTCCTATGTTCTACCTCTGTTCCGGATGCGGCGAGTCGCTCGGGGGCCGGAGGAGAAGACGCGATGAGCAGGGCGAGGGACGGGATGGCGATCCTGCTGGCGGGCGCGGCGGTGCCGGCGGTGCCGGCGCTGGCCATCGCCGCGGAGACGATCGCCTATGGCTACGACGCGAAGGGCCGGCTCGTCCAGGTCGAGCGCAGCGGAGCGACGGCGAACAACGTCGTTACCCATTATTCCTACGACAGGGCCGACAACCGGACGAACAAGACGACGTCTGGATCGCCCAATTCCGGACCGCCCTGAGGGCCAGGGCTGAAGCCATATTTCGGTCCGGATGACCGACCGAGGCTCCGGCGGAGCCGCCGACGACTGGAGAAGTGAGATGAAGACGACGTCCTTGCGGGCGCGAGCGATCGCCTGCGCCCTGCTTGCAACCACTGCTTATTGCGGCCTTTCCGCGCAGCCGGCCGCGGCGCAGGCCGGCTCGCCCACCTTCCGCAACCTCGATCCGAACGGAGTCGACCTGGTGCTCGGCGACTTCCTGACCGGCTTTCCCGAAGGCTCGATCGGCTCGGGCGAGGCGGAGCTCGCGCTCTTTCGGATGGTCGGAGCGACGGGGAGCAACGGCAGCCCCGGCTTCAGCCAGTGGGACCATATCCTGCTCAACGCCACTGCAGCGGGGACCTGGGTCGATTTCGGCTCGCGCAGCGACCGATTCCCGGGCGCCGAGAGCCGGGGCGCGACGCTCACGGGCAGCGGCGCCGCCCGGCAATATCGAGCGCCCGACGGCACGATCATCGCCTTCACCGACCCGACCGGCCAGGTCGGCGACATCAGCAACTTCTGCGACTCCAGCGGCACCCAGTCCTCGTGCATCCTGGTGCCGACCTCGATCGCCTCGCCCGACGGCAAGACGGTGACCCTCGAATATGAGTTCTGGACCCAGTGCATCCGCCAGCCCGACGACCGGCTCGACTGCACCTACACGCCGCGGCTGTCGGGCGTGTCGAACAGCTTCGGCTATTCGCTTCGCTTCACCTATGTCGGCGCCGCCAGCGGCTCCGGCGGCCCGCCGGCGAGCTTCAGCCGGCGCGACCGGGCCGAATTCTTCAACAGCCAGGCGGGAAGCTCGGCGCTGGCCAGGGTCGACTATGATTATTCGACCCCGGGGGTGACCCTGATCACCGACACGGGCGGGCGCGACTGGCGGGTGACCGGCTCGAGCACGGCCTATACGATCCGGCGCCCCGGTGTCGGAATGACCGACCCTGCCACGATCAGTGCCAGCCTCAGCGGCGGAATCGTCGGCTCGGTGACCCGCGCGGGCGTCACCACCCATTATTCGCGAAGCGTCTCGGGCTCGACCGCGACGATGACCATCACCGACGCGCTCGGCCAGGTCTCGACCGTGGTCTCCGACCTGACCACCGGCCGGCCGACTTCCATCACCGATCCGCTGAGCCACACGACGAGCTTCCGGTATGACGGAGAAGGGCGGCTGACCCGGACGACCGCGCCCGAGGGCAATTATGTCGAGCTGACCTACGACGCCCGCGGCAACGTCACTCAGAGCGTCACGGTGCCCAAAAGCGGGAGCGGGGCGATCGTCGTCACTTCGGCGGAGTACGACGTGACCTGCTCGAACCCGCTGACCTGCAACCAGGCCAACCGCACGACCGACGCCCGCGGCAACACGACCGACTATTCCTACGACTCCACCCACGGCGGGGTGCTCGCCGTGACGGCGCCGGCGCCGGCGACCGGCGCGGTCCGGCCTCAGACCCGCTTCACCTACACCCTCATTAGCGGCGAATATCGGGTGACGGCCGTCTCGCAATGCCAGACGGGCGGCTCGTGCGCGGACGGAGCCGACGAGGCGAAGGCCACGCTCGCCTACGATTTGAACGGCAACGTCACCTCGACCTCGGCCGGCAACGGCAGCGGCACCCTGACCGCGACCAGCGCGATGACCTACGACGCGCTCGGCAATCTGCTGACGGTGGACGGCCCGCTTTCGGGCACCGCCGACACGTCCCGAATCCGGTACAATTCCGCGGGGCAGGTGGTGGGGACGATCTCGCCGGATCCCGACGGCGCCGGGCCGCTCAGGCACCGGGCGGTGCGCAACAGCTACGGGTCGACCACCGGCCTTCTCGACAAGGTCGAGACCGGCAATGTCGACAGCCAGTCGGACAGCGACTGGGCCGCCTTCGCGAGCGCGCAGGAGGTGCAGACCGACTATGATTCGAACGCCCGGCCGGTGAAGCAGAGGCTGGTCGCCGGCGGTACGATCTACGCGCTGACCCAGAGCAGCTACGACTCGCTCGGGCGGACCGACTGCGTCGCGCAGCGGATGAACCCGGCCATCTTCGGCACGATCGCGACCGCCGCCTGCAGCCTCGGCACCCAAAGCAGCTTCGGCCCCGACCGGATCGCCAGGACCTTCTACGACGCGGCCGGTCGGGTCAGCCAGGTTCGGACCGCGCTCGGCGTGACCGGCGAGGAGGCGAACGAGGTCACTACCACCTATACCGTCAACGGCCAGGTGGAGACCGTCACCGACGCCGAGGGCAACAAGACCACCTATGAGTATGACGGCCACGACCGGCTGGCCAAGACCCGTTATCCGGACACGACCCAGGGGGCGGGGACGAGCTCGACCAGCGATTACGAGCAGCCGACCTATGAGAGCCTGGCGGGCGGCACCCGTACCTCGGGCCTGGTCGTCGCGTTCCGCAACCGGGCGGGCGAGACCACCGGGTTCGGCTACGATGCGCTCGGGCGGCTGACCTCGAAGGACGCGCCCGGAAGCGAGCCGGACATCGCCTACAGCTACGACCTGCTCGGGCGGATGACGGGCGCCTCCCAGCCCGACACCAGCCTGACGTTCGCCTACGATGCTCTCGGGCGCAACCTCAGCCAGACCGGCGCCTCGGGCAGCTACGCCTCGCAATACGACCTCGCCGGGCGGCGCACCCGGCTCACCCACCCCGATGGCTTCTACGTCGACCAGGAATATCTGGTCACCGGCGAGATGACCGCGATCCGCGAGAACGGGGCGAGCTCGGGCGTCGGAGTGCTGGCGACGTTCGGCTACGACCAGCTCGGGCGCCGCTCCAGCGTCACCTACGGCAATGGCGAGACCACCGCTTACCAGTATGACGCGGTCTCCCGGCTATCGCAGCTCAGCCTCGACCTCGGCGGTTCGGCGACCATCAACGACCAGACTCTGACGTTCAGCTACAACCCGGCCTCGCAGATCGCCTCGACCACCCGCTCGAACGACCTCTACGCCTGGGCCGGCCACGGCAACGGAAGCACCACCTCGACGATCGACGGGCTCAACCAGCTGGCGTCCCACGGCGGGGCCACCCCGAGCTACGACGCCAGGGGCAACCTCACCTCGGACGGCACCCGCACCTTCGGCTATGACAGCGAGAACAAGATGACCGCCTTCCCGACGATCGCGGTCCATTACGACCCGCTCGGCCGGCTCGACGGGTTCAGATCGCCGCTCGCGGTCGCCACCGAATATGACGGCGGGCACCAGATCGCCGAGCGCACGCCCGGCAACTCGAACGTGACGCTCCGCCACGTGTTCGGGCCCGGCGCCGACGAGCCTCTGGTCACCTACTCCGGATCCGGCACCACCGACCGCCGCTTCCTCCACGCCGACGAGCGCGGCTCGATCGTCGCGGCGACCAGCAGCACCGGCTCGCTCCTGGCGATCAACCGCTACGACGAATACGGCAAGCCGGAGACCACCAGCACCCCCTACATGGGACGGTTCCTCTACACCGGCCAGCGTTACTACGGCAGCCCGGGAATCTATTACTACAAGGCGCGGTTCTACGACCCGAGGCTGGGGCGGTTCATGCAGACGGATCCGATCGGGTACGGAGGTGGGATGAATCTCTACGCCTATGTAGGCGGGGACCCGGTGAACTCCACGGATCCGCTTGGACTCGAGGGAGAGGAGATCAATTGCGAGACCAACTGTCCCATTATTAACGGACAGCCGCTCTACAGTAGTGGAGCAGGCGCGTTGATGGTAGCCAGCAGCGGTAACGGCCTGGGACATGATCGCGGGACGCCCGCAATACTTCTCCCTGGAGAACCGGTAGTCGGTAATCCTGCGAAGGAGTGCGGAGATAATTGTGTTAGTATTACTGGAAAAATGCAAAAGAAGTGGACAATTCGCCTCTTCCTGCCCTTCCCCGCGTTGCCGGACTTTAGGATACCCAATCTTTTGAGCAGCCGGAACCCCGATCCAGCCGACGCCTGCGGCTCAAAGGGATCGGATCGTGTACCTGACTCTGCGGGCGGCGCGGATTTGACGGCAGCCTGCCTTAGGCATGACCGCTGTTATGCCTCGATGAACTCCAAGGCATTTTGTGATAAACGGTTTCTGACAGAAGTTAAAGACGCTTGCATGGAAACCAACGCCGGTCCAATCCCGTGCTATGTGTTGGGTACTGCGTACTTTCTCGGAGTGGTAGTGGGAGGAGGAGAGGCTTACCGAGCGGCTCACCCAGAGTAGGACGTAATATGAAGAAGTGGTACTGGATTGCAATTGCCATTTGGTGCGTGACGGGCCTGCCAGTGCTCTTGCTCGGCATCGGGTTCGCCGGAGGGATCCCGTCCTGGCCAACCGCCGACACGACACTGCCTTGGATGCTTGCATGGCTATTGATATTTGCGCCTTTGATCCTCTTTCCGTTCGGCAGGAAGGTTTGATGGCGGATTGAGCCAATTATGGCAGGTCAAATTGAGTTCGCAACCTTCTAGGAGGTAATCCGGGACAGTCACTAATTTGTGGTCGGATTAGCTGCTGAGTCCGGGCACTGATGACGCCCTTGCGCGCGAAATCGACTGCCCGGTCCAGCGCATGGACAGTGCCGACTTCGGCTCGATCCTCCCCGGCGCTTGCACGCTGACCAGTCCCGCCGGCGGCTTCGGCCCCGACCGGATCGCCAGGACCTTCTACGACGCGGCGGGTCGGGTCAGCCAGGTTCGGACCGCGCTCGGAGTGACCGGCGAGGAGGCGAACGAGGTCACCGCGACCTACACCTCGAACGGCCGGGTCGAGACGATGACCGATGCCGAGAGCAACAAGACCACCTTCGAGTATGACGGCCACGATCGCTTGGCGAAGACCCGCTACCCGGACACGACCAAGGGGGCGGGGACAAGCTCGGCCACCGATTACGAGCAGCCCACCTACGAGAGCCTGGCGGGCGGCACCCGCACCTCGGGCCTGGTCGTCGCGTTCCGCAACCGGGCGGGCGAGACCACCGGGTTCGGCTACGACGCTTTAGGGCGGATGACCTCGAAGGACGCGCCCGGAAGCGAGCCGGACATCGCCTACAGCTACGACCTGCTGGGGCGGATGACCGGCGCCTCGCAGACCGGCACCAGCCTGACGTTCGCCTGGGATGCCCTGGGCCGCAACCTCAGCCAGACCGGCGCCTCGGGCAGCTACGCCTCGCGATACGACCTCGCCGGGCGGCGCACCCGGCTCACCCACCCGGACGGCTTCTACGTCGACCAGGAATATCTGGTCACCGGCGAGATGACCGCGATCCGCGAGAACGGGGCGAGCTCGGGCGTCGGAGTGCTGGCGACGTTCGCCTACGACCAGCTCGGGCGGCGGACCAGCGTCACCTACGGCAATGGCGAGACGACCGGCTATCAATATGACGCCGTCTCGAGGCTCAGCCAGCTCGACCTGAACCTCGGCGGATCGGCGAACGACCTCACCTTGACCTTCGCCTACAGTCCGGCGAGCCAAATCGTCTCGACCGTCCGCTCCAACGACCTCTACGCCTGGACCGGCCACGGCAACGGCAGCATGAGCTCGACGGCGGACGGGCTCAACCGGATGACGGCGCAGGGCAACACCGCCTACACATACGATTCCCGCGGCAACATGACCACCGACGGGATCAAGACCTACGCCTTCGACAGCGAGAACAAGTTCCTCGGCGTGGCAACGGCGCCGCTCCACTACGATCCTCTGAACCGCCTCGACGGCGCCGGATCGCCACCGGCCATCTATTACGAGAATTACGTCGACCGGCTGATCGCCGAGCGGAGGACGATCAGCTCCGCGGTCCTCTACCGCCACGTCTTCGGGCCGGGCGCGGACGAGCCGCTCGTCTGGTACAACGGCCCGGGCACCTCGGACCGCCGCTTCCTCCACGCCGACGAGCGCGGCTCGATCGTCGCGGTAACCAGCGGCTCCGGCGCGCTTCTGGCGATCAACCGCTACGACGAATATGGCAAGACGGAGACGAGCGACATCAACTACCGGCCCCGGTTTCTCTACACGGGCCAACGCTACTTCGCGGGCTTCGACCTCTATCACTATAAGAACCGCGCCTACGACCCCAAGTCCGGCGGTCGGTTCATGCAGCCGGACCCGATCGGGTACGGTGGAGGGATGAACTTCTATCCCTATGTCGGCGGGGATCCGGTGAATCTCGTAGATCCGCTCGGGTTGGACAAAGGCGATATCGAGATCTGCTATGGAGTGAACTATAATGGTGAATGCATGTCATACGGTAGCTTCTATCAGCTCTTTCAGAACCTAACTGTTGCTGGGGCGTCATTCAATAACACTGACGTCAACAGCGGCGGAGGGGGAGGCGGTGGAGGCGGGGCTCTTGACCCAAAGGAGGCTAAATGCGACGCCGCCTTAAGGGCCGCCGGTCAAGACAGGTCGGCAATAGCTCGGGCCATAGCCGCATGGGGGATGTTGGAGAAAGCTGCGGGGAATTTGATAACCCCAAGACTTCTTGCGGCGATTGGTGTACGCGAAAGCGGGTTCAGAAACGTCGGTGAAGTGGGAGGCGGCGGAGGCCGTGGTGTATTTCAGATAACCGGTAATGGAATAGCCGATGCACAAGCGTTCGATATCGCATGGTCTGCGCGTTGGGCCGCAACCAAGCTTAATGCTAACTTTAATGCCATAAAATCAAGGTTCCCCAGTCTAAACAACGTCCAACTTACCCAAGCGACAGCGGCTGCATATAATATCGGTTTGGATGATATATCCGGAAACCCGACGACTATTGACCAAGGGACGACTGGTAACAATTACGGCAAAAACGTTATAGTCATTGGAGGAACGTGTTTCCCTCATAGCTAACATATTGGATGAGGATATAGCCGTGAAACATTTTGTGATGTTGTTGGGTCTTATGAGTTGCGGTTCGATAGAGGTTCCTCGGCCTACAGAAAATACCTTTCTTCAGGCAATTAGGCAGGAGCTTGATGGGGGGCCGGCGAACGGTGACAGGACCGTCAAAGTCAGCTATGCCTTAGTCGATCTTGATGAGAATGGAGTCTCTGAGGGAATAGCCTATGTAAATGGAGACCGAGTTTGTGGAAGCGGCGGATGTAATATGTATGTCTTTGAATGGGATAGTAGAGACTATAAACTAGTAACGAAGTTACCTATCACTCGACTGCCCATTCGTGTGCTCGACAGCAAGTCACGGGGTTGGCATGATCTCGGCGTGTGGGTTCAGGGGGGCGGTATACAGCCAGGGTACGAGGCCCACTTGCGCTTCAATGGCAAGAGTTATCCAGCCAACCCGAGTATGGTGGCTCGTGACAGCGGAAAATCGCAAACGGGGAAGATTGTGATAAGCGTCGCGAGCACTTCACAGGCTCTCTACAAATGATGCGCAAGAAAGTGGCGCTTGCATTTGTGGAACCTGTTTTCGGACCGACGGTGACAGTCACTCTCGCGCTTCTACGGCTACGACCAGCTCGGCCGCCGCTCCAGCCTCACCTACGGCAATGGCGAGACCACCGCTTACCAGTATGACGCCGTGTCGCGGCTGAGCCAGCTCGCCCTCGACCTCGGCGGGTCCGCCACTACCAACGACCTGGTGCTGACCTTCGCCTACAACCC
>JAXDPB010000037.1:0-62374 GCA_034668585.1 Sphingomonadales bacterium | reverse complement strand
TACGAGCTCGCCATCAGGTCGGCCCGGGGCCATGGCTACGAATATGGCAATTGGCATGCGGGCCATCTCATCGGGAATTTCCCGCACGAGGTCATCCAGGGCGAGCTCAGGGAAAATTACCTTCATCCCGGCAACCCCACCCGGCTGTGCGATCCCGATCCTGCCGGGCACTCGCGAACCTGGATCTACGAAATCCATTTCATCGACCGGGAGCGAGGCTATGGCGGGTTCTTCGAGCAGTGGCTCGACATTTGATTCCACGCTCGAAGATGCTGCCCCGGGCCCGGGGCAAACGCAATGGAGAAGCCGGCCATGTCCGTCTCCCCTAGAACCCGAGCTCTGGCGGCGCTTGCGGCGCTCCTCGCGGCCTGTCAGGCCTCGTCCGAGCCGACGCCGGGGGCCGCCGGCGAATCGAGCCTGTTCGAGCCGCGGCCGGGCGACTGGCGGCCACTCTCGACGAATCTGATCACTTTCTACCACGTCGCGGAATCGGCACGCCGGGGTGAAAGCCTCAAAACCTATGTGGAGACGGTCGATGGCGAGGTATTCCAGCGGTTGTACGGCAACCTCGTCCTGTCTCACATGGACTACCGGACCTCGGCCGTCACGGGGGACGCGAATGCCTTCGGCCCGATGGTGGTTTCATCCAAATTGATACGGGTCGACACGACGGAGGCCTTCCGGAAATTTCTGGCCGAAACCGGCGCATGGCTTTCCCGCCCTCAGCCCTATTCCATCGGTCACGCCGAGATATTTCTCTTCCCGGACCGGCGCACGTTCGATCGCTTTGCCCGGTTCGTCGACTCCGGCGGCGTTGCCGGACTGAAGCCGTTGAGGCGGCTTTCGGAAGGCTGCCTCTCCTCGCGGCTGGTCGATCCCGGCACGAAGAACGAGGCCGCGATATTGCTGGCCCATGTGCCCGATGGCGAGATGTCGCTGGGCGATCCCGCGGACCGCGCCTGCCTGCACGCCTTTCTGCTCGAGAATATGGGGGTCCGCCCGGACCAGGGGCATCTCGTCCTGCCCGGCCTTCCAGGGTCGGAATATGGCGATTGTTCGATCGCCAGGATCCTTCCGGTGACCGGAGAGACGCCGAAAAGGACCCGGCTCGCGTGCCCCGATGCGCTAAACCGGCGGGCGGTCATGCTTCTCCATTATCTGGGGCGGCGCGGAGCGGCGGGCGACGAGGAGGCCGCGGCGCTTGCCGGCAGCGTCCGTAAAAATTGCGCCGAATTGCTTCGACGGGGAAACCGGCAGGACCTGTCCTGCGGCGAAATCGTCGAGGGGGGTCGCTAATCCCCTGGGGGACGAGGCCGGCGATAATCCCCCGCTTTCCGGGCAGAAAAAAGCTGGCATCTCGACGCTCCTGGAGGCATCGGGCATCAGCCCATTCACGCACTTCGACGAACGACGGAGCCCAATCGATGGCCACTGCCACCACCGCGATCGAATCGACTCTCTCGCCGGGCGTGGTCCATGGCGAGGAATATCGGAAGCTGATTTCGAGCTGCAAGGCGGGGGGCTATGCGCTTCCGGCCGTCAACGTGGTCGGCACCAACAGCGTCAATGCCGTCCTCGAAGCGGCGGCCAGGCACAGGTCGGACGTGATCGTCCAGCTGTCGAACGGCGGGGCCCGTTTCTATGGCGGCGAAGGCTGCCCCGACGCCGAGGCCGCCCGGAACCTCGGCGCCGTGTCCGCGGCGCGCCACGTCCACCTGATGGCGGAGCATTACGGCGTCTGCGTCGTCCTCCACACCGACCATGCGGACCGCAAGCTGATCGGCTGGGTGGACGCCCTGATCGACCACGGCATCGCTCATAAGCGCGAGACCGGCCGGCCGCTGTTCAGCTCCCACATGCTCGATCTGTCGGCGGAGCCGATCGAGCAGAATCTCGCGGAATGCGAGCGGGTCCTGAAGCGTCTGGCCCCGCTCGGCATGAGCCTGGAGATCGAGCTCGGAGTCACCGGAGGAGAGGAAGACGGGATCGGCCACGAGCATGACGATTCCGCCGACAATTCCCATCTCTACACCCAGCCCGAGGACGTTCTCCTCGCCTATGAGCGCCTCTCGCCGCTCGGCCATTTCAGCGTCGCGGCCTCGTTCGGCAACGTTCACGGCGTCTATTCGCCGGGCAACGTCAAGCTTCGGCCGGAGATACTGCGGGCCTCCCAGGATCTGGTCGCGTCGCGCCACGGCCTGCCGGCCAACCCGCTCGATCTCGTCTTCCACGGCGGCTCGGGATCGGAGAAGTCGAAGATCGCCGAGGCGATCCGCAACGGCGTCTTCAAGATGAACATCGATACCGACACCCAATTCGCCTTCGCCTCCGCGATCGGCCGCTACGTCGGGGCCAACGAAGCCGCCTTCGCCCACCAGATCGATCCGGTCAGCGGCAAGCCCTACAAGAAGGCCTACGATCCGCGGAAATGGCTTCGCGAAGGCGAAAAGGGGATGGTCGACCGCCTCGAGGAGGCGTTCGCCGATCTGGGTTCCGGCGGGCGCTCGCTGGCCGGAGCGACGGCTTGAGGGCGCAACTCCCGGGCATATTTGAATTCAGCCCTGAGCCGCCGTCCCGTTTCCGGCGACGATCGATTCTCCCCGAGGCAAGCTCGGGGAAGAATTCCGGAATCCGTCGTCGCCTTAATGTCGATACAGCGGCAGACCCGCGGCGAAGGCGCGTTCAGGCCGCCTTGGCCGAATGGGGAAGATGACCGATAATTTCCGCCTTCTTGACCATGTAGGTGTCGTAGGCGGTCTCCAGGATCACCTGCGCCTGGGCCAGCTCGAGGGCATATTGGTCCGCCGCCAGGTCTTGCGCGGCGCGGTTGGGCCGGTCGCGACGGCCCGGCTCGGTGAGGGGGGCCAAGGCCGCGTCGGCCTTGTCCCGAGCGGCGACGGCCGCGGCGATGGCGTCGCCGGCCTTCTTATATTCGTCGGTCGCGGCTGCGAGCCGGTCGACCTGGGCCTTGGCCTGCTCGGGCTTCACCATCTCGTTTGGCTTCAGCTGGGCGCTCAGCCTGCCGATCATCTCGAGCTGGGCCTGAGCCGCGTCGATCGCGTTCTGCACGGCCGTGTCCGCGTCACTGTAAACCTGCCGGGCGGCGATGAAATTGTCGTAAGGTTTGGCGAAAGTGCCGTGCGCGGCCCGCTCCGCCGCATCATATTGGGCATAGGCCTGGGCATAAGCCAGCTTCGCCTGGTGGTAGGCGACCTTGTCCGCCGGGGTGAGTTGGGCGTAGCGCGCCGGGGTCAGGTCCAGTTCGCCGGGCTTGGGCGGGTTGCCCTTGACCTCCTCCGGCTTCGGCCTGGCCGGCAGAGGGTCCTGCGACCTGGGGTCGGCGTCGGTCGGGGGCATCCGGTCTGCTTCTTTGGCCACGAGCTGCTCTCCTTACCTGGCCGCCGCTACCTGTCGGCGGGCTTATGAGATGAACCGGCGGGGGACAATCCCGCCGTCGAGATCCTTCTCGATACCGGCCGGAGCGCCAATTTGGGATCCGCCGCCGAGCCGGCACAAAATATTTTCTGTCGCATATTCAGACCCATTGCAAGCCCGTAATAATCAATGATAGGTTGTTTTCAGATTTTGCCGAATCATGTCATTGGGTTCGCGCTGTTCCTCGTGGGTTGCGTACATCATTAGCAAAACAAACTCCGGACCAATCCGGAGAATGAGTTCCTGTGCCATGACAATGTTGAACGATGTGCTGGCGATCGTCCGCGATCAGCTGGAGAATGCCTTGCAACTTTTGTATCCCCAAGCGGAGTCCTGGGTGAAGTTTGGCAATGTCGGACAGAGTGATGACGACTCTGCCCCAGCGTCTATCAACAAATTAATAATTTCACTGGTGAGCCTTCAAAATAACGACAATATTGGCTCGCTAGCTCAGTCACGCCTTGGAGGAGACGACCGATACTATACGGGATATCCACCTCTACTTCTCGACGCCTACTTCATGGTTGCGGCTAATTTCACTTCTGCAAATTATGAAGCGGCGCTTTCGCGTTTGTCGGCGGTGATATACTATTTTCAGCAGACGCCTGTATTTACGCGCGACACCATTCCCACGCTTCCAGCGACTGTGGACAAGCTGGCCGTCGAATTCGTGAGCCTGGACTTCGCGCAAATGGGTCATCTGCTGAGCGCGACGGGATCGAAATATCTCCCGCTGGTGCTCTACCGGCTGCGGCGCGTGCCGTTCGTCGGCGCCTCGACCGGCGGCGTCGCCCCAGCGGTGCGGTCGATCGGACGAGGCCATGAGGCGGGGGAAGCCTGAATCAAGGAGGGCAGCGCCGAGGCGCGGTCGTGCAGAGGGGGAGAAGGGGTTTGGGTCGGGAGGAGAGGTCGACGGGGAGGTTCGCGGTGCCGGCGGCACCCGCCGGCGATGCCTATTCCCGCTTCGTCAGGCTCGACCTGTGCCATGATTATTACGAGGGGCCGCGGGGAGGCGGTCCGGGCCGCTGCACCGATCTCGTCATCGAACCGGTTCCATCGACGGCCGCCCGTCTCAGCCGGCACGGGCTGCTTTGGCGGAGTCGGCCGGACGGCCTGGACATCTATTGCGGCTCAGCCTGGCGGACCTTGCTCTCGGGAGCGTTCGCGAAGGCGGCGCCCGGCATTCCCGTGGAGGACGTCCTAGAGGCCCTCCTCGGCGGACCGCTGCTTTTCACCTTGCGCCTTCTCCATCCGCGCTTCCTCAACATTACCCATCTTCCCGCCCGTTTCGGCGTCGGCGAAGCCGCGCTCTGCCTCTCGAGCCGGCACAGCCGCGCCGAAGCGGGCGGAGCCGCCGCGATCGCGATCGATGCCTCGCGCGAGATCCCACTCGAGGTCGCCGCCTATGACTGGATCCTGGCGAACAGTCCCGAGCTGGACGAGAAAGACCGCGCCGAGGCGGTCGCCAGGCGGCCCTTGCCCGACGCCTGGTGCCGCGGAGTGGAAGCGCAGGCGGCGCTCGCGGAGGCCGCGGAGGGGCCCTGCGACCCGCGCGCCGAGCGGCTGCCGCTCGCTTATGTCGAACTGTTCCTTGCGCCTGCGGCGGCGGCCGCGGCAGGGCCGGTCCGGTACGAAATCCGGTTCGCGGCTCGATCGACAAGGTGGCTCTACGTGGTCGCGGACCGCGGCGGCAATCTCGTGGAAGCAAGCCTTTCGATCGTTGATCCGGCCGTCGAGCAGGCGGTGTTCAAATCGAGCGACGCAGCGCCCCAAATCCCCGGGGCGAGCGGCGCTTATGCCTTCCTCAGCGAAGAGGCGGTTCCCCTGCGGCAGCGGCCCGCTCGCCGCTTCGTCCTCAAGGGGACGACCCGCAACGCGCCGCGGCGGGTGCGCAGCCTCGTCGATCCGCTGCCGGCACCGGCGGCGGATTCGATGCCGCTGAGGGGCCTCGGCGGGGCCGCCGACGTGTCGGAAATTTTGGTGTTCGTGTGAGCCGCATTCCGCGGATCGGGTTCGGATGGAGAAGGTGAATGGCAACAGTTCAACGCAAGACTCCGGGCGTCTACATCTCGGAGCCCGATTCCTTTCCGCCCGCGATCGTCGGGGTCGAGACGGCGATCCCCGCCTTCATCGGCTTTACCGAGATCGCTCAGGACAAGAGCAAGAGCCTGAAGCGAGTCCCGACCCGCATCCGCTCGATGGCCGAATATATCTCCAAGTTCGGGCGGTGGTTCCAGGAAACCTTTTATCTGACGACGGAGGACGTTCCGGCCTCGGACCATTCGATTGCCAGGATCACCCTGTTTCCCGGGGCCAAGAGCTACAATCTCGCCGAGGAAGGCAAGCTGAACTTCAACCTCTACAACAGCCTGCAGCTCTTCTATGCCAATGGCGGCGGCACCTGCTACATCGTCTCATGCGACACCTATGAGGGGCTGCGCGCCGACCCCAGCCAGGCCACCGACTCGCTGAAGGCGGGCCTCGACGCGGTCCGCGACGAGATGGGCCCGACCATGCTCGTCGTGCCCGACGCGATGCTCCTCAACAAGGACACCGACGCCTACGAGGTCGCGGTCTACATGCTTCAGCAATGCCAGGCCAAGCAGGATCGGGTCGCCCTTCTCGACGTCTATGGCACTTCGGCCGTTCCAGCCACCGACAACACGACGGAATTGGAAGCCACCATCACCGCCTTCCGGGTCGGGCTCGCCGGGGCGCAACAGGAGGCGCTGCGTTACGGCATCGCCTATTTCCCGAACCTCCAAACGTCGATGGTCTCGCCGGGCGAGGTCAAGATCGATTGCTTCGGGACCGGCGACAAGCCCAAGGCCCTCAAGGAGGCTCTCACGGCTTCGGTGGACGCCGCCTATCCGGCCGGGGACCCGCGCGCGGCCCGGATCAAGGATTATATCGACCAGATCGGACTTTCGATCGCCGATACCGACGACACGAAGATCACGCCCCTCAGCAAGCGCAAGATCACCCATGGCGAGCTGACGCAGGCGCTGCTCGCCAACGTGCCGGCGCTCGGCGACATCTTCCATCATGTCGCAAACACCCAAAACATCCTACCCCCGAGCCCCGCAATGGCCGGCATCTACACCGCCGTCGACAGCAGTCGCGGAGTCTGGAACGCCCCGGCCAATGTCGGCATCGCGCTGCTGGTCGAGCCGACGGCGACGATCAGCGACAAGCAGCAGGAGGATTTGAACGTCCCCACCGGCGGCAAGGCGGTAAACGCGATCCGCACCTTCCCCTCCCGCGGGCCGTTGGTGTGGGGAGCGCGCACGCTCGACAGCACCAGCAACGACTGGAAGTATATCCAGGTTCGACGGACGATGATCTACGTCGAGCAGTCGATTAAGACGGCGCTCAACTCCTTCGTCTTCGCGCCCAACACGGCGACCACCTGGACGACGGTCGTGTCGATGATCGGGAGCTTCCTCCACGGCCTCTGGGCGTCGGGCGGGCTGATGGGGTCGACTCCCGCCGAGGCCTACAGCGTCAAGTGCGGCCTCGGCAGCACGATGACTCCGGATGACGTCCTCAACGGCACCATGACGGTGCACGTCGTCGTGCAGATGGTCCACCCGGCCGAGTTCATCGAGCTCGTCTTCAAGCAGCAGATGCTGGGCGGAGCCGCCTGATCCGACACCCGAATTCCTAACTTGCCACCTATGAGAGGAGAGCATCATGCCTGACGACGGCAGCGCCCAGGGCGCGATCTGGCCCCTTCCGAAATTCTACTTCAACATCGACCTGGGCGACGGGAAGAAGCAGGGCTGCTCGGAGGTCAGCGGGCTGGAGACCGACATCAAGCCGATCGAATATCGGCACGGCAACAGCCCGGTCTGGTCGACGATCAAGATGCCGGGACTGAAGAGCGTCGGCAACGTCACGATCAAGAAGGGCGTGTTCACGAAGGACTCGACCTTCTGGACGTGGTTCGAAGAGGCCAAGCTCAACGTCATCAAGCGCAGGACCCTGGTGATCCAGTTGCTCGCCGAGGACTCGTCGCCCAAGATGACCTGGACCCTGACCAACGCATGGCCGATCAAGGTCAGCGGAACCGATCTCAAATCCGACAGCAACGAGGTGGCGATCGAGTCGGTCGAAATCGCCTACGAGACGCTCAAGGTGGAGGCAGCTTGAGCAAGGTGGGTTATGGCGCTCTTCAGCTACCCGCCGCCGGCTTTCTATTTCTCCGTGTCGTTCAACGGGAGCACGACCGATTCGAGCTTCCAGGAAGTTTCGGGCCTGAAGGTCGAATGGGAGATGGAAGAGCTCCGCGAAGGCGGCCAGAACCGCTTCGCGCACAAGCTTCCGGTGCGGACGAAGTCGAGCAACGTCGTCCTCAAACGCGGCGCGGTGCTGTTCGGCTCGCCGCTCGCCAACTGGCTCGGCGAATGCTTCCAGGCCGATTTTTCCAGCGGGCCGATCAAGACCCAGGACGTCATCGTCCAGCTGCTCAACGCCGCCGGCAATCCGGTCGTCAAATGGTGGGTGCTGAGGGCTTACCCGCTTTCATGGGACCATTCGACCCTCTCCGCGATGGAGAGCAACCTGCTGATCGAGACGATCGAGCTTTCCTGCGCCTTCGTCGAGAGGTCGCAGCCTTGAGGGGGTCGTGGTGCCGCTAGAAGTCCGCCAGATCGGCATTCGCATGGCCGTCGCCGACGGCGACGGGGAGAAGAAAGAGGGGGCGAGGGCACCCACCGGCGATTCCTGTGGCGGCCTTGGCGCCGCCCAGCGCCGCGAGATCGTCGAAGCGTGCGTCCGCGCCGTCCTCGCCGAGCTCAAGATGGGCCGGGAGCGCTGATATGGTCGAGGGGATAGCCGGGGGCTTCGAAAAGCTGACGATCTTCGCCTATGAGGATCCGGGCTATGGCACGCTCGCCGGGCTCGATGTACCCAATCCTCTGTCGGTGCCCATCAACCCGGAGAAGTGCAGTCTCTCCATGGGCGCTCAATATACGTGCGATTCCGCCCCCGGAAGCAGCGGCCAGTCCAATTCGTTCGACCGGCTGAGCGGAGTCACATTGTCGTTCGACCTGGTTTTCGACGGCACCGGCGCGGTGGCCGGGGCGAGCGACATCTCCGTCGCCGATCAGCTGAAGAATTTCCGACGCTTGGTTCTGGACCCAAACCCGAAGAGTCACCGGCCCAATTACCTGAAGCTCAACTGGGGCAGCACCCAGCTGCTGAAAGGCCAGACCACGTCGCTTCGCGTCGAATATACCTTGTTCAACCCCGACGGCTCGCCCCTGCGAGCCAAGGTCGCGGTGTCGTTCAGCGGATTCGTCGACGCCCCCGACGCGCGCGCCGCGCAGAACAATAACTCGCCCGACCTTACCCACCGAATTCCGGTCGCGGCGGGCGATACGCTCCCGCTCATGTGCGCGCGCGTCTATCGGGAAAGCCTCTATTATGTCGACGTCGCCGCCACCAACGGGCTGGACGGGTTCCGGCGCTTGCCGGCCGGACTTCAGCTGAGCTTCCCGCCGCTTTCGGGATCCGGGGGATGACCGCCCCCGCGCCGACGGCCAAGCTGGGCGAGGAGGTCAACCTCACGGTCGCCATCGAAGGCACGCCGCTCGATTCCGAGAGCATCGTCTCGGTCGAGACCTGGAGCGAGGCGAACCGGATCCCGCGCGCGCGCATCGTGCTGTTCGACGGCGAGCCCGACACCCAGCGATTCCCCTCCAGCGAATCCGACACGTTCGTACCCGGAAAGAAGGTGACGATCGCCGCCGGCTACGGAAGCGGGTCGAAGACGGTCCACAGCGGCGTCGTCATCCGTCATTCGCTGAGGATCGCTCCGGGCGCACCGGCGCAATTGGTGGTCGAGACCGCGGATCCGCTCATCAAGATGACCCTTCGCCGCAACAGCGCGCTGACCGCCGGCAAATCGGACACGGACATCATCAAGGCGCTGCTTTCGGCGAACGGCGGCAGCCTCGGCAAGAATGGGGCGGGAGCGGCGCCGATCGAGACGATGATTCAATATCATTCCTTCGACTGGGACTTGCTGCTGCTCCGCGCCGAGGCCAATGGCTGCGTCGTCGCGGTCGAGGATTCGAAGGCCGACCTGATCTCGCCGACGGCGGCCGGAAGCCCGGTCCTGACGCTCGAATATGGCGATTCGATCGTCAGCCTCGAGGCGACGATCGACGCGACCGCTCCGGTCGGCGACCAGTCCGTCAAGAGCCGCTCGTGGAGCTACAAGCAGCAGAAGCTTGCCAGCGCGGCCGGGGCCTCGGCCGCCGTCACCGCGCCCGGCGATCTCGACGCCGCCAAGCTCGCCGGCGTCTTTTCGCTCGCGGCGGTCCCGCAGCAGACCGCGGCGTACGTCCCGGACGGCCAGCTCGCCGGCTGGTCCTCCGCGGCATTGATGCGCGCGAAGCTCGCCGCCGTGCAGGGGACGGCTCAGTTCCAGGGATCGGCGGAGGTCAAGCCGGGCTCGTTCGTCTCCCTGAAAGGCCTCGGCGAACGGTTCAACGGCGACGCTTTCGTCAGCTCGGTGCGGCACGATTTCCGCGACGGCGACTGGCAGACAATGGTCGGCTTCGGAATGGCTCCGGACAGCTTCGCGAGCCGGGCCGAGGGCATCGCCGCGCCGCCCGCCGGCGGGCTGGTCCCCCCGGTGCGCGGCCTCCACGTCGGCCAGGTGAAAGGGGTCGCGAACGACCCGGCCGGCGAGTTCCGGGTGCTGGTGACCCTGCCCCTGGTCGAGGGCGCGGAGGGGGTATGGGCCCGTCTCGGCCAGTTCTACGCCTCGGCGGGCTTCGGCGCCGCCTTCTATCCGGAGGTCGGCGACGAAGTCGTGCTCGGCTTCATGGACGAGGATCCCTCGAACCCGGTCATCCTCGGCAGCGTCTACAGCAGCCAGCGTGCGCCTACCCACGCACCGGTCGAGGCGAACGACTGCAAGTCGCTGGTCACCCGCTCGAAGATCGAGATCAGCTTCGACGACAAGGATATCGTCTTCCAAATCCAGACGCCGGGCAAGCGCGTCATCCGCCTCGACGATAAAGAGAAGAAGATCACGATCTCGGACTCTTTCGGCAACCACGTCACCATGGCCGAGGACAAGGTCGACATCGTCAGCGGTGCGGCGCTGAACCTCAGCTCGGCCACCGACATGACGATCAAGTCGGGCGCGAACCTCAAGGTCACCGCGACCGGAACCTACAGCGTCTCGGGGGCCAAGATCCAGGAGAGCGCGACCGGCACCCTTTCCCTCTCCTCGACCGGCCCCGGCGAGCTCAAGTCGGCGGCGCCGCTGACGATCAAGGGCGCCCTGGTGCAGATCAACTGACATGCCCGCCGCCGCCCGCCTCACCGATCTCCACGTCTGCCCGATGCTGACGCCCGGGGTGCCGCCCATCCCCCATGTCGGCGGCCCGATCGCCGGGCCCGGCTGCCCGACGGTGCTGATCGGGGGTCTTCCCGCCGCCAAGGTGGGGGATCTCGCGGTCTGCGTCGGGCCGCCGGACAGCATCGTCGCCGGCTCCGCGACCGTCTTCGTCGGCGGAGTGCCCGCGGCTCGGATGGGGGATGCCTGCGCCCATGGCGGCACGATCGCGGCGGGCTTCCCGACCGTCCTCATCGGAGGTTGAGGTGGGGGACGATTCCTTCCTCGGAACCGGCTGGGCGTTTCCGCCGCAATTCTCGCAGGGGCTCTCCTCGGCGCACAAGGTCTCCGGGGTCGAAGACATAAGGGAGAGCCTCCACATCCTCCTCTCGACCATTCCCGGCGAGCGGGTGATGCTGCCCAGCTACGGCTGCGATCTCCATCGCTTCGTCTTCCGCGAGCTGAGCGCCAGCCTGATCGGCGAGGTCCAGGACGCGGTCACCACCGCCGTTATCCGGTGGGAGAGCCGGATCGATCTCATCGCCTGCATGGTCACCACCGACTCCAGCCAGCGCGGCCTGCTCCTCATCGAGCTGTCGTTCAAGATCCGCCGCACCAACGGGCGGGGCAATATGGTCTATCCCTTCTATCTCCTCGAGGCGACCCTGGCGAGGGAGGCGTGATGGCGGCGGAGCGGCCTCTTATCATCACCCGCTGGGCCCGCCAGTCCGACCGCGCTCCCGCGGCTTTGGCTCCGGGCTATGCGAAGCTGGACGAACGCGGGCTGGGGGAGCTGGTGGCCGAGACCGCTCACTTCGGTCGCCATGTACGCTTCTTCGGGGCGAGCGGTGCGGAAGAGGGGGATTGGGAAACGCTCCTCGTCGCCGATCCCACCGTGCTGCTCGCCCTCATCGCGACCCTCGACGTCGAGGAGCCGAAGAGCTCGCTGAGGCGGCGCCTGCTTTGTCTCCGCGACGCCGACCGCCCACAATGCGAGGCGGCTCTGCGCCGGCTGCTGCAGGATGTGTTCCGGCTCGCTCGGATCATCGACCGCTGGGTCGGGCCCGCGGACCGCCTCGAGCGCCTTCCCTCGACGGAAGCGGCGATCGGCCTCGTCGAGCGGGCGCTGAGCGAGCTTCTCGGGCCCCGGCTGCGCCAGCTGGTGGGCGTCGTCGTCGCGGCCGAGCGCGCGGGGCTCGTCGAAGCCGGGCTCCTCGAAGCGACGGCGAGCTTCCATCCCCGCTGGCGGATCGACGAGGTCGAGGGGCTCGAACTGCTGCTCGACCCGGATCAATTCTGGCGCGACTGGGTCGCGGCCCCGGTGGAGGAGGCGGTGGACGGCTTCCTGTTCGGGCTGGAGGCGCTGGTCGCGGAGGCTCGGACGCTGTTCGAGGCGGGCCTTGGGCATGCCGCTCATGCGCCGCAGGTCGGTCTCGTCTTCGCCTTCCTGAAGCTGTTCGGACGCGAGCAGGAGAGCCTTAACGCGCTCCCGGGTCGGATCGCGCGCTTCTACCATGAGAGGCTCGTAGGCACGGTGCCGCGCCCCGCGAAGCCCGACCACCTCTACCTCAGCTTTCGCCCACTGGGGTCAAAGGCCGGGATTCCCGAGATCGCCCGCGGCCATATCTTCGAGGCGGGGGTCGGACCCGATGGCGGCCCCGTCTGCTTCGCGGCCGACAGCGGCGTTGCGGTGACCGGCGTCCGGCTTTCCGAACTCCGGCTGTGGGGTCCGATACCGGCACAGGGCGCGCCGCAGGCACTGGCAGTGGCCGCGTTCCCGGTGGAGGAAAGCGGGGCTGTGCTGCACGCCTTTGCCGGCAAGCCGCCCCTGCCCGTAGCCGAGCTTGGGCTCGTCGTCGCCGGAACCGCCTTCCAGGCCGAGGGCGGCAGGCGCCGTTTCGAGCTGACGCTCGACCTCACCGATCTCGACTGGCCGGCCGGCGTCGATGCGGGGCATTTTCCGGACCTGCTGAAGGATGCCTTCCGGCTTTCGCTCGGGACGGAGGTCGGGTGGGCCGACCTGCCGTCGGCGGACACATCCGGTTCGTCGCTTCATGAGGATCGGGCCGAGGCTGTCTTCCGCTTCTCGCTTCCCGCCGACGGGCCCGCGCTCGCGGGGGAAGCGGCGGCCCTGCGGCTCCTCCTCGCCCAGGAAGTGAGGAGCCTCGCCGGAACGGAGGTCGCGCCGCTGGCGGTCTTCGCGCCGGCGCGGGTCACAGGAGGAAGGGTTCGGATCGCGGTCCAGGGGCTGGACGGGCTGGCCCTGTTGACCAGCGCGGGACCCGCGGCCGCCGCGGCGGGGATCCCGGCCTTCGGCGCTCCCGCCTCCTGCGGAGGGTGGATCGCGATCGAGCATCCGGCGCTGGCGCGGGGCGGGCTCGACCGGGTCGCGCTCACCCTCGACTGGGCCGACCCGCCGCCGCATTGCGACGGCTTTCGGGGCTATTACCGCGAATATGCGGTCGATCTGGACCGCCGGGTCCGCCGCCCGGGCCATCCCCTTTTCCGCAACGAGGACTTTCGAGTGCGATTTTCCGCCCGGTTGGCCGGGGGACCGGCGAGCGCCGAAGGCCCGCTCTTTCCGGGCGCCGCCGTCGACGGCCCGGTGCCGTCCACGTCCGAGTTCGAGCTCGCGGCGGGCGCCCCGGCGGCCGACGCCGTCCCGCCCGGCGTGCGCCTCACCCTCACGGCCCCCGCTTTTGCCTTTGGCGACCTCCTTTATCCCCTGAACGTCGCCCGGGCGACCGCGCTTGCCGCGGCCGGGGCCGCTCGAGCGCGGCCTCGCAAGAGCCTCTGGGCCGGCCTGCTGGCCGCGTTGGCCAAGCGCGCGGAGGCGCCGCTCAAGCTCGTCCGGGCGCTGTGGAAGAAACTCGAGGCGGCCGACGCGCGGATCGAGGGCCGAAGCCCGCTCCCGGCCGCCCTCCAGCTGCCGCCGCCGAAGACGGACCCGCCGTCAGGCCTCGCCGCGCTGATGCCCAATCCGCCCTGGCGGGCGGCGCTCGCGGGGCTGAGGCTCGATTACGAGGCCCATTTCGACTTCGGCGGGCGAAGCGAAGACGGCGAGCTCCTGCTCTTCCACTGGACGCCCTTCGACGGGGCGGTGCCGGTCGCCTGGACCGGCACGATTGCCCTCCTCCCTCCGGTACCGTCGCAGCCTTGCTTCGACCTCCTGCTCGACGACGTGGTCGAAGGCGCGCCGCTGTCGCTGCTCTTCGTTCGAGCGCCGGGTGACGAGACGCCGCCGGTGCGCTGGCAGGTGCAGGGCGGGGACGGCGCCTGGCGCCCGCTTGACCCGGCGGCGTTGCTGGACGGTACCGCGGGCCTGACCCGGACGGGAATCCTCACCCTCTCGGCGGGATTCGCGCGGGGGCCGAGCTTGAGGCTTCGCGCCGCCGCGGCCGGCGCGCTTCCCCACCTCGCCCTGGTCGCGGCCGACGCGCTCCGGGCCACCCGTATCGTCTCCGGCTCCGAGACGTCGCTGGCGCCGCTCCCGGCGCGAACGATCGCCTCGATCGTGGGCGTACCGGGGATCGCCGTCCGCCAGCCGCTCGAATCTTTCGGCGGAGTCCCGGCCGATACCTCTTCGAACATGTCGGCGAACGCTTCCGAGCGCCTACGCCATCGCGGCCGGTCAAGCCTCTCCTGGGATCAGGAGCGGCTGGTTCTCGGTCTCTTTCCGGAAGTCGAAAGGGTGCGGGTGCTTCCGGCGCGGGATTCCACCGGCAGGCCGACTCCGGGCGGAGCGCTCGTCATTCTCGTACCCACCGCCGGGGGGACGACGGACCCATTGCGCCCCTCCGCCGCGCCCGAGCTTCGCGCCGCCGTCGTTGACGAGCTGAGCGCCCGCGCTTCGGCCTTCGCCTCCATCGCCGCGGTCGATCCGGTCTATGCGGAGGTGGCGGTGACGGCGCAGGTCGCCCTCGCTTCGGGCGCTCACCCCGACCGCCTGAGAGCGGAGATCGTCGCCTTCCTTTCGCCCTCGGCCACCGAAGGGCCGGATCTTCCGGACTCGGCCGGGCCGGAAGAGCTCGCCGCCGCGCTCGGCCGCTTCCTTCGCTCCCGGACCTATGTCGAGGCCGTGGGCAAGGTCACCGCCTCCCTCGCGACCTCGCCCGGCCGGCCCTGGGTGGTCCCGGTCGCCGGACCGGTCGCGATCGCCTCCATCGAGCCCGAAAGTCGTTGGCCATGAGCGCCGCGCCGCCCGGTCCGGTGACCATCGCCCGCGGCGGCGAACGGCCTCCCGAAACCGATTTCGCCGCGCTGAAAGCGGACGGGATCGGCTTTCTCCAGAACTATTCCGGCGATATCTGGACCGATTTCAACGAGCATGACCCGGGAGTGACGATCCTCGAGCAGCTTTGCTACGCGCTGACCGAGCTCGGCTACCGTACCGGTTTCCCCGTCGAGGACCTGCTCGCCCCTACGTCCGCGGACGAGGGGGGCGACATCCTCCTGCGCCCCTCGCGCCTGCTTGCTACGCCGCCGGTCACGCCGAACGACTATCGCAGGCTGCTCATCGACCGGGTGCCCGGCCTTTCCGACGCCTGGCTCGAACCGGCTTCCGCCGGGCTCTACCACCTCCGGCTCTACCGGGCGCCGAAGCTTCCCGGCCTTCCGGACCCGCATCGGCCGGACGATCGGCTCGTCCGCCGCGCCCGCCGGGTGTTCGTCAGGCATCGCGCGCTTTGCGAGGATCTCGCCTCCGCGACCCTGCTGCGACCGATGCCGGTAGGGGTGGAGGGGCGGGTCGCCATCGACCGCGGAGTGAACCCGGAACAGGTGCTGGCCGAGATCCTCTATCGCCTCGGCGCCTACGTCGCGCCCGAGCCGCGCCGCCGGTCGCTGGCCGATCTGCCGGGCGCCAGCCAGGCCGCGGCGATGGAGGGGCCGGCGCTGGCCAACGGGCTCATTCCCGATTCCGAGCTGAAGCCCCGCCGGCGCCTGCTCGACTCCGCCCAGGCGGAGCGCCGGGTCGCCGCCGCGGCCGGCGTCCTCGCCGTCCACGAGCTTCGCTTTCTCCATTCCGCCACACCGCTCGGCGAGGGACAATGCTTCGCTCTTGACGCCGGCTTCGACCGCCGGGAGTCGCCGATCGCGCTCACCGCGCACGGTCACCGGATCGAGGTCGATGGAGCCGAGGTTGGCCTCCGTCTGGCCCGCCTCTGGGCCGAGCATCGCCGCACCTACCGCACCGCCGCGGAGCTGGCCCGCGCCTTTCCTCCCCCGGAGGGCCGCCCACGCGACACCGCCTCCTACGTGCCCGTCTCGGCCCACTTCCCTTCCGTCTACGGCGTCGGGCCGGCCGGCCTCGGCCCCGATTCCTCACCGCTGCGCAAGGCCCAGGCCAAGCAGCTGCTCGGCTATCTCGCGCTGTTCGACAGGACGATGGTCGACTATCTCGACCGTCTTTCGAACCTGCGCTCCATCCTGTCGCCGTCCGGCGCCGACCCGTCGAAGCTGGCCCGGCCCCTCGACGCGATCATCCCCTCGCTCGCCGAGATCATCATCGCCGGCGGTCCCGATGCCGACTCCCTCTACGGCCGCGATCCGATTTCACCCGCCCAGCAGGGCCGTCTCGCGGACTTCCTGCTCGCCCTCTACGGCGAGGATCCCGGCGCGATCATCCCACGCCGCCGCGGCCCCTCGGGCGACCGCCACGAACGCCGGGTCAAGCTCGCCTTGCTCGAGGAGCTCGCCGCCTTGGGGCAGCGGCGGGGAAGGGGGCTGGACTATCTCGGCAAGCGCTCGCGCCGCAACGCTCCGGGCCTCGAGCGGCGCGCCCGACTGCTGCTCGGCGCTCCGCTGGAGCGGGACAAGCGCCGCCGGCCGCGCCTCGCCGTGCTCGAGAATCTGCTGCTGCTGCGCCCCGGCGAAGACCCGCACCGCACCGGCGACGAGTGGCATCCGATGGCCGTCACCGTGCTCGTCCACGGCGGCGACGGTTTCCACGGCGATTGCGCCTGGCGCGGCGAGGCCGCTCAGATGATCCGCGCCGAGACGCCCGCCCATATCGCCGTCGAAATCCTGTTCGTCGACCGCCCGGCCTGGGTCCGCTTCAAGCCGCTCCACCGGCTCTGGCGCGCGGCCCTGCGCGGCGGTTATGACGACGCCGCCGACTTGCTGTCGCGCGACATCAGGCTGTTCGTCGAGCAGCGGCGGGAAAGGGAGCGGGATGGCTGACTCGGCGGTCTCCAAGCCGACCAACGGCCAGGCGATCGAGGCCGAGATCGCCTGGTTCACGCAGTTGCTCGACCGGCGCTTCCGGATCCATGGCGGCGAGCTGGAGGATGGCGACATCCTTCGCCTCGTCCCGCCGCCGGCGCTGGCCCCCGGCCTCCCTTATGCCGACGGAGTCGCCGCCGCCGGTCTCGACGCCGCCGAGCGGCTGATCCTCATCCTCGCCTTGCTTCCGCATCTGAGGCCGCACGCGCTCGATGCGCTGCTGATCAAGAATCACAGCTCCGATCGCCGCTTCACCGAGTTCGGCGGCGCCGACGGGGGCGGCCGAAGCGGATTTCGCCCGACCCGCGAAACCGCCCTGTTCCTCCTCGCCGGCGAGGACATGGACCGGCGCCTCGCCGCGCAGGCCCTGTTCGCCCCGGAGCGGCCGCTTCAGGCGCGCCACATCCTCGATCTGCCCGACGAGCCGGGCGAGGCGGGGCCGTGGCTGCCCCTGGCGGTGAGCGAGCGCTGGATCGGCCGGCTCACCACCGGCGAAGCGACCGCGCCGCGCTTCGGGCCCGCTTTCCCCGCGCAACGGCTCGAAACGCCCTACGAGTGGGACGACCTCGTCCTTCCCGAAGAGGTGGCGGAGGAGATCGGGGACATCGTCGCCTGGGCCAGGCACGAGCGCGAGCTGATGGAGGATTGGGGCCTCGCGAAGCACCTCAAGCCCGGCTACCGCGCCCTGTTCCACGGCCCGCCGGGCACCGGCAAGACGATGACCGCGGCGGTGCTCGGCAAGGAGCTCCGTCTCCCCGTCTACCGGGTCGACCTGTCGCGGGTGGTCAGCAAATGGATCGGCGAAACCGAAAAGAACCTCGCCGCCCTGTTCGACCAGGCGGCCGAGGGCGACATGATCCTGTTCTTCGACGAAGCCGATGCTCTCTTCGGCAAGCGCGGCGACACGAGGAGCGCGAACGACCGACACGCGAACCAGCAGATCTCCTATCTGCTGCAGCGGATCGAGGATTGTCCGGGCGTAGTGATCCTCGCCTCGAACCTCCGGGGCAATATCGACTCCGCCTTCGCGAGGCGCTTCCAGGCGATTGTCCATTTCCCGATGCCCGACTCCGACGCTCGGCTCCGGCTTTGGAAGGGCGCCTTCGCCACCCTGCCGAGCGACAGGTCCGCCGATCTCGACCTTCCGGCGCTGGCGAAGGATTACGAAATCTCGGGCGGCGCTCTCATCAATGTGCTGCGCAGCGCCTGCCTGCGTGCGATAGCGACGAAATTTCCCCTGAGCGCGGAGGGAATACGCGATGGGGTTGAGCGAGAGCTTCGCAAGGAGGGGCGCTGTGATCCCTGACGTCCGGGCGGAGGGGGTCGCGCAGCATCCGGTCTAGCCGAGGGCGGCCCGGTCAACCGTAAGGTCGTTCAGGAAGGCCTGGTGGAACTGGACATGCTTCGGCGGCGCTTGATCGGCGATCATCGTCGCGAGGTCCGCCGTGATGTCGGCGAGGAGACCAGCAATTACTGGCAAGATCTTCGGCCTGGCTGCGGCGGGCAGGCCGCCGCACGCGGCGATCATCCTCTTCGCCCGCTCCTCCTTCTCGCTCGGCTTGGGCGGGTGAGGGTCATATCCGACGAACAAGTTGGTCGGCAGCAATTCGCGAACTCGACTCGAGATGTCGGTCTGTTCGACGGCGTTGGATTCATCGGTGAGGTGATGGCCGGTATTGTTGTTCCAGCTCTTCAGCACCCCTTCCTCGATGTTGAGCGTGCCGGCATAGTAAACGGGCTTCCCCTCCGAGAGGACGGAATGCTGGCCGCCCTGCTGCGCCAGCACCTTGTCCTTTTCCCCTGGCCTGACAACGAAGGCGATATTGTCTCCTTGGGCCAAGTTCCCGGCGAGGCGGTATTTTCCGTCCTCACCCTTGGTGAGCTCGAACTTGCTGCGGTCGTGTACGGTGGACGAAGCGTCGAGGCTGTCGATGCCGATGTTGACATAGAGGCTGCGTCCCGGCTCGACTTCCGTCATGCCTAGCTTCCTCAGGGCGAAGTTCTTGAATTCGTCCGCGCGGAGTGACTGCGCGTGGGGCTGCCGGCTCACGAACGCCTCGTCGCCGATCAATTTGTGCGAAGCGGCCAACGCTTCCGACTGGCCCTCCAGCAACTCCAGATCCTCTTCGTTCTGAGGACGTTCCACCATATGGGGCGGCAGCATCAACCCCCCGGAAGGTTTGGACACCAGATCGGTCGGCAGTCTGAACAATCGTGTCAGATGCACTTCCACAGCCTCCTCGTTGTCAGCCAACTTCGCCTCCTCCCGCGCATCCTTCATGATTTGCGGCTGACGGACGCGCAGCTCCTCGCGCGTCAGCACTCCGATTGCGGGCATGTCGAAGCTGTCGATCGGTTGCTGGCCGTCATTGACCCAGGGCACGCCTCCGTCCGAAAACCGCCAGACGCCTTGCACGACTGCGCCGCCGTGGAGCGCGGCGGCGCGGGGGCGCAGCGTCGCGCTCGGTGGGGAGTGGAGCGCCCGCGCGCCCATGATATCGGCTTCCCTTTCCAGTCCCGCATCCCCGTTCACCGGAATCCCGCCTTCGAGCTGCGCGGTCGGCTGGACCCGCCCCTGTGACTGCTGGACGACGTGCCAAGCCTCGTGCGGCAGATGATGCTCCTGGCCGGGCGCGAGGTGGATGTGGGACCCTCGCGCGTAAGCGTGGGCGCCGAGCTGCGTCGGCCTCGACGAATTGTAGAATACCCGGACCTCGGCGAGGGAGAGCCCGGAAAGCGCCTCGATCCCGCTCTTCAGCCGGTCGGGAAGACCGGTGAGATTGGGCTTGGCGGTGCTCTGCACCGGGCGCGGCTGTGCCGTGGCGCGGCCGGCAAGCCGGTCGACGGCCCGGCGCTGGGCCGCGACCGCCGGGCGCGCGTGCAACCGGCGCTCATGGTCGCCCTCGGACCGGAACTCGGGCCGGCCCTCCATCGCCTCCAGGCGTGCGTCCTGCGACCTCCCGGCGTCGACTTCCCGGGCCGGCACCGGCATCGGAGCGCGGTCCGGCGCGGCAAGGTCGGCCATTGGAGCAATCCTTCCTGTCAGTGGGAGCCGCGTCTCTTGCGCTTTTTCTTGTTCTTCTTGTTGGCAGCGGATCGTGTGGAAGCGACGTTGGGCATCGCGTTGATGTTGGGCATCGCATTGACGTTGAGAGTCGCAACCCGGTTCGGCTCCTCCTCGGTGTCGGCATCTTCCCCTTCATCCTGGTCCGCCATGCCGTGGTAGACGGGAGGCACCGGATCGCCCTGGTCGTTGTATTTCATGTCGTCGTCGTCGTGGACCACCGGGGCGGACTGCGAGGGTGTTGCGTCCTGCTCCTCCTCATCGCTCGCCGGCTCGGCATAGCTTTCGTCGCTGCTCGACGCCGAGAGATTTTCCAGCACGCCCTCTTCGTCTGTATTCAGCAACTGGGGATTCGCCTCAGCCGCCCGCCACTGCCGCTGGCCACCGGCCCGGCCCGGGATGTAGGCTCCCCGCTGGCTGTGGAATACGCCGCCGAACGTCCCTGTCTTCTCGACGGTCCTGAGGCCCGCGCGCCAATATTTGCCGGCATCCTCCACCCTGGAGTGGTGCGCTTCCGCCTCGCCGATCGCGTTGAAGATTCCGGCCGTGACTCGGGGCCCTTCGGGCAGTTGCGCGTCCGTAAGGGTGGTCGGAGTAACCGGCCCCGTCGAGCTTTGGTGGGCCAGCGACTCCGCCGTCAGCTGGCTGCGGACGTTCGGAGCCAAATTGTCGAACGTTCGGGACATGTCCGTGTAGTTGGTGCGCAAGCCTTGGCGATTCTCCGTATGGGCGGCCCGCAGCGACTCGGGGGGGTGAGCGCGGATGAGTATCTGGTTGGAGCCTCTCCCCTGGCCCATGAATCCGGCGCCGAAGGGGGAGGGGATCGCGAGGGGCTGCAGGTCCGGGTTGCGATTGGTTCGGCGGGCAATGTCGACGTGGCTGTGCTCCTCGGCGCGATGCCGCTTCTCTCCCTGGGCGCCCCGCGCTTTCGCGCGATCCCGTGCCCGGCCCATCCGCTCCATGAGCAGGCGCTTATTCGCCGCCCGCGCCGATCCGAGATCGGGATATTCTTCCGCGACCGCGCCGACGCGGACCACGAACCGCTTGGGGCCCTCCGGGGTGACGCGCCTCTGCACGACCGTCCCAGCGGACCGGACGGGCCCCTGGACCGGCAGCGGGCCGGCGGGGCGGGCACTCAGCACGGCGCCGTAGAGACTATGGTTGGCCCGTCTTTCGAGCGCCTCGTGCCGCTGCGCGCTCAACTCCGGCGCCGGCTCGCGGGGCTTAGCCCCGACGGCGGCGCGTTCAGCCCGCTCAGCCATGCCGGGCTCCTTTTTGCCGCTGGAATTCACGGCAAGCACAGGGCAAGCTCGTGAACTGGGGAGGCCGGGCATCAATGGCGAAGTCGGACGACATCGGACACGCCTCCTGGCGAGGGCTCAGCATGACCGCGATGGGGGCGGGGCGCTAGTGGCAATCGGCGCCGATCCGGACCGTTCGGCGCCGCTTCGGCCCGCCCATGTCATCGCGGAGCAGAAGATCGACGTCGCCATCGCTCGGAAGGAGCGCGCCTTCGCGGTGATGGAGCGGATCGGGGCGCTCAACCAAGCCCGGCTGCTGCCGCTGATCGAGCGGATTTTCGAGGAGCATGACCGGCCCGGCGAGGTCATCCGGATCGACCGGCTCGAGCTCGAGCTCGGGCGCTTTACGGAAGCGGAAATTGGCGGCGGGCTGGAGCGGCGGTTCGAGGCGGCGTTGCGCGAGGCGCTTGGCAAGGCGATCCCGCCGCCGTCTAGGCTCCGCGGGCCGCTGCGGGTCGTCGGTGAGACGGCCACCGTCCGCAGCGTCGGCCATGCTCTGATCGAATGTTTCGAGCATTGGCTGCTGCACGGCACCTGGCCCAATGGCGCGGGCCTCGGCCTCGGGGCCGCGCCGGCGGACGTTCTGGCGCGGCTGATCGAGGATGAGCCGGAGGCGCTCGCGGCGATGCTTCGCCGGCGCGGCGGGGAGGAGACCGTGCCGCGCCGCCTCGCCCGGCAGATGCCCGATCCGCTGCTCGCCCGCCTGCTGGAGCGGCTGGAGCCGGCGAGCGCGCATTGGGTGCTTGGCTATATGGCCGAGACCCGCGCCGCCCATGCCGCCACGCCGCTCGTCGAGGAGACTCCGGAGGAATTCGGCCGCACGCTGTGGCTCATCGTTCTCAGGGACGCCCTCCACCATGCCGGCCTGCGCGCCAACCGCCGCGCTTTCGTGGGCAAGCTGGTCGGCGATATCGCCGCGACCGCGGGCCTTTCGGTGGCGAGCCTCCTCGCGCAGCTCAAGGGGACTTTGGCCGCCGTCCCCGCGGCGGGGATGGGTGAGGGATCGCTGCTGTCGATCCTGGCCGAGATCGGCCCGGGCGCCGAGGAGGGGGTGGGGCCCGACCTCGGCGCGATGGCGCGGCTGCTCTCGGGCGAGGCGACCGCGCCCGGAGAGGTCGCCGACATGCTCGAAGCGGCGCGGCTCTCGCACCCGGAGGAGACACGCTGGCTGCTTCGCCGTCTGATTCGCCTCGATGCCGCGGCGATGCTGCGACGATTGCGGGGGACCGTGTCGGTGTCCGGGCTCCTGTGCGCGCTGCTCGGCGTGGCCGAAGCCGAACGGTGGGCGAAACGGCTCGCCGGCGCGGGGGATGAGGAAGAGCTGGCCGCTCTGCTCGGCGAGGCGGCGCGGGCCGGTGAGTCACCTGGCGGGCCCGAGGCCACGAGCGAGATGCGGCGCGTCACGCGGTCCGGGGGCGATCCCATGGAATTTCTGCGGCGCTTTCACGCAGGCACGGCCGCGCCGGAAATCGCAGCCCTCTACCGCCGCGAGAGGGCAGGGGGCGAAGCGGCGGCGGACGAGCTGGCGCGGGTCAAGGCCCTGCTCAGCGATCCGGGCGGCGATCCGCAGGCGCTGCATGACGCGATCGCGACGGCCCGAGCGGTCGATTCGATCGGTCTCAGGCGCCTGCTCCGCCGCTTCGCGATCGCCGACGCCGGTCGGCTGCTCAGCCGCCTCGCTCCGGCCGTGGCGGCCGAGGCGATGCCGGAGCTTCTGCTCGCCCCGCATCTCGCCGCGCCCGCAGGGGCTCTGATTCGAGCCGGGCGCTGCAGCTTCGAGGAAGGCGCCGAGCTGTTGGCGTGCGCGGCCGCGCTGCCGCCGGCGGCGTCGGCCTCCTTGCTCGTCCTGCGCCTCGCCGAAACCCTTGCCCGCCGCCGCGGCCGCTCCGGGGAGCAGGTGCTGCGGTCGCTCCATGCCGACTCGGTCCGTGCCGGCGGCGTGGCGCGGCGGGCGCTGGCGCCGCTTCTCGAGCGGGCGCTTCGGCCGGCGGAGGCGGAGCAGGCGCTGGCGAGGCGGCAGCGGACGGTCGACTGGCTTCGGAACCTACTGCACCGTCCGGGTGGCGGCATCGGCATCGGCATCGGCGGCGGTGGCGGACCGGCGAGGCTGGCCAGCCTCGCGGGGACGGCTGCCGAACGCCTGCGGGCGGAGTTGCAAGCAACCGACCTCGGCCAGACGCGCGCGGCGAGGGCGCTCGGCCGCCTCGACCCGGCAAGCCTGCTTCGGCTGATCGCCCTGCTCGCCCCCGAGGGAGGGGAAGGCCGGAGGATCCTGCGCCGGCGCCTCGCGGACGCGAAGGGTCCGGCCGCGCTCGCCGTCCTCGCCGCCGAGCTGCTCGTCGCCGGGCAGGTCTCGGCCGTGGCCCCGGCAGAGGAGGGCGAAAGCCGCCCCGCCGCCGCCGGCCGTCTCGCCGCGGCGGAGGAGGAGGCGCTCGCTCTCGCCGAAATCCGCTCCGGAACGGCACCGCTGAGCCGCGCCGCGCGAAGGTCGCTGGCCCTGCTGATACGGCGCCGGCCGGTCGAGCTCCTCGGCCTGCTCGCCGCCCGCGGCGGCGCGACCGAACGCGAGCTTCTCGGCGATCCGCTGCTCGCCCGGCTCCTGTTCGAGCGTCTGCCCGAGGCGCAGCGCCGCGAGGCCGAGATCCTCGCCCGCCTGCTGACCGGGCCGGCCGCGCGCGGGGGCCTCAGCCCGGACACTCTCGTCCGAAGCCTTGCCGCCGCTGCCCTGGCCGCGATGCGCAGCCCGAGCGGGGATTTTGCGGCCTATTGGCGCTCGGCTCTCCTCGCCGGTTCATCACCCGGGGAGCGCCGGCTCCTCTCCCGGCTCCTCGGTCCGATCGACTCGGCTCCACCGCCGCCCCCGAGCCCGCAACCGGGTTCGCTGGCGTGGCTCCTCGCGACCCTGCGCCGCCCGCCGGCCGAGCGTCAGCGTCTGCTGCGAGCGGCGCTTCGGACCGACGCCTTCCGCCGGCAACTCGTGAGGCATCTGCCGCCGCACGTCCTGGTCCGCCTTTTGTCGGCACTGCGTCCGCACGAGGCGAAGGATCTGGTCGCGGCCGGAGCCTTGCTGCGCGAGGCGATTCGGGCCGGCGGCGGCAGGCTTTCGGAGGAAATGCTGTGGGAGGCTCAGCTCGCCGCCGCCCTCGCGCCCGACGGCGGCGGAGTCGCCCGCCTCCTCGACCTCCTGCTGCCGGCGAGCAGCGCCAAGGCAGCGCTGGCGAGGGCGGCCGAGGCGGCGCTCGGGCCGCTCGCCGCGGCGATCGAGCAACGCTCCGCCCGGCAGGCCCGGCGCAAGCCGCCGCCTCCGCCCGACGAGCCCCGGCGCCCGCGGCTCGCGGCGGAGGCGGACGGCGGCGCCATCGCCGTGCTCAATGCCGGCCTGGTGCTGACTTCGCCCTTCCTTCCCCAGCTCTTCACAGCGCTGGAGCTGGTCGCTCGTGACGGCTCGGGAAAGCTCGCCTGGACCGAATCCGAGCAAGCGGGGAGGGCGGTGCACATCCTCCAATATCTGGTCGACGGCCGCTGCGACGCGCCCGAACCTTTGCTTGCGCTCAACAAGCTGCTGTGCGGCCTCGACCTTTCCTGGCCGACCCTGCCCGGGATCGTCATGACGGAGGCCGAACGGTCGACCTGCCAGTCGATGCTAGGCGCGATGATCGCCAACTGGCCGATGCTGTCGGGCAGCTCGGTCGCGGCCCTTCAGGAAACCTTCCTGCAGCGGGAGGGCCGGATCTCGCAGGTTGAGGGAGGCTGGAAGCTCGAGGTCGAGCGCAAGGTGCTCGACGTGCTGGTCGATTCCGTTCCGTGGAGCTTTGCGATGATCTTCCACTCGTGGATGGAGGATCCGATCAGCGTTTCCTGGTGACCGCCGCGGGACCCGGTACCTTCCTCGAACCCGCCGTCGACCGACACGAAAGGAGATTCGGGCGATTCACCAGGACGCGCGCGGATGAGCCCAGCTCGTGTCCCCGAAGAGGTGAGGCGGCGTTCCCAGCTTCTCTTGGACCGCGCGCACGACTCCGGGCCAGGCGACGGGATCGTAATCGTGGCCGGCCAGGACTCCGCCGGGCCTCACCTTCGACCGCCACTGATCGATCTGCCGGCAAACGGCTTCATAGGTGTGGATGGAATCGATGTAGACGATATCGATGGACCGGTCGGCAAACCGGGATAGCGCCGCCTCGGCCGTTTCCTTGTGCTTGACGACATTCGGGAAGGATGCGGTCCGAGCGTCGAACAGCCGTTCGATCTCCGCCATGGGCGGCACGGGCGCCTGCTCGAGATAGTCGAGAATCGACTGGTCGGCACAGCCGTCGGCGATCGAGGCGCGGTAATCATCCGCCCAGGGATCGACCGCGAAGACCTTGCCCGCGAAGCGCGCGAAGATGGCCGTGCTCTCGCCGCCGAAGCAGCCCAGCTCGACCAGCACCGTTCGGGGCGTGACCCACCGGCGGCAGAAATCCTCGAGGCCGGAAACATAGTTTTGGTCGCGCAGGATGGTGGTTGTCTGGGCCGTCATGAGATCGCTCCTTTCAACTGCTCATGCCGCCGTCGACACGGATTATTTGCCCCGTCACCCATCCCGCTTTGTCGCCGGCGAGGTAGGCCACCGCTTCCGCCACGTCCGCCTCGGTGCCGAGCCGGCCCAGCGGGATGTGCGGGAGCATGTAGTCGAGGTCGACTCCGCCGACCGCCTGGGCGAGAAGCCGGGTTGGCACCGGCCCCGGCGCGACGGCGTTCACCCGGATCCGCCGAGGCGCGAGCTCTCGTGCAAGGCATCGGGTCGCCATTTCCAGGGCCGCCTTGGTGGCCGAGTAAATCGTCGCCTCGGGCTGGGCGGTCGCCGCATTCAGCGAGCTGATGTTGACGATCGACGCCCCGGTGGCGGAAAATACGGTCAGGAGCGCCTGGATCAGCTGGAGCGGCGCCCAGAAGTTCAGGTCGAAGAGGCGGCGCGCTTCCGCGAAGTCGATGGCCTCCACCGGCGCGGACTGGAAGCCGCCCGCATTGTTCACGAGGATGTGGACCGGTCCTTCCGCGCCGGCAGCCGCTGCGAGGCGGGCACAATTTGCCGGCAGGGACAGATCGGCGGCGATGGAGCCTTCCGCTTCCCCTGTCCGGCTGCTCGCGACGACGATCGCCCCCAGCTCCGCCAGGCGCGCGGCGACGGCCGCGCCGATCCCGCGGCCGGCCCCGGTCACGAGGGCGCGTCTCCCCTCAAGCGGCGGAGCCGTCATGCCCCTATCCGCCGGTGCCCGGGGCCGATGAACCACAGCAAGGTCAGGCTCGACAGCACGCAGCCCGCGACGATGCCCGTGCGAGGCTCCAGTAGCGGTGTCGCAGCGACCGCGAGGAGACCGCCCGCAATCAGGCAGGCATAGCCGAAAAGGACGGTGAAGGACGACATCCGGCCCTGATGGTCGGGCGGAGTCAGTTGCTGGCGGCGAGTCGTGACGGCGACTCCGAACAGAACGGTGGAGACGCTGAACAGGGCTTCGTAGACGAGGAACAGCGCGAAGGCGTTCGAGCCGTGGGCGAGAGGGAGCAACCAAACGGTGGCCGCCGAGCTGCCCAGCGCCAAAGCGGCGACGGAGCGGATCTCGCGCCGGACCAGAATGGTGGGCAGGAGGAAGGCGCCGGCGAAGGCGGAAAAGTGGCCGAGCCCGAGCATCACTCCGATATGGAAGGGTTCGAGACCGACGACCTCGTAGGCATAGGGGTAGAAGTAGGCGAGAATGAAGGCGCCGCCGATGTTCAGCGTTCCTTGCGCGCCCATCAGCCTCAAGAGCTCCGGGTTGCGCCGGAGGATCGCCCAGGTGGAGCCTATTCGCCGGTCGACCGGTTCGGCGGGCCCGGCAATGCCATGCACGGGCGCCGACCGGATCGAGCCGACCAATGAAGCGCGAAACAGGTAGGTGAGGGCGTCGAGCGCCACGACCAGCGCCCCCGCCGCGACGGCCACGAGGCGCGCGGCGAGGAGCTGGGCGGCGCCGTCGGAGAGCGCCCGCGCCGCCGCGAGTCGCGAATTCCCTCTCCCTCTCGCCGCGTGGGCGAGGAGATTCGGAACCAGGGCGGCCGACCCCAGCGCGTAGAAGGTGCCGCAACCGGCAATGGCGAAAACGACCAGATAGAGTAATGGAAGCGACAGCGTCTGAGTCCACATCAGCCACGCCAGGGCAAGACTCGCAATGCCGGCGAGGAGATCGGCGGCGACCATGGCGCGACGGCGATCCAGCCGGTCGGCGCGCTTTCCGGCGGCCAGCCCCAGGATCAGCGGCGGCGCCCATTGCGCGATGTTGATGGCGCTGACCTGCGCGGCCGAAGCGTTAAGATGGAGGACGGCGTAGCTCGGGATGGCGATCAGCGAAAGGTTCAGGCCGAAGCTGCTGACCGATTCGCCCCACATCAGCCGGCGAAAGGAGATCCAGTCCGACATCGGCTCGTTGGCCGTGGCGGGAAGAGCTGCGCCGGAGGCGGCGTCGAGCGCCTCCTGCGTCATATCGCCGTGAAGGGCACCGGCCAGTGGCGCATCCGGAAGGGCAGGGCCAGCGACCATCCGTCGATCGTGAGGATGAGATTGCTCGCCTCGAGCTCCTGCAGAGCCTCCCCGTCGAGCTGAACCAGCCGCCCGCGCGCGATCACGGTTTCGGCGGCTGAAAAGACCTCCACATAGGCGGGTGTGTCGAGCACGAACTGATGGGCGAGCGCCTCGTCGCGGCGATCGGTGACGGTGATGAAGTCCGGACCGCTCCTCCAGAAGCAGGTGCCGTAGCGATGGACCTTGCGCCACCTTTCGATTTCGGGCGGACCCGGATTTTGCGGCGGTACGATATGGAACAGCAGGGGCGCCAGCGTGGCCATTTCCGGACCCGCCGACCATTCGACCGGCACCGCGCAGGCCGTCATGTCCCGCAGGGTTTCAAGCCAGGCCATGAAGCGGCGGGCCTCGTCGGCCGATCCGGGCGGCCGCAGCATTTCGCCCTCGATACGGGCAAAAGCATGACCCTGGCGGCAAAGCTCCTCGATCCGGACACGAGGCAGCGGCTCGTCCCGGTCGAAGTTCAGCTCGATCGTTCGATGGAGATCGGAGGTCCGGCCAGGCCGGTCGACTTGCGACAGCTCGTCCATGGCGACCGTCAGGCGGCGAGGCGAAGGCGGAAGGGGATCTTGTCCGTCGCGAGCGCGATGAAGCTCCCGCCGTCCTCGAAGACGAGCCCGTCGGCCCGGAATCGCTCGATCTTCTCCCCGATCGATTGCTCCGTCTCTCCCGCGTCGGCGATCTCGGCCGTGGCCGCGAGCGCGGCGAGGCTCTGCGGCCGACCGAGCGCCCGATAAAGCGCCATGGAGCCCGAATCGCCGAGGACGTGGTCGCGCCGCGGCCAGCCGGCCCGCCGGTCCTCGATGACGATGGCGTCCGACGTGTCATGCTTGATGAGCGTGCTGCCGCTCTTGTAGGCGGTGTGCCACGCCTCGACCGCGCGCTGCATGTCGTTGATCACGTCGTCGCCGACACCGGCCTTGTCGTCGTCGAAGATGTAGACGATGTCCTCCACCTCCTCGCGAGGGAGGCCGTACAGCATGCTGTAGTAAAGCGAGGGCCGGCGCTCGGCGAAGCCCAGGCTGCGATCGTTGAAATAGGGGCTGAACCGCTCGACCGCGAGACGGGTGGCGCCGGACGGCGGCTGGAGATGGACCAGCGCCGGGATCTGCCGCTCGATATGACGATAGGCGTCCTCCGTTTCGCCGGGGAAGCCGGCAAGCCAGTTCCAGGTGGTGGTGAGATTGAGCTCCTCGCACTCGCGCAGGAGCTTCACGTTCTGCGGGCCGGTCGTGCCCTTGTCCATGATTCGAAGCACCGATGTCGACAGGCTCTCGATGCCCGGCTGGACGTGCCAGACGCCCGCGTCGCGCAACGCCTCGAGCTGGTCGCGCTTGAAATTGGCCTTGATCTCGTAATGGATGCGCACGTCCCATTGGCGAGCGGTGATCGCCGGCAGGACCGTCGTCAGATATTTCATGTCGAGGATGTTGTCGGCGAGCACCACGTCGAGCGACTGGTGGCGGCGGATGAGATAGTCGAGCTCGGCCAGAAAGACGTCCGGGTCCTTGCTTCGATAGGCCATCCCCATGCCGTTCAGGCCGCAAAAGGTGCAATGATGCTTCTGGCCCCACCAGCAGCCGCGCGCGGACTCGGCAATGATGTTGGGCTCGATATGACGGCTGACCGGCGAGTCCATCGCCTGGACGAAATAGTCGTCGTGGAAGGGAATGACGAAGTCGCTCGCCTTGGGAAGCTGGCCGTGCCGGTTGGTGACGCTCGCCCCGCCGGCATCGCGCCAGCTCACGTTTGGTACGCTGTCGATTCCGATCGACCGGTCGAGATATTCGAGGAAGCGCTTGAACGCATAATCGCTTTCTCCCGAAAAGACGTAATCGAGGAAGGGGTAGTTGCGATGGAGCGCCGGCCCCTGCACGCCGTCACAATTCGATCCGCCCATAATCACCATGATCTGGGGCGCCCGCTTCTTGAGCTGCTTGGCGAGGGCGAGGCTGGCGACATTCTGCTGGAAGACGCTGGTGAGGCCGACGATGTCGGGCGCCTTGGCGATGATCTCGTCCACCAGCAGGTCGATGAAGCCGGCGGAGACGCGATAGGCTGCGAGGGCAAGCTCGAGGTCCTGCGCAGGCCCCTCGAAGGCCTTCGTATAGGCGGCCAGCTGCCACTCCGGGTCGTCGTGAAGCGCGGGCGTGAAGATCCACTCGCCAGTCGCCTGGAAGAACAGATCCTCGCCGAGCAACGCATATTTGGCCGGGGTGACCGCGCCTTCGGTGGCCCGCTCGAGATAATGCGCCCATTGGATGTTCGCATAGAGCGTCTCGACGCTGTAGCGCGTCGCCGAGCGGTGCTGGTGCACGATAGTCGAAAGCAGTCCGGTGGCGAGCGAGGGCAGATGCATCGAATGCCAGGGCATTACGACGAAGAGTATTTTCTTGCTCCCGCTCATCGGATCACTCCAGCGACTGGCGCATGGCGGGCCGAAGCGCGGCCATGCGCCAGTGCATTAGTAAATGAGATGTATTCCAGAACTTTCTCACTCGAGGCGATACTAGTTCGTGGAATGC
This sequence comes from Sphingomonadales bacterium, assembly GCA_034668585.1. Lineage (GTDB taxonomy): Bacteria > Pseudomonadota > Alphaproteobacteria > Sphingomonadales > Sphingomonadaceae > Allosphingosinicella. Next base: position 31,875 of record JAXDPB010000037.1, on the reverse strand, counting down.
CCATCCCAGTTGATGTTCGGCGCAGGCGGCTTGATGTAGAGCAAGCCGATCTTGCACCCGCCAGTGATCTGACGCTTTTTCATGTCGTTTCACCTTTCTTCCAAATTCGTTCGATCCGAGCCTGATGACGCGTCTCGAACGTACGGCTTATGTCGGATGAGGGCTTACCACTGATCTCCGACAACCAGCCCATCAACTTGTCGTCGACGAAACCGATCGCGAAGATATTCGCCTGGCACCAGCTCAGGGTGTCGATTACCTCATCCGACAGATCCTGGGCCAAGGCGAATCTCAGAAAGTCCACGCCCATCGCGACATGGCGCGCCTCGTCGGCGATGACATATTTGTAGATGTCGTAGAGCGGGTCGCCCGCGAAAGCGGGGCGCATGTAGGAAAATTGGTCGAAGGCGAAACCTTCGAGCAGCGTGTGGACCAGGAACAGAGCGGTTGGGTTTTCGATCGACTCGAGGTCGCGGCGGATCTGCTGGACGCCGTCGGGCGGCGGCGGCGGCTCGCTATACGCTCTATGGGCATAGCGGGTGAAAACCTCGGAATGCTTGGCCTCATCGGTCATCTGCAGGGCGAGGGCGTAGCGGCCGGCGAGGTCGTCGAGCTCGGTCACCAGCCGGCTGCAGGTGAGCATGCCGAGCTCCTCGGTGTAGGTGCCGGTGCAGGCGAGATCGTAAGCGAGCGCCTGCCGGTCGTCGGAGAGGCTGCTTTCCATGTCCCAGTCGATATCCACGTCCGGGCGCCACACCGAGCGCGCCCTGGCCGCCTCGTACAGCTTCAATCGCTCCGAGAAATCGGCAGCTGAACGGCCATCTCCAAAGTGCATAGGCCTACCTCCGCCAACGAGCGGTGCAATGAACGCAATCCTGCTTGGGTTCAGGCTACCACGTCCTTTTGCCCTCGACTCACGTGGCTATCAGACTGAATGATGCGTCTCAAGACGTAACTGCAAGACTACGGGTTAATACTATATCCAGAGCGGACTAGACTGAGAACCAACCTATCGTGACTCACAAAGTGCGGCAGTAAGCCACCTTTGCCAGAACCACGTTCCCATTTCAGTCTTGGCGAAAGGTCCAGGTCTTGCCGAGGACGAGCATACACCTTTCCAAACGCTGCGGAAGCTGCCCTGATCCTCGCCCTCGACCATGATGACGCCGTTCCGAACATCCTGGATCGCTTTACGCATCCCCGTATTATTACGTATCTCCGGATAGCCCAATACCCACATCTCGTGACGAAATCGCCCGACACCCGCGATTTTCTGATGCTGCCAAACCACGAAATCGTCGGTTACGACGAACAGGTGATTTGGAAACACGTTGTAAGACCAGGTTCCGTTGAACTCCGCGGGGATTCCCGGCAATCGCTCTCCGAACACCGGCCCGATCGCCTCGCTATGCGACGGGAACCAGGATTTCGCGTGAGTCGCGAGGTCCGAGGTGAACACCGAATCGCGCGGATCGGCATAAGGCAATACCGACAAAGCGTGGGGGCCGATGAGATGGTAGCTCTCGCCCTGATTGTCGCAGGCGATCTTCCAGTTGAGCTCCGCCTCGTAGACCACCGGCTCGCACAAAGGCACCATTGTCTCGATTCGCCAGGAAGCCAAGGCGTCGGTCAGGTCCTTCAACCTGGGAGCGAGGGGTTCCGCCAGGCCATCGAGGTTGACCATGATCCACCCCAGCCAGACCTCGCATCCGAACGTGACGAGATCGAACCCGCCTTTCACGATTCGCGGCTCCATGAGCGGCGCCTTCACGAGCCGTCCGCCCAGATCGTAGGTCCATTTGTGATAGGGGCAGCGGAAGTTGGAGGCGCGGCCCGCGCCTTCCGCGACGATGGCTCCGCGGTGCCGGCAGACCGGCGACAGCGCCCGGACGGCACCGTCCTCTCCCCGTACGACGATCAGCTTTTCATCGAACATATCGATGCAGAAGAAATCCCCGGGATTCGGGATCTGCGAGGCGCGGCCGGCGCAAATCCATCCCCTTCGGAACAGCCTTTCGACCTCGAGCGCATAGAAACCGGGGTCGCTGTAACATTCGGGGAGTATCGAAAGCGCCTCGTCCAGCGGTCGGTCGACGAGGTCCCGCGAATCGCGCGCCAGCGCCTCCGCTTTGGCGCGGTCCGATTCGCCCGCCCGACGAGCAGCGGTGCTGCCCATTTCCTCATGCGGCTCCGCGCCTGGCAGGGGAAGCGACGACATAGTCTCTCCGGGGCCAGTTTAACTTCCGGCCCAGGCTGATGATAGCGACTTATTTGCGACTGTGAAGTACAGGAAAGGCTCGGGCATCCGTGGAGTCATGCAATTCTTAAAACAGATAAGGAATAGTTGCTATTATCGAGCATGTGGAAACTACGATATTACCAAATCGCATCGAACCGAGCGCCGGGAGTTACCCTTGTCCGCTTCGGGCGCCGATTCGGAAGGTATCCGAGGCGTAAGCCTGGGATTTTGAGTTGCAATGATACCGGCAAACCCTTCATCCTCGCCGCCGGGAGTCTTCCAGTCCGGCCCGCGCAGGCCGGAAGGCGGGTTTTGGCTCCGCAACGAGTGGAGGCGGGACGACGATGTGGCTTCACTACTTCAAGATGTGCTTCCGCGCGATGGCGAGGCAGCGCTTCCTCTCCGCCATCAACCTCGTCGGGCTGGCCGCGGGCCTGGCCTCGGTAATCCTGATCTTCCTCCATGTGACCGCGGAGTTCAGCTACGACGGCTGGGTTCCGCAGCATGAACGAATCTACCGGATCGATACGGTCGAGACGACGCCGGGCCAGAAGCCGATCGAGATGGCCCTCGCGCCCGGGCCGGTGGCCGCCGCCCTGGCCAAGGATTTCCCGCAGATCGAGGAGGTCACCCGCGCCTATGTCGCGCCGCTGACCGTCAGCCGCGACGGCCAGCCTTTCAGTGAAGACATCCTCGTCGCCGATCCGAACCTCTTCAGCGTCCTTGAACTTCCCTTCCGAGCCGGCGCCGGCGACGGGGCGCTGCGCGCACCGGCCTCGGTGGTCCTGAGCGAGCGCGCGGCGATGAAATATTTCGGCGTCGCCGATCCAATCGGCCGCAGGCTGGCCATCCTGACGCCCGAGCCTCGCGACTATGTGGTCAGCGCCGTGTTTCGGACCATCCCGCACAACAGCCACCTGAAGTTCGACATCGTCATCCCCCACGCCGGCTATTTCCCGCTCGCCGATGAGGACACGCGGGGGATTCCGGACAATTGGGGCGGCGCTTATTTCCACACCTACGCGCGATTGAAGCCAGGCGCGGACAGTGCCGCGATCGAACGGGACCTTCCCGCCTTCGTCGACCGCAGCCTTCCGCAGTGGCTGACCGGTTTGCTGAAGACCGCGCCCCACGACTTCTACAAGTTCCGTTTCGTGCCCTTGCGCAACGTCCATTTCGACGGGGCTTCGATGGGGGCGATGAAGCCTCCGGCGAGCCGGACGACGATGCTCGCTCTGTCGGTCGTCGCGCTCCTCATCCTGCTCATCGCCGCGATCAACTTCGCCAACCTGTCGGCCGCGCGCTCGACGCTGCGGGCGCGCGAGGTCGCTTTGCGCAAGGTCGTCGGGGCCGGGCGCCGGCAGATACTCGCCCAGTTCCTCCTCGAAGCGGTGACTCTTACGGCCCTTGCCGCCGTCCTCGGCCTGGCTGTCGCCGAGCTCGCTTTGCCCTGGCTGGGCGATCTGCTCGGACTCGAGCGCGGCGCGGCGGTGTCCAATTACTGGAAGCTCTGGGCCCTGCTCGCCGCCGCCATCGTCGTCACCGCGCTCGGCTCCGGTCTCTATCCTTCGGTGGTCGCGGCCCGGATCCGGCCAGCCGCGGTGTTCAACCGCGGCGCGACCCACCTCGCCGGGGGCGGCATGCGGAGCGCGCTGGTCGTTATCCAGTTCGCCATCTCCATCGCGCTGATCACGACCACGGTCGTCATCGCCATGCAGACGCGCTTTGCCCGTGACGTTGATCTCGGCTTCGACCGGCGCAACATGCTGATCGTGCGCGCTCCCGAGGGCGCCGACGGCGCGGCCCTGGCGGCGGCTTTCAGGGACGAGGTGGCCCGCCGCCCGGACGTGGTCGGCGTGGCCCTGTCCTCCGCGGTCCCGTCGGATCTGTCGGAAGACAATATCTCGATCAGCCGGCCCGGCTCCGTGAAGCCTATCCAGCTCGGCTATCACAAGGTCAATTCGGACTTTTTCCGCACTTATGGGGTGCGGCCGCTGAGCGGCCGGACGGACTCCATGCGCCAGGCGGGCGAGGCGAGTACGGGGCAACGGGGCGGGGCGGAGGCCACCAGTTCGGCCCTGATCAACGCCGCGGCCCTGAACCTGCTCGGCTTCAAGCGACCCTCGGACGCCCTGGGAGAGGTCGTGCGCGCCGGGGAGAAGGCCTTCACGATCGTCGGCGTGGTGCCGGACCTCCACTTCCGGTCTCTCCACGAGCCGGTGCGGGAGGAACTCTACGCGCTGGACGCGACGCCCGGCACGGCCGTCTCGATCCGTTATCGGACTTCGAACCTGGAGGGCTTTCTCGCGGCGATCGACGGAATTTGGAGCCGGCGCGTTCCCGGTCACGCCGTCCAGCGGGAGTTTCTCGACGAAGCCCTCGAGGCGCTCTACGCACGCGAGCATGTGCAGGCGGCGCTGCTCGGCCTTTTCTCGGCCGTCGCAATCGTCATCTCCTGCCTCGGCCTGATCGCCATGGCCGCCTTCACGGTACAGCGGCGGACCAAGGAGATCGCGATCCGCAAGGTGCTCGGCGCGCGTTCTCGAGACATCTTCCAGCTTCTGTTGTGGCAATTCCTGAAACCGGTGGTGGCCGCGAATCTGCTCGCGTGGCCGGTGGCGTTTCTGATCGCGAGAAGATGGCTCGACCAGTTCGCCTATCGGATCGACCTGCCCATCTCGGCATTCGTGGTGGCGAGCCTTGCCGCGGCGCTGATTGCGTGTGGGGCCGTTGCCGCGCACAGCTTCAGAGTTGCACGGTCAAACCCCGCGACGGCGCTCAAATATGAGTGATCCGAAGGCTGTCCAACCTCTCTTCCCGGAGGGGAGTTTCGACGCATAAGCGCGTCGAACGGCGCATGGCCCGGTTGCTCCGCATTACTCGTAGCGAAGCACGGACGCCGGACGCAATCGGACGAGCCGCACGACATACCATGATGCGGTGAGCGCGCAGGCGAGCGCGATTATGACCAGCACGGAGAGAAATTCGGTAAGGTCGGGCGGTGAGCGAAGGCTGAATCCCTGGAGCCATTGCCGGACGACCAGCCAGGCGACGCCGGCTCCGGCGAGGTAGCCGGCGAGGAGGGGAAGAACGAAGAGTTGAGCTGTCAGGCGAACGATGTGCCTGGCAGGGGCGCCGAACAGCTTCCTGAGGGCGATCTCCCGTCTTTTGTAGGAGACGATCGTGTTGGCGAGCGCGGCAATCCCAAGCAACGCGATCGCCAGCACGACGAGGCTGCCGGTGGCGAAAACCAGGCGGAGCCTGCCTTCGTCGCGATAGAGGTTCGATATGTCCTCGGCCAGCAAGCTGGTGGTGGCAGGCCTCTCCGGAAAGATCGGCTTCAGAGCCTGCTGGACGAGGGCTTGCGCGGCGGCCGGATTGCCTTTGAACCGGGCATAGAGGATCTTTTCCTCGTCAGGATCGTGAATGTAGAATGTGGGTTTGGGGCCTTCTCTCACCGACGCCTGCGCAATATCCGAGATCACGCCTACGATCGCGAAGGGCTGGTTCCACCCCTGGTCGAGAGCGGCTTTCATCGGCTTGCCGATGGCCGCGGCAGGGCTGGCGAAGCCGAGCAGCTTCGCCGCGGTCTCGTTGACGACCACGGGGGCCGGCCTCAGCTGTTCCGGCGGGACGCGCACGAGCTTGTCCGCTTCGCGTTCGTCGAGAAGTCTTCCGGCGCTCGGTGCGATCCGCATGAGCCTCATCCACCGCCCGTCGACGGCCATGTAGTTGAACGCGAGCTCGCGCGGCAGCGACGGCGCTTCCACGTTGGCCGTCGCCCGGACCAAACCGATGCCCGCTTCGTCCTGGGCGGCAGCCGCACCGAGGATCGACGGCTCGCGCGACAGCCGGGTCAGCAGCGACTGAAGGCTCGGGGGATCCACGTCCGGCGGCAGGGATTTTACGATGACGATGCCGTGCTGGTCGAAGCCGAGCGGCGCGCTGCTGATGCTCTCGACCTGCTTGGCCACGGCCAGGGCCCCAAGCATGAGGCTGGCGGCGAACGCGATCTGGCCTCCCATGATCAAGCGGATGAAGCGGCCGCGGACCGCAGAGGCTGCCGCGCGATTGTGCAGCGTCTCGGCCGGGCGGACGGTGCTGGCGATCCGATAGGGGAACAGCGCCACCGCACTGACCGCGAGCAGAATCGCTCCGAGCACGGCAGGGACGTTGATCGTGGATCCGATCTCCAAGAATCCGGGCTCGCCCTCCGCGAACCTTTTCCACCAGGGCTGAGTCTCCGACGCGAGGACGACCGCCGCCGCGAGAGCGACCAGGATGGCCACCAGCGCCTCCGTCCAGAAGAGCAGGTAAATGCGCAACGGCGTCGCTCCGAAGAATTGGCGAAGCGCGATCTCGCGCGACCGTTCGGAGACGAGTGTCGCAAGGTAGAAGGAGAAATTGAAGGCTGCCAGCGCCGCGAGCAGGATGGCGACCGCCTCGACGAGAAGGACTCGGTCGGAGCTGATCAGCGGTTTGAACCCGCCGATCGGGAGATCGCCGTCCGATGACGACCGTACATGGAGTTCTCCCAGCGGGAAGGCGCCGATCGTCGGCTTCATTCCCGACGCCGCGAGCATGGGAGCCTCGCGGTTGAACAGCTCCGTCGCCACCTTGCCGAGCCGCGGTCCTTGCCAGCGGCCGGCCATCTTGACGTAGAAATAGCCGCGCAGGTCGAGCCAGTCCTCCTCCGCTCCGGCAAGATCCATGAAGACCGGCGAACGCAGGGATGCCACGGCGTCGGCCTCGAGGTGTGAGTTGCGGGGCAGATCATCGAACACCCCGGCCACCGAGACGGACCTGCTCCCGGGCAGAAGGACGGTCCGACCCGAGGCGTCTGCAGTCCCGAACAGCTTCTCGGCCGTGGTTCGACTGACGGCGATCCTGTCCGGCCTGCTCAGCGCTTCCTCGGGATTTCCACTGACTCGCCTGAGCGGAAAGATCTGCAGGAAACCCGGTTCGGTAAGGAGCGTCGTCTCCTCGAAGCGGCGCGCGCCGATGGTCCACGGCTGCTTGCGGGTCATGACTCTCGCGCTTGCGGCGACGTCGGGCAGCCGCGCGGCGAGCATGGCCCCGGCCCGGGCGCTGAGGCTCGCGGTTCGGATCTCCGGCGATCCGGAGGGCGCCATCGTCGTCTCGAGCCGAAAGACGCGGTCGCCGTCCGGCACCCAGCGGTCATAGGACAGCTCGTAGCCGGCAATGCCGGCGAGGACGAGGAAGGCGCAAAGGCCGATGGCGAGGCTGGCGAGAGCGGATCCGCTCGCCCACGGCTTCGAGGCAAACCGCCGAAACAGCATGGCCAATCCGGTCATCGCGCTGATTGGCCCTTTTGCGGGCAGCCGGCGTGGCCGTACGATTCGCGCTTGTCGGGAGCTTGCCTCATCGACCGGCGCGCTGCTGCTGCCGTCGCTTGACCTCTTGCGCGAAGCAGCCGGTCCAGCCGCCGGCGCCAGCGGTGGAGCAGGAACCGATGCCGCTTTCTCCGCCTTCCAGCAGCCGGCCGCGCTCGCGGGCGACGCTCTCCTGCGGACCGTCGGGATCGAAGCCCTGGTCCCTGAGCGGAAGTCGATAGCGCTCGTCGTCGCGGCGTCGGCCGCAGACGACGATGTCGTCGGATCGTCCGCCAGGGGCGCAAGCGCTGAGGGCCTCGAGGATCGAGGGAGCCGCAGCCTGCGGCGGCTGCCCGCTGCGCTCCGGGACATCGGCCGCTCCATTCGAGACGAGCAACAAGGCCCCGAAAAGCGAGGAAAGGTTCATGCTCATGTGAACTCGGAGGCCAGCCCCGCCGCCTGCTCGCGGAGCGCGGCCGCATGGTCGGCGAACGACGCCCGCATCCGTTCCACCATGAGAGAATCGTGCTCGAAGAGTTCGCTGAGGATCGAGGCGGTGCTCGCCACATGGCGCCGCTCGTCCGCGATCACCTTCGTGAGCGCGGCGTCGATCTTGTGCCCGATCGTGGCATCGGGGTGCGAAACGGCCATCCGCATCGAGTCGAGATAGAAGATACTGTTGATCTCGGCAAAATGCGTGTCCCACAAAAAGCTCGCCAGATCCCCTTCGTACCGAGCGAGGTACGGATCGGCTTCTTCGCTGGTAAGGGCCGCCACCCTCTTTCCCGGCGAGAGCAGCCGGCGGAGGGCAAGGAACATACTGGCATGGCGGCTCTCGTCCGCCGCATGGCTCTTCATGATGGCACGGTGGTGCGGCTCCGAGACGGTGTCGGCGACGTAGCCGATGATTTCCGCGCCCGAATTTTCATGCGCTTCCTGCCGAACGAGCAGACGAGGAAATGCATCGGGCCCGAGCACGGCGGGCAGCGAGCGCTGCATAGCGGAGACCGCTGCCGCGAACTCGTCCCAGTCCAGCCCGTGAATCGCTTCGGCCAGTTCAGCGTGAGAACCGGGCGCGTAGCTGCGCAGCAGTGACATCACGAACGCGGCCGACGGCTTGGCGAAAGCTTCGAGGGCGGCGCTCATGCCCCGGACCCCGCCTGCGCCGCCGCCACGCGGTCCCGCGCATAAGCCCTTGCCCAGCGGCCGGCCGCATCGCCGGCCTGCTTCCTCACCGCCGGCACCTCGACCGAAGCCGCGGGATCGAGGATGATCCCGAGATGGCGGGCGACCGCCTCGACCGCCTCATGCGGCCTCGCCACGGCATCCTCGTACCACAGCCGCAGCGGCGCGACGCCGAGCTTCTCGAAGAGCCGCTCCCATTGCTCCTCCTGCGCCTCGATCCAGCTTTCCGCCCGGCGCAGCGCTTCGATGGAATAGTCCACCTCCTCGTTCGCGCCGTTCGATTGCTCGTGGCACCAAATTCCCGTGAGGTGCGCTCGCGCATAGGAGACCGAGTGGGCGACTCGATCGCGCCGCATGATATAAACGATCTCGCTCGGCTGCAGCATGTCGAGCAACGCCTCGTTGCGCTCGGCGAGTTCGCGCAATTGCATCAGGAAGGCCTTGAATCCGAACACGCCGTTAGGCGAAGTTCGAGTAGCGAGTGCGACGCGCCAGCTTTCGATCTGGGCTTCCGGCGAGGAGCAGAGATGTCCCTGGTGGCCCTCGCTGGCGAAGTCGAGATATTCCAGCGGCGCGCCGAGACAGCCCGTCCGCCACAACAGATGGGCAAGGAACGTGCTTCCCGTTCTCGGCACCGCCGCCAGCATGTAGCGCAGGGAAGGCGGGTCCTCCCGCGACGGAAAGTCGAACTCCGCCTCGTAGCCGGTGTCGAAGCAGGCGATCCGACCGCGCCGCCTTGAAGCGGCCGGCGACGAAATGAAGTCGTCAGGCATGGGCCCTCGTCCTACCCGCTATTTCCAATCGGTCGAGCGTTACGATGCGGTCGGCGGAGGCGACGGCTTCCGGCCGGTGGCTGACCAGGATGACGGTGAGACCGAGCCTTCTCAAAGCGGCGTGAATGGCCTTCTCGTTGGCAACGTCCAGCTGGCTCGTGGCCTCGTCCAGGAGCAGGATCCGGGGCCGATGGTACAAGGCGCGCGCGATGAGGAGGCGCTGCCGCTGGCCGCCGGACAAGGCGGAGCCTCGCTCCCCGACCATCGTCTGGAGGCGCATCGGCATGGCCTGGACCTCGTCGAAGATTTGCGCGATTCGGCATGCCTCCCACACGCGGCGCACGTCCGGATGCTCCTCGAACAAGGTCACGTTCGACAGGATGTCGCCTTCGAGAAGCTCCTCGTCCTGGAAGACGAAGGCGAGGGCCTGCTGGATGCACCGCGGCGAGAGGCGAGCCAGCTCGATCCCCGACCAGCGGATCGACCCGTGAGTCGCCGGCAGCAGTCCCGCGATCAGCTTCAGCACGGTCGTCTTCCCGGTGCCCGAGGGTCCCTGCAGCGCAACCATTTCGCCCGGCGCGACGTCGAGCGTGAAATCCCGCAGAACCGGCTCGTCGCTATCGTAACCGAAAGTGAGGTCGGAGACGCTGAGCTCGCCACTTAGCTCGTGTTCCTCAAGCTGGGTCGAGGCCGGAGGTTCCGCCTCGACCAGGTCCGCAAGATGCTCGAGCTGGACCTTGATGGTTCCGACTTCGGCAAGCTTGCCGGAAAGCAAGGCGGCGCGGTCGATGAGCAGGCGGGCATACAGGATGAGGGCGAAGAGGACCGCGGCTCCCGAAGGCGCGGCGGCGTTCGACACGACGACATAGAGGGCGATGCCCACCCACCCGGCGTCGCTGAGGAACGAGGCACCCGCCTCCGAAGTCGCCTTGTACCAGCCGAGATTCGCCTGATGCAGGATCGAGTTGTCGAGCCTGCGCTCGAAGCTCTTCTCGCGGCTGCCCGTCTTTCCGAATTGCTTGAGCGCGCGGATCGACCGGATCGTCTCCATCAGATGCAGTCTCTCGAGAGAGCGGGCATGCACCACCTGATCGAGATGCTCGCGCGACAGCAGCCCGATCACGTAGCGGAAGCTGCCGACGGCGAAGGCGACCGCGGCCGCCGCCGCCATGACCGAAAGGCTGAGCGTCCCGATCGCGCACAGGAGCACCGCCAGCATGATGAGGTCGATGAAAGCATTCAGATAGTCGTCGCTGAGGACGGTCCTCAGCCGGTCCGTGCCCTCGAACCGGGAGACGACGTAGGTCGAATAGCGCTGCTCGAAGAATAAGGGCGGTTTCGCCATCAGCCGGCGGAACGCCGTGGACATGACCGAGCTTTGGGTGAGGCTGCTGAGGCGGATCACAAGCGCGCCGCGAATGCTCCGGGTCGCTCCGAGCGCCAGCACGACCATGACGGCGAGCAGGGCAAGCGCCTTTAGATTTTCTCCGCCGGGCCCGGGCCCTTCGGCCATCCGCGCGACGAGCCAGGGGATGAGGACCAGCAGCAGCTCGAGGGAGAGCGAGACGGCGGCGGTGAGCGCCGCCGGAGTCGCGAGTCCCTTGCGATCGTGCAGCAGGTCGCCGAACCGGAGGGGCTTCACCACGTCGCCCATGCTTTTGGGCACGCAATCCTCGAACTCGATGGCGACGCCGGTGATCAGCGGCGAGACCTCCTCGATGGTGAGCCGCCGGCGTCCATGGCCGGGATCGAAGATATCCACGCGTCGGCCGTCATAGCCGGCGAGCACGACATAATGGCTGAATCCCCAATGGAGGATCGCCGGCAGCCTCAGCGACTCGAGCCCGGCGACGTTGATCGCGACCGGCGAAGGGCGAAGGCCAAGTTGCCGCGCCACCGCGACCATTCCGTTGAGAGTCATGCCGCGGGCCGAGGGCGGGCAGCTCTTCCGGACGCCGGACAGCGAGACTTCCGCGCCGAACGAACGGGCGACCATGACCAGGCAGGCGAGACCGCATTCGAAATAGGTCGCCTGCCGGACGAGCTCGACGCGACGGCGGCGGCTAGATCTGCGAATAGGCATAAGCGAACAGGATCAGGTCGAGCGCCACCACCGCGACGACCAGGGCAGGGGAGGGCAGCCAGTAGCGCGCGCTGGAGACTAGATGATCGTCGGGCTGAAGCGGCCTTGCTTCCGCCAGGAAGAGCTTCGCCCAGCGGGCGTCGTAGGGCCGCGAGGTTTCTTCGGGGGGAGGCTCCACTAAGCGGCCTCCTTTAGCGGAAAGGCCGCCTCGATCGTCTCGCCCGCGACGCCGTTCGCGAGCATATAGTCGGCGAGCCGTTCGTAGGCGCGCTGGAGCGCGTCGCAATAGACCGATTCGCGCCACCGGCCCTCCTGTGGAGCGTAACGGTGGTTGGGCTCGCCGCTCCGGCAGTGACTCGCCCAGCGGCAAGACCGGCAGGCTTCCGGATCGGAGCTGCCGAGGCCGGGCACGGGGCCGTCGCCATAACGTCCGAGGAAATCCCGGAATTCGGAATTGCGCACGGTCAGGATGGCCTGGCTGGGGCTGAAGATGTCCGGCATGGACATCCTGAAGCCGTCGTCCGGGGCGACGCTGCCGTTGCTCGAGACCCCCATCACGATCGAGTTGCCGGCCGGACCGGCCGAGCCACCGCCCTTGCGCGCGAAGCTGAGCACGTCGGAAAAGAGCCTGACGTCGATGGCGGGGTCGTCATCGTCCAGCCAGGTGTCCAGGACGTCAATCAGATAATCGCCCACACGCCGGACGCTGATGGCGTCGATGGTCGACCAGTCCCCGTCGGGAAGCACGAACGAGAGCGAACGAAAGCCGAGGTCGTCGACCAGATGACGATAGACCCGGCGAGCGTCGCGCTCCGGATCGATGACGCAGATCACACCGGGCGCCTCGAGGCGGCCGGAGCGATGGGCGTTGCGCAGCAGCTCGACGCCTTTCGCCGTCCGGGCATGCGTGCCTCGCCCGCGGTGGTCTACCCGGCAGGCGTCGTGATAATCGGGCGGCCCATCGATCGAGACCGAAACGCCGACATCATAGGCCGCGAAGAGATCGACCCAGCCTTCATCGATGAGCGTCGCATTTGTCTGCATTGAGAGCGCCGTCCGGATCGGCAATCCAGGCAGATCGAGTGCCTGCAGAAGATCGCCGAACCGCCGGCGGCCGAGCATCATCGGCTCGCCTCCGTGCAAAATGAACAGGGCGTCCGCGATCTCGCCGGATTCCGCCGCCCGCCTTACGTATGAGGAAACGGCGCGAGCGGTGTCTACGCTCATTTGCTTGGGGTGGAACTTGAACGAATCGTCCGGCCCGTTGAAGAAATAACAATAGCTGCAGTTGAGGTTGCAGACTTCCGTTACCTTCAGGATGATTTCCAGTCTGGGCTTCACAATTGTTCCCGTCGACGAAGCAGGCGATCCGGACGCTCCGGACAGCCTCGTGGCATGGCGACCCGCGCGCCGCCGCGGCGATCCGGTCTTCACGGGGAAACGGTGGTCTCGATCCGTGCCTTCGACCTGCCACCGTGTCCGTCAGCCCAAACGAAAGCTCGGGAACTCGAATCGACGATCGGGTCCGCGAGCGGTTGCTTTCCCAAACCCGGGGAAATGACGGGCGGGACAGGAGCTTCCTGCGAAGGAAGTCCTGCCCCGCCGCCGCCGTCAGCCCGACCAGACCCAGCGAGCTTTAGCGAAGCTCGCGCCGGTGGCCGGCACATCCAGGTCTTCGCCGAGCAGTTTTTTCTTGAGCGGGATCGGCTTGTGGTCGCTGATTTCCTTGGTAGCCATGAGTCATTCTCCCACCTGGCCTGAGCTTGGGGGCGTCCCTGAACTCAAATCGAACGACTGGGTTCGCGAACGCCGCCTTCCCAAGATGCCGGGATGAAAAGGTCGGGACAGTAGCTTCCCGTGAAGGGCGTCACTGTCCCGGAAGTGTCGCTAGACCGGCCATTTCCAACGGGCCTTGATAAAGCTCGCACCGGTGGCGGGCACATCGAGGTCCTCGTCGAGGAGCTTCTTCTTGAGCGGAATGGGCTTGTGGTCCTTGGGGTCCTTCGTAGCCATGAGTCATTCTCCACGTAGCCAAGGTTGGCGCAGCCAAATTGGCAGGGCTCAATGCAGGCGTCAACAGGCGAACGGTCAAATGCCCTGATATCTGGACCCTGCAATTGTTGCAGCTCCCCAGTTCAGGTCGAGGAGGCGACAGATTGCTATCTTTCGAAGATATTACGCGAACGTTACGAACTCCGGGCAGGTTTGATTGCCGATAATTACTTGTCGAGTCCCGGTAGCCGGCTTAGTCAGGCGAGGGCAGGGAGAAGCGACGGTGGACTCATGGTCTTGGAGACCTGGGAGCGGAGACTGGATCAGAACCCTGGGCCGGCATCTCGCGCACTGGTCGCCGGATCGACTTCCACCGGCAGTCTTCCAACTTTGCAGAGCCGCTCTGGCCGGGGCCGTCGCCGAGCAAAGCTGCTGGCTCTATCATCCCTTCGTCTCGCCCCTGGTGCCGGGCGCGAGCCGGGTGTTGCCGCTGGACCCTGTCCAGCTCCCCGCTTGGCTGGCCTGTCATACGGGCGTGAACTTCACGTTCCGGCTGGAAGCGCCGGCCAGGTTGGTGACGGCCGCCGGGGATGTCGTGTCCCTTTCCGGGCAGGTCTTTTCAGCGGATCTCGCGGCGGCGGTCGGCAGGCCTGGCGCGGCGGGTCGCCCGATGCTTCCTCTCGTCGGCGCGCGAGCCGGGATCCAGAGTAAGATGAGCGGAGACGAAGTCGTCCGGGCCATCGAAAGTATCGCCGCTCGGCTTCCCCGGGTAGCGGACTGGGTGGCGGAGGCGGCGAAGCTTGCCGGCATTCTCGAGCCCGAATCGAAGGACAGCTTCGCCAGCGCCTCCTATCCTGAAGTGCCGGGCTATATCGCCCTTTCCCCATCCGGAGACGTGATGCAGGTGCTCGAGGCCGTCGTCCACGAGACGGCCCACCTCTACTTCTTCCGATATGAAAGCGACTCGCCTCTGGTCCGGCCAAGCATGCGCCGCTTTGAGTCGCCGCTACGGCCTGACCCCCGACCCCTGCGCGGGATCCTCCTCGCAATGCACGCCTGCGCCTATGTGTCGGCGGCCTTCGCCGAGGCCGAAGCTGCGCAGCTCGAGCATCCGGAGCGATGCTCGGCCCAGCGACGCGAGATCCTGGCGCTCTTCGATCAAGCCCGCGGGGTCGTCGACTCGGCCGCTCATCTGCTGACGCCCCGGGGCGCCGCCTTCGTGGAGCGCACGGCCGACGTCGCGGCGCGCGCGTCCCTGAGAGCGGCGGCGTGAACGGCGACAATCATCTCAGGGATGGCGGTCCCGACTGGGAGCCGGGAAGGAGCATCCTTTCGTGAGGGGAAGGGGCGCGACATCGCCGCTGCGGCTGAAGGAGGGGCTGCTCGTGCTGGGGCAGGGGCCCGCCCCGGGCAAGGCTCAGGGGGAAAGCGAGGTGGCACTCCAATCTGGCGGTGAGGAAATCCTCCTTGGGAACCGGTTTGAAAATGCTGAGCTCAAGGTGGATCCATATCGCTTCGTGACGGCGTCATGCAGCGAGACCGGGCAACTCAGGGATCTGCGCGCTCGGCTCGGTACCGCCGCCTTCTGGCAGCGGCGCTCCGACACCTTTTTCAGTCATTCGGAGGCAAGGCTGTTCCCTTGCAACAGCCAAGAGTTCAGTTGGCTTCTGACGGAGCCGTGCCTGCGGTCGGTTCAGGGCTTTGTGGAAGATCGTTTCGGCGTCCCGCTCGCTCCGGAAATGGAGGTCGTGGCGCAGCGAATGGACCCGGGAGATTATAGCGGATTCCATAATGATAGTCCGCGACTCGGCTGGGAAACGCACCGTTTGAATCTCTATCTCAACGACGACTGGAATGTTGCCCGCGGAGGACGCTTCCAGATCGCCTCGACAATGTCGGGCGAGCCGGTGAGCGGTTTTATCGAGCCCACGCTGGGCGCCGTCATGGCTTTCGAGGCATGCCCGAATTCCTATCACGCCATCGAGCCCGTGCGGGAAGGCGAGCGCTATTCGATCCTCTACATGCTTTGGCACGCCGCCAACGCCCCGCCGGTCGCTCGGGCCATCGATGCGCTCATTCGAGAAGCCCGGTCCGACTGCGAGCTATCCGTGGCGGAACGCCACCGCGACTTGATCGCGCTCCTGGCATCGTCCGGCGCCGGCGAGCTGCCTCATGGCCAATCCAACCTGATGGATCACCTGCTCGACACCTGCTGCCTGCTCCAGGCCTGGGGGCTTCCGGAACCTGTTGGACTCGCCGCGCTCCTGCAAGGCTTTGACGAAGAATATCTCACCGCGGGCACCCTGTCGTCGCTCGGGCTGGAGCCCGCTCTATCCGCGCGCGCGGTGGAGCTTCTCGAGCCGAGCGGCGAAAGCCGTCAGCCGGAATTGGAGGGCGAGCGCGCCGCGCTGAAGCTCGCGAACATCGTTGCCGCGACCCCGCATATGACGTTCAGCCATGCGCGCTGGGCAGCGCGGAAGCGGGAGTGGAACGGAGCCGCGACCCTGCCTTGCGAAGCCGCGCGGCAGGCGGCGCGCCTTCTCTTCGATCATGGCGCCCCGGACGGCGGGCCGGTTCGGCCGAGGCCCGCCGATCGCAGCGGGGCCAGGCCCTTGGCCGAGTAGCGGGCGAACGCCCGGCTCAAAGCGTTGGTGAAGTCGCGGCCGCCGCAGCCGGGGAACGGAGACAGGGAAAGGAAAGTCCTTCCCTGCCTCCATCGAGCCTGGGATCAGTCGCGCTCGTAAACCTGGGTGTCGCCGCCGTTGGGACCGATGTTGTCCGGGACGCACCTGAAGCAATAGGGGCCGGCTCCCGAAACCGCGGACAATTCCGCCATCGTCAGTTCGCGAGCCATTCGCCGAGCAAAGAGTCGCGGTGCGTTCGTATCTTGCTGGGTCATTTGGGGTCCTTCCGAATGAGGGCGTCCACCTGTCGAACGCCGCCTCGACAGCACCCTTTTCGCCGCGATTCGTCAATGAGCAGCTGGCCTTTAATTCATCCGATTCGGATCAGAACAATCTTACCTATCCACCGGAGCTTGTTGGGAAACTCTCCGTGGCCTAGGGCGACTTCAAACCTCGAGCCCGGCCCCGAAGGCCGGAGAGACGGAGATCGACGGGATGAAGTTCTGCGTGCTTACCGAAGCGGGAGATCACCACTCCCATGCCGTCCGCTGGGCCCTCGAGAAAAAGGGTCATGTTTGCGATCTGGTCTATTTCGGCGATCTCCCTCAAGCCGCCTGCCTCACCCTCCGGCCCGACCTGCCCAACGGAGCGGTTTTCGAGAGTTCGGGCACGAGGATCGATTTCCATGAATATGATGCCTTCTGGCTTCGGCGGCCCGCGCAGGTGATCTTGCCGGAGACGGTCCATCCCTCCGATACCGTCATCGCGCGCACCTACTGGGGATGCGTACTCGACAGCGTGCTTCGCTCGATTGCCGAGACCGCCGCATTCTCCGTAAATCCGCCGGTGGGGAGCGAGGTTAGCCGGTTGAAGCATTATCAGCTGACAGTGGCCCACAATTCCGGCCTGGCAATACCTCGAACCCTGGTGACAACGAGCAGCAAGGCCGCTCGAAGCTTCATCGACGAAAACGAATCGGACGGTCGGCTCACCATCGTAAAGCCGGTCTATTCGTCGATGTGGGACCTGAAAGACGGCGGAGTCGCCGCGCTCGAGACCACTCGCGTCAAGGCGAGCGACGTCATGGACGGCGAGCTCGAGCTGGCGCCCTGCATCTTCCAGGCCGAGGTGAGGAAGAGATCGGAGGTCCGGCTCACGGTGATGGGACACAGCCTCTTTGCGGCCAACATCGACTCCCAGTCGGTTGCCGGAGCGGAAGTGGATTACCGGCTTGCCCCGGATTGGAAGGTGTTCGGATGCCAGGCAATAGAAGTCCCGGAAAAGGTTCAGCGATCCGTTTTCGAGTTTGAACGCCGGTGCAACCTCAATTTCGGGACGCTGGATTTCATCATCGACGACGCTGGAGAGTGGATCTTTCTCGAAACCAATCCCCTTGGTCAGTTTCTGTGGGTTGAAGATGTGAATCCCGACATACCCGTGCTGGACGCGTTCGTGAATTTTCTGGAGTCGGGAGATCACGACTATCGGTACCCGGGCCCCGGAGCCGATCGGATCAGGCTTTCCGATTTTCAGGATCAGTATGAGGACGTCCTCGCTTATCTGCACTCGGAGCGGTTGGAACATGTGCAGAGGGGTAAGATGACTGCTCCCGACCAGCGCCTTTCGTCCCGATCCGAGGAGCTGAACGATGCGTAGGCCGCGCCGCCACGGCCTGCCGAAATCCGCTGTGCCGGCGATGCTCCTTTGCTCCGGGGTTGCAGTGTCGGTGCTGTGCGCGACGAGCGCCATGGGCGGAGCCGCGCCGCTCCCGGCCCCGGAACAAAAGTATTTGGGGATGATCCTCGGCGAGGGCCGCTACCTCGAAGGATGGCTGGGGCTCGAGCGGAGCGCCGGCAAGCCGGGCGCGGATCCCGACGCGATTGCGCTGGCCCGTTCCTTCGTGCTCGGCGGATCGGTCGATTACCGGCCGGCCGATGAGGATTGTGAGGCGGGCTCGCTCCAGTCGGCGCTCAGCGGGGCGCAACCCTCCGACGCGGTCGGCGAGATCGTCGAACGGGCCAAAAGGTCGCGGGTCGTCATCCTGAACGAGAACCACTCAACGCCGCGGCATCGCGCGTTCGCGCTGCAGCTGGCGCGGGCGCTGCGGCCGCTGGGCTACAGGCATCTCGCCGCGGAGGCGATCAACGATCGAATGACCGACGATGCGGCGGCAGCGGCCACGGAGAAGATTCGCCGCCGAGGATATATCGTGCGGTCGGACGGCATCTACACGAATGAGGCCATGTTCGCCGATTTTCTGAAGCAGGCGCTCGGCCTCGGCTACCGTCTCCACTCCTACGACGGCAACCCCCCGGGCGCCGTGGATCCTGTCGCCGCGCGCGAGGAGTGGCAGGCCCAGACCATCGCCCGGCGGGTGATCGTGAAATATCCCGAGGATAAAGTCCTGATCTATGTCGGCTTCCGTCACGCGACCGAGATACCCTTCGATGGCGGGCTGGGGAGACGGGAAAGCTGGATGGCGACCCGCCTGGCCCGGATCACGGGCCTCGATCCCTTGACCATCGACCAGCGGCAGCCCGTTCCGCAAGGCTGTCTCCCCGGCCGCCTGGTCAGCCGGGTGATGCGGGCGAGCCCCACCGGCAGCGTCGTCTTCAAGAAGAACGGGCGGGACGTGGGAGTCGGCGACTATGCCGGAGTGGTCGACCTGAACGTCCTCCACTTTCCGGTCCCGGCGGTGCGCTCCCGGCCAGGGTGGATGGCCGCTCTCGGCCGGCGTGCCGTGGAGGTGCCGAAAGGATTGCTCGCAAAAGACAAGCATTCTCTTGTCGAGCTGCACGTCAAGGGCAGCAGCCCGGATGCGATTGCGCTCGACCGGGTGCTGGTAAGGCCCGGCGAACGCAATCCTCCCCCTTTGCTGACGTCCGAACGGGACATCGAAATCCGGGTTCAGGCCGCGCCGCCCTCGGCGCCCTGATCCAATGCCGGATGGGCTGCCGATCCGGCGCGAGCCCGCGATCGCCCCGCCTTCTCGGCCACGATCCTGCCGTCGCGCAACTCGAGCACCCGGTCCGCGCGCTCGATCGTCTCGGGCCTGTGCGACACGAGGATACGCGTAATGCCAAGTGCGGATATCGCCTCGTTCAGGGTCTTTTCCGTTTCCAGATCGAGATGTGCGCTGCCCTCGTCGACGAGAAGGACTCTCGGCTGGCGGTAGAGAGCGCGGGCGATCAGCACTCGCGCCTTTTGCCCCCCCGAGAGGGTCGAGCCCATGTCTCCAACCAGGCTCTGATACTGCATCGGCATGGCGATGATATCGTCGTGAATGGCCGCCTGCCTCGCCGCGGCCAGCACCCGCTCCATGTCCTGGTTCGGGTCGAAGAAGGCGATATTCTGGGCGATCGAGCCGGAATAAAGCGCATCGTCCTGAGCCACGTAGCCGACCTGCCGGCGCCAGGAGCGATGGCCGAACTGGTCGAGCGCGATCCCGTCGACCGCGATCGTTCCGGTGTCCGGTTCGAGCAGGCCGAGCATCAACTTCAGAAGAGTGGTCTTGCCTTGTCCGGAACGGCCCATGATGGCGACGGTCTCGCCCGGTGCGACGCTGAGATCGAGATGGTCCAAAATTCTCGGCTCGCCGCTTCCGTAGCTGTAGGACACCTTGCTGAGCTCGAGCCGGCCCGAAACCGGCGGACGCTCCAGGAAGTCCCGGTCGTGCAACGCCTCGGGGCTCGCCAGCGCCACCTCCGATATTCTCTGGAGGTGGACGTCCAAAGTCCTGAACGTGCTGAACATGAGCACCAGGTTGAAGCTCGCGGTGAGGAATTGCTGCTTGTAGGCCGCAAAGGCGAACAGCATGCCGAGCGAGAGGCTGCCGGTCATCGCCAGCCAGATCGCGACGGTGACGAACGCGACCGCCTCGAGCGTCCGTACCGTCGTGTCGAGCTGGTCCCATATCGACTGGATGCGCGCCACCGCCGCGATCCTGTTCACGGCATCCGCTTTTCGCGAGACCCACAAAGAGAGGCGTTCGTTTTCCTGGCTGAACGCCTTGATCGAAGCCATTCCGCTGAGGTTCTCGATCATCATCCCATGCTCGCGCCCGCGAGCGGCGAGAGCCTCCTCGTTGAGGCGGTTGTAGGATGGAAGGAGGCCGAGGCGCACCGCGGCGTAGACGCCCAGGGCGCTCATCGCGAGGAAGCTCAGCAGGGGCGAGTATAGAAACATGACGATGAGCGTCGTGATCGTCATTATTCCATCGACCAGCGCGGCAATGAGGTTGCGGCTCAGGAACTCGCTGATCGGATGCGTGGATTCGAGGCGGGACAGGAGATCGCCTACCTGGCGCTTCTCGAACCAGCTGAGCGGCAACTTGAAGAGGTGCCGGCTGAGGTTGACGATGAACTGATAGCTGAGCAACTGCCCCAGGTTGGTGATCAGATAGCCCCGCACGAGAGCGGCTGCGACGGCCGTGGCGGCAACGATCAGAAAGCCGAATGCGAGCGCGAACAGAATATTGAAATCGCCGGCCGGGATGATGTTGTCGACCGCGAACTGGAGGAACAGCGGGCTGACAAGGGTCGCCAGCTGCATCACCACCGTGAGCGCGAGGATCTGCCCCAAGGCTCCTCCAAGCTTGTGGATTCGAGTCCAGAGCTGGCGAAGGCGGAGGCGGGTCCTTTCCGTTTTCGGTTCGAAGCCGGCCGCCGGATGCATTTCCAGCGCCACACCGGTAAACGACGCGCAGATTTCCGCGAACGAAAGGGTGCGGTGGCCGATCGCGGGATCGGCGAGGTGATACTTTTTGGCGGCTCCGCGTCCGCTCACCTCGGTGAGCACCACGAAGTGGCTCATGTTCCAGTGCAGGATGACGGGCAACGCCATCGTCTCGAGGAGCTCGGGCTCGACCCGCAAGGCCCGCGACGCCAGGCCCATCGCTTCGCCGATGCGCATGAGCGTGGCCAGGGTCGCGCCCTTGAGGGAGATGGGGAAGCGCTCGCGCAGAAGCAGAAGGTCGGTGTCGTGGCCGTAATGGCTTGCCACCGTGGCAAGGCAGGCAAGGCCGCATTCGGCGGGCTCCGATTGCAGGACGACCCTCGCCTTGCGGCGGCCTAGAAAGGTCAGCAGGGACAGAGGTCCGGAGTTGCTCATTTCGGAGTCACCGGCCGCTGAAGCCGCGCACGAGCCACCCGAGCACGCTCCTGGACTCGGTCGGCACCGAAACCTCGGCCTTCATCCCCGGCCGAAGCGGCACCGGCTCGCCGCCGCCTTGGCCCGGTCGCTCCCTTAGGGTCACATGGACGCGATAGGCAGGTGCTCCAAGCTTTAGCGGCGCCGGCGCCTCGTCGGGCAGAAGCACCGTTCGCGAAACGTCGGTGATCGTCCCGGGGAACGTGCCGAATTGGTCGCGTGGAAAGGCATCGTAGGCGATGGCCACGGCGAGGCCGGATCGCACGTGGGCGATCGCCTGCGAGGGCGCGAACGCTTCGACTTGAAGCGCCCCTCCCGAAGGAACGATCGAGAGCAGGGAGGTCGTCCTTTCGACGACGCTTCCGGGAGCCGCAAGGACGGCGGTGACTTTTCCGCCGATCGGCGCACGGACCGCGTAGGTCAAAGCCGCCTCCGACCTCGACCGTTCGCGCCGAGCCTGGTTGGCCGAGGTCGCCAGGGAGGCGAGGCGCTGCTCCTGCTCTACCGCGAGACGCGACAGGCTCGCACGGGCTTTGGCCGCCTCCATCCGAGTGCCGGCGAGTTCCCCGTGCAAGGCCTCGAAGCGCTGCTCCGCATCGATCAGCTGGGCCTGGCGGCGTTCCACCTCGATTCGCGACACATAACCCTTGGCGGCGACGGTCGAGATCGAATCGACCAGCGAGCGGGCGCTGGCCACGAGCCGCGTCTGGTGGGCGATCTGCCGATTGAGACGCTGCTCCTGCTGGGAGAGGCCCGCGATCGCAGCTTCGAGTTCCGCGCGATTGGCGGTCGACTTTGCAGCCTCGAGCCTGATCTGTTCCCGGGCAATGTCGTCATTTTGCTGGGCCAGAGCGCGCTCCGCATCAAGCAGTGCAGTTCCGCTGGCGGCATCGTCCGGCGTTTGGAAAACGACCAGAACGTCGCCGGGGTGGACCTCCTGGCCCTCGGAAACGAGAACTCGTTCAACGACGCCGGCGCGCGGTGCATGCACCTTCGCGACGGGTATCTGGGGGACGACCACGCCCTGGAGTTTGTGGATTCGGGAGTAGCTTGCCAGAGACGCCCACAAGCCCAGGGCGCCTATCAGTGCCGCGAAAAGCCCAATGACGCCCCAGTGCCAGGGACTGTGCAGGGCGACGACGTCGCCCTCGAGCCGGTAGAGATTGCGCCGAAGCACCTCGTCACGGAACAGCGGCAAGTCCTCATCTGCTTGCGGGATATGCTCCACCGCTCAGACTTGGACCCGGATCTCTGGCCGTGAAGGGCGGGCAGATTGTCGTTGAAGCCGATTCACCGGTCACATCCCGAACATTTCGCCAACCGTGTTTGCAGGAAAGCCCGGTGCTGTCGAGCCGGCGAAGTGCCTCGATTCCATCCATTTTGGAGCCACAAACGCTTGCCGTTCTCCAGGAAGACAGCCCGTTCGCCGGATCGCTCGCCAACAATATCGCCTTGTTCGAGGATTCGCCGGACGTCGAGCGGATCCACCTTTCAGCCGCGGCCGCGGCGGTTCACAACGACATCGTGCAGGTGCCGATGGGTTACGGGCCGCTCGTCGGCGACATGGAATCCACCTTGTCCGGGGGACAAAAGCGGCGAGTCCTGCCTCGCGCAGGCACATTCGCGGGCGGAAAGGCGTCGAGCAAGCTGCCGAGTTCGGCCGGCCCGACGAAGCAGAGGAGCACCGTTTAGCGCAGGCGATCCTTCCGCTCCGGGTGCGGATCAGGAGCTGGCGTCGGTAAATTGTCGGAACGGCCGATCAGGCCGGCCGCCAAGTCTTTGAAAAAATGGTGGACGCACCAGGGCTCGAACCTGGGACCCGCTGATTAAGAGTCAGCTGCTCTACCAACTGAGCTATGCGTCCATGCCCGCCGGGCGAGGGGGCCATCTAGGGGCGCAGGCGCCGGATTGCAACCGCGCACCCGGCGTCGAGCGCGCCGGAGGAAGCATGCGAAGCTTACGAAGCTTGCACTTGCCATCTGTGCCGTAAGCTTCGGCCTCAATGGTCCGCCGTCACCGCCGCAAGCTCGTTGCCGGCGGGGTCGAGGAAGTGGAAGCGGCGGCCGCCTGGGAAGGCGAAGATCGGCCGGACGATTCGGCCGCCCGCCGCCTCGACCGCGGCCAGCGCCGACTCGAGGTCGGGCACGTCGATGACCGGCAGCGGCGCCCTGGTCGAGTCGGCGGCATCGGCCTGAAGCCCGATGTCGGTGTCGCCGGTCAGGGTCGCGGCGTAGGTCGGCCCGAAGCCGGTCAGGCTCCAGCCGAACGCGGCCTCGTAAAAGCTTTTGGCCGCGCCGATGTCGCTCACCGGCAGCTCGACATAGTTCAACCGCGCCATTCGATGTTCCTCCCAGCCGTCGCCCCAGCGAAGGCTGGGGCCCCCAGGGGTGAAGAGCTTAGGCGCCTTTCACCCCCTGGGATCCCGGCCTTCGCCGGGATGACGGATCGCCGTCCCGGCTTTCGGCGGGACGGCGATCCGTCAATAGCGCCGAAGCAGCCCCGCCAGCCGGCCCTGGATCCGGACCTGATCGGGCCGGTAGCGCTGCGGGTCGTAGCGGCGGTTGGCCGGATCGAGGCGGACCATCTGACCCTCCTTGCGGAAGGTCTTCAAGGTCGCCTCGTCGTCGTTGATCAGGGCGACCACGATCTCGCCGTCGCGCGCCGTGTCGGTCTTGCGGATCAGCGCATAAT
Organism: Sphingomonadales bacterium; assembly: GCA_034668585.1. Classification (GTDB taxonomy): domain Bacteria; phylum Pseudomonadota; class Alphaproteobacteria; order Sphingomonadales; family Sphingomonadaceae; genus Allosphingosinicella. The sequence continues at coordinate 7,807 of JAXDPB010000037.1, read as the reverse complement.
CGCCGTCGAGAATGCCCTCGTCGACCATCGAATCGCCCGACACTTCGAGCGCATAATGCTCGCCCGGGCCGAGCAGGGCCGCGGGGACGGGGAGGGTGGTCTGCCCTTCCAGCGCCTCGATCGGCATGCCCGCGGCGATCCGGCCGTGAAGCGGCAGGTCGATGACGTCGTTGGCGGGCTGGGGCGCCGCCGCCGGGGCCTTGGCCTGGGTGGCGACTCCGGCCTGAGCGTCCGGCATGCGCAATATCTCCAGCGCCCGGGCCCGGTTGGGAAGCCGGCGGATGAAGCCTCGCTCCTCCAGCGCCGAGATGAGCCGGTGGACCCCGGACTTGGATTTCAGAGCCAGCGCGTCCTTCATCTCCTCGAAAGATGGGGACACGCCGCTTTCGCCCAGGCGGGCCTGGATGTAGGTGAGAAGCTCGCTTTGCTTACGGGTCAGCATGGTCGTCAGTCCCCTGTGAAACGTACACGGAACGAGTAGGGAACGTTACGGGGATTGTCAAGCGGCTCCGGAACAATTGGCGATTCCAATGAAATTGGCGAGCAGCTCGAGCCCCTGTTCGCTGGCGACGCTCTCGGGATGGAATTGAACGCCGTGGATCGGAAGCGAGCGGTGGCGAACGCCCTGGACCGTCGAGTCGTCGCCCTGCGCGTTGACGACGAGGCAGTCCGGAACGCTCTCGGGCGCCACCGTCAGCGAGTGATAGCGGGCGGCGGTGAACGGGGAGGGGAGGCCATCGAACAGGCCCGTGCCGTCGTGCCGCACGGCGGAGGTCTTGCCGTGCATGACGGTGTCGGCGCCGACGATCCGGCCGCCGAAATGAAGCGCCAGCGACTGATGGCCGAGGCAGATGCCGAGCAGCGGCCGCCGAGCCTCGGCGCAGGCCGCCACCAGGTCCAGCGAAACGCCCGCGGCTTCGGGGCGGCCCGGTCCCGGCGAGATCAGGAACGCCCGGGCCCCGCTCGCCAGCGCCTCCGCGGCGGTGACGGCGTCGTTGCGCTCGACCCGCACGTCCTCGCCGAGCTGGCGCAGATAATGGACGATATTCCAGGTGAAGCTGTCGTAATTGTCGAGAACGAGGATCATCGCGGCGGCTCTCCGACCGCCGCGGTCATTCGGCCGTGCCGCTCGTCCCCAGCATTTCGGCCTGGACCTTGCGAACGGCCTCCTGGTTGTTGCGCACATCGAGCCCGGCCCGGATCGCTCCGGTGAACTGGCGGGCATATTCGTCGCCGAGTATCTGCCCGAACTGGCTTCGGACCGCCTCGATCAGCCCCGGCTCCTTGCGGGCGTCGCCCGGCACGATCTTCTCGAGGTAGACGACGAACCAGCCGCGGCCGTCCGGCGCGGCCAGGATCCGGGCCTTGCCGCGCGGCAGGCTGAACATCATCGCCATGGGCGGCGGCACCTGCGCGTTCTCGCGGGCGATCTCGCGGCGGGTGGCGGTCAGGGTCTGCACCGCCGGCAGCTTCACCTGGGCCTGGGCGAAGGCCGAAGCGGGGGCAGTGCCGGCGTTGATCCGGGCGACGATCGCGCTCGCTACCGCCCGCGCCCGCTCCGAAGCGCGGCGGACGACGAGGTCCGTCTTCACCCGGTCGCGGATACGGGCCAGCGGCGGCGCCGCGGCCGGGATCGTGCGGGTCACGGCGATGAGCGCGTAGCGCTGATTCTCCTGGATCGTCTCGACCGCCGGATCCTCGCCGGCCTCCATCGCGAACGCGCCTTCGAGCAGCGGCTGAAGCTCGGGCGGGGGCTGCCAGCCGGGCGTCTCGGGCGCCGCTCCGGTCGCGGTCACCGGCGGAGTCTCCTTCACCGCCAGCTTCTGCGCGGCGACGACCTCGTCGAAGGTCGAGCCGTCGCTCACCGCATTCTCGATGCGGGTGGCGAGGTCGTTGATGGCGCCGGCGGCCTTGCGCTGCTGGATCTGGGCCGCGACCTCGCCGCGGACCGCGGCGAGCGGCTTCGCGGCCGAGACGATGACGTCGTCGACTCGAATCAAATGCCAGCCGAACGGGGAGCGGATCGGTCCGACCGTGGCGCCTTTCGCGGCGCCGAAGGCGGCCGCGGCAACCGCGGGCGAGCTCTTGCTGGCGATCGCCTCGCGGCTGTTGATTCCGAGCGCGGTGTCCGAGGGCGAGAATCCCGCCTCGGTCGCGGCCGCGGCGAAGCTCTTGCCGCCGGCGATCTTCTGCGCGAAGGCCTTCGCCGCCGCCTCGCTCGGAAGCACGACCTGCGACAGGCTCCGGGTCTCCCGAGCCTTATAGGCCGGGTTCTGGCGATAGGCGGCCTCGATCTCGGCGTCGGTCGCCTGCGACTGGGCCGCGACGCTGGCGGTGTCGAAGGCGGCGTAGCGGATCACCCGGCGCTCGGGGATCGTGTAGCGTGCCTTGTTGCCGCGATAGAAAGCGGCGAGCTCGGCCTCGCCGGGTTCGCCGCCGGCACCCAGCGCCGCCGAGGGCACGGCTCCGACCAGGCCGCTGCGCTGCTCGAGCAGGAGCGAGGCATATTGGACGGCGAGCGCATTCGGAACGTAGGCGGAGCCGGCGGCGGGGAGGACGAGCTGGCGCTGGAGGAGCTGGGCCTGCAGATCGTCGCGAAGCTGCTGCTCGGTGATCTTCTCCCGAGCGAGGATCTGGCGGAAGGTGGCGTCGTCGAAGCGGCCCGCCACGTCCTGGAAGGCGGGGACTCCGGCAATCTCCCGGTCGATCATCTGCCTCGAAACGGCGAGACCGTGCGAGTGGCCGAAGACGGTGGTCGCGGTGATGTCGATCAGCTGCTGGAGCACCTCGGAGATCGCGCCGCGGCGAAGGAAAGTGGCGAGGTCGAGCTCGGGCTGCTGGGTGCGGATTCGCTCGAACTGGCGCTGAGTCTCGTCGCGCAGGCGGTCGGAGGTGATCTGCTCGCCGCCGACGCTGGCCACCGTCCCCGTCTTGAGCCCGCCGAGGTCGCCGAGGCCGCTGCCGCCGGTCCCGAAGCCGGTGATGACGATCGCCACCAGGCTGAGGAAGAGCACGGCGAGCATGATCTTGGCCATGAAGCCGCGGCGGAAAAGGGAGAGCATCGAGCTTTGATCCTGCGAATGAGAGGTTGCGCGGGGTCATAGAAGCGCCGTCCGGCGCGGGCAAGCTTGGCAGGCCCTGCCCCGGTTGCTAGGCGGCGACTTCAATCGTCATTCCCGCGAACGTGGGAATCCCGCCGTGCGGCCGTCCCGGATTCCCGCTTTCGCGGGAACGGCGAGTACCGAAGAGGAAATTCGATGCACGTCCGCCGCAAGCTGGTCGCCGGCAACTGGAAGATGAACGGCAGCCTCGCCGCCCTCGCCGAGCTGGGCGCGATCGCCGAGGCCGCGCGCGGGGCGGGGGGAGTAGACGTCGCCCTCTGCCCGCCTTTCACTCTCATTCCTTCCGCCGTCGCTCGCTCGGGGGGGCTCGCCATTGGCGGCCAGGACTGTCACTGGACGGCGAGCGGCGCCCATACCGGCGCCATCTCCGCGGCGATGCTGAAGGAGGCCGGCGCCAGGCTCGTCATCGTCGGCCACAGCGAGCGCCGGGCCGAGGCCGCCGAGGACGATGACCGGATCCGCGGCAAGGCCGAAGCGGCGCTTGCCGCCGGGCTCCAGGCGATCGTCTGCGTCGGCGAGAGCGACGAGGAGCGCGAGGCCGGCCGGGCGCTCGATCGGGTCGGCGCCCAGCTCACCGGCTCGCTGCCGGATCCGGGCGGCGACGGCGACCTCGTCGTCGCCTACGAGCCGATCTGGGCGATCGGCACCGGCAAGGTCGCCAGCCCGGGGGACGTGAAGACGATTCATTCGGCCATTCGCGCGGCCCTGGTCGACCGCTTCGGCGAGGCCGGCGGCCGCATCCGGATCCTCTACGGCGGCTCGGTCAGCGCCGCCAACGCGGCGGAGCTGTTCGCTCTCGACAATGTCGACGGCGCCCTCGTCGGCGGCGCCAGCCTCACCGCCGCCCAGTTCGTTCCGATCATCGAGGCGGCGGCGAGGAGTTAATTCCTCCCCGGGACGGGGAGGGGACCATGCGAAGCATGGTGGAGGGGGGTCCTCGCCGCACGGGCGCCAAAGCCCCCTCCATCCCCGGCTTCGCCGGCGGTCCCCCCCCCGTCCCGGGGAGGATTGAATGCAGCCCCGTCTTCACCTAGATCGCACCCTCATACTTGCCGAAAGCCCCCCATGTTCACCTTCCTCCTGATTCTCCAGTCGCTGATCGCCGCCTCGATGGTCGCGGTGATCCTGATGCAGCGTTCGGAAGGGGGCGGGCTCGGCGTCGGCGGAAGTCCCTCGGGGCTGATGTCGGCGCGGGGGGCGGCCGATTTTCTCACTCGCGCCACCTCGGTGCTGGCGACCTTCTTCGTCATCCTCTCGATCGTCCTCGCCGGCCTCGCCACGATCGAGCGGGCTCCGACCCGGATCGATCCCTCATTGTCCAAAGCGGCGCCGCGTTCGGCTCCGCTCGCTCCGGCCGCCGCGCCGCCGGTAGCCGACCCGCTCGCCGGCGCGGCCGCCCGGGCTCCCGCCAATTCCGCCGCGGGCAACGGCTCGGTGCCGCTGGCTCAATGATCTAGAGGGCGGCGATCGCCTTCGCGACTCCCGCCGCCTGCCCGCGTATGTCGGGCACGGCGACGATTTCCCAGAAACTGCCCTTGGTCAGCGGCCCGAGCGCGAAGAGAGCGGGGGAGCGGCCGTTTCCCGCCACCCTCGAGTCCGCGTCCACCTCGAAGCCGAGACCGAGACGGTCCGCCCGCGCCCGGCCGCTGGCCAGCAGGTCCTGGATGAGCGGGTCGCCGATCCGCTCGATGGCGCCCTCCGGCCCGGTGCAGTTGATCACCGCCGCGAAGCGCCGCTCGAGCTCGCCGCCGCCGCGCCGGGCGATCGTCACCGTTTCGCCGTCGACCCGCGCGATCCGCCCCGCCGCCACTTCGAGCCGGCCGGAGCCGCGCATCGCCTCGATCCGGGCCGCCACCTGCGGCGCGATGCGGTGGCGATGGACGTCCCACCAGGGGCGAAGATGGCGCAGGAAGCGGCGTTGCTCGGCCTCGCTCAGCCCCCGCCACAAGGCGATGCTGTGCGGCCTCAGCCCGTCGACCGAGGCCCGCCAGGGCGAGCGCGACCGAACCTCGCGGACCAGCTCGGCGAGCCGCTCCGGGGGCTGCCGCTCGAGCGGCGCCGCCGCCGGCGACAGGTGCGGCCGCGGCACCAGCCCGCGCCTCGAAAAGGCGGTGATTCGACCGTTGAAGCCCGCTTCCTCGAGGCTGACCGCCATGTCGACCATGGTGAGGCCGGTGCCGACCAGAAGCAGCTCCGAGCCGCTCGCCGCCGCCGCCGCCGCCGCCGCGGCGCCTTCGGGTCCCCACGGATCGTGGATCGCCCGATCTCCGAACGCCGCCGGCAACCGGGAGGGGAAGTTGCCCCCCGCGAGCACCAGGGCGTCGCAGCCGATCCGTTCTCCGCTGGCGAGCCGGAGTGCGCCGTCCTCGACGGCCACCGCCTCGCCCTTCACCCGCATGACCCCCGGGGCCCCGTCGAGCAGCCCGGCCAGATAGCGGCGATAGTCCCGCCGGGGCACGTAATCGTCGGGCGAATAGCCCTCGCCCGCCGCCCAGCGCGCGAAATGCCCCGGCTCCCCCGCCAGGGCGCTCATGTTGCGCGCCCTGACGTTGAGGAGATGGCCCGCCGAATTCGTCCCGTAGGCGGCGCCCGAGGCGAAGCGCCCGCTTTTCTCGATGAGGATTATCTCGGCCCCGGGGGCCGCCCGCGCCGTCTCGACGGCCGCGATCGTCCCAGAATAACCCGCCCCGACGATCGCCACCCGCATGACGGCCTCCTAGCGGACAGCTTCGGGGCCGTCACCCCGCCCCCAACCGGTCGTCCGTCATCCCGGCGAAAGCCGGGACCTCATGGGGTGAAAAACGCCGCGCCCCGCCTCCCTGAGGTCCCGGCTTGCGCCGGGATGACGAATATTTTCGATTCGCGCCCTTGCCCTCCCGCCGCCCGCTTCTCTATCCGGTGATTCCCATGGCGCGGTTCATTTTCATCACCGGCGGCGTGGTCTCATCGCTTGGCAAGGGCCTGATGGCCGCGGCCCTGGCGGCGCTCCTCCAGGCGCGCGGCTACAAGGTCCGGATCCGCAAGCTCGACCCTTATCTCAACGTCGATCCCGGGACGATGTCGCCCTACCAGCATGGCGAGGTCTACGTCACCGACGACGGCGCCGAGACCGACCTCGATTTGGGCCATTACGAGCGCTTCACCGGAGTCCCCGCCCGCCAGGCCGACAACGTCACCTCCGGCCGGATCTACCAGGGCATCATCGCCAGGGAGCGCCGCGGCGACTATCTCGGCGCCACCGTCCAGGTCGTCCCCCACGTCACCAACGCGATCAAGGAGTTCATCCGCGCCGATCTCGATCCGGATCTCGACTTCCTGATCTGCGAGGTCGGCGGCACCGTCGGCGACATCGAATCGCTCCCCTTCATCGAGGCGATCCGCCAGTTCAGGAACGAGCAGGGCAGGGAGCGCACGCTCAGCATCCACACCACCCTCGTCCCCTACATCGCCGCCGCCGGCGAGCTGAAGACCAAGCCGACCCAGCACAGCGTGCGCGAGCTGACCTCGCTGGGAATCCAGCCCGAGATCCTCGTCTGCCGGACCGAGCACCCGCTCCCCGACAGCGACCGCGCCAAGATCGCCCTCTTCTGCAACGTCCGCAAGGAAGCGGTCATCCCCGCTTTGGACGCCAAGTCGATCTACGCCGTCCCCGCCCAATATCACGAAGCCGGCCTCGACGCCGAGGTCCTCCGCGCCTTCGCCATAACCGACGCCCCCGAGCCCGCCATGGCCCGCTGGGACGACGTCATCGACCGCCTGTTCAACTGGGAAAGCGAGGTCACGATCGGAGTCGTCGGCAAATATACCGGCCTCCCCGACGCCTATAAGAGCCTTACCGAAGCCCTCGTCCACGGCGGCCTCGCCAACCGAGTCAAGGTCGTAATCCGCTGGATCGAGGGCGAGGTCTTCGAGCGGCCCGACGCCGACGTCGCCGCCGAGCTCGAGCCCCTCCACGGAATCCTCGTCCCCGGCGGCTTCGGCGAGCGCGGCACCGAAGGCATGATCCACTCGGTCCACTTCGCCCGCGAGCGCAAGGTCCCCTATTTCGGCATTTGCCTGGGAATGCAGATGGCCTGCATCGAAGGCGCGAGAAACACCGCGGGCATCGCCGGCGCGAAATCGACCGAATTCGGCGAAGCCGAAGAGCCCGTCGTCGGCCTGATCACCGAATGGATGGACGCCGAGGGCCTGCAGCAAAGGCGCGATGCCGAAGGCGAGCTGGGCGGCACCATGCGGCTGGGCGCATACGAAGCGAAGCTGGCCGGCAACAGCCACGTCCACTCGATCTACGGCGCCGACCGAATCAGCGAACGCCACCGCCACCGCTACGAGGTCAACATCCACTACAAGGCCGCGCTTGAGGCAGGCGGCCTCCTCTTCACCGGCATGAGCCCGGACGGCGCTTTGCCCGAAATAGTAGAACGCCCCGACCACCCCTGGTTCGTCGGCGTCCAATTTCACCCCGAGCTCAAGAGCAAGCCCTTTGATCCGCACCCCCTCTTCGCCAGCTTCATCGAGGCAGCCGTCAAGCAATCGAGGCTGGTATGAAGGAGGGGACGTGGAGCGGCCGGAATGAGCACGACTCTCATGCCGGGGCATGAGGAAGCGCGCGCAATCGTGGTTCGTCGGGGTGCAGTTCCATCCGGAGCTGAAGAGCAAGCCATTCGACCCGCATGCGCTGTTTC